>NZ_AUJR01000031.1 GCF_000424325.1 [Clostridium] clostridioforme AGR2157
CACAGTAAAAAATAAAAAGTCGTATTTCCATGCGCAGTTTATGCGCATCAGCGCTCACAGGGGAAGTAAGCGCGCCTATGTCGCAGTCGCCCATTCGATGCTGATAGCCATTTACCATATCCTCAAAGACGGAGTAGCCTTCAAGGATCTTGGGGCTGATTATTACAACCAATTCAACAAGGAGCGCAAAATCAACGCGTACCTGAAAAAGCTAAAAGCGCTTGGCTGGGAAGTCCCGGCAGCTGCCACCTGAATCTGTCAGCTAAGTTCATAATTCTTTAAAAAAACTTGAAAAAGTTTCAAGGGGGAAGTCTGCGCTTTTGAAAAAGTTTCAAGGGGGAAGTCTGCGCTTTTTTGGCTACCCGGAAGGTTATGTTTCACAGTAAAAACTTATATCTTCAAGCGGCATATCCGCCATGGGCACTTTTGCCAGCTTCATTGCAGAGCTGTTCAAATTCTTTTAATTTCTGCTTTGCCTCTGTCGTCAGGTTCTTTGGAACCTGTACCTCTACTGTCACATACTGGTCGCCATGTACAGCTGGATTTCCTGAGGTCACAATGCCCTTACCCTTCAGACGAATCTGGCTTCCGGACTGTGTACCTGCCTTTATCTTGCACATAACATCACCATAAATCGTGGAAATCTTGACTTCACCACCAAGCACTGCTGTTGTAAACGGAATTGTAACGGTTGTATAAACATTCTGACAGTCTCTGCGAAATCCCGGTTTGTCATGTACTGTTATGTTCAGGAGCAGATTTCCAGGCTCTCCGCCATTGGTTCCGGCCATACCTTTTCCTTTTAAACGAATTACTTTGCCGTTTGCAATGCCTGCCGGAATATTTACCTCCATTGACTGCACCTGTCCGTTTTCGTCCTGCAGACGGATTATTTTTTTGCAGCCAAAGGCCGCTTCATCGAAACTGACTTCTATGCTGCTCTGAATGTCTGCCCCCTTTTCCGGGAATCCGTGTCTGGAATAGCTTTTGTTGAATCCGTTACCCCGAAATCCATTCGCTGTTCCTCTCTGAAAAGCACCAGAACCTCCGAAAATATGTTTCAGAATATCGTCCATATCCTCTCCGCCTACAAAATGATATTCACGATAGCCATTATTCATATCTCCGTAGGCATAATGGGGGTTATTCTCAAAACCATTGCTTTCTGTGCTTCCATAAGCTCCGGCTGTCTCATCAAATGCTGCATGTCCATACTGGTCATATAATTCCCGTTGTTTTTCGTCACCCAGTATATCATAGGCCTCATTTAGTTCTTTGAAACGTTCTTCTGCCTGGGCATTTCCCACATTACTGTCCGGATGATACTTTTTTGCCAGTTTCCTGTATGCTTTTTTAATTGCTGCGGCATCTGCTGTCCTGCTGACACCTAAAACATCATAATAATCTTTTTTCATCATTCATGCTCCCCTTCTTTCCTTTGGATATTTAGATAAGAGAAAAACGGGAGAACACTTAAATGCTCCCCCGCATACCTTCGCTACTACATTATCTCCTGATTGTATTACACTTCTTTTTTTCGCTGCCGGTTCGGGTTCTTTCTTATAAAACAAACATTTTCAAAATGACAGTTTCATAGTTTCCCTTTGATCCATAACCCTATCTGTTATATATGTGTTATAACACATACTAGATGTGCCGTCAAGAGTAATTTACAATTATGGTAGCGTCAATTTCCCCTATTTTACCAGGTTCACTACCTTTACTCTACTTTGGGCTTTTTCAAGGACCTCGCACCCTGCTTTAATCCAGGCAGATCCATCTCCTGCAATATAGATCTTTTCCAGGTATTCCAGGTCATAGGTCGCTCCGATATAATCTCTTACCTCTTCCCACAGCTCTTCATTCTTTTTTCCCGGATATAGTCCGCTGAAATAGTGTTTTCCCATTAGACGGTATCTCTTGGACTTGGACTTCTCTCCGTTTTCCTCTACAATATCCTCATAAACACAGATCAGCTTGGGCATCAGGGTATTGTTCTTTCGCCCCTCTCTATCCCGCTTCAAATCCCCCTTCTTCTCAAAAAACTGGGCTGCAACATGATCCTCATCTGCTTCGATATGCAGGTGCCGGATTCTTTTTTTCTCCTCCTGTTCCTGAATCGGCAGTTCAATTACTGTATCATGCACCAGGTTTTTCACCGTCTGCTTGCTTACGGAATCCATCAAACTGGCATGCTCGCCACCCTTGCGGAACGGGTATATTCGTTGTGACGGGCCCCCTTTATCTGGTGTAGCTGAAATACAGAAAAATTGCCGTGGTTACCTGTTTGCAGAAAAATACGAGCAGCAGATCCAGACCCAGAATGGACAGACTGTTGGCCGTTGACAGGCTTCCGTCCTCTGCCAGCTTCTTTTTCAGCTCCTGGTTCACTTCCTCCGCCCTGTCCTTACACCCATGAAAATCGAGGACTTCCCGGGTGTGTTTCCAGAACATTCGGTCTGCGATTTTCCCCAGTGGATAGAATTCCAGCGCCAGCATAATGAGGATGAACAGAAATACATAGCCGGTATCATAAGGCAGAGAACGCAGTCCCGGATGTCGGATATCAGGTAACCGTCCAGCCGCGTAAGGGCATTGAATAGGACTTCCAGATTTTGGAGGGTGTCAGGCACACTCTCTACATCCGGAAGTCCAAACTCTGTCAATTGATTCCCAAAAGCTTCAGTATTTCATTGTGAGGCTTGTCCGCATCCGCCTGAAACACATCAATGTGATTCAGATCCCCGCTCCTGTCCGTAAAGGCAGGGAATAAAAAGCCGCATACGGGTTTATCCGGCTCATACTCCCCGCTCAGTGGGCAGACGGCGCAAATCATATATTCAAATACTTCTTCTGATTCCCACTGGCGTTCCTTGTCAGAACCTTTTGCCGGGATATCATAACGGTCATGGAAAACCAGGATGGCATACTCCCTGTCTGCACGGTAATGCTCCATGACAACATCATAAAAGGTATCCATCAGGGCATCATTTTTCAGGCCGCATTCGTTCATGGCCATGAGCAGCTGCCACATACTTCCAGGTTTCCGTGCGCTTTGAGGATATTCATACTTTTTCAGGTTCACATTCGTGGCTGCAAAGGGGATTTCCTTAGCCAGCTTCAGTTTCTTTGTCCGTTCTGATGCTGATAATTTCAGAAAATTAATATTAAAACTTCCGTCAAAATCCCCATCCCTGTCCACATAACATCCCGCAATCCTGGTAAAGGAGGTGCGGGAAAGGGTCATCCGTCTTGTAAGCTCCAGCATGTCTTCTCTGTTTATCATAATCTGTCAGTTACCTTCCTGTCTTTTCTGTCATTCATAAACAGATTGTACCATATACTTCATGGACCAACAACCTATTTTCCTACTGTAAAGGAAAGCACGATATCTCCGTCAGACGCAGATGCATTTATATTCCGTTTGGAACCATGGTCTTTCTCGTAATCCTCTTCCTGCTCAAAGTCAGTCTGTTTTAAATCAGCCTGTTTCAGGTTGCAGCTGCCATCTGACATTTCCAGGGAAAATCCGTCAGCAATCATCGCCTTGCCGTACCGACAGCCTTAGTCTGCTGTTGCGTGATACCTTTGGTTATCTGCTCTGCTTTCCTTCCCGTCAGGTTTACGTTTCCATAGGATGAGGTGAGTAAATGCCCAATCCCCTGACTGTAATAACGCCGGAGCATCCTGGAAGCCGCCCGGTCCATGGGATATGGCTGCGGACAGCTGGCAGGCCGTTATCTGCTAACTGCCTGTGACGGGTACCGCTGCGATTATTACGAAGCATGGCATGAGATATGGGACAATGGATGATGCTTTGTCAGCTGACGATTTTCAGATACACCCTGGATGTGAGTATATATACAGCCGCATAGATAACCGCGAACACTGCCAGGGTTCCGGTCGTGGTGGCTGCAAAAAGCCTTACATTGGTCAGGTTCATGGCTGACAGCAGCTTTGTAATAAGGGGAAAGGCTGCTGTGATGTGCATGGCTGCGGCAGCTAAGGGCAGGAAGAACATTAACAGTATCTGGGAACGTATGGACTGCTTGATTTCTGTTCCTGACAGCCCGACTTTCTGCATGATTTCATAGCGGCCCTTGTCATCATAGCCCTCTGTCACCTGCTTATAGTAGATAATCAGAACATTGGCCATTACAAAGAGGGCGCCCAGAAAAAGTCCAAGGAACAGCAGTCCGGCATTCAGCGAATAATAGGAGGCCCTCTGAAGGGCCGCGCACTCTCCCCGGAAACCTTCGGGAATAACGGAAGCCTTTGTCATGATTTCTTCAAAAATACGGATTTGCGTGTCTTTGTCCTGGTCTAAATCAAATCCGTAATGGTATTGGATATGGGACGCAAATTCCTCTGCCTGCGTCTGCTGGAGAGTCTCCAGAATCTGCATTTCCTCCATGTCAGGTACGATCAGATAATATACCACAGATCCAAATGTATCAGCTCCCTCCCAAAGCCCATAATCTCCGGCCGGCACAGTTTCATAGGTTCTTCCCAAAAGGGTCAGATCATTTTTCTGATAGGTTTTTTCCCGGGTAATGACCATGCACTGGCCTTCTGTCAGCTTTGCGCTGTTTCCTGTTATCCGGTTGTAGTCATCCTGGGTCATGACATACATGGGACTGATCCGCTCCAAATCTTCTGCGGTGTATAACTGGCGTACATCAAAGGCGCCCTCCTTGACTTCCATCACCAGAAGCGGCAGGTCCCGGTAGGCCAGAGTGTTTTTTTCGGATATGTGATTGGCTGACAGCACCTCTTTAACGGCAGATGTGATGACTTCCTCATCGCTGTCCGCGGCCTTATCCGCCTCCAGCATGATATTGCGCGGAAAGCGGTTCCTCAGGACATCGTCCATACCCACATAGAGGGCCACTGTGCTGGACAGCATGACCAGTACGGAGGTGGACAGTATACAGATACCTGCCAGACCCGCGGCGTTCTGCTTCATGCGGTACAAAAGTCCGGATACAGATATGAAATGACTGGTCTTGTAATAAAACTCCTTCCGCCTTTTCAGGAATTTTAAAAGTGCGATGCTTCCCGCGGTAAACAGAAGGTATGTGCCAATCATCACAAGGATGGATGCCAGGAAAAACACACTGATTGCAAGGGCCGGATTTTTGGTAGTAATGGCCATGTAATATCCGCTCCCCAAGGCCAGGATACCGGCTATGGCAGTGATGCCGTGAGTTTTCGGCTCCCTTTCTCCCATACGGCTGCCATGAAGGAGGTCCACCGGGCTGCTTATGTGTACCCTGGCCAAATTGACAGCGAGAATGACCAGGAACACCAATCCATATAAGAGAATGGATAAGGCGGCCGCTGTTCCGGAAAAGTAGAATCCCCACTGCACAGGCGCTTCCAGCAGGCCCAGCAGCAAAAGATAGACTGCTTTGGACAGGATAAATCCTCCTGCGATTCCGGCTGTAAGGCTTATGGCAGCAATGATGAGGGTTTCAAAAAACAGGATTTTCCCGATATGCCGCTTGCCCATCCCCAGTATGTTATACAGCCCAATCTCCATCTTCCGCCGTTTCATCAGAAAGCTGTTTGTATAGAACAGGAATCCCCCGGTAAACAGCGTGGTGATGAAGCATCCAAGATTTAAAATGGTCCGCATGTCGGAGCCGCCATTCATTTGGGCAATCTGTTCATTGGAGGCCAGGGTGAGAAGAATGTCAAACATCATCACGGACCCGGTGCAGGTCAGGATATACGGAACATAGGTCCGGGCATTTTTCCGGATGTTCTGAACTGCCAGTTTTAAGTAGAATATACCATTCATGCCCGATCACCACCTGTCGTTATCATAGTCAATGTATCTGCAATGTTCTGGTACAGCTCATCATTTGTTTTCTTTCCACGGTAGAGCTGATGGAATACCTCACCGTCCTTTATAAACAGCACGCGCCCGGCATGGCTGGCTGCCCGGACACTGTGGGTCACCATCAGGATGGTCTGCCCTTCCCGGTTGATTTCCCCGAACATCCGAAGAAGTCCGTCTGCTGCCTTGGAATCCAGGGCCCCGGTGGGCTCGTCCGCCAGCAGGATGCCCGGATTGGTAATGAGGGCCCGTGCTGCTGCGGTTCTCTGTTTCTGTCCGCCGGATATTTCATAGGGAAATTTATTCAGCAGTTCGGACAGCCTCAGCTTTGCGGAAAGAGGCACAAGCCTGCGCTCCATCTCCTCATAGGGAAGCTTTGATAACACCAGGGGCAGAAAGATATTATCTTTTACCGTAAAGGTATCCAGCAGGTTGAAATCCTGGAATACAAATCCCAGATGGCCTCGCCTAAACTCCGCCATCTTGTGCTCCGGGATGCTGTTTAAATCAGTTCCCTTTAGAAAGACAGAACCGGAAGTTGGCCGGTCCAGGGCTGCCAGTATATTGAGCAGCGTTGTCTTTCCGGAACCGGATTCCCCCATGATGGCAACAAACTCTCCCTCTTCCACTGTAAAGCTGACATCCGCCAGGGCCTGGACCCGGTTTCCGCCAAAGCGGGTGGTGTATATTTTTTTCAGGTGCCGTACATCCAAAACAGCCATGCTTTATTCCTCCAATCTCATTTATCGGTCATTTCCAAGTGACATAAGATGTAATACACATGCATTATACAAAATCAGGGAAAGGGCTGCCATGGCTGTATCTTACATTTTCCTTTGGAGGCTTACATTTTTGTAAGATTGGCCGCGGTATCTGTCAGGTAAAACAAGGTGAAGGGGGTTATTCCACCGGAAGGGATTCACTTCCAAGACGAATCCGGACCACGGTGCCCTTACCTGGTTCTGATTCAACCGATATGCTGTGTGACAGGCGCCTTAGAATTCTCCTGCACAGATAGAGTCCGATGCCGGAAGAACGCTTATCAGAATGTCCGTTATAACCGGTAAAGCCTTTCTCGAAAATACGGGGCTGGTCTTCCCATGCAATTCCTATTCCGGTGTCCCGGATGACCAGGGTTGTTTCGGGATCTTCTTCCACCCATATGGTGACTCCGCCCTGCCTTGTATATTTCACGGAATTGGACAAAATCTGTTACACCACAAACACCAGCCATTTTTCATCAGTCAGAACTCTGCGGTTAAGCGGTTCATAGGTTAATGACAGTCTTTTCCGTATGAACATTCCGGCATATTTGTGTACGGCCTGCCGCACAATGCGGTCCAGGTCATTCCACTGGACAATCAGGTCATTGTGATTGTCCAGCCGCAGGTATTGCAGTACCATGTTCACATATTCCTCAATTTTAAACAGCTGTTCTGTAAGCTCCGGGGCTGATTCGCTCTCCTGCTTCTGCAGTAAAAGCCTCATGGCCGCAATGGGTGTCTTTATCTGATGGACCCACATGGCATAGTAGTCAGACATTTCATTCCGTTCCCTTTCAGCCTGGCTGCGGATTCGTTCCCTGTCCCTGCCGACCAATGTCAGCAGATTCTGGTATTCTGTTTCCAGCAATGAACCGGAGTCAGGATAGGACTCAATGTAAGAATGGTCCGGGTCGCGCATGAAAGCAGATTCCATACGGGATAATAAGCCGGCCTTTCTGCAAAATTGCCTGTAATGCCATGCAACAAGCGGGACCGCAGCGCAGATACACAGCAGGAATCCGTACAGGACTGCCTCCGCAGGCAGACGGTATCCATAAAATACAGCGCCAAAGATCGCGGTAAAAAGTAAAATGAGGCTGATAAACCCCCTGTACCGCTTCAAATATTCCATGGCCAGCGGCCCACTGGAACTATTTCTTGTATTCTCTGCCATACATGACCTCCCAATCACTCAATCAGATATCCGCAGCCTTTTCTGGTCTGGATGAAATCAGACAAACCGGATTGCTCCAGCTTTTTTCGCAGCCGTGTGACATTTACGGTCAGTGTATTATCATCCACATAGCTGTCGGATTCCCACAAACGCAGCATCAGGGTATCGCGGCTTATAATCCGTCCCTTATTTTCCATGAGAATCTGGAGGATTCTCTGTTCATTCCGTGTCAGGGTAAGCTTATTGCCGTCCACATACAATGCCCCGTCATCCACATCCAGCACAGCGCCACGGTGTTCCAGCAGACGGTTCTGTCCTGCAAATTCATAGGTCCTTCGCAGCAATGCCTGTATTTTAGCTGTCAGGACATCCAAATCAAAGGGCTTGGCAATAAAATCATCACCGCCCATGTTCATAGCCATCACTATATTGAGGTTGTCAGAGGTAGAGGAAATAAATATGACAGGTACCCTGGAGCATTGGCGGATCTGGCGGCACCAGTGATATCCGTCATAAAAGGGAAGGGAGATGTCTAAAAGTACCATCTGCGGCCCAAAGGCCACAAATTCACCCAATACATCCTCAAAGTTCACTGCACACAAGGTTTCCCACCCCCATGACCGTAAATGGTCTGCCAATACCCCCGCGATGACGTGGTCGTCCTCCACAATGAAAATTTTATACATAGGTCCGGCTCCTCTTACTGAATCTGTCTGGTATGGCTGGGAAGATGGATGGTTAAACCGCAGCACTTCTCACAGAGGACAAATACCCGTATCCTCCCGCCCATACCCCCGTAATCGTATTATCTTCGGTATCCAGATTAACGTATATTCTGGAAATGCTGTTTAGATTATGCCCCTGTTCAAAGATATACTGGTCTTGTTTTGATGCGTACTCGTATAAATAGCAGGCCAGCGCACAGTTGGAGGTGCCGGTGGCGGATTCCTCATCTATGCCGTAAAGCGGGGCAAAATTCCTGCATATGGCGGTCAGGCCCGTCTCTTTTGCAGGGGAGAACGCATGGATGCCGATGCATTCTTTCTCCCGGCTTAGCCTGGTGATGGCGGCAAAATCAGGCGTCATCCTGCCCAGAATCTCAGGGTCCGTCACCGGAACCATAATATCCCTTAATCCCGTGGACACAATTTGCACAGGTAAGGTATCGGCGATGCCGTCCGGATTAAAACATGCCTCCACATCCCCCTTATCCAGCTTTTCATAGAATTTCGGGGTATTCTGCTCCATGAAAATCAGGCCGTTTTCATCCGCACGTATTCTCAATATACCTGATTTTGTCTCAATGGTATACTCCTGTTTTTTAAGCATCCCTAAATGCCGCAGCACAGTAAAAGTCCCTATTGTGGCATGACCGCACAGAGGGACTTCCCCCTCAGAGGTAAAGTATTCTAACTTAAAATCAGCCAGCTCTGAATCATCCACAAAGGCTGTCTCTGAATATCCCAGCAGAAAGGCTGTTTTTGTTTTTTCTGCTTCATTCAGGCGGGCCCGCTGCAGCACCACGCCCGCCTTATTTCCGCCCCTGTTATCTTTGCTGAACGCACTCGCCACATAAACATCCATCGTCATTCGCAGTCTCTCCTGTCATAATGCAAAAATACGGCCAGTTTGCCGGAGGTAAATATAAGATCCACGGTTATGGAACCGTCATTCTCAGATACGGAACATAACCCTGTTTTTAAACTCCTGTGCCTTGCCGTCGTTCCAGTCATGGACCGGCCTGTAATAGCCCGCAATCCTGCTGTAAACATCTGCGGTGCCTTTGCATTTCGGACAAATCTCCTGTCTGCCGGGCAGATAGCCGCAGGTCTGGCAGATGGTGTAAACAGGAGACAGTGTGAAGCAGGGGATATGGTGCTCTGTAATCATGCCGCGGAGCAGGTTCCTTGCTTTTTTCCAGTCCTCCAGTTCCTGCTCCATGTACACATGGAATACAGTGCCTGTGGTGTAAAGGGGCTGCAGGGAATCCTGGTTTATAAGCGCATCCTGCAATGTGCCGTCATAATCAGCCGGCAGCTTGGTGCTGTTTGTATAATAGGGCTTGTCCCCTTCGCGGCCGGCTGTCCGGATCCCGGGGAAACGCTCCCGGTCCAGTCTGGCGAAGCGGAAGGTAGCTGACTCTGCCGGCGTGGCTTCCAGGCCGTAGAGATTACCGTACTCTATCTGGTATCCAATCAGCTTTTCACGCATATGGTTCAGGACAGAGACAGCGAACTTCTTTGTCTCTTCGAATTCCAGGCCGGCCTTCAGCCACGGTGCATTGAGCCCTGCTTCATTCATGCCGATGACGCCGATGGAGGAAAAGTGATTGTCAAAATCAGTGAGGTAACAGGCCGTATAGGGATAAAGCCCATTCTTTAACAGGGTGGAGATCACCTTCCGCTTAATGCTCAGGGAACGGGCAGCCAGGTCCATCATCTGGTCCAGCCGGGCATAAAACTCCTTCTCGTCCTTTGACTGGTACGCAATCCGGGGAAGATTGACCGTGACCACGCCAACGGAACCTGTATGCTCCCCGTATCCGAAAAAGCCGCCTGCCTTTTTCCGCAGTACATGGAAGTCCGGCTGGATTCCATCATAAGAAGTCCTTACATCTTCCGGTTTCATGCCGTTTCCCTTGTAATTGATGAAATACGGGGTCCCGTAATGGGATGCAAGGGAAAACAATAACCGGTTTTGTTCGGTATCCGACCAGTCATAATCCGCTCCTATCCCATAAGCCGGAATGGGATACTGGAATCCCAGGCCATTGGCATCGCCTTCCAGCATGGTTTCCATGAACGCCCTGTTCACCATGTCCATTTCATTCTGGCAGTCCCCGTATGTAAATTCCATTCTCCTGCCGCCCACAATGGCCTGTTCATCCGCCATGTCTCCTGGCACCTTCAGGTCCATGAAAATGTGGGAAAATGGGGCCTGGGTACCCCAGCGGCTGGGGGTGTTGACTCCAAAGACAAATGCCTCCATGCATTTCTTCACCTTATCGTAGGACAGGTTATCTGCCTTCACAAAGGGAGCCAGGTAGGTGTCAAAGGATGAGAATGACTGGGAGGCAGCCCACTCATTCTGCATGATTCCCAGAAAGTTTACCATCTGGTTGCAGAGGGTGGCCAAGTGCTTGGCCGGGGATGCGGTGATTTTCCCGGTGATGCCGCCCAGGCCGTCCAGCAGAAGCTTTCTGAGGGACCATCCGCAGCTGTAGCTGGTCAGCATGGATAAATCATGGATATGGATGTCACCGTTTACGTGGGCATCGGAAATCTCCCTGTCATACACTTCCGTAAGCCAGTAATTGGCAGTCACTGCGCCGGAATTGTTCAGAATCAGCCCGCCAACAGAATATGTGATGGTTGAATTTTCCTTGACGCGCCAGTCCTCCACCTTTACGTAGTTATCCACCACATCCTTATAGTCCAGGATGGTCTTATCTAAATTCCTGATTTTCTCCCGCTGTTTTCGATACAGTATGTAGGCCTTGGCCACATCGGTGTATCCGGATTCCTCCAGGACCTTTTCCACGCTGTCCTGGATATCCTCCACGCTAATCCGGCTGTCTTTTATCTTCTTCTGGAAATCAGAGGTGACCCGGAGCGACAATAGCTCAATAATATCAGCCGTATATGATTTACCTGTTGCTTTAAATGCCTTCTTGATAGCCAGCGTTATCTTATCCAATTGGAATTCCACGGTTTCCCCGTCCCTTTTAGCCACTAAAAGCATGTTCTTGTCTCCTCCTCGTTAGGTGTGAATCACTGTCAGTATAAGCAGATTTATTCCATTATATCAAAGACATGGGCATAAATACAGCATCATTTCATCAGAATGCTTTGCCTCCCATCCAGGCGTTTATTGGATGTCGCCAATGGCCTGAATCACCCCTTCCAGGGAAAACCATTTATCCCATTCATATCCCGGCTTCTCAGAGGATCTGTCATAGACAGCCTGGAATGCCTGATTGTATTCTTCCTGAGTCATCATGACACCCTCCCAATCATATTGATAGATGGGATTACCCTCATCATCAAACTGCACATTGGAGTTATCCTCTGCCCCATAATACCCGGATGCAATGGGAATCAGGCGGCCGGACTCCATGCTGTACACGATATCGTAGTAGCAATCCATATTTCCCTCAGAGTTGCACAGAAGATTTCCGCGTTCAATATAAGAGAAAGAGAGTCGGGACAGCTGCGTTTCATCGGCAGCCCCGTCTGCAAAACTAACTATATTGCAGCCCGTTGCCTCGTCGATTCCGATTTCCACCAATTCCGGGATGGCATCGTCATTGATGTAAATTAAATTATACCCCTGCCACTGACCGCTGTCCTGGGATTGGAGAAGGTCGATATAGGCCTGTTTCCAGCCGGATGCAGATACTTTGGTCCCGCCCTTTCCCGTGCCCAGAAATCCCAGGACAGACTGTATGGTCTTTTCGGCAAGGGCCGAGTTGGCGTTCTCTGACAGATTTCTCTCCAGGGTAAAGCTGCCGTCAGCCTTCCCGCTGTAGATTCTCACCTCAGGATAGCCGGTGCCTGTCTCCAGCCCGGAGGCCGGTGAGTAGCTGCATATTATGATGATATCATTGAAACCATCGTTGTTATAGTCAGGAAAGGACACTGCCTCCACCTTATTAAACGTCTCATTGCTCCGTATGTTGTCCTCGTACACGCCGTCCAGAAGGCACACCGTTTTTCCGGCCTTCTTTATCTCAAACAGGACATCTGCAAGAGGATTTTGACGGCTGTCCGGTTCATAGGATGAAAATGTGACGCTGCCCAATGGCTCCAGTGTCACATCAAAAGTCTGCTCCTTAATCAGCAGATATCCGGCCGTCCCCTGGTCTGAATCAGCCGGGGCTCCGGTGCTGTCTCCCTGCTGCGCCGATGCCTGGTCAGGCCGGGAGCCCGTTTGCGTGTCAATCCTGATTTCCGGTTCTGCCTCAGTGTTTTGGGTTTCTGTCTGTTCCGGGGACTGCACCTGGGATGGTTCCTTGTGTCCGCAGGCAGTCAATGCGCCGCACAGCGCCATGCAGAGTAAGGATGTTGTCAGTTTGTTAGAGATATGCCTCATGTTTTTTACCTTCGTTTTCATATGTGTTTTGGTTCGGTTTATAGGATTCAGTCAATATAGTTCAGTAAATAGAGTGTTTTCCATCCCGCTACAAGTAAGATTTGGTCCGGCGACCATTCTTCGTCTTCTTCATCCGCTGATTCTATGAATTGTAGGAAGACGTGACTCTGATGAATTATGTACTGCTTGGCGGAAATCAGATACTTAACTCTCCTGTTGCCGGATTCCATTACAGAACTGAAATTACAGACAGCATCATGGAGTCCATGATAGAAGGTGTTCCATTGCATTGGCGGACATATGATAGCATTCATTAATACTTCTCATATCGTTGGCAATATTATAGACAAAAGGAGCTGTCCAGATGACTGCTGTCTCTTCCTTTTGATAGCATGATACAAACACATCCCCGCCTTCCCTCCTGTAAACAGACAGTACTGCGTCAGGAGGGCCTGGCGGCGGTTCCTGGTCTGGAAGAAAGGTCCAGTTCCTGCCGGACATATCTGTAAATAACTGGTCCATCATCCAATCGGACGTGGTATAAAAGTGATTTCGGTTTTTTAATTGTACATTCACCGTATCCCCGGATAGGCGGGAAATGCAAAGCCGGGAAATGCCCTCTGTCTCCATCCAGTTTTTTTGTGACATATACCTAATGGTTTCCTGCCCGTCCCATTTTCCTGTTGCATTCCATGAATCAGTAAAGAAGGAATTATCATGGTCCAGGGTAACCGGACGTTCCGGTGTGCTGTACGCCAGTTCGCCCTGGTCAGTACTTACCAGCAAAAGACTGTTCTTTATGTAGTTCTCTGCCGTATCCATGAATGCTGCAAGGGCGTCTGCGTCTCCGAAAAAGCCTGTCCTGTCCTCCTGCTGAAGTGCAAAGTCTGCCGTGTGGGAATGTACCTCCACTGTCTTGTTATCCGGACCTATATAAAAGACCCGGAGACTGTATGCGCCATATCCCTGGTTCATATAGGGGGAGTATTCCAGAAGATAATCTGCCCCGTATTCCCTGTAGAGGTACAGCATGGACCAGCCTGCATGAGCCAGACTGTAGTCGTGCTTCCAGATGACCGGGGAATCAGCGGATTCTCCTGCCAGTACCTTAAGGGAGGAATCTTGTCCTCCCGATGCTTGGAGATCAAGCAGTCCGGCAGTGATGCGTTCCGGTTCTCCATCATGGTTTATATCCGCAAAGAATATAACATCCGTATCAGTCCCGTACTCCATGGGATAGAGAGCTCCTGCGTCCATCAGCTGTTCCGGTTTTACTGTGATTTCAGGCAGTTTATGTGATAAGGCGGAAATTGCCCTGGTCTGAGCTTCTGTGTTATCATCCATTCTGGTTCCGGTTTCGTACCGGGGTTCTGACACTGTTTCCGGCGGCTGCATCTCTGACGGGTATTCCGTGCTCTCCGGCAGAGTGGGCTCACGCACCACGCTGCTGGCCGCTGTGGGAGATACTGCGCTGCTGCATCCGCAGAGCAGTGCAGTCACTGCAAGTATAGTCACTATCGTCCAAGGCCATATCATCCCATGACGCATCCCCCAGAGTTTTCTCATCATCCCACGTTCCATCCTTTCCCTGCGCTGTTCCATTTTATACTAAAAGTATACTATAAGTGCAGGAAGAGAACTCTTAATTTTCCCTTGCAAAATTCCTAATATCGACGATTCTACTTTTGCTGCCGGACTTTCTGCCCGAAAACATGCACATAATCAGGGGGATGAATAAAATACCGGACAGAAAAAAGGGAACCCCACAGCCCCAATGATGTAATACTACAATCACCGGCACTGCGGGGTTCGGTTTTGTTGTGTCATGGTTATCCTTCAATGGAGATATATTTCTTCTCCTCTGCCAGGGACTTTGCTTCCTTCTTGGAAATGGACAGTCTCAGGATGCCGTGCTTGAATTCACCCTTTATATCCTCTTCAGTCACATCCCCGCCCACATAGAAGCTTCTCTCGCAGGCACCGGCATAACGCTCCTGGCGGATATATCTGCCGCTGTTCTTCTCCTGCTCATCCTTATCCAATCCTTTGGCAGCGCAGATGGTCAAATATCCGTCCTTGAGGGATACCTTGATTTCGTCCTTCTTAAATCCCGGCAAATCCATTTCCAGCTCATATCCTGTATCTGTTTCACGGATGTCGGTTTTCATCAGGTTTTTGCCTCTGCGTCCATATAATTTCTTCTCCAGCTTCATCATATCCCTGTCGTCAAAAAATGGATCCCTGAAAAATTCATCAAACATATTTTCACCAAAAATACTGGGCATTAACATACATCATTCCTCCTTTGTTATCTGTGCGGCTCCCGGAGACAGTTCCGGGAGCAATGTATGTTTAGGTCTGTCTGTCACATATCAGTTTAACCTTCGATTGCAATATACTTTTTCTCTTCCACGGCCGGTTTTGCTTCTTTCTTGGGAACCAGCATCTTCAGGGTGCCGTCCTCGAATTTGGCCTTGATGTCCTCCTGGGTCACTGCGTCACCTACATAGAAGCTTCTGCTGCAGGAACCGACATAACGCTCCCTGCGGATGTAGGTTCCGTTGGAATCCTTCTCATCCTTGCTGGAATCTGTTGTGGCCTGTATGGTCAGATAGCCGTCCTTGAGCTCTGCCTTTACATCTTCTTTTTTGACACCGGGCATGTTCATGGTTATCTCATAGCCATTTTCAGTATCCTTGATATCGGTATTCAGCATATCGAATGTCTTGTGGCTGCCGAATGAGTAATCAAAAAAGTCATCCAATAAGTTTTCTCCAAAAATACTAGGCATCAACATATGTCATCTCTCCTTTATTTAATAATCTATGTGGTTGTTATATATTGTACTGGAACTGGATGGGAAGGAACTTATGAAATACATCTCATTTCATCTTTTTCTTACCTCCTCCTTTGTTCTACACGTAATATAACACGCATTATTAGCAAAGTCAAGAGGTGAGTGCTAATTTCACACTTTTTTCACATTTTCATATTTTCCCGTACGTTTTCACATTTTGGGCTTGGCAGATTCTGTGAATGATTTAAAACATTCCTCATGGAATCTTTATATTTTCCCCATGATTTGGATATGGAATCTTTAAACCTTATGGTGCTACTATAATGTCATCCAAAGATGCGGATTTAACGTTTTATTTCCTGATCTTCCTTAAATCAGGCAAAAAACGTGAAATATTACAGGAAATCCAAAGATCTTACCATGGAAAAATCCATGCAGGGCTCCTATACTTATAATAACACCATATGACAAATCCGGCGGAAAACAGAAGCCGGTGATATGCAAAGGAGTGTAAGATTATGACAAGTATGTTAGTTAAGTTTGAACAGCCGGAACAGGTGGTAGATTTTGTGAATACACTGAGCCATTATGACTGTGATGCAGATATTAAGTATGGCAGCCGTATGGTAGACGCCAAGTCCGTTCTGGGAGTTCTTTACCTGGCGGTATCCCGCACAGTGGAGCTGATTCTTCACATTGATGAGGATGGCTCCAGGGATATAAAAAACAGACTTGCGAAATTTGCGGTATAAACAGAACAGGATTCGGAAAAGCAGCCGGCTATATTTTGCCGGCTGCTTTTGACTATCTGATTATGATTGTGATGGCGGCGGCGAACACGGCTGTATAGGCCAGTCCGAGAATTGCCAGACGCCAATATTCCTTTATGGTTTTAAATGATTTCATACCGCACACCTCCCGAATTTCATTTTGTGATTTCATTATATAAAATCTCTGTAAATTCTGAGAGGCGTATTTTGTAAATTCTTTGTAAAACAGTGTTTGGATATTAGGTTTTATCTTTTCAGCCCGCGGCTATCTGCTCCAGTACAGTATCTCGCCGTCATACTCCATGGTCAGATACTCTTTGTCATCCTCAGATATCAGGTGAAGAGTCAGGCTGTTTTGGCTGTCTCCATGGTCTTCATAGGGAGTAATGGAGGCGGTAATGGAACCGCCTGATTCTGTGGAGCCGCCCGGCTCCGTGCACTGTCCCTTTCCGCCGATGCCGATTCCGATATAATAACTGATCTCTCCGGTATCGCTGATTTCCAGGCCATTGCCCATATGCAATCCGGTTCCGAACATCTCCTGCAGGGAACCATATTGTTTGAGTTCGGCCTCTGTTTTCGGCCCGTTTAGGGTCCAGGATCCTGCAGCCTGCCGGATGATTTCTCCGGAAACCACATTGGTCTCACTGCTGCTCTCTTCTGCCGGTTGTCCGGTTGCTTTTGTGCTGCCTGAGGACTCATCCATGAACTTCTCTATCAGGGCAGACACCTCCTTATACTCTGCTTCCCCGTACATTACAGCCTCGTTTACCTGGCCGGTCAATGAATCAGCTGTATCGAAACCATCGCCCCTGTTCAGATAAATGGATATGACGCTGTATGGGATAGGGCTGTCCGCATTCTGAAACATTTTTCCCACGCCAACGATGACATCCTTTTTTCCGTCCTTGTCTATATCCGGAAAGGATACAAAACGGACGCTGTCAAAGATGCCGGGAGTTCCGGTACGGTCTTCCCAGGGAAAGGTATAGAGGACCTGATTATCCTTCATAAGGTAAAAATGGGGTGTGTCAAGGGAATCCTCCGGTTCACAGGACACAAACCGTACCTTACCCCAGCCATCCAGTTCCACGTCAAAGGACTGGTCCTGGATGATGGCTCTGATGCCATTTGCAGCCGGGGCAGTTTCATGACCGGCAGAAGTGCCGGCCTGGGTGTCGGAATAAATATAAATCTCCTGGTCTGCCCCGGTTTCTGCAGCAGGCTCTGACTTCTGGCCACAGCCAGACAAAAGCATCAGCCCCAGCAGACTTGCGATGCAAAGTACTTTTCCTGAATTCCTCAATTTAAAATCCTCCCTCATGTAATCCGTCTTTTTCAGTTGTCGTGTCTGGTTTTATTGTAAACAAAAAGGATGCAAGTATCAACTTAACATCCCTTTCATATATCTTAATTTTTCCGAAGTATATTTGGCAGTGAGAACCTTCGGTCATCCGGCCGGCAGCGCGGATAAAAAAGAAAAGTTGACATAAAATTTTTATGTTAATCAAATCTTTTACGGCCAAATCACCCTGCCGCGCGGCAACACTATTCAATGGGCGCCTGATAAAATCCGCCGTAAAAGTTTTCCGTTTTAATCATATTGACAATGACATGGGGATCCTGTTCCCGCATGAGATGCACAATATCGTTCACCTCATAGGAGGACACCACGGTGTGAAGCAGATACATCTTCTTATGACTGTAACCGCCCACTGCATCCACACAGGATATGCCGTGTCTGTATTGTTTTATGTACTGATTTATGATTTCCGGCGCCTTGGTGGTGGTAATCTGCAGTGTAACCCGTTCATACCTGTGATGGAAGGCAGAGATGGCTTTGGTGGATACGAACTGGAACAGGATGGAATATCCTGCATACAGCCATCCGAACATGTATCCGAAGATGCAGAGAATCACGCAGTTGCCTGCAAACACATATTCCCATATAGACCGCCCTGTCTTATTGGAAACATACAGGGCAATGAAGTCCGTGCCGCCTGTGGAGGCATTTCCCCTTAAGGCAATGGCAATGGACAGTCCGTACAGGAAACCGCCGAAAACCACATCCAGAAGCACATCGTTGAACAGGGGTTCAAAGCTGCATATTTTGAGAAAGAAGCTGGCCAGGAACACCTGAAGCATGGAATAAAAGGTAAAACGCATGCTGATGCTCCTGCTGCAGAGGATGGCCACCGGTATATTGAGGACCAGCATTCCCAGGGAGGTGGAAATATTGTGCCCGTAGAGGGAGGCAATCCTGTCAATGAGGATAGCCACACCGGTAAATCCGCTGGACAGAAGGTTGGCCGGCCGTATAAATGCCTGAATCACATAGGTCTGCAGCAGGGCGGACGCTACTACAGCCAGGATGGTTATGAGCCTTCTCACCAGTATGTTCTTTTTGTATTTTGCTATCATGGTCCTATCTCCCCAACTCCCCAAGGCTGTCTAAGAGCTGGCGGACCAGTGTCTCTGACACCACGTCATAGCAGTTTGCATGGGGAGGTTCTGCAAAGCCGTAGGTCACTCCATTGGAAGTGGTGGTGGGGTCCGTCATCCAGTCCTTGCAGGAGCTGTGTACCTGCTTTATTCCGGTTTCTTCCATGAGCTTTCTGGCATTGGAGGCATTGATGCCGCTTCCGGCCAGGATTTCGATGCTGTTTCCATAAGCTGACTGAAGGGCTCCCAACAGAGCCTTTCCTTCCACTGCCTTTGGTTTTAAACCGCTGGTCAAAAGACGGTCAGCCCCCAGCTCAATCAGGGTCTCTATGGATTCATAGGGGTTGGAGGTGCAGTCAAAGGCCCGGTGGAATACTGCTTCCTTTCCATGGCTGTGGATAATGGAAATCATTCGGGCATTCCTTTCCCTGTCAATGGAGGCGTCCTCCCTAAGACAGCCGAAGGCAATGCCGTCCGCTCCGTGGCGGACCAGATGTTCGCATTCCCTGAGCATTACATCAAAATCTTCTTCACTGTAACAGAATCCGCCGCCTCTGGGCCGGACCATGGCAATTACCTTCACATTGCAGTGTTCCTTCACAAGTTCCAGGGATGCCAGGGAGGGCGTGAGCCCGCCCATGTGCAGGGCGCAGTTCAGTTCAATCCGTCCGGCTCCACCGGACGCAGCCTGCAGGGCATCGTAGTAGCTGCCGCAGCATATCTCCAACATATAAAAACCTCTCCTTCTTCCTGTCCATCAGCACAGTACCGGCCAAAGGCCTAAAGCTGTGCAAGACGGTACAGGGCCAGTGCATATATTTTTGCGTTGGTTACCAGGTCGTCCACGGTCATCCACTCATTTGGATTGTGGCTGATTCCCTTTTGGCCCGGAAAACTGGGACCGAATGGGACAATTCCGGGCATGGCCTTGGCATAGGTGCCGCCGGTGGTGGTCACGGGAGTGCCGTCCATGCCCGTGACCCGCTCATAGCTGTCCTGCATGGCTTTTACCATGGGCGTATCCTTGGCAAAAACCACCGGATCATAGTTCTGTACCAGCTTTGCCTTCAGGCCGCAGCACTCTGCCTTTTCCGTTATGGGCTTCATGATTTCCCGGATGGTGATACCGCCCGGGTAGCTTAAGGTGGCGTCAAAGGATACCATGTTTTCCGTGTTTCCGTGGCCGGCGTTCCCATGTCCGGCGTTCCCGCCGGGCTCTAAACCCAGTCTGTAACCGCGCATTTCCATCATACCATATTCTTCATGGTAGTAGTCAATACCCAATCGGTCGCCTGTGTTTCCGGCGCCGATAAAATATTTGTTTACAAAGTCGAAAAATGTACCCAGGCATTCCCTTGTGCCAATGATGCGCACCACTGCCCTTCCTCGCTCACTGTATACCACAGGATATTTGCAGTCCGGCGTAAATCCGTAAACAGGAGGTTTTTCTTTTGACAGATAGTACCTGAGGTCCTCAAATCCCGTTTCCTCGTCACATCCGAAGATGATGCGCACCGGATGCCTGAGGGTAAGCCCCAGCGCCTTGACAGCGGCCAGCCCGTACAGGCAGGCCATGACAGGCCCTTTATTGTCCAATACTCCCCTGCTGTATATGACTCCGTTTTCCATATAGCCGCTGAAAGGCGGCTCCCTCCAGCCCTCGCCCACCGGCACCACGTCCACATGCCCCATGGCGCAGACATAGTCTTCTCCCCTGCCATAGAATGCATATCCGATGTATCCGTCCAGATTAACGGTTTCAAAGCCCATCTCCCTGCTGATGGAGAGGGCCAGGTCCAGGGCTTCCTTTACACCGGGGCCAAAGGGAGCCCCATCCCGGGCCTCCCTTTCCACGCTGTCAATGCGCACCATCTGACGAACATGTTCAATCAGCCGGTCCCGGTTTTCGTCGATATAGTCCAGAAGCTTTCTGTCTATCTGATTCTGCTCATCCATATTCCTATTCCTCAATGGGCGCCATGCGCGTCTTCATATAGTTTTCCATCCACTCATCCGATGCCTTTTCGTAGGTACAGCGGCCGTCCTCCTGGCGGGTCACCAGATACACGGTTGGCTCCAGGGCCTCTGTGACAACGGCAAAGGAAAATCCCTCTATGTTGGTGGCCACGCCCCACTCGCCCTTTGGGTTCATGGCTATAAGGGATAAATCACCTGCCTCGCCCCTGCGCTCCCTAAGCTCCGCGTCCAGGCGGGACACGGCGGTCTCACAGGCCTCCTGGGGATGCATACCCTCTCCCATGAGGCGAACGATTTCATAGGAAATGCAGCCCTTCATCAGGTCCTCACCCAGGCCGGTGGCACTGGCAGCGCCCTTTTTGCTGTCAGCATAGAATCCGGAGCCGGATATGGGCGAGTCCCCTACTCTGCCCTTCTTCTTCATAAAGAGGCCGCTGGTGGAGGTAGCGGCTGTCATTTTGCCGGTTATGTCCAGGCAGGCCATGCCCACGGTATCGTGGCCGGAGTATGGCTTAAGCTTTTGGGAGGCGGTCTGGACGGCTGCCTGGGCGGACATCTCCTTTAAGCGTTTTCTGTAATGGGCCTTTGCCCGGTCTGTCAGCATATTCTTGCGCTCAAATCCTTCCTTGTGGGCGAATTTTTCAGCGCCCTCCGCCACCAGCAGGCTGTTGACCTTTTCATGGCTCAAGCGCCTGGCAATGGACACAGGATTGGCAAAGTCCCTGATGGCCGCAACAGCGCCGATATCCAGGGTATTGCCGTCCATAAAGGCAGCGTCCATTTCCACTTCCATCTCCTCGTTGGGAAGTCCGCCGTAGCCAACGGATTTATAGTAAGGAAAATCCTCCACTTCCCGGATGGCAGACTCGATGGCGTCTCCTGCGTCCCCGCCGTCCTTTAACATTTCGGCGCCCTTAGTGATTCCCTCCACTGCCATGCGCCAGGTTGCAATCATACCCCACATCCTGCATATCCTCCTCTATTTGAAACAGAATTTATGTTCCAGTTCCGCTGTATCGCTGCCGTCAGCCAGTGCCTTTGCCAGTTCACACATGTTCTTAAGCGCGTCGTTCAGTCCCATGCCGCCCTTTTTCGGTGTTTCCACAATGGCCACCTTATCCTTGTAGGCGGCGATGGTATCCTTGTTCTCTACGGACATGGCTGCAAATGCCTTTGCCTTTGTGGTGGCGTTGATGTCGCATGCCACCTTTGCGCACATGGCCGCATAGTCAGCGAAGTTAAAGGCAGGACCGCACATGACCACATCCGGCTGCAGCTTATTTACCATGGCGCAGAGCTTGCGGCTTACCTCCTCCGGGTCAGCTAAGAAGGTTCCGTTGCCGCAGCACAGGCAGGCTGTCACATGGCCGTCCACCTTCTTTAAGAAGGGCTCCATCATGACTGCGGGACCGATGGGCTCCTTTTTGCCTGTAAGGGGAACCATTGTGTCATCTTTTGTTCCAAGACCGGACTGAATCTGGTCGTATATCATAATAATTTTCATTATCTTCACCTCATATTATTGTATCCCCATTGGGATTGTCAAAGGAAAGCCGGGCCGTCAATGGCAGCCGTCCTACAGGTCGTCAAAGGAAAGGTCATCAAAGTCAATGTCATCGTCATCTGATTTCTCAGAAGCCTTGGCCTCATCTTCCAGGTACTGCTTATCCATCATCTTAATGAACGGCATGTAGATAAATACTCCCAGTATGAGAAGCAGCAGCTGCAGTACGGCTCCCTGCCATCCTGTTGCCAGGAATCCGGACAGCACCACAGGCATGGTCCATGGAATGGCAACGCCCGTACAGAGGGGAACCAGACCAATGCTCATACAGAAATAAGAAATCACGATGTTTATGGTCGGCACCAGCATAAAAGGAATGAGAATCATTGGGTTCAGCACAATGGGAAGGCCGAACACGATGGGCTCGTTGATGCCGAACACGCCGGGGATTAACGCCAGTTTGCCTAATTCCTTGATACGCTTGGAATGGCAGAATAAAAGCATTGCGATGAGCAGTGACAGTGTGGAACCGCATCCGCCGAAGGTTGCGAACAAATCCTGGAACTGCTGGGAAATGATATTGGGCAGTGCCTGGCCAGCCTGGAATGCAGCCAGGTTGTCGGCAGACAGGGTCTGAAGGATGGGATTGAACACAGCGCCTACCACGGAACCGCCGTTCACTCCAAAGAACCAGAAGAAGTGAAGGAATATATATGCGATTACCATGGCCGGAAGCGTATTGCCCAGCTTTAAAAGCGGTGTCTGCAAAATAGTAAAGATAAAGTTAAATGCATTTTTATAAGGAGTCATTGCAAATACGATATTCATGATAAAGAATACCAGTATGGAAACACCAGCAGGAATCAGGGCCGAAAACGACTTTGATACCGTAGGAGGAACGCCGTCAGGCATCTTGATGACCCAGCCCTTTTTGTTTACCCACGCATAGATATGGACTGACAGGAAGGCTACGATGATTCCCACGAAGATACCTTTGGATCCCACCCAGTTTAACGGAATTCCGGTGACGCTGGAACCGCCGTCCACAAGAATCTCGTAGGGCATGATGAGGAACCAGCTTACCAGGGCAATGGCGGCTCCGAAAAGCTTATCTGCGTTCATCTGTTCTGCGAAGGAATAGCCAATGCCTACAACGGCCAGCACTGCCATGATGGAGAAGGTGGCGTCAGTGGGCTTTGAAAAATAGGATGCCCAGTTGTCCCCGAAAAACCGGGCCCAGAAATCCGTCCATCCCGGTATTGGGAAGTTGGCAATCAGCAGGAAAAAGGACCCTACGATTAATAGCGGCATGGACAGCAGGAAGCCGTCACGGATGGCAATGAGATATTTATTCTTTCCGATTTTCTCTGCCAATGGCATGAGTACGGACTCTAACTTATTTAGCATGATTCATGTTCCCCCATTTCAACTATGATTGTTTTAACCCAGGCCGGCTGCGATGCTGCGCCGGACTGTTATTTTGCTGATTTCATGAGCTTGATGGCTGATTTCAGCACCTTCTCACCGTTCATCATACCGTAATCCGTCTGATCGATGACCTGAATCGGGATGCCTTTGCCGCCGTACTTTTCCACGATTTCGCCGTAGCGGTATTTGACCTGGGGTCCTAAGAGAATCACATCCGGGTGCTTCTCATCAATAATCTGACCAATCTTTCCGTCCGGGAAGGCCTCCACTTCGATGGGAAGGTCATGGGAATTGGCTACGCCCTGCATCTTGCTTGCCAGCATACTGGTGGACATTCCCGCGCTGCAAAATAAATATACTCGTTTCATGATTAAATCCTCCTTGATATATATAGCTTCCTTTTATTGTTCCTGTTTTATACCGACGGGTAAAACACCGTATCTGTCCTTACCGATTTTCCAGCTTTTTCTCCAGTTCAGCGATTCTTTCGTAGCTGGCAATCATCTCTTCTGCGATAATTTTAAAGCCTTCCGCGCTCATGAGCTGGTCTTCTGCATGAACCAGAATCATGGAACCGCCTACCTGCTCTCCCTGGGCTTCCTTCTGAATCAGTTCAAAGTGGGCCTCATGTCCAACTAAGAACATCTCCTGTCCAGTCCTTATACATTCCCTGGCGCCCTCAAAGTCGCCCTGCTTTGCTTTCTGGATTGCTTCGATGTAGCTGGAACGCGCTCCTCCTACATTGGAGATAATTTTGAAGCAAATCATTTCTAATCCCTCTATCATTTTTACTGCCTCCTTACTGCTTTTGAAACGAGAAAATGCAACAAAACCATTCTGTTTGCTGCATTTCTTATTAAGTTGCCTTAATTATAAGACAGTTATTCACTTTTTTTCCTTAAAGGCATTTCCTAGCTGTTAGGAAATTCAACCCATAATTCTGTCAATAAATTCCTCATAGCTGCATGGAGCCACTAATTTTGCCAGCTCCTCAGGCTGGTTTACCACATTGGATACCCAGTCAAAGAAAATTTTAATCATTCTGGCATCCCCCTCGTTGATGGCGAAAAGCATGACCAGACGCACCTCAAAGGCGCCCCATTTCACCGGATTCTTAAGCTGCGCCACGGCAATGGTGGAATTTCTTGCAAAGGCGCCAAAGGCATGGGGAATGGCAAAGATGTTCACAAAGGAAGTGGGCGACATCTGCTCCCTCTTTAAGACCACTTCCGTGAATTCCGGCTCCACGATGCCCTCCTTTTCCAGGCCCGCGCACAGCATACGGATGATTTCCTCGGGCTGGTCCATGTCTACCTGGGAGTGATAATGCTCCTTTCGTATCAGGTTCCCTATATGGGATGTGAATTCCAGCCGGAAGCCCTTTTTGTCCAGGCGGTTGATGGCCTGGAGGATTTTTGACTCCGTTTCCGAGTCCACAAACAGGTTGATGGAGACTGTCTCCACATCCAATCTGTGCTCCAGGGGAAAGGTGCTGAGGAGCAAATCCGGATCCAGGGCCGACACTTCGTCCTCCTCGAAATAGCCGAATACCTTTAACACCTCCATCCGCTCACGGAACATGTCGGATATCTTCTTCACACACATGTCGGAGAAGGACTGGTTGTGGGGCAGAATCATCACAGCCCTGTATTTTCTCACGGAATTCATGCGTTCACTGGCAGCTCCCAGGTGAAGGGCAATATAACAGCTTTCCACATCTGATATGGGCCGTCCCAGCCGCTGCTCCAGAAACTCCAGCACATAGATTCCCATTTCAAATACAAGGGGATATTTGCGCTTGATTTCCTCCACGAACACATCCTCCATCCGCACCTGGTTCTTAACACGTTCGATGAGTCCGTGAAAATGCATCTTAAGACCTGCCATCAGGTCGTCGTCCTGCCTGAAATCCAGGCCGAACAGGGCATAGACCTGTTCCAGGGCCTCAGCCACCAGCTTCTTGGTATTCATCCACTTCCCATTATAATTGACAAAATCGCTGGTGTAATTGGAAGCCCGTCTGCCCATGATTACCAGGGCAAACATGCCCACCTCGCCGTCGTGGACCGTTATGTGCAGCCGCTTGGAAATGCGGTCAAAGAAGGTCTGGGATATCTGGTATTCGATGGTTTCCTCCAGCCCCTGCATCCCCTCCTCCATATTGATGTAATTAGCGCAGTTCATCCGTTCAATGCTGGTCCCCGCATGAAGAATCAGCATGGGAAACATGGACTCATGGATGGAATAATCATATTCTTCCAGCACATTCACAAAGATATCCTTGACCTCAATCAGGTTAAAGCTTCTGTAGAGATGGGCCAGGGTGTTCAGGTTAAGGAAGTTCTCCTGCACCTCAGCCACCAGTAAATCCCGGTAGAAACGGCGCTTGCTGGCCTCGTCTCCCTTTAAGGATATGCATTCCTTGTTCCGCACCAGCTTAAGGCCGCCGTAAGGCTCCAGCATCTTGCGTATGCGCTTTAAATCATTGTCAATGGAATAACCGCTGACATAGATCTGACTCTGGAGCATGGTAAGGTTCAGCTCCTTTACCTCAAAAAGCAATTTTTGTATCATGTATGCACAGCGGGCGCCGGGAGTCTGGGGAATGTCTGCCTCCCTTGTCTCTGCCCCGGACGCCAGGGCAGGCCGTGCATCCTCGCACAGCCTGTATCCCTGACGCACATTGGACTCGATGGGCGGCGGGTCCATGCGCTTATTGATGGCCCCCACATCGGAGCGGATGGTCCGGTCCGACACCTGCAGAAGGCCGGCCAGCTGCAGGCTGGTCATCCAGTCCCCCCGCTCTGATAATATGGCAAGCAGCTGCTCCTGTCTTTTATTCTGCATGGTTAAACTCCTTCTCCTACAGTCTTATACAATACGGAACGCGAACACCCTCCAGGGCTCGATATAGTCTAACAGCACATGTTCATACTCCGGCAGATGGCCAATCACATTCTTGCGGCCGTCATTGGGCATATCCTTTGTGACGATGTGGAGCTCTCCTTTATATTTCAGGTAACCGTCATTGAGAATGGCCACATCGCCCTGCTTTAAATCCCTGGTGTTGGCAGCCGGAATGGACTGGTCCGCAAATGTCACCCTGGGCCAGGTGGAGCGGATCATGTATTCGCTCATATCCCCTCTCGCCACATGCTTTGGCTCATAGTCCAGGATCCGTCTCTCTGTGTCTGTCAGCTCCTTTTCCAGTTCAATGCCGAAGGTAAGGATGCCGGGATTGACAGCCGCGCAGGCATTGAGCTCCTCGTCCGTCGCATAGGCATTGGCAATCAGCACATCATCAATCATGCCCGTGGCAAACATATGGCGTACCTGGAAATCCAGCGGAAGGCCGCGGTGCATTTCCAGAGTACAGAGTCCTTCGTTTAAAGGCCATGGACCGTAAGCTCCGGGCGCATTGCTGGATACAAACGCAGCAACCCTGAGGCCCAGTGATTTCATCTTGTCATTGCACCGGTTAAAATGCTTCAGGCTCAGTCCCGTGTATGCCTGCGGATAAAAATTATGGCAGGTAATCAGTTTCTCACGGTCCGGATGGTGATCCATGATGTTCTCCACATACACCAGCTTGGTGCTGGCATTCAGCTCCACCTTCAGCCCCTGTGGATTATAGGTCATAAGGCTTTCCTTCATGCCGTCAAATCCCTCGTCCAGCCGGATGCCGTCCACATGCATTTCCCGGAACACGGACAGGTCCTCATAGGAGATTCCCAGCCTTGAAAATACAGCAGGGCTTACATCCGGAATGATTTCCATGCCGCAGGCATGGGCCTCATCAGCCAAGCGGCGAAACTGTCCGATGATTACCTCCCTGCTCTTTTCCCCAACACTTAAAAGACAGGTAAAGATCCTCTTATACCCCAGTTTACCTGCCTTTCTGATATACGCTATGTCCTGTTCTTCTGTGGAGTGCTCCGGATAAATAGAAATACCTAATCTTGCCATAATAATAACCCCTCTTTCCAGATTTGGACTGCAAAGCAGTTCTTTGACATTAACTATAGCCTGTCAAGAGGGGATTTTGCGGTAAATCCTTTTCCTAACAGCTAGGAAACGGGTTGATTTTATCATGGCCGCCTGTCAAGAGCGTGTTTATAAAATGGTGCGCATGAGCCCCTGTAAGAAACCGGAGGCCTGGCCCTCGTCAGGCCCTTCTACCGTAAGCTCCAGGCTTTCTCCCTGGTGCACGCCCAGACTCATGAGGGCAAGGACATTCTTACAGTCCGCTGTACCCTTTTGGCTTTTAAGGGTTATCCGGCTCTCATATCCTGCGGCCGCCCTGCTCAGACTCATGGCATTGGTAGCATGAAGCCCCTGCTTGTCAGATACTACATATTTATAACTTATCATTTCATCATCATCCTTAATTTATGTAACAGTTCAGACATCCGATGTGAACTGTTACTAATTTATTCTCCCCCATTTTAACATAGTTAACTTTTCTTGACAACCAGGTGTGTGGACAGGTAGAATAGAAAAAGCCGTGCAGCATTCCGGTAAAGACGAAATACCGAAGGCACTGAACCGGCAAATAATGACCAGAAAGGATTAGTTGGAACCCACATGAAATTACAACGTCTTCTGAGCCTGACACGCCAGGCTCTTGATACATACGGGCTGATTCAGGACGGTGACCGCATCGCCATAGGAGTGTCAGGAGGAAAGGACAGCCTGACACTCATCCACGCCCTTCATCATCTGAGGAGGTTCTACCCTGCAAAGTATGAACTGTGCGCCATTACCGTGGATTTGGGACTGGGCAACATGGATTTGGAGCCGGTGGCGGCCATGTGCCGGGAATTTGAAATTCCATATGAAATCATCCGCACGGAAATCGGCGCTGTGCTCTTTGACATCCGCAAGGAAACCAACCCCTGTTCCCTCTGCGCCAAGATGCGAAAAGGCGCTCTCAATGAAAAAGCAAAGGAGATGGGATGCAACAAGATTGCCTATGCCCATCACAGGGATGATGTGATTGAGACTATGATGATGTCACTGTTCTATGAGGGAAGGTTCCACTCCTTCTCACCCTATACCTATCTGGACCGCATGGACCTGACAGTCATCCGCCCCATGATTTTTGTCACAGAGGCAGATGTTATAGGGTTCCGGAATAAGTACCAGCTTCCTGTATGCAAGAATCCATGCCCCATGGACGGATACACAAAGCGGCAGTACATTAAGGAGCTGATACATAAGCTGCAGGAGGACAATCCTCACATAAAAGACTGCATGTTCCGGGCCATATTGGACGGCAATATAAAAGGATGGCCCCAGGCGTTGAAATAATGCCTGAGGTTATCCTTTTGTATTTACTATACCGGGGGCGTCTTGCAGGTCGGGGCTGCCATACATGCCGGAGGCACCATACATACCGTAGGTACCTTACATACCAGGGCCGCCCCCGCCCGTACCGCTCTGGGCCTGACCAGGGCCGTTGTCCTGGCCTCCGGGACCCTGGCTTGTGCTGTCAGAACCGGATCCGGGACCAGAGGTGGAAACGGAGTCAGGCTTCTCTGTTTCAGGAGCCTTTGCAGGATGGCTGCCGGAAGGCTCCCCGGCATCGCTGCCGCCTGGTCCGCTGGCTCCCGGTCCCTGTTCCTCATCCGGATTTTTAGTGCTGTCAGGAGCCTTTGTGGGTTTGTCTGAGACGCCCGGCCCCACTTCTTCGGTCTCTTTTGTTTCCTCGGTGCTCTCCTGGGTGGTCTCCTCTGTCTCATCTGTCTCCTCTGTACTCTCCTGGGTTGTTTCCTCAGGCGCTGTTATTTCGGGCAGAGGTGTCTCTGCCGGCACATTCCGGGCAGGCGCCTTATCGCCTGAGGAGCTGCCTCCTGAGGAACCGCCTCCTGAGGAACCGCCTCCGGAAGGAGCCGCCTTACCCTCCTCATAAAGCCCTGTTTCTTCCGATATATGGGCGCTGATTTTCTTGACAGAGGAAGATGGACTGTAGGATGTCTCCTCGCCGTACAGGAACTGATGGAGAAGGATTACATTGCTTTCCAGGGTGGCGGGCACAACGCAGTCCATCTTTCCGATTTTCATGGTCTGCCTTGAGAATGGGAAACCGGCAGTCTCTCCGATGTGATACTTTCCAATATCCTTTGCCAGAGGCAGCACATCGCCTACTCCTACGCTGGTGGAAATTTCCTGTACCATGTAGCCTGCCAGTGAAGTCAAAGTTGAGAGGTCAGCCTGCTTTGCTTTTGCCAAGGCAAGCTCAACCACCTTTCTCTGACGCTCCGTCCTCTGGAAATCCGTATCCATGAGACGCAGCCGGCTGTAGGCCACGGCCTGAACACCGTCTAAATGGTTCATCCCGGCCTGTTCCAGCTGATAGGAGCCAATGCCGGTTGAATTGACGGTCTCTGTAATAAATCCGTTGATATACTTAAATTCCGCAGGCGTGATTTCCAGGTCTATGCCGCCCAGAATATTGATGGCCTCGGCCACTGACTTCCAATTAAAGGTGGCATAGTCATCAATTTTGATATCCAGGTTTTCCTCCAGGGCAGACACAGCCTGCTTATGTCCCCCCTTAAAGTATGCTTCATTGATTTTATGATAGGTTCCCTCTGAATTGATTTTCAGGTAAGTATCCCTGTAAACGCTGACAAGGCGGATTTCTCCCGTGGACCTGTCAATGCTGCATATCATCTGTACATCTGCCAGGGCGTTCTTGGTATTGCCATCTCTGCTGTCCACGCCAAATACAGCTATATTCCAATATCCTGTGGGTCTGTGAAGGAACAGCCAGGCCCCATATCCTATGAATGCAGCCAGAAGGAGCAAAAGAATCCCCTTCCATCTGCCCTTTTTACGTCGTTTTGCCATCTGTCCCTGCTGCCGTCCGGCAGATGTTCTGCCCCTTTCCATAGTATCCCGCTGCCTTTTTCCGGCGCGCCCCTGATTCCTTGAAACAGACTGTGCCGCCCTGGCCCTGTCCGGATTGGAGGAGGCGCTTCCCGCCTGACGTGATTTCCCGCCCCGGGCCTGCCTGCTTCCCGCGGACTGTGCCTGGTGCCGGCCTTTTGCAGAACCGGACGAACCACGGGAAGACCTCAGGCGGCGGGCGGGCATCGGAGGTTCGTCGTCCAGATAGTCTTCCATGGGAAAATCAACCTCCCTGTCCCCTTCCACGTCGTATTCCTCGCCGTAATAGTACTCCTCGTCATACTCATCGTGACCATCATAGGATTGCCTGGTACTTATGCGCTCCCTGGCAGGCTGCGCAGGCCTCTGGTATGACCTGCCGCCGCCCTGCCGGACGCCGTCCCTTCTGGCACGGGCCCTCATACGTTCCAGCTCATCGTCATTTTCTCTGTTATTCATGATTATACTCCTCTTTATCTATTTGGTTCCTATACGAAAATCATTCCAGGATACGCCGGTAATTTATCATTCATAAATCATATAATTGCACCGTCCCCCATTATATCACACAGGCAGGGGAATGAATAGAACAAAAGTCTTAAAGAATCTTTAAAATAGCGCCTGTAACAGGGATTATGCCGGGGTCCGGCAGGGCCGCTCACCCCAAATATGGTTGACGCATAAAATAGAGTGAGCTATAATATTCACAATCTGTCACAGGAGGGATAGGGACTCATAGCAAAGCTAAGCGCCATGCACCTTTTACCGGGAACGTGAACAGCAGGAAGGTCTGCTGCCGGTGGAAAGGTTAACGAGGTGGAGAGAGAATCGAGAAATTCGGCGGGTGCTCTCCCATGCTGTCCGGGCGTGTTGCATGCCGGAAAATATGCGGGTAACTGCAAAACAAAGCCGGCGTGACCGGATAAATCACATCATATAAAAATTGTTGATAAATGGAATGCTGAAAACTGCCTGTATAAGACAGCTTGGTTTTTTGTTGTCTTTTTCAGGAACGACACCGCAGTTTAAGTAACTGCAACTAACAAAGAAAGGCAGAACAAATTATGTGTGGAATAATTGGATATACGGGCCCTTTGGAGGCCAGGGATGTATTGTTAAAGGGACTTGCCGGACTGGAATACAGAGGATATGACAGCGCCGGAATTGCTTACTTCAACCAGGATTCCCAGGTCAGGACCATTAAAAAGGTGGGAAAGGTGGCCGCCCTAAGAGAATGTGTAAAATCAACCGACGAGATATCCCACTGCGGAATCGGCCATACCCGCTGGGCCACCCATGGAGGCGTAACGGACGCCAATGCCCATCCCCACAGCTTCGGGCAGGTAACCTTGATTCACAACGGCATCATCGAGAATTACCGCCAGCTTACGCAGGAATACGGATTGGAAGGCCGTCTTGTCTCCCAGACCGACAGCGAGGTGGCTGCGGCTGTGCTGGATGCTGCTTACAGTGAATACGGCCGGGACCCGTTTAAGGCCATCGCTGCTTTTACAGGCAGACTGGAAGGCTCCTATGGTTTCTGTATCCTTTTCGCGGACCGTCCCGGAGAGATATATGCCGTAAGGAAGGTAAGCCCCCTTGTGGCATCCTACACCCACTCAGGAGCTCTTGTGGCCTCAGACCTTACTGCCCTGATTTCCTATACCAGGGAGTATTTCGTGGTTCCGGAGGGCTGTATCGTGCGCCTGACGCCATACAAAGTCCGTGTATACGATATGGACTTTAACCGTGTGGAGCCGGAGGCACTGGAGGTCAGCTGGAACATGGATGCGGCCATGAAGAACGGATACCCTCATTTCATGCTTAAGGAAATCCACGAGCAGCCGGAAGCCCTTAAGAATACCATTCTTCCAAGGATGGTGGACCGTCTGCCTGATTTTAGGGATGACGGCATTCCGGACTCCATATTCGCAGAGTGTTCCCAGGTGCGCATCATTGCATGCGGTACTGCCATGCATGCAGGAATGGTGGCAAAAGCGCTGATGGAGCCAATGCTCCGGATTCCCGTCACCGTGTCCATTGCGTCTGAGTTCCGGTATGAGGCCCCGCTGATTGATTCCGGCACCCTGGTCATGGTCATCTCGCAGTCAGGGGAGACCATTGACACGCTGGCCGCCATGAACCTGGCTAAAAGTCTTGGCTCTCCCACCCTTTCCATTGTCAATGTAAAGGGGGCCACCATTGCCAGGGAAAGCGATTACGTATTTTATACCCATGCAGGTCCTGAGATTGCAGTAGCCAGTACAAAGGCATATTCCGTGCAGCTGGCTGCCCTCTACATGATTGGCTGCCGTATGGCCCTGGTCCGGGGGGCATTCAGCCAGGAAGAGGCCCGGGAATTCATGAAGGACCTGATGGATGTCATACCTGCCATGGAAACCATGATTGGACAGTCTGAATTCATCCAGTCCTTTGTGCGCCACCTGATTCGTGAGAGGGACACCTTTTTTATCGGAAGGGGCCTGGATTACGCTTTTTCCCTGGAGGGAGCCCTGAAGCTTAAGGAAATCTCCTACATCCACGCGGAGGCGTATGCTGCCGGTGAATTAAAGCACGGAACCATTGCCCTGATTTACGACAATGTGCCTGTTATCGCCATAGCCACCCAGGACCATGTCTTTGCCAAGACCATTTCCAATATCCGGGAGGTGAAGGCCAGAGGCGCTTACGTCATCCTTCTGGCAAAGAAACAGTCTGTGGTGGAGGACGGAGTGGCTGACATGGAACTTCGGATTCCGGACCTGGAAGACCGCTTCACCGTGTTCCCTATTGCAGTGGCCCTGCAGCTGATTGCCTACTATGCTTCCGTCGGCAAGCATCTGGATGTGGACCAGCCCCGCAACCTGGCAAAATCCGTTACAGTTGAGTGACAGTGCTCTGCTTTGCATCCCAGTCAGTGAATATCTGTTACAGTAAAAATCAGATGCAGCAATACCGGTATAGCCGGCGTTGCTGCATCTGATTTTTTAGTTACTTATGCCCTGTCCCCCTGCATTTCGCTGGGACTACTTCTGTTTCCTCCACTCCTGCTTCACTTTTGCAAAATTCAGGATGACATCCACTGCGCCCTCCGGTCCTGTGACGCTGCTGTTGAGGCACAAGTCATAGCTGCGGGGATCGCTCCACTTCTTGTTGGAGTAATAATTATAGTAGCTGGCGCGCTGTTTGTCTGTCTTAATCATGATGTCCTTTGCCTTGGACGCGTCCACTTTGTACAGGTCCTGAAGGCGTTTCAGCTTGTCATCGTCGTTGGCCGTGATGAATACGCTGACTACATTGGGGTAGTCCTCCAGGGCGTAATCCGCACACCGTCCTACCATGACGCAGGAAGCCTCGTCAGCCAGCTTTTTGATGGTGTCAAACTGTGCCAGGAATATCTTATGGTTAATAGGCATATCGGAATATCCCGATGCCGTATAGCCCATGGAATAGGAATCCATAACCAGTGAGTAGAGGAAACTGCTGGTGGGCCGTTCGTCGTGTTTCTCAAACAGCTCCTCGCAAAGTCCGCTGTGTTTTGCAGCCATGGATAACAATTCCTTGTCGTAGAACTTAACTCCCATCTTTTCTGCCAGTAATTCGCCAATCATCTTGCCGCCGCTGCCACACTGCCTTCCAATGGTGATAATAAGATTATTTGTCATTCTACATTCCCCTTTCTGCACTGTCTGTCCTGTAGGTCATAAGTCATATTTTATCTATTAAGTATTATAACTCAAAAATTCAGAAAAGTATATAGAAATGTATAAAAAAGTAAAAAATAGTATAAAGCTTTGCGACAAAAGTGACAACTTGTCTATTAAAGTATGTTTTTACTGCGCTTTTTCGCCCTGGTTCAGTTTAAGGTATGGAGAAGTTTATCAAAGTATTCCGGCAGGGGCGCTGAAAATTCCATATATTCTCCCGTTCTGGGATGGATGAATCCCAGAACGCCGGCGTGAAGGGTCTGGCCGCTGAGACCGCTTATGGGACACTTGGCAGGCCCGTACACAGCGTCCCCCAAAAGGGGATGGCGGATACTGGCCATGTGGACGCGAATCTGATGGGTGCGGCCTGTCTCCAGCCTGCACTCCACATGGGTGTACTGTCTGAAACGGTTCAGAACCCTGTAATGGGTTACGGCATCCTTGCCGTTCTGGTAATTGATGCTCATCTTCTTGCGCTCCACAGGATGGCGGCCGATGGGAGCGTCCACTGTCCCCTCATCCTCTGAAATGACGCCATGGACAATGGCCTGGTATCTGCGGGTAATGGAGTGTTCCTTGAGCTGGGCTGCGATGGAGCTGTGGGCCATATCATTCTTACACGCTATAATAACCCCGGTGGTATCCATGTCGATCCGGTGGACGATACCCGGGCGCATGACGCCATTGATGCCTGAGAGCTGGCCCTTACAATGGTACATGAGGCCGTTTACCAGGGTATGGCTGCAATGTCCGGCAGCCGGGTGGACCACCATTCCCTTAGGCTTGTTGATGAGGATGACGTCCTGGTCCTCATAGAGGATGTCCAGATCCATGGGCTCCGCGTCGATTTCCGGCTCCACGGCCTCCGGTACCTCCAGCTCAATCCTGTCCTCTTCCTCCACGATATAGCTTGCCTTCACGCCCTGGCCGTTAACCAGGACCTGCCCTGATTTAAGGAGCTTCTGGATGTAGGAGCGGCTTAAATCAGGGCAGGCTTCGGCAAGGTATTTATCAATACGCACATGGTCTTCCATATCCGTTGGATAAAATTCCTGTTTCAAAGGGGTATGTCCTCCTGTCTGATGTTTTATGCTAATGTTTTTTCAATGAGAAACATGCCATGTCCTCGTCCTTATAATAAAACATGATTAAAAGCACAAGGCAGGCAGCGCCGATGGTAACATAGCAGTCGGCCACATTAAAGATAGGAAAATTAATAAGTTTAAAATACAGGAAATCCACCACATATCCCTGGCAGACCCGGTCTATCATGTTTCCCACAGCGCCTGCGCTTATCATCATCAGGCAGACGGCCAGGGGACGGTATTTGCCGTCTGACGGCATCTTACATATGAGGTAAGCCACTGCTCCCAGCACAAGGACCGCGATGAGAAAGAAGAAAAGCTGTTTTTCCTGCATCATCCCGAAGGCAGCGCCCCTGTTTTCCGAATAATAGAATTCAAATACCCCGTTCCAGATGACAAAGGGCTTCTGGCCTTTTAAGGATTGTACCACCAGTCCCTTGGTCCACTGGTCCAGGCCCACCAGAATAGCGAAGCCGATCAGGAAGCTGACAATCAGGGATTGCTTTTGTTTTGTCATTATGCCTGTCCTCCTATCACGTCAAAACCAGCCTTCATCTCATCAGCCGTAACGGTCTTGTCCACATACGCCTGTCCAATGGCCTTAAGCAGGACAAAACGGATGACGCCGGCGTCAACCTTCTTATCGCTCTTGGCGGTTTTAAGTACCTGCTCCCACGCAAGGCCCGGCGCCGCGTCAGGAATTCCAAAGGAAAGGAAGGTATTCCTGATATCCGCCGCCTCTTCCTCCGTAAGCATGCCTCTGAGCTGGGATATACGGGCAGCACCTATACAGCCCAGTCCCACGCAGTGGCCGTGGTGCATGGTGAAATTCTCCAGCTTCTCAACCGCATGGCCCAGGGTATGGCCGAAATTCAGAAGAGCCCTCTCCCCCTGTTCCGTGGGGTCCTGCTCCACTACACGCTTTTTAATCATACAGCTCTCGTAAACCATGGCCTGGCACAGATCCAGATTCCTGGCAGCAATGCCCTCACGGTTATCCTTCAGCCACTGGTAATACTCCTTATTCTTGATCAGGCCGTGCTTCACCACCTCCCCCATGCCGGAGGAGAACTGTTCCTCGGGAAGGGTTAAAAGGGTGCTCAGGTTCGCATAAACCAGCCGGGGCATATGAAAAGCGCCTACCATGTTTTTATAGGCATCAAAATCCACGCCGGTCTTACCGCCGATGCTGGAATCCACCTGTGAAAGCAGGGTGGTTGGAATCTGAATAAAGTCAATTCCCCTGAGGTAAGTGGCGGCTCCGAAACCGCATAAATCACCGACCACACCGCCTCCCAGGGCAGCCAGCATGTCCTTTCTGTCAAAATGCTCCAGAATCAGGTGCTCATACAGGTTCCGCACCGTATCCAGATGTTTATTCTCCTCCCCTGCCGGGAATGTAAAGACCGAAACAGCCTTGCAGCATCCGGACAGAATGGATCGCACCTCCTCCAGATAAAGGGGCGCCACATTGGAATCCGTCACAATGCAAATTTTGTGTTCCTTAACAGGAAGGCAGGATACTGCCTCCTTTAAACCGTCAAAGGATTGGGCCAGTACAATATCGTAGATAGCCTTCCCATCCCTGCATACATTTATCCTGTCAGCCATGCCAGTATCCTCCTGATTTTATACAACAAATCGGCAGACACACCAGGTCTGCCGCATACTTGTCCCCTATACAGGGGCTTCCTTTTCCTTGTCAATTACAAATGGATATTAAGTCCTGAAACATCCATGCCCATGGCGCCGCCTGCGGCCAGAATGTCCTGGAAATCCCCGGACAGTTCCACGGAATCAGGTGTTGCGATGAAGATATAATTAGATATCTTCTGCAGATTGCCGTTCATGGAATAGGTGGCTCCTGAGGTGAAATCTATGATTCTCTGAGCCACTTCTGTATGTATACCCTCCATATTCAGTACCACTGCCTTGCCTGCCAGAAGGTAATCACAGATGTCTCTGGAATCCTCCATGGATGTGGGTTTAATCATCGTCACTTCCATGCTGCGTCTCATAGGTACTACTTTGGGATTGGATCTTCCTAAAAACCGGGGCTTGTCCTGCTCCTCTTCATCATCATATTCCGTATTCTTCTTTGAGAACAGTCCCTTGCGCGGGGCCTCCTCTTCAAAGTCATCGTCCAGGTAGTAATCATCCTCTTCCTCATCAGGATTTAATCTCATGGTATCCATTAACTTACCTAACAGACTCATCTTACACTCTCCAATCTCTATATGAAGTGCTTACTGGGGGAAACACCTTATCGTGCACCGAAAATACCGGTACCGACCCTGACCATGGTTGCTCCTTCTTCAATGGCAACCTCGTAATCCCCAGTCATTCCCATTGAGAGCACACTCATAGTAACATTATCAATGTTTTTGTCACCTATGTCAACAGCAAATTCAAATAATTTTTTAAAAATTCCGCGATTTTCTTCTGGATTATCTACAAAAGGCGCAATTGTCATAAGCCCCTTAATATGCACATGGGAGAAATCCTTAATCTGCATGATGGCATCCTCCACTTCCTCCATGAGGAACCCGTATTTGCTCTCCTCACGGGCCACATTGACCTCCAGAAGGATGTCCACATCCAGTCCCAGCTTTGCCGCGTCTGTCTCAATCTGCTGCGCCAGGCGCAGGGAATCCACAGAGTGAATCAGCACGGCCTTGTCAATGACCTGATGGACCTTGTTGCGCTGCAGATGCCCAATCATGTGCCAGCGGATGTCTTCCGGAAGCTTCGGTTTCTTGTTCAGGATTTCCTGTACCTTGTTCTCACCGAACTCCCTGGCCCCTGCATCATAAGCCTCCATAAGCATGGAAACGGGTTTTGTCTTGCTGACTGCGATGAGAGTCACGTCCTCAGGATTTCTTCCCGCCCTGCGGCAGGCATCTTCAATATGCTTTCTTACTTCTTCCAGCTGATTTTTTATCATATTGTTTTCCTCCCTTACTGGTACAGCAGCTGTCCTTCCTCCACCATGGAGGCATCCAGCACGATATGATCGTACACGGACAAGCCGTATTTCATGTTCTTCCGCACAGTATAATATTCACTGTTGGAATCCAGTATATCAATTTGTTTAAAAATAGTATAGCCTTTATTAATATTGTAAACACCCTTCAGGGAAGCAGTCCTCCCAATCTGGTAACGGTCCGGGGATTCGGGCCTGACCACATAATCCCCTGCCTTGAAGCCGTTTTCCTCGCCCATGTCCACATAATAGAATTCGTCGTCCGAATAGTAGACCGTAGTGGGCACGAAGACAATGGATGTGCCGTTTTCCGTATAAACTTCCTTATAAAAACCGTCTTCCGAGGAATCGCCGCCCTGGGTCATGTATTCCAGCGGTATAAGGTAAAAATTCTTGTCCGTCACTGCGCTGACAGGAATTTTAAGACCGTCAGCCTTATCCACTTTTATCTCGAAATCCACGAAACGGTCCGAGATAAACTGTTCCATATATTTTGAAAAATCCAGTTTCCCATAGGCGGCCCCATCCTTGCCCGTAAAGGTGGAATAGGCAGCCGGTGTGCTGAGGGAATAGTCGCGGAATATGACACGAAGGACGGTCTTGTCATTATAAAGGGCCGCGTCCTCGTCGCTCAGCGGAAATACGATGGACCATTTTTCCGAGGTAACAATCTTATAGGCCGGGGAGCCGCTGTCAATCAAATCCCCGGATTTATGTACTGTCTTGACGTAGGTGCTCCGGTCAAAGGCAGCTGCCTCCACGTCTGACGTTGTCATGGATTCAAAGGAGTCAATTCCGTAAGACACCACTCCGGACACATCGGATCGGACCTGTTCAAAGACAGCCCCGGACTGTTCCGCCAGCTTGTCTAACTGGTCCAGGGTGCTGAAGCTGGAATACTCCATCACCGAGGCGTCCAGGGAAATCCTGGCGTCATAGATGGTTCCGAAATCCTGGTTCTGAAAGGACAGCACAAAGGATGTAAGCTGCTTTTTCAGGTCTGACAGGCTGTCATCGGAAAGGGAATTGCCCTCCTCGGCGTTCTCTTTTAACAGTGCCTCCAGGTTCCCTGTCTCATCCAGGGAATAAATGCGGCTTCCCACGGAAGCACGTTTTCCCTCCCGCAGATAATAGTTGATATAGCCGGAGCGGTCTGCTGTGCGCACCTGCTCCTCCCGGAGAATCAGCCCGTTGTAGATTCGGTTATTGACGATTCCGCCGTCCACCACCTCATAAAACTGGATCTTCTCCCGTTTCAGATACGTATAAACGCTGAATACCAGGTAGATGAAAATGATAAAGAAGATAATCATTCCCACATTGATGTTGAGAGGCCTGCGGTAACGTATGACTTTTTTGTTTTTCTTTTTGGCCATAAATCCGGCCTCCTTTTACAAAATACGCATCACTTCACAAAAAGCTGCCCTCCATACCAGGCATTTTAATCCCAGCAGGTTGGCAGCCTATAAATCCTGTCTGTATTTTATCACAGAATATGTATCATTACAATGAAATAATCACATCGCCCTTAGCACACTCAGGAAGCTCCGCAGCGTCCATGGAAATACTTAACACAAAGGTTATATGATATTTTTCACCGATATTTTTCAATGTCATATATGTATCAGAAATGTCTGCTCCCTCCAGGCATGACAGCTTTAAAAAGCTATCCAGGTACATGGTCTCCAAATCGTGATCCTGAGAGATAATACCACAGATAAATCCTAAAAATCCATCGCTGTTTGAAAGTGGGAATTCATTGACATTAATGAGACGAATCTTGTTGTTTAACTCATACATATGCTGGGCACTCTTATCCAGATATACGACAGTGCCGTTGGCCCCCTTGATAGCTGCATTGGCCATATCTAACAGATGTTTGGTCTTGCCTTTACCTTTTTTTCCTGCAATAATCTGAACCATACCAATCTCCTCCTTGAGTTATATATGTTGTATAAAAAATCAATTAAGATTACTTTAATTATAGTATAAATTCATAGAAAGCGCAATCACTATTTGACGATTTTAGAAATTATATTTGTCATGTTATCATATAGGCCGGGACGGCTGTCCGATTTCAGTACAACAGATATATATTCCTTATCATTCTGGTCCCTGGTAGCCATGATGAGACAATAGCCGGCTGCGTTTGTAGTGCCTGTCTTTCCCCCGAATACGGTCAGGCCTTCCGGCGTCTCCCGCTCCCTTGTCATGAACCAGTTTCCGCCTTTCCATGTCTTGGTGACGGCCTGGCTGTCCTTGTCGTGGTAGTTGGCAGTATAGGATGTGGTACCCACAATCTGCCGGAATACCGGATATTTGAGGGCCTCATTGAAAATTAGATACAGGTCATAGGCCGTGGTATAATGGTCCGGATCGTTGAGCCCGTGAGGGTTCACAAAATGAGTTCCGGTGGCTCCCAGACTGGCAGCCTCCTGATTCATCATGTCAGCGAACTTATCAATGCTGCCCGCAATGTGCACTGCGATTGCAGCGCCCGCATCATTGCCCGAAGGGAGCATGAGCCCATATAAAAGCTGTTCCAATGTCAGGGTATCACCCGGTTTAATGCCGCACAGGGTGGCCCCGGATTCCGTGATGACGGCATCATCCGTCACAACTACCCGGGCGTTCAAATCGCCGTTTTTAATGGCTACAAGGGCTGTCATCACCTTGGTGATACTGGCCGGATACAGCCGTTCAAAGGCTTCCTTGCTATAGAGTGTTTCCCTGTCGCTGACATCAAAAAGGGCAGCTGCCTCCGATGTCACATAACTTTCGTCAAAGCTGCCTTCATCCTCCACTACGCATAAATCCGAAGCAAAACCGTCTGCATAGCGCACGGTCCGGGACAGGCTGTCCTCCATGACCGGGATTCGATCTTCCAGGCTGTAGGGTTCCTTAACGCCTGAAAGACAGCCCGTAGTGGAAAGGGCGACAGCCCCCAGAAGAAGCGCACACAGAAAGCTGCGCGTCCGCACTGCCTTCATTACCTGACTACCTCGCGCCATTCCATATCGCCTCTGTCAAGAGCCTTGATAAGCAGTTCGGCAGATGCCAGATTGGTGGCAAGGGGAATATTGTAGATGTCACACAGGCGGACCACGTCGTTTACATCCGGCTCGTGTGATTTGGGATTCTGCGGGTCACGTAAAAAGATGACCAAATCCATCTCATTGTGCTCAATCTGAGCTGCCATCTGCTGCATACCGCCCAGATGCCCTGCCAGATATTTGTGAATATTAAGGTTAGCCACCTCTTCAATCAGGCGGCCTGTGGTGCCTGTTGCATACAGTGTGTTCTTGCTGAGTATTCCTCTGTATGCGATGCAGAAGTTCTGCATCAGTTTCTTTTTTGCGTCATGTGCAATCAAACCAATTGTCATATTAAATTAACCCTCCTTGGATTAGATATGTCTTGTTTCTCTCTGAAGCCCCACATTGAGCACCAGCCCTATTCCCATGAAGATACTGATTAGGGAACTGCTTCCGAAACTGATGAACGGAAGGGGAAGTCCTGTATTGGGAAAGATGCCTGTGGCAACGGCGATGTTGGCAAATGCCTGGAACGCAATCAGTGTTGCCATGCCCACACAGATAAGGCGGCCGGATAAATCCCTGGCCCGTGCAGCCATCATAAGACATTCATAAATTATCAATAAAAATAAGGCGATGACCACCACGCAGCCGATGAATCCCAGCTCCTCGCCGATCACGGCAAAGATGAAGTCCGTCTGCTCCTCTGACAGGAAATTGCCGTTCTTGACAGACGCTATGGTGGTATTGAAAAGCCCTTTGCCCTTTAGCTGGCCTGAACCGATGGCAATGATGGAGTTATTCTGCTGATAACGGGCCTCTCCGTACTGGTCCGGATAAAACCAGGCCAGGATACGCCCTGCCTGATAATCCTTTATGAATGGAATCATACCGTGAAGCAGCAGGTAGACAAAGGTGGACATTACGGGAATGGTAACAGCCAGTGTTCCCGCAATCCACTTATAGCTTATGCCGCTTGCAAATACGATTCCCAGTACCATTACCATAATCACAAGACAAGTAGACAGATTCGGCTGTTCGAAGATCAATGCCGCCGGAATGGCAAAAAGTACGGCTGCTATGGCTACGGTACTGACCTGATTAATCTTTTCCTGGTATTTCATGAAATACCAGGAAAAGGTTATGATAAGGCCTATCTTAACAAATTCCGATGGCTGAAGCTGGCCGATGGCCGGAACCTCAATCCACCGCCTGGCGTTGTTCACCACATTGCCCCAAATCAGTACAGCCACAAGGCTTGCAATACACAGGCCGTATATGAGGGTACTGAAGTTCAGGATTTTGTGGTAATCCACCAGGGAAAGACCAATGGCCACAGCCAGTCCTATGAACACTCCTAATAGCTGCTTGTTGACTGCATCCGCGTTCATGTTCGTAGCGCTGCGGATAACCAGCACGCCGATGACGTTGAGTACAATCATATAAAATATCAGCCGAAAATTAAAATGTCTGAAATCATAATCCAAAAACATATTTAATATAGCCCCTTGTTCGATATGGAACGAATCGGTATGTTGGCATGAAGCACAGGCAGTGTCCGGCAGCCGCCTTTTTGGGGACTGCCCTCTGTATCCATCTGTATCTGGACTTTGTCCTTTTCTATCTCCATATATTTGGAAATGGCGTGTATCACGTCATCTTTTATCATCAGTATCATCTCCGGTGAGCAGCCTGCCTTATCGGATACCAGCAAAAGCTTTAGCCGCATCTTAGCTGTCTCTCCGGAACGCCTGGTTTGAAGCCCCTGGAACCATCTCACCTTGACACCATCCCTTCTATGCTCTCTTAAGTATTCCGCGCAGCCTGGCAAAAAAGGTTTCCGTCTCACCGGGATTTGTCATAGGTATGCTCTCTCCCAGTATCCTGCGGCAGATATCAAGATAAGCCTGTCCGGCCGTAGAACCCAGTCCCACCAGAGGTTCTCCCTGGTTGGTGGAAATGACGATATTCTCGTCATCGGGCACTGCTCCGATGATGTTTACTGCCAGAATGTCCGTCACATCGCTTAAGGACATCATGTCTCCCCTGCGGACCATGTCGGCCCGGATCCGGTTGACAATCAAGTCAATCTCGTCTATCTCCGCATGTTCCAGCAGACCGATGATACGGTCCGCATCGCGGATGGCCGAGACCTCCGGCGTCGTAACCACCAGTGCCCTGTCAGCACCGGCTATGGCATTGTAAAATCCCTGTTCAATGCCTGCGGGACAATCTAACAGTATGTAGTCAAATTCTTCCCTCAGGTCATCAACCAGCTTTATCATCTGCTCCGGATTCACGGACGTCTTGTCCCGTGTCTGGGCCGAAGGCAGAAGGTATAGGTTCGGGTATCTTTTGTCTCTTATCAGGGCCTGCTTCATACGGCAGTTGCCTTCCACCACGTCTACAAGATTGTAGACAATGCGGTTCTCCAGTCCCATGACCACGTCCAGGTTGCGCAGGCCGATATCTGTATCAATCAGCACTACCCGCTTACCCAGGATAGCCAGTCCTGTTCCCACATTGGCAGAAGTAGTCGTCTTTCCTACCCCGCCTTTTCCAGAAGTAATCACAATGACCTCGCTCATGATGAAATCCTCCTGAAAATTACTTTACCTTCCTATTGTACATTAAATTTCGTAAATTTACCAGTATTTTTTTGGCATTAAGCAAAATTTAACATATTGTTTAGGAATGACTTTTTTAAAGACCGCATAACAATGGCCCTATCTTCCACCAGGGCTATCATGGGTCCCCGCCCCAGACGCTTGTTTCTTTCGTTGAAACGGCTGCTCAGATCTCCGATGCGGATTTGCAGGGGAGCCATGTCAAGGGCCATGACAATGGCCTGGGGATTGCCGGACACGCCGGCTGTCACCGTACCCTTCAGCTCTCCCAGCACAACGACATTGCCCTTGGCCGTTACCCTGGCTCCGTGGTCCACATTTCCTATGAGCACGATGCTGGCCTCGGATTCCAGGCAGTCTCCCCGCTTCAGTGTACCCCGGTAGAACTGTCCTGTCTGGGAGTTCAGTTCCATCAGCTTATCGTTAAGTGCTTTCTCACAGCGTTCAATCCGTTCCGCATCCGTGTCCAGAAGACAGAGGACTTCTATCTGTGAGTTCTTCGTAATCGTATCGACAATTGCAAATTCCTGGGCCGCAGTCAGATCCCGGCCCTCCAGGGTCAGGGTCATCTGGACAGAACCCCAGAAACGGGCGCTCTCGCTGAACTTCTTCCCAATGGCCTCCAAAAGCTCGCCAAAGGGGAGTTCAGGGTCCAGGATGACAGTCATTCCTGCCTTGCTGCTCTTAATTACAACTGCATTGCGCATACAATCACCTCTTTTGCTGGTTTAGTCACCGATTTTTACATTTGATACACCTAATGCACCGGAGCTTTCTATCTGCTCCAGGGTGGTATATTTATAATAATACTCGTACACCTTTTTGCCAAGGGTTGCGGCGTTAGTTCCCGCATAACCGTAAGGAATATTTACAGTCACGGCGATTTCCGGATGGCTGTAAGGCGCAAAGGACACGAAGAAGGCATGGTTGGAACGGCTCTTGTCCTCCTGGGCTGTTCCGGTTTTGCCTGCCACCTCCACGGGGAGGTCGGAGAAAATGCTCTTGGCGGAGCTGTCTGTGATTACCCGGCGCATACCGGTCTGGACTGCGTCCCAGGTACTGTCAGCCGCGTCCACATGGGAGCTTATGGCAGGGGTATAGTCCTTAATCAGGTTGCCGTCAGAGTCGGTAAGTTTATCTAAAAGGCTCAGCTCAAATACATTTCCGCGGTTGGCAAGGGCAGCCACATAGCGGGAAAGCTGGACATTGGTGTAGGAATGGGTGCCCTGTCCCATGGCGGAACGCTCCGGGTCCTCAGATGATATCTGGGGCTCGTTCTCGGAAATCTCCACACCTGAGGTGTGGTCCAGACCGAAAAGGGTTGCGTATTTGCGCAGAGTGGCAAGACCCTGGTCCGGCGAATAGGTGCCGTCCGGCTTCATACAGAGCCTGTGGGCCAGCTCGGCGAAGAAGTAGTTGCAGGAGTTCTGTATGCCTTCTTCGATGTTCTCGCTGTTATGGCGCCCGGGCCAGATCCAGCACTTGATGGGCTTGGAAATCTGGTCGTATATACCGGTACACTCGATGGTGTCCTGAAGCCCAATCACGCCCTCTTCCAGGGCTGCCACAGCCGTGATGGGCTTAAAGGTGGAGCCCGGAGCCTTCTGGGCCTGAGTCGCGTTGTTGTACAGTGGTCTGGACATATCGTCCTGGAGCTGGCTGAAATAAGCTGCGTCCACGCTGCCTGACATCAGGTTATTGTCATAGCTGGGGTATGTGACCAGGGCCCGCACCTCTCCCGTCTTTACGTCCGTTACCACTACTCCGGCCGTACACGGGTCCAGGGCCAGCTGTGCCGGCGTCAGCTCCAGGTTGGATATCTTCTCCTTGATAAACTGGTAGGTGTAGGTGGAATCCCCCATCTGGAGAGCTGCTATGGCCTGGGCGTCATAAGCCAGGACACCCTGGGCATAAAGGGCCAGACAGAGCTCACGGCCTGTTATGACCTCGTCATTAATCAGGTAACGGAACATGCGCTTTGTGAATTTGTTGTCGCTGCGCAGGGAGTCGATGACATGGTCCACCAGCTGGGTGAATATGTCGTCGGCATCGGAATATTTGCTGGTCACGTCCAGATGGGTGGTGTCCACCCAGTTTCCCGCGATTCCGCTGTAGATATAGTCCCTCAGGCTGATGGTGCCTTCTCTCCAAGCCTGGTATTCCGGCGAGGACTGATCAATCTTATCCTTCTGTATGATACCTACGGACCCGTCAGACAGATAAGCATAGATATAATTCATATAAGTAGCCATGTCCTTGGGAAGATCGTTCATGGCCAGGGCATGGGAGCTGAGAAGCTCGTTCCGTATCGCCGCGAGTATCTGTTCCCTGGATGTCTCGTATTTGCTGTAAATCTGTTTTTCAATGTCAGACGCCCCCTCCTGGGACATATCCATCAGGGACAGCACATTGTTGTTAATCAGCTGGTAATATGCGTCCTTCACAGGAATGGGTATCTTGGAAGGGTCATAGGTCTTATCAGGGTCCAAATCATCGTACTGGAGATGGTAGCTGATGATACCGGCCAGCTGCTGCTCAATCAGCTTGTAAACAGCAATCTGCAGGTCCCTGTCAATGGTCAGGTACACATCATCCCCGGCCTTGGCGTCCGTCTTTTCAATGATTTCGCGGGGACGTCCCATGTTGTCCACATACATCCTGGAGTAGCCTTTTTCTCCCTGAAGCTCCAGCTCCATGGATTTCTCGATTCCGATACGGCCCACAATATCGTTGAGATCGTATTTGTCCGGGGCGTCTTCCGGCAGGCCGGCGGCCTCGTCGGACTGGTGCCACTGTTCGTTCAGGGAGGACAGCTGGTCCTCCTGAACCTTGCCGGTATAGCCGATGATAGGGGCGAAATAGATGCTGTCCTCATACCTGCGCACATAGGACTGCTCCACCGTGACGCCCTTTAAGTCCGCGGCGTTTTCATTGATTTCCACCATGGTCTCATTGCTGATATTGGTGGCCACGGTGGTGGTCTCGTACTTCTGGTATTCGGTCAGCTTCATGGTGTAGATAATGTTTATCATGTCAAGGGCAATGTTGTCCGGTATGACCAGGGGATTGCCTTTTTCATCCTTCATCTTATCCAGCTCATAGTCCACCTTCTTGCGCTCAAAGGCCTCTCTGGCCGTGATGTTGGTGGGATACTTGCCCTTTGGGTCGTTGAGGCTTGCGGTGGAAGAAAGACCGTAAAAGTTCAGGAAGAAACGGGTTCTGGCGGAATCAGAACTGGATGTAAAGAACATCTCGCCGTTCTGATCAAGGGCAATCTCGAATTTGCCTTCCACGGTCTCCCCGCGGCGGTCCAGTATCCGTACCAGGCGGTAGAGCATCTGGTTGCGGGAACTGGGCCTGGGATAATCCCCCAAATCCTGTATGGTGACGGAATAAGCCAGCTCATTATAAGCCAGCCTGTTGCCGTTCCTGTCATAGATGTTGCCCCTGGACCCCGGTGTCGTGACGCTTTTTTCCGTCCTCTGCATATAGGTTTCCTGGTATTCGCTTCCGTCCAGAATCTGCATCTGGAACAGCTTGCCTAACAGCCCGGCAAACATGACGGTAAATATCACGGAAAGTGCAAAGAGCCGTGAGCTGAACAGCTTCTTGAAAAATTCTTTTACTATTTCTAACAGTTCGTCAAACAAGTTTTGTGTCTCTCCTTTTTCCTATATCCTCCACGCGTCTGCTGGCGGAAAGGAACAGCCTGTAAATCAAAAGGGTGGTAACTGCGGTAAATATAATCTCCGGAAGCATGATGTTCCTGAAATAATAAGGAAGGTTCAGACGTCCGCGGATTAAGAAACGGAAGACGTATATATACATGCTGTACCAGATTCCGTTGAAAATGCTGAGTATCAGCGGAAGGGTGATGTAGTCTTCATAATAGTATTTGGTAAAGATGCCGTTGGCATAGCCGATATAAATATATATCAGGGTATAAAAACCAAAAGGCCCGCTGTAGAAAAGATCCAGTAAAAGGCCTGAAAAGACGCCGTAAAACATCCCCGCGTTCTTTCCGTGGATAAAACCAAAGGAAAACGTAAGGATTAAAAGCAGATTGGGCGTTGCCGACAAAAACGGAAGCAAGGGAAATACGCAGTTCTGCACCGTAAATGCCAGCACGATAAACAATATATTGATAAGTACCTGTTTTATCTTTGCTTGAATCACTGGGCAGCCGCCTCTCCTGTATCTTTGATATCCGTAATGATCAGCACTTCCTGCAGATTATTAAAATCAGCCACCGGAATCAGGTAGCCTGACTGGGTCAGGTGATCCGGGTCAATGGAGACATCCGCAGCATATCCAACCAGGATTCCCGGAAGGAACTTGGTGCTGATGTTGGAGGTAACTATCTGATCGCCGTCCCTGAGGACCGCATCCTTTGAAAGATCCGTAAGCTTAAGACGCCCCTCCTCATAGAGGGTCAGATCTCCTGCCACAATACAGTTATAGGAGGAATCCAGCTTCATGGCTCCCACCCGGCTGGAATCGTCGATGATGGAACGCACCGTGGCGTAATTGGCGCCCACATCCGTCACAATGCCCACCAGACCGCCGTCGGCAACCACGTTCATGTCCACGGCCACTCCGTCGGCAGAGCCCTTGTTGATACGGAACACCTGGAACCATTTTTCCGAGTCGCGGGCAATGACCCTGGCCCCGATTTTATCATACTGCATATAATCCTGGTCCAGCTCGTAGAGCTTCCTTAAGCGGTCCAGTTCAAACTGTTCTGCCTGCAGACGGTTATTGTCCTCTGTGAGCTGTACAATCTGTGTCTTCAGCTCCTCATTTTCCCGCAGCGCGTCTTTTAAGCTGCCGTAATCCTTTAACTCGTTATAGATGCCGGTACCCACTGCGTTGACTCCTGTCTGAATGGGAATCAGAAAATATCCCACACCGGTGCGCAGGGGTTCCATGATGCCGTCCTTCAGGGATGTGATGCAGATGAGCAGTACGCACAGCACCGTAAGTCCTGCCAGAATATATTTACTGTGTTTGGTTTCCATGGATAAACTTCCTCTTACATTAAATTCTCTTCGCGGAAACTGAGATAGCGCCTGTCTCCGATGACAACATGATCAATCAGTGTGATTCCCACCAGGTCTCCCGCTTCCTTCAGGCGTTTGGTGAGCAGCATGTCCGCTCTGCTGGGGGTGGGGTCTCCGCTGGGATGATTGTGAACCAGCACCATGGACACGGCCCGGCACCTGAGCCCCTCTATGAGTACCTCGCGGGGCGTCATGACAGATGCATTTACCGTCCCTCTGGCCATGATTTGATCACGAATCATGGCCTGCTTTGTATTCAGGAACATGACGCGGATTTCCTCCTGCTCCAGATGGCGCATATCTTCCATATAATAGTCAGATATTTCCTCCGGATGCCCAAAGTAAAGGGCATGCTCGCTGGCCTTCCGCTTCCAGATTCGTTTTGACAGCTCTCCTATACAAAGCAGCTGGACCCCCTTTACCTTACCCACGCCCTTGATTCCTGTAAAGTCCTCCAGGGAGTGATGTAAAAGGCCCAGAAGGCCTTCTCCGGGGCTTCCAAGAGCCAGCAGGCTGTCTGCCAGGTCCAGGGAGTTTCCCTCCCTGCTTCCGGTGCGCAGGATGACTGCCAGAAGCTCTGTGTCGGACAGGCTGTCCGGACCCAGACGCAGACATTTTTCATAGGGGCGGTCCTTGTGGGGCAAATCCTTAATTCTTATTCTTTCCATCTCTCTCCTAACTACGCACCTCTCCAAGCACAAAGTCAGGAAAATTATATATACCGGTAAATGATGAGTGCCACTGCCACGCCGATGATGCTGGCCATGGTAATCTTGATGGTCAGTCCGAAGGTGATGACCAGGATGCCGAAATTAATTACCAGAGGCGAATCCAGCCCAAAGGATTGTCCGAAATTCAGCCAGTTCAGCCAGGAAATCCCTTCAGCCAGCTGTCCCATGAAGCCTCCTAGGACAATGCCTGCCAGCAGCATGATTAAAAGTATCCAGAAATTCTTGTAATGCATGTGTCTTACCCTCCGGTCAGTCAGGCCAAACCCCTGGGCCACAGGGCCTGGGTTCGGCCTAATTAGTATATATTACCATAAGTTTCCTGGGGTGTCATCTTAAGATTTTCAAAAACCCCGTCATCCAACAGCTGCTGTAATGACTTGAGTATTCCCAGCTTGGCGTGGTACCAGGTCAGTCCTCCCTGGAAATATACGGCATAAGGCGGCTTAATGGGACCGTCAGCTGAGAGCTCGATGGACGATCCCTGGACAAAAGCGCCTGCCGCCATAATAACAGGGCTGTCATATCCCGGCATGTCCCATGGTTCAGGTGTCACATAGCTGTCCACCGGCGCCGCTGCCTGGATTCCCCTGCAGAAGGATATGACTCCCTCAGGCGTGCCAAAGGTGATGGCCTGGATAATGTCATGGCGGGATTCACTGCCGTTTGGCACCACTGCGTAGCCCAGGCGCTCATAAATGTTGGCCGCGAATATGGCGCCCTTTAAGGCTCCTGACACCACAACCGGTGAAAGAAAAAGTCCCTGGTAGAGCTGCTGGTTTAACCCCAGGCTGGCGCCCACCTCTTTACCCAGTCCGGGAGCGCTTAAGCGGTAGGATGCCCGTTCAATACAGTCCTTTCTGCCCACGATATAGCCGCCGATGGGAGCCAGTCCGCCGCCGGGATTTTTGATCAGGGAACCCACAATCATATCCGCCCCCACATCGGTTGGCTCCAGGGTTTCCACAAACTCTCCATAGCAGTTGTCCACCATGCAGATGACGTCCGGTTTTATGTTCTTGATAAAGGAAATCAATTCCCCAATCCGCTTCACAGACAATGTGGGGCGGGTGGCGTATCCCTTGGAACGCTGTATGGTCACCAGCTTTGTCTTTTCATTTAAGGCTGCCGCAATGCCTTCATAGTCAAAGGAACCGTCCTCAAACAGGTCCACCTGGCGGTAGACCACCCCGTATTCCTTAAGGGAGCCAACAGAATCCCTGATTCCAATGACTTCCTCCAGGGTGTCATAGGGCTTGCCCACAGGCGACAAAAGCTCGTCCCCGGGACGCAGGTTGCCTGACAGGGCCACGTGAAGGGCGTGGGTGCCGCTCATGAGCTGAGGACGCACAAGGGCGCTCTCACCGTGGAATACGCTGGCGTACACATCCTCCAGGGTATCACGTCCCAGGTCATTGTAACCGTAGCCGGTGGTGGCTGCAAAGTGGATATCGCTGACACGGTTGTCCTGCATTCCCTTGATGACCTTCATCTGATTGTATTCCGCCACCGCATCAATGGCCTCAAAGCGTTCCTTCAGCGCTTTTTCCGTTTCTGCCGCAAATTCCCTGACTTCCCGGCTGATGCCAAGGCTTTCGTACATCTGGTTCATTTCATTTATATCCATTGGTTTATAATCCTCCGTTTTCCGGTTTGTTATTGTAGCACGATTCCCTGCTTTGCGCAATCCTCTAATATCCGCTCCAGGACTTTTGAAACATCCCCTCCGAACTCAGGCAGATTCAAAAAGCGTACATCCCTCTCACGTTTGAACCAGGTCAGCTGGCGTTTTGCAAAATGTCTTGTATCGCGCTTCAGTATATATACAGCCTCCTCCAGGCTGCATCTGCCCTCCAGATAGTCCAGAATCTCCTTATATCCCAGCCCCTGCATGGAGGTATGGCCTCTCCGGCAGCCCATATTCTTTAAGGCCTTTACTTCCTCCACCAGTCCCTGTTCCATCATCAGGTCCACCCTGCGGTCAATTCTCTCATAGAGCAGGGCCCGGTCCGTGTTCAGAACATAGTAGAGGAAATTGTAGGGGGATTCCTTCTCCCGCTCCTGCTGGTTATGGAGGGAAATCTTCTCCCCTGTCTGGCGGAAGTATTCAATGGCCCGGATGACACGCTTTATATTGTTGGCATGGATTTGAGCGGCTGCCTCCGGGTCCGCCTGGCGGAGCATGGCGTGAAGGACCTGGGGCGCCCTCTCTCCCTCCCGCTCAGCCAGGGCTTCCAGTTCCCTGCGGACAGGGCTGCTGTCCTCATTTTCCTTAAAATCAATATCGTACAGCAGGGCCTGTATATAAAAACCGGTTCCGCCGGCAATGACAGGGATGCGGCCGCGGCTGTAAATCTCCCTCAGGGCCTCCTTCGCCATCTGCTGGAAGGTGACCACGTTAAAGGACTCCTGTGGCTCCAGCACGTCAATGAGATAATGGGGAACGCCATCCATTTCCCCGGGAGTCACCTTGGCAGAGCCGATATCCATGTGTCTGTATACCTGCATGGAATCCGCGCTGATGATTTCCCCGCCAATGGCCTTTGCCAGCCGGATGGAAAGGGCGGTCTTTCCCACTGCCGTGGGTCCTGTGAGGACAATGAGCGGCTGCTTCATAAAAGCTCCTTTCAGACAATGCGTTTGAATTTTTTCTCCAGCTCATACTTGCTCATGGAGATGATGGTAGGTCTGCCGTGAGGGCAGGAATAGGGATTTTCCAGGTCCAGAAGCTGGTCAATGAGCACATTGGCCTCCTGGAAGGACATGGTATGATGCCCTTTGACAGCTGCCTTGCAGGACATCGAGGCCACCTTTTCATAGATGATGTCCGGGTTATGTACAGACATATCCTCCGAAAGCCCGTCGATCATCTCTGTCAGCAGTTCCTTCTTGGCAATGGAAAACAGGTTGGCAGGCACACCGCGCACCGCGTATTCCCTGCCGCCAAAGGGTTCTATCTCAAAACCGATTCCCGTGAAATAATCCATGTATTTCTTCAGGAGAAGTTCTTCGTTCATGTTCAGCGTGAGGATAATGGGCGGGTCCACCATCTGCATGTCGTACTGCCGCGTCTTTAAAGACTTTATGGTATTCTCGTAGAGCACCTTTTCATGGGCGGCATGCTGGTCAATGATGAACAGCTGTTCGTTGTACTCCACCATCCAGTAGGTGTCAAACAGCTGGCCGATAAGCTTATGCTTCAGCCTGGCCTTGGGGTCCAAAAGCTTGCCGTCAAACAGGTCCAGCTGTTCCGGCTCAGCGGCGCCGCCACCTGTACCGGCGGCGGCATGGGCAGAAGCGGTATCAGGTGTGTCAGAATTTCCGGTACCCGCACCTTTTTCTGTATCCGTATCCATACGCTCCTCCCGGACCGGAAGCTCTGTCTTGCGGTTTCCCTTCAGAGGATTAAGGGCGGCCGGGGAGACTAAACGGTTTTCCTGTTCCTTTCTTCTCTCCTTCAGCCAGTCAGGCATCAGCTCATTGACAAAGGAGGGCCTGGGCGGGGCCGACTGGGCGTAAACAGAACCGGCGCCGGAGGATGGGCCGCCGTGCTGTACCTGGTCAGGGCTGACGGCGGTTTTCCGGCTTAAGTTCTCCCGTCTGCGCACCTCGAAGGGCTCGGGGCGGGGAGCCAGCTTCTCTGCCAGCTGCCTTGCCTCCTTTTCCTGCCTGGCTTCCAGGCTTACCTGGGGAATCAGTTCCTTGTGGGCCAGGGCATTGCTGACAGCCCTTAACACTGCATTGTACACCTTCTCCCCATCGGCAAAACGCAGTTCCATCTTGGTGGGATGTACATTCACGTCCAGGGTATCCGGCTCAATATGGAAATGCAGCATGGTAAACGGGTACTTGTGCTGCATCATATAGGGCTTATATGCCTCCTCAATGGCCTTGGATATGATGGTGCTCTTGATATAACGGCCATTGATGAAATAATTCTCGTAATTCCGGTTGGACCTGGCTATAACCGGCTTGCCTGTAAATCCGGTGACTGTAATCCAGTCCTCGTTGATTTCCACCGGGAGAAGGTTTCCCGCAATCTCCCGTCCGAATACAGTATATATCAGGTCCTTCAGGTTGTGGTTTCCTGAGGTGTAGAGCTTATTTTGATTGTTCTGTATGAAGCGGATGGAAATATCCGGGTGGGAAAGGGCAATCTTCTCCACCAGGGCCGCCACATGGGCTCCCTCTGTCATGGGGGTCTTAAGGAATTTCTTCCGCGCAGGCGTGTTGTAAAACAGGCTGCGGGCAATGAGGGTGGTTCCCTCAGGGGCGCCTATCTCCTCCAGTCCCTTCTCAACCCCGCCTTCAATCTGGTACCGGGAACCGGTAAGGCTGTCTCCTGTCTTTGTAATCAGCTCCACCTGGGCCACGGCCGCTATGCTGGCCAGGGCCTCGCCGCGAAAGCCCAGGGAGGATATGGTGAATAAATCCTCCACTGTTTTGATTTTGCTTGTGGCGTGGCGCAGGAATGCCAGGGGAATCTCTTCCTTTGGGATGCCCCATCCGTTGTCAGTGACGCGAATCATGGAACAGCCGCCGTCCTTGATTTCCACGGTTACGGCAGTGGCATGGGCGTCGATGGCATTTTCCAGCAGCTCCTTCACTACGGAGGCAGGCCGCTCAATGACCTCGCCGGCCGCAATTTTATTGATAGTGCTTTGGTCTAAAACAGTTATGTTGGCCATGTTTAAGTTCCTTTCTGTCTGTACTCAGCCAAAAAGTATCTCTAAAAGCCGGCCCCAATCTTAGATGCCAGGGCCGGCTTTATCAGTTGCTTTTTACAGGTATATAATCCCTGACCTGTATCCATTTCACCGACTTTCCGGAACGCTCTGAGAGAAACGTCCGCAGGCCGTTTATGCAGACAGCGCCCATCTGTCTCTTATCCAGCAGATAGCCGCCGTGGTCCATGGTATATAACACCAGGCAGCGCTGTGTCTCGCATATGTGGGATATCTGGCTGTATGCGTGGACTGCCCTGCCTCCGGAAGTCCTGAAATAATTCCGGTAAAATTCATAGGTCACCGTAAGGGGTTCTCCATTTTTGACAAGGAAACGCTTCCATGCAGTGTCCAGCTGCATCCGGTTGGAACGGTCTGAATTAAAGAGGCCGCTGCGGACGAACCCTGGCCCCCCGGTGCGGACCAGATACGCCAGAATCAGGAAGATAATGGCAGCGGTCAGGGAGTGGAAAATGCCAAATATGCGCAGGAGAATGGAAATTACGCAGCCGGCGCGGCATGTCCATAAGAGAGCCGTGAATGTAAGCCACACCCAAAGGGGCGCAGACGGATTCAAATGTTTTTCCACGGAAACCATATGGTACAATGATTCCTGGTTCATCTTCATGTCAACCGTATAGCAGACGGACTGCGTCTTAGCCTGCTGGTCTTCTGTTATCATATCAGATTCCTTTTCCTTGCTGCACCGGCGGCCTTCCGCCCCAATACTGCATTACATGATGCAGTACGGTTTATCCCCTCTCTTTATATACAACAAAACCAGATAAAACACAAGCCCTTTTTACAGAACCATGGGCCTTACCGGGTCATGAGCATTACAAATCCATGAGTCCCTCCAGAACATGGACCTCCATGCGCCCCTGTTCCAGGTCCACATTCAGGATACAGTCACCGATGGCGGGAAGCATCAGTTCCTTTCCGTCCTTCATGGCAACCACATACACATCATTGGCCCCTGTTTCCAGCACATCCTTAAGGGTTCCAAGCTCCACGCCCTGGTCAGATACAACGGTGAGTCCAATCAGGTCCGTGATGAAGTATTCATCGGGCTCAAGGTCCACGGCCTGATCCCTGGTAATCAGCAGGTCCTTGGATTTATACTTTTCTATTTCATTTATATTGTCATATCCCTTGAATTTGAGGATGACCATGTTCTTGAAGAATTTCACATGTTCGATTTCCATGGGAATATGCTCTTTTCCAGTGTCAAGGATGACTTCCTTCAGCTCTTTGAAACGTTTGGCGTCATCTGTGGTGGGGAATACCTTTACTTCCCCTTTGATTCCGTGGGCGGAGGTTATGACTCCCACTCTCAGCATGTTTTCCATACACCTGTCACCTTTCTGTGATAAGTAATTTTACGGAGCAATATTTCCGGGACAATATTCCGGAGCAATAAATGAACCGCCAGCCCTGCGGCCAGCGGTCCTCAACTTGTCTGCTTACTGAATCTCAACAATTACTTTCTTGTCTTCCTTGGATGCAGCGGCCTTGACAACGGAACGGATTGCCTTTGCAATCCTGCCCTGCTTGCCGATGACCTTGCCCATGTCGGCAGGAGACACCTTAAGCTCAATCAGGGTGTCCTCGCCCTTCATTGATTCGGTAACAACAACTTCTTCTGGGTTATCGACCAGTGCTTTCGCAATCACTTCGACTAATTCCTTCATCTTAACACCTCATTTCAACTACTGAATGCCGGCGATTTTTAAGAGCTTTCCTACGGTCTCAGTTGGCTGTGCACCTGTTGCTAACCACTTCTTAGCTGCTTCCTCGTCAAATTTGATGACACTTGGTTCCCTGGTTGGGTCATAAGTGCCGATTTCCTCGATGAACTTGCCATCCCTTGGGGATCTGGAATCAGCAACTACGATTCTATAGAAAGGAGCCTTCTTCTGTCCCATTCTTCTTAATCTCATCTTTACTGCCATGTGATTTCACCTCCTTGTGAATTGTTCTTATATTAGACATACAGGAGTATTCCTGTTTGACTAGCCTGGTCTGCGGATTGTTTTATCAGCATTCTGTGTCCTAAAAGGGCATCTTCATCTTGCCGCCCAGCAGTCCTCCCAGACCGCCGAATCCGCCTTTTCGCCTGCCGCCGCCCATAAGGCCCGGCATCTGCTTCATCATTTTCTTCATCTGGTCGAACTGTTTTACCAGACGGTTGACCTCGCTGACCTCCACACCGGCGCCTTTTGCAATGCGCTGTTTTCTGGAAGGGTTTATGAGATTTGGATTGGCCCTCTCCTCTTTTGTCATGGAGAGGATGATGGACTCTACTCTGTGCATGGATTTTTCACCTTCATCCATATCCACACCGGACAGCTGGTTTCCCATGCCCGGCATCATGGAAAGGATACTTCCCATACCGCCCATCTTTTTAATCTGCTGCATCTGGGTCAGGAAGTCATTGTAATCGAATTCCGCCTTGCGCAGCTTCTGGCTCAGCTCCTTGGCCTGTTCCTCATCCACCTCGGCAGCCGCCTTCTCAATCAGGGACTGGATATCGCCCATTCCCAGGATTCTGGAAGCCATTCTGTCCGGGTAGAACTGTTCCAGGTCGGACAGCTTCTCGCCCATACCAACATATAGAATCGGTTTACCTGTGACTGCGCGGATGGAAAGGGCCGCACCGCCTCTGGTATCGCCATCCAGCTTTGTGAGGATGACACCGTCAATACCTATCTTATCGTTAAATGTACCGGCCACATTCACGGCATCCTGGCCGGTCATGGCGTCCACCACCAGTATGGTCTGACAGACATCCAGATTGTCCTTTATCTCCACCAGCTCATCCATCATGGTTTCATCGATGTGGAGACGTCCCGCCGTATCCAGAATGACCACGTTAAGGCCGTTTTTGGATGCGTGTTCCACGGCTGCCTTGGCAATGTCCACAGGCTTGTTTTTGTTTCCCATGGAAAATACCGGAATGCCTACCCGGTCGCCGTTAATCTGCAGCTGCTCTATGGCAGCCGGCCGGTAGATGTCGCAGGCAGCTAACAGGGGCTTACGTCCCTTTGCCTTCATCTTGGCTGCAATCTTGGCCGTGGTCGTGGTCTTGCCTGCGCCCTGGAGACCAGCCATCATGATGATGCTGATTTCGCTGGAGGGCTTTAAGGAAATCTCAGTTGTCTCGGAACCCATGAGCTTTACCAGCTCCTCGGTCACGATTTTGATGACGGTCTGTCCCGGTGTCAGGCTTCCGAATACGTCCTCGCCCACTGCCCGTTCCTGAACGGACCCGATGAACTGCTTTACCACGCGGAAGCTTACATCTGCTTCCAGAAGCGCCATCTTTACTTCCTTTAATGCGGCTTTTACATCGGCTTCTGAAAGACGGCCTTTACCGCGAAGGTTTTTGAATACATTTTGTAATTTATCGGATAAGCTTTCAAAAGCCATGAAATAATCCTCCTAAGGCTGCACTGCGTTTAATGAATCACTCATCAAAGTGTGCTGGTGATTTCCGCGGACAATCGCCGAATCTGGTCAATGAGGGCCATATCCCTGGTGCGTATGCATTCATCAGAGAGACGTTCCAGCTCACCGGCCATCTCCTTGACTTTCATGAACTTGGCTACCAGATGAAGCTTGGCCTCATAATCCTTTAGTATCTTGTCGCATCTTTTTATCAAATCGTGGACACCCTGACGGCTGATTCCCTGCTCTCCCGCTATCTCGCTGGGGGAAAGGTCACCGAACACCACGTCCTCGTATACCCTGCGCTGATGTTCTGTCAGCAGTTCTCCATAAAAATCATATAACAAACCCTGCTCCACAATCTTTTCCATTTCAACCACCTGTGCTATCATACACGATAGAAAAAGGATTGTCAAGCATTTTTACTTGACAATCCAAAAAAATCAGCAGCAAGATACATCAACAAAATATGACAGCGGCAGTGGTACACACTTTCCTGTCACTGGTAATAGACATTTTTGTTTACGGATATCAGCAGTATGGCAGCGATAAAGCATCCTATAATAAGCGTTCGGTATATCCCTGAAAAACGGGCGCCAACCTGGCTGTCAATGAGGCAGAACAGGATACTGCCAAACATCAGGATGGTGGGAAGCAGTACAAAAAACAGGTATTTTCCCTTGGAAACACTGTGGGGAGGCGGCGTGCACCGCACCAGCTTCACAAGGGGAAGCCTGGCAAGGCGGAAGCTGGGACCGAATGTTAAGGAAGCCTGATAAGCGATTCCCTCCAGCCGGACCAGGGCACAGGTGGATTCCAGCCGGATCGTCTCATAATTCAGATTCCTTCTGGCCGCGTAAAGGGCTGTCTCCCGCGCAAAGTCCTCCGGCGTCAGGATTTCCCCCTCAGGTTCAAAATAGATGTACTGGGAGTGGAGTTCCTTCTGAAACATCTTCCAGTCTTTCCTGATATCCTCCAGCCAGGTGTTTTCGCCATCTTCACGGCTGATTTCCTCCAGACATTGTTCCACGACCGAGGGTTTCAGCGTCTGCTGTTCTTCCAGTCTGGCACACATCTGTTCCAGCTTCTTTAACTGAGACATTTCCCCATCAATCCGGTCCAGGCGCATGCGCATCAGTTCGCTTAAGGTCAGCCTACCCTCAAAAAGTCCGCGGATATCCCGGATGGGGATTCCCAGCTGCCGCAGAAAACGGATTTCCAGCAGACGCTCTATATCTTCCTCGCTGTAATCCCTGTAACGGTTTCCCTCCGTGCGCCGGGGAGCCAGAAGTTCCTCGCTCTCATAGTAACGTATATTCTTCCGGTCCAGGCCTGAACGTATTTCAGCTTCTTTCATCTTCATAAGCCCATCTCCTTTCTGTTTATGATTTGATTATAAGGTATCCAGCAGCTGTACAGTCAAGGGAAATTGTATATAAAAAGGGAAAACTGTTTAGTTTTCCCTTTCAAAGTCAATCATCCGTCCTGATAATATCTTTACACCTATAGATTCAGGAATAATTCCTATTATCGGTCGCAGAGAGGTTTGTAATTCTCTTCCTTCATAATGCTTGTATAGGCGGGACGGATAATCTTATCCATATTAATCAATTCCTCAATGCGGTGCGCGCTCCATCCCACAATTCTGGCAATTGCAAAGATTGGCGTGAACATTTCTTCCGGGATATCCAGCATGCTGTATACAAATCCGCTGTAGAAGTCCACATTGGCACTGACGCCCTTGTAGATTCTGCGTTCCTCGGTGATAACCTTGGGGCCCAGCTCCTCAATCATGGAATAGAGGGCAAATTCTTCCATACGGCCTTTTTCCTCTGAAAGCTGGCGCACAAAGCGTTTGAAAATCTCGGCACGGGGGTCTGACTTGGAATACACTGCATGGCCCATTCCATAGATAAGGCCCTTGCGGTCAAATGCCTCTTTGTGAAGCAGTTTCTTCAGATAGGATTCCACCTCATCCCTGTCCGTTACATCCTTTACCTCGTTCCTTAAATTCTGCATCATTTCCACTACCTTGATGTTGGCTCCGCCGTGCTTGGGTCCCTTTAAGGAGGCCAGGGCCGCGGAGATGACGGAATATGTATCTGTGCCTGAGGATGTAACCACATGGGTGGTGAAGGTGGAGTTGTTGCCGCCGCCATGCTCCATATGCAGGATTAACGCCAAATCCAGTACATGGGCTTCCACCTGTGAGTACTTCATGTCGGGCCTCAGAAGGCGGAGCAGATTCTCTGCTGTAGAGAGATTCTCGTCCGGGCGGTGTATGTACATGCTGCCATCCCTCTCATAATGGTTATAGGCATGGTAGCCATACACAGCCAGCATAGGCATTACGCTGATGAGCATCATGCACTGTCTGAGTACATTGGGAACGGTAATATCCCAGGCCTTCTCGTCATAGGAAGCCAGGGTAAGAATACTCTTGCTTAAGGATATCATCATATCTTTTGTCGGTGCTTTCATTACTACATCACGGACAAAATTTGTGGGAAGTGTACGGCTGAATGCCAGGCTTTCTTTAAATTTTGTAAGCTGATCTGCATTAGGAAGTTCTCCGAACAGAAGCAGGTATGCAATTTCTTCAAAACCATATCGGTTTTCTCTCACTACCCCGCCAATCAAATCATAGATATTATAACCTCTGTAAAATAGTTTTCCTTCGCAGGGGACCTTTACTCCATCCACTACTTTGTTGGCTTCGATTTTGGACACCTTCGTCAGACCCGCTACTACGCCGTTTCCGTTTTTATCACGGAGCCCCCTCTTCACGTCGTACTTTTCATACAGTTCCAAATCAATCCTCTCATCGCTCATACAAATGTCTGACCACTGGCTCAAGTTGTCCATAAATTCCTTTGTTTCAATCATGCAGAACCTCTCCTTTCGACTGTTTGATTTTCTCTTATAAAATTCCTCCTGTAAAAGTGATATTTTTACTATTTTATTCCATTTTAAGATTTTTTGCAAACTTTTTTTAGTTTTTTGTATAAATATAAGTTCAAAACAGGAAAGATTCCTGCTCTATCACCTGTTTTTCAGCACAGATTTTGTCTATGAGGGGCTGAAGGAGCGGTTCGGTGGTCCGCTGCAATTTTTCCAGTTTACTGGTTTCTATGGGTTCACCGTAAGCCTTATACTGTTCATGCGTTTGTGTATCCATGAGATACGGCTGCAGATTTGGGAAGATGCGTTTCTTAATATATTGAAATATCTTGACTCCTCCATAATCCAAGTCGCCGGTGTGGAGATAGGTCGTCCCGCAGGAAGTCCGGATGCTGGACAGAACCCGTTCCAGATGAATCAGGAATGCACGCTCATCCGGTGAAAAGTATCCGTGTGAATATATGATTAGAGTCCCTTCCTCATAGGGCATGCTTTCATAATTCGCTTTATTCTCCACTGTAATCACCTTGGTAACGGACTGTTCCGGTGGGATAGATGCTTTCCTGAGTGTCTGGTTGTTAAAGACAAACCCGCAGGGAAACAGGGAAAGATTTATCTTGTTTCCTTCCAGTTCAATGACCAGGTTTCCTTTCACGGCTAACTCTTGGGCATAGCCGTTAATCAGGAGCTGGTCCAGCACCTGACAGTCATCCATGTCATCATTTACCGTGTCCAGATAAACCCTGGCGGCAGATAGGATTTTGGATTGCAGGTGATTTTCAAAGGCTTTGGAATTTCCCAGATATTTTTTGCTGAAAATCCTTTTATAGACTGGTTCCTGCAGACAATCTATGGCCTTGAAACAGGTAAACAGCAGTTCCCGCTTCGGGGTATCCAGTGCCTTTGGAACATCTCCTTTATCCAGACTCTGGAGAAAGGATTGGTAATAGCTGCGTATCCACTGGCTCTGTATCAAAGCAAGCTGTCGGTCCACCTCTTCTTTCAGTGCATTGACACGCTTGAACTTCGGTGTTTTTCCCAGACGTTGGTATATAGTCTCCATCTGTTCCAGGCGGTACCATACCTTTTCTGCCTCGGTTCCGTACTGATACCATTTGACCTTCAGCAGCCCCTCCTTTTCCAGCTTCATAAGCTGGTTCATAAAGTCCTGTTTTCCTGTTTCTTTAAAATCCTGTTCCCTGAATATGACGGAGCGGTTTCCGCTCATGCCCTCCTTCCAGTCCACAGTGCTGTTCTCGCATTTTCGGATAATACATTCCAGCGGTGCGTTCATAAAAGGCTTCCCATCCCTTTCTCATAATGACGTTCTCTATTATGTATCCGCAAACTCATTCCTATCTTCTTCATCCTGCATCAGCTCCACAAAGCGCTCCCGTTCAAATTCCTGGATGGATATGGACTTCTTGTTGGGGTTTGCAAAGACAAAGGTCTTGTCCACGTTTTCCACGTAATTCTGGATTTTGTCATTGGTGGCACTGATGATGGCCTGGAACCCAAGTCCGCGGATCAATTCAATACAGCTGGCCACCTTCTCCCCGTCCATCTTGGAAAACGCTTCGTCCAGTACTACCAGCCGTATGGTTGGATTGCGCTCCACCTTAGAGGGAAGATTGATGCGGTAGGCCTGGGCAAAACTGGCCAGAAGGGCCACATACAGCGGGTTTTGGCCTTCTCCGCCTGAATTCTTCTTAATCATCTTGCTCAGCCGGATTTTGATAACCTCATCCTGATTCTGTATGAGCTGCTGCATGTCAAAGGACAGGTAGGTGCGGTAATCTGAATACTTATCCATGTTCCGCCTGGCCTCGTCCATCTGATCCGGGGCGGCGTTTTCCGGGGGGATAAAAATGCTGATGAGTTCATTCATCAAATCCCCATACTGCTTTTCATGCTCAATGGTAAACAGGTCCATCTGGTTTTCATAGGAATAATTGAGGTCCGCCGGATTGATATCCAGTGAATCATCCATAAACATATCGTAGAATCGGCCGTCAGGTCCTTTGTTGCGGCCAATAATAAACTGGTACTTGTCCTTTCCGAAATCCAGGCGGCTGATGATGCGGTTCAGCTCATCCTTGCGGATCAGAGCCTCCCGGATTGCGCTGCGGATTTTATACATGAAGTCATCCCGGAAATGCTCTACCGCGGATTTGGCCTGTTCCGTGGCTTTCTGCTTGTATTCTTCCAGATTGTCGCATTTCAGGGCGCTTAAAAGGTGATCATAGACAGCGTTGTCTCTGGCGTTTACCGGGAAATTGCGGTTGGGATACGTCCGGATATAGCTGGTCCTGACCGTCAGAAGCTCCTGAAAGGCTGCTTCCCTGGCCTCAGACAGCTTGCTGCACCTGACAGTATAGGTTTCCTTTTCCCTGTCATAGCGCACCGTATCCCTGGAGGACAGATAGGCTGTCAGTTCATTGTCATAGTCAGGATTTTGCGTTAACTCCCGTTCCTTTGACGTGAGAACGGACTGGCTGTCAATGGACTTATTCCGGTATCCTTCTATCTCCCGCTCTTTATCGCGGATGAGTACATTCAGGCTGTCCCTCTCCCTCTTTTTGCCGTCGCAGAGCGTGATGACCGCCTGGCGGTCCCGTTCTAACTGGTCTACATTTTGCTCCTTTAAAAGCTCCAGCTTCTGTATCAGCTTTTTCTTTTCACGCTCCTTGGCCTTATAGCTGTTTATGTCCTTCAGCCAGTCCATGTATTCCGGGGGCTCAGCCGAGAGCCAGGGAAGCGCCAGGATTCTATGGGCTTCCCTGACCGTCTCCTCCAATGGCTTTTTCTTTTCATCCAGGGCCGCCAGCTCCTGCTCCAAAAGACGGATACGTCTCCGGACGCTGTCCTTGCCGATATAGGCGAATTTAGTATAGTTATCCGGGTTGATGTGCTGCAGGCGGAAGGTGTGGTAGAGCATGCAGCCGCTGGTGATGCCGATACGGCATTCCCTTAATTCATCTATGGTATCGCACTTGATGACCCTGCCAAGGAGCAGGTCCATATAGGGCCTTAAGTAGGATTCCCTCACAGTCACTTCCTCTGAGAGGGCGCCTTTTTGTACCTGGGGCTGGTTCTGGGATGCCTTTTCCGTGTCCAGCACAGCCACGTTGAAGTATTCCTTTTTATCCAGTTCCCCGTAGATTTCCAGGGCGGTCCTGGCGTATTTTGGAGCTACCACCAGATTTAATTTGTTATTTCCCAGATAGCCCTCCACTGCGCTGCGCCACTCATCTCTCTTTACATCCAGCAGATCGGCCAGCACATGCACATCCACGCTCTTACCCGTTTCCTCCAGGAGGCGGCGCTGGATGTAGCTCCGGGCATTCTCCAGGTATTTGGGATAGGCTTTGCTGCCGGAACGAAGCTTTTCCAGTTCATCCCTTGTCTGCTTTTCCTGCTTTTTGAGCTCCCTGAGTGCGGAAGACGCCTCCTGATGCTGCTTTTCCGTGTCTGAGCGCATGGATGCCATGGATTTTTTCAGGCGTTCCAATGTCTCCAGATCAATAGTGCGGTTTTCAAATTCCTCTATATCCCAAAGAGTCTGGTTGGAGGTGATGTCCTCTTCTTCCCAGCGCTTTAAGGCATCTGTGGCCTGCTGCCACCTGGCCTCGCTTTTTCCCAGCTGTTCCAGCAGTTCATTCAGGCTCTTAAGCTGGTTTTTAAGTTCCTCGTACCCAGTGGAGGCAATACGGCGCAGCAGCTCGTCGCTCTGCCGGGTCAGTTCTCCAATCTGTTCGTCCACGGAGCTTCTGGCCTGGATCTGCTTTTCCAGATCCTCTCCCGCCAGCTTTGCCTTGTGGGCCAGGGTGCGGACCTCTGACTGAAGCTGCAGAATCTCCAGTTTCTGCACAAAATAGGAAGATTTTTTGAGCTGCTGTTCCTTGTCAGCATAGCTTTGGAATCGGTCCTCAATCTGTTTTAAGGATTGGATTTCCGCACATGTATCCTCGATTTTCTTTCTCATGCGGCCGTACTGCATGACGCTTTCCTGCATGTCCTCGATATGGATGTCCTGTTCCATGCAGATGTATTCCTTAACAAAATCCTCCAGCTTGATGTTCATTCTGAACGGGATGGCCCGCTTGAAGAGAAGGGGGAATTTTTCGGAGTCCAGGCCGCCCAGGTAGGAATCATAGAGTATCCGGCGGAAACGCTCGTTGTGGGAGGTCAGGAAATACTCCTCCCTGTTGTAATTGGCCTGAAGATAGTCCTCTATTTCCACGATGGACATGGTCCGCTTCCCGCCCCTGTAGCCATTGTCCCACATGGGGCCTTTGTGCCAGAAGAAGCGGCGGGATATCTCATTGGTGGCGGTCTCCACATCAAAGACAATTCCCACGCACTGGCACTGGCCCGTATCGCTTCGTTTCAGCTCCAACACAATGGTGGAGGAGAAGTTCTGGTTGCGCAGATAGGAAAATTCGTTGTTGTCGCCGATATTTACCATACCTCTTAGGTATTCAATCAGGCTGCGGTCAGAGTCATCGGCAGCAGCCTTGTTGAAGAAGCCCCGGCCGTCCGTATTGGCGTAGAGCACAATCTGCATGGCGTCTATGACAGTGGACTTGCCGCTGCCGGAATGTCCGGTGAAAAAGTTGATTTCATCATTAAAGGACAGAGTCCTTTTCGTTATATAGTGCCAGTTATTCAAACATATCCTGGAAAGGGCGAGAAAACGATCATTTGCTATTTTCTGTTCCATGGTTCTCCTTCCTCTGCTGTCATATCATCCGCGTCTTCTTCCTCCAGTTCGGCCTTCAGCTGGACTCCGCTGTCATCCGTATCCTCATCAAAGGAGGAAAGAAGCTGGCGCACATCGTCTCCCATGAGCACCACGTTGATGCAGGGATATATTATCATGCGGCTTTCACTTTTTAAGTCCTCTAACAGATCCAAAGGTTCAATGACCTGGTATTTTTTCAGAAGGGTAACTGCCCGGCGTATATCCGTGAGGGCGGGCTGCTTCTTAAACAGCCTGTAATTTCCCAGCTTTTCGTGGATTTCACGCAGGGATGTATAGACGTTGACACTGGTGGAAACGCTTTCCATCTGTTCATCGTATATCAGCTTCAGCACCAGCAGGTACAGGGTGGCGAGACGGGGCAGCTTGTCACCCACCACATTTTCACCCTGGATGTACATGACGCCCATCTGGCTGTTTTCACGCAGCTCCACTCCGCTGATGGCAAAATAATTCTTGATGAATTCCAGGTGTTTGCTGCATACCCGGTAGTCTCTGTTGTACTGGAATCTTCCGGTACGCTTGTCATATTTATGTTCCAGTATGAACGTCTGGCGCCATAGGAGGCGGATGATTTCCGTCACTTCCGACTGCTCCGAGTGCATCAGATTGTCGTAGTAAGGGATGCTGTTTCCGGTGTATCCGGCCGCGGGCGCGATGTCTGCCACGCTGTTTTCCAATTCCATGTTTTCCACTATCTTGTCCTCCTGACAAATACCAGCCGCGGATAGGTATAGCCGCCGCTGTGTACCATTTCCGAATCTTCCTCTTCCACCTTATAAGGGCTCTTTCTCCTGGTGGAATAGTCATAGGCCAGTATCAGTTTTTCAAAGTCCTGGTCTGAATGTATGGTTTGTTCGTCCACCACCATTTTCCCGTCTGCCATGCTGCCTTCTATAAATGCTTCAATCTCCTTCTGGCTGTAACGGTTCCTGACCTTGTTCAGGTTCAGGACTTCCTCCATGGACAGTTCCTCGGATTCTTCCTCATCCTTTAACTGTTCCGTGAAATCCGCCTTGGTCTTACGGCGTTTGTACAGGGATTTTTCTGACAGTATGGTCATCTGGGACAGGTTCATCCTGGCGCTTACAGCTGTCAGTTCCTCTTCCGGACAGCCGTATTCCGACATATGGTTCAGAAGTTTGATTACAAGCCCCTTCATGTTGTCCTCCTGGTTTAACAGGTAATTGAGGCGTGTGACCGTTGCCTTGACATAACGGGTGTGCTCCTTGTCCATGTTGGAGATGCGGTGTTCGATATCGTCAAACCCACGCTCCAGCTGGTCCAGCTTCTCCACAATATCGTATTCTGTCAGGGGCGTCTTCTTCTGCCCCCTGGTTGAAGCCGCGCTTTTGGCGCACATTTTATTGATCCAGGAACTGTCCTCCCGCATGGCGGCTATCCAGGATTTAATGTCTGTCTTGTAGAGATAAAAATTGTCTGAGGTCTTTAATATATGATATTTTTTATTGACAATTTCCGTCACGTATCCTTCCAGGTGCTCCTTTAACAGGGTACCGTAATTCTTCTGTTCCAGCAGGCTGCCAAAAAACTTATCCATATTGTGAAGCATGTCCTGAAGGGACTTGTTCAGTTTTTTCGTGTTTACCAGAGCCGTATTTAACAGGCTGACGCTGGAGCGGGGGTCGTTTTTCAGAGAAAATAGAATGGCATAGACATTCTGGATATAAACCTGGGTCTCGTCCTCATCGTCGTTAGACAAACGGGAAAATGCCTCAATCATCACCGCGGCGTAATCCGGGATGACGATGTTGACCGTCATGCTGGCGTAATCATCCACCTTGCGGAGCCAGCCGGTCCGCAGCAGCCAGTTAAGAACCCTGGTGGCAGGCGGTTCCAGTTCATCCCAGTCATCCTCGGTCTCATCCTGCCATATGACATATTTTTTCCGGGAGAAATATTCACTTAAAAGCTGGATGCAGACTTCCCTGCTGAGGAAGTAATTGCTGTACTCGTACTCCTCGTTGATTTTAAGAAGGGCTTCTATGTAAGTAGACCGGTTAACAGAGCGGAACAGGCTCCAGAACCGGTCTGGTATTTCATTCATCAGTATCATTTACAAACCTCCGTATTTCCATATCATTATAGCAGGAATTACCGGAAGTGACAATCAGAAATCATTTCGCCCTTACCTTACCCTGACTCCAGAAGCCGGGCTTTCAGATACTCCAGAAGAACCGGCTGGATGTCCGGATAGGTCCAGTTATCGGGCGGTTCCAACAGCGCTATGCGGGCTATCTCATACCCTTCAGGCATGGGTCCCAGTTCTGTGATATTGCCGTAATAGAGCATTCCGTAGTTTATGACAGGAGTGTCCGTGTCTTCCAAGGTCTCACGGACCGAATATGCGCTTAACGGCGTCAGGGTGAAGCAGGCTGCCCCGGTCTCTTCGTATAATTCCCTGCGGGCCGTGTGTTCTATCGTTTCACCTGCTTCCCTGCGGCCTCCGGGACACTCGTAGGTATCCCGTTCCCTGTGCTGGCAGAACAGCCATTTGCCCCGGTATCTGGACAGGATGACTGCAAACTTCAGCAGGGAATCATCCACTGTGTTGTGAAATTCGACGTTTATCATGTGGTAGTCTCCTTATTTGGAATCGTTAACTCACATATCCAGTCCAAGGTAAAGGAGCAGTCCTATGGAAAAGAACAGGACATGGGGAAAACGGAAAAAGACATATGCCAAATCCACAGAGGGGCTCCTGCGGATAACGGAAGGGGAACAAACAGCCACAGCATACAGAACATATAGAATGCGGCAGACAGCCCTCCAAACAGCAGGAGTTTTTTCTTATGACAGGTTCTGCTATCCGCACAGTGCCTGCCACATTCAGGGCATGCATCAGACTGACTGCGATTCCCACACTTATAAGGGGCATGACGAATGTATGCAGCAGCATATAAGGCATGAAATTGTATGTCCGTGTTCTGAGCAGGTCCAGATGACGTTCCAATGCTGCCAGAATGAGGTAAGAGGCCAGGGTCAGGATGCCCCAGGACACGGCCTTTTTCAGGTGGCTCTTTCTGCCGGCAGCCCTGATTTCCTCATCCGCACTGGCAGGCATCTGTCCGTATACAACCACAAGAATATCGGTTTCAAAGGCACCGGCCAGGGCCTCCAGCATGTCCAGATCCGGCTGACTCCTGCCTGTTTCCCTTAGTTAAAGATATTGTTCTATCTGAGTGCCAGATTTGTCTGACACTCAGATTTTTTGGTTAATCAATTTTACCGACAAAGCGGTAGTAAATCGCTATTTCCTGTTCTCGAAAGCCGTTAGCGAGCTTCACTGCTTCATACACTACGATTTTTTCAACCAGCGTATTTAACAGTTCGGCGGTCAGTTCAGTAGGATTGGCATATTTTTTAATGAGTTCAATCCATTTCTCTGCATCAGTTACAGTCTGCTTGTTTGTTGCCAATTCTGCTTTGAGTTTCTGGATTTTCTTGTCTAACTCCATCTGCTCTGCCTGATACTTCTGCGACAGCATTTGGAAGTTCTGTTCTATGATTCGCTCCGAAACTCTATCCTCGTACATTTTCACAAACAGTCTGTCAACCTCTGCTTTGCGTTTCTCAACCTTATTTAGCTCCGCCGTCTGTTTCTTCACAGCTGCGGCTCTCTCCTTGTCTCCGGCTTTCAGCAGTTGTTGTAGGAGCTGTTCTTCACCCAGCTGTGCCTGCTGTGCCCAATACTGAATTCTCAGCAATACATAGGTATACAGTGTGTCATATCGGATGTAGTGCATCGAACATTTTCCAGTGCCTTGCCCATACTTGCTGCAATGATAATGACCGTAAGGCGTTTTGTTCTGTCGATTTTCCCCATAGGCGAGTGACCAACCGCAGTCGGGGCATTTTACAAGACCAGAGAATATCTTTGTTGTACCATCTTTCTGCTTTCTCCTACGGGAAGCAATCTGTTCCTGAACCCGGTCAAACACATCTTTTGAGATAATAGCCTCATGGGTGTTTTCTATACGCAGCCATTCTTCTTTCGGCTTGCGCACTTTCTTCTTGTTCTTGTATGAGATATTGCTCTGTTTGTTGTGAACGCTGTTACCGATATAGGTTTCGTCTCTCAGAATATCTTTCACTTGACCGATTGACCAGTCATACTGCTTTTCTTCCGGTGCCTCGGCATAGATGTGGGCAAACGTACCATATCGGGTATAGTTGAGCCAGCCAGACGTAGGGACTTTCTCAATAATCAGTGCAATGCTTGCAGCACCAGAGCCATGGTAAGCAAGTTCAAAGATTTTCTCAATGATCCATTTGGTTTCTTCATCGACTACAATGGCATTTTTGATTTCCGGATGTTTCTTGTAACCCAATGGTGCGTAAGTACAAGTTCGCTGACCGGCAGCGTGTTTTGCACGAAGGGTAGCTTTTACTTTTCGGCTGGTATCCTTGGCAAACCATTCATTGAACAGATTTTTGAAAGGAACGAAATCACTTAGACCTTTTTCAGTATCTTCATTTTCTGTGACTGCAATATAACGGATATGCTTTTCGGGAAAGACGAATTCCAGATAGTAGTCCATCATAACGTGTTCACGACCAAAACGAGAAAGGTCTTTGGTGATGATACAGTTGATTCTTCCTGCATCTACATCATCCATCATCCGCTGAAACGCAGGGCGGTCAAAATTCGTACCAGACCATCCATCGTCAATATACTCGTCCACAACATAGAAGTTATTATCCCTTGCATACTGCTGTAAAATGGTTCTCTGGGTTTCAATGCTGACGCTATCGCCAAAGTTTTCATCGTCACGGCTTAATCTATAATATAGTGCGGTATTGCATGGTTGCTTCATTCAAATCCTCCTTCTGTGAAACAACCCACGCTTACAATACTTCGTATTTGTATTGTACTATATGCGAGGGCTGTTTTCAATTTTGTCGCCTACAAACTTGACATTATTTTTTCAGTTGTCCGGCAGAATACTGGATAACATTCTCGATCAGAGTTTCGACGGACTTTCCGTTTTCAGAAAACCGTTCACTAATCTTAATCATCGTTTTCCTAATCATCAGATAATCTGCACCCTCTACACGGACATAGTGAGAGGTATTTTCAAGAGTAGGCACCGGAGCTGTCCTGTCGTCATTGACTCGGCGATTCCATTCCTCAATAACTTCTTCAGGCGGAACAAAAATCGGATCGAAGCAAGCACATAAATCAATGGGGATATTGTCTGTACAGTCAAAATCAAATTCGTGGTTCATTCATTTCCTCCTTTGTGTGTAAATCCCTTTTCTCACTTCCTGCCACGCATGGTAGAAATAAAGAAAATAAAAAAGCTGCCACACAGAGCATCAGAATATAAGCAAAAACGTTTGCACTTCTGATGGTTCTATGTAACAGCCAACATGAAGGAATTTCCCCTCACGAATATGTCTGACTCTATCGGATAAATCCCGAAAATATATCGAACCGCTATTCAGTTTTCAAGATTATTATAATATATGGATATCAGAAAATCAAGTAAGGCAAAGAATCAGAACATAGTATGTCGTATAATAGTTACAGTTCACAGGTCAATGTCATTTAGTTAACTTTTTGTAAAAGAAAGAATGTTTCTTTAAAATAGAGATCTGACGTTCCAAACGGATAGATTGAAGAGAAGGATATAGGGATTATTTATCAGAAGTAGTTTTGTAAATATTTTACCGCAAGGCAAACAAGCAGATTTACATCTGCTTCAAAAAAGGGTATCATAGATATTGATGAAACTGTTACTTATGCTGCTCGATATATAAAATATCGAGGTTTTCGGAAGTGTGCCGTTTGGAGTCGTGGATACTGTCGATCATTCCGTATCGGAATCAGCTCTTTTGTCAGCAGGGACATCACATCTATGGAGTCTTTCTCTGT
>NZ_AUJR01000032.1 GCF_000424325.1 [Clostridium] clostridioforme AGR2157
ATTAAATTCCATCCGAAAACTTCATTCAATTGCTTCGTTCGACTTGCATGTGTTAGGCACGCCGCCAGCGTTCATCCTGAGCCAGGATCAAACTCTCATGTTTAAAAGTTGATTCCAGGTTTCAGACTACTTAGCTTGGCTAGTTATCTTTAACCTTCATTACTTGGTTTTGTTCTGAATTTTCTCAAATCCAAAGGTCTAAACCAGACCTTTTGTCTTTAGAATTTTCAGGGTTTTACATACTGTCTAATCTTCAATTATCAAGGTTCTTTGTTGTCGGCTTGTTCAGCAGCAACTTTTATATCTTATCACAGTCGCTTGTGTTTGTCAACAACTTTTTTATTTTTTTTGATTTTTGTTTTCAGCCAATCGGCTTTCCTCAATCATCAATCGCTGTTGTTTTTTTGTCCAGCGAATACTAACTATACCATAACCGTTGTTTATTGTCAACAACTTTTTAAAACTTTTTTTCTTCTTTAAACAAGTGTGAAAAAAATAATCATTTGGAAAATGGAGCGGAGAAAGAGGGATTTGAACCCTCGCGCCGGTTTCCCGACCTACACCCTTAGCAGGGGCGCCTCTTCGGCCTCTTGAGTATTTCTCCGAATTGATATTTTCCATATGATTGCTTCTTTTGACATGCTTGTCCTTAGACGCATTGACCATTATACTAAATAGATTTTAGCTTGTCAAGCCATTTTGGCGAGATTTTTATTTATTTCTTCCTGTATCCTTTCGTGTACAAGATGTGCTATTTCTGAGGTTTTCATTCCCATATATTGATCCGGCATAATGGGCTCCATATAGTGAACCTGCACTTCTTCCCTTTTTAATGAGTTCATATCAAAGGGACGGAAAGAATTAATCAGGGCTACAGGGACAATGGGGCAGCCTGCTTTTACAGCGGCCTTAAATGTACCGCTCTTAAAATCCAGTATCTCATTACCGTTGCGGCTTCGGTGGCCTTCCGCAAATATAACAAAGTTACGGCCTGACTTTACCAGTTTGGCGACTTCAGATATGATGCGAACCTGGTCTTTTACATCATCCCTGTCCATGGCAAGGCTTTTGGTGGCCCCCAGTACCTGCTTTACCAGAATCCAGTTGGATGCCTCTTTCTTTATTACAACAGATAAAGGTCTTGGGCAGGTTGAAAACAGGGCAAGCATATCAAACAGCCCCTGATGGTTCGGAAACAGTATAAACCCATCCTGAGACGGAATATGCTCTGTTCCCGTTGCAGTGACCGTAACCCTTCCCCTTCTGTTAATCCTCTTTACCATCTCTGATATATACCCATTCTTCTCAGCGGCTGTCCTTGTATCTTCTTCCCTGGCCATACGCGAAATGGTGAAGAACCACATCGGTGCATGGAGTAAATTCATGAGTACCATATATATAATCCGCTTCATATCCCCTCGCTACAGAGTGCAAAATTCCTTTACTGCTGTTTCGTATAGATTATTGCCAAGGGCATCCGTCACCACAACCACCGGGAAATCCTGAATGGTCAGTCTGCGGATTGCCTCCGTACCTAAATCTTCATATGCAACAATTTCGGATGAAAGAATGCATTTGGACAGAATGGCTCCTGCTCCTCCCACAGCGGCAAAATAAACAGCTCCGTCACGCACAATGGCATCCATAACATCCTTGCTTCTCTTTCCCTTTCCTATCATGGCCCCCATGCCCAGGTCCAGAAGGCGGGGCGTATACTTATCCATACGGCTGGCTGTAGTAGGACCGGCAGAGCCGATGGTTCTTCCCTCCCTGGCAGGGGACGGTCCCATGTAATATATGATGCTGCCCTCTATGTCAAATGGCAGTGATTCCCCTCTGTCAAGGGCCTCGTCCATCCGCTTATGGGCGGCATCCCTGGCCGTATAAATGGTTCCTGTAAGATATACATAATCTCCTGCTTTTAAGGAGGCAGCTTCCTCTTTTGTCATTGGTACATTCATGTGCCGATTCATCTGAACAGGACTCCTTTCTCATTTACAGTACTCTGCGGGCATGACGGTTTACATGGCAGCATATATTTACGGCAAGGGGAAGGCCGGCAATATGGGTGGCAAAGGTCTCTATGTTAACGGCAAGGGCTGTCACCCGCCCTCCCAGTCCCCCGGGTCCTATGCCAGACTGATTGATTCGGTTTAACATATCCTCTTCCAGCTCTCTGACCCACTGCTTCTCAGGCTTATCCTCTATATCCCTGGTCAGGGCGTGCTTCGCCATCTGGGCGCATTTCTCAAAGGTCCCGCCTATGCCCACTCCCACCACCATGGGCGGACAGGCATTTGGTCCTGCCTCTCTCACTGCCTGAAGGATGGATTCCTTTACCCCTTCCAGGCCATCAGCCGGCTTTAGCATGAACACACGGCTCATATTCTCACTTCCAAATCCCTTAGGAGCCACTGTGATGTCTATCTGTTCCCCATCTACAATATCACAGTGAATGACAGCCGGCGTATTATCCTTTGTATTGATTCTCTCTATAGGGTCCCCGACCACGGATTTTCGAAGATATCCCTGTTCATATCCCTGGCGTACGCCTTCATTGACAGCATCAGCCAGTCTTCCCCCTGTGATATGTACATCCTGGCCTATTTTCATGAATACCACAGCCATACCTGTATCCTGGCAGATAGGTATGCTGTCCTCTCCCGCGATTCTAAGATTCTCCTTAAGCTGTCCCAGAACCTGGCGCCCCAGAGGGGATTCCTCCACCTCCACTGCTTTTTCAAAGACCTTTCTCATATCCGGGGCCAGACCGTAATTGGCCTCAATACACATGTCCCTTATTGCTTCTGTAATGGTTGCTGCGGGTATCTCCCTCATTTTCTTTATTCCTCCCATCCTTTTGCCATTGCAGCCGAATTGTCTCAGTAATTCTATCTGTTCCTTCGAACTGGAACAAAAAAAGCAATGACTATTTCATAAAAAGGCTGCCGTGACTGACAGCCTTTTCATGGAACTGAATCTTAAACCGATTCATCTGAATCTACATCTGCTTCACTATCTTCTTCAGAATCCCCGTTCTCTTCTTCATAATACTCTTCATCATATACATTGCTGTCCTTGGTAACGCTTTCCCTTACCTTGGCTATACTTGCCACCTTGATGTCAGAATCCTGATTAATGCTCATGAGCTTGACGCCGGAGGTATTGCGTCCAATCACTGATATATCGTCAACCGTCATGCGGATAATAATGCCTTCTGTTGTTATTATCATGATTTCCCTGCCGTCATTTACCAGCTTGGCACCTACCAGATAGCCGGTCTTATCCGTACACTTGTAGCAGATAACACCCTTTCCGGCCCTGTTCTGGGTGCTGAATTCCGTAATCATAGTACGCTTGCCCATGCCGTTCTCGGAAACCACCAGAAGGCTGTCTCCCTGGCTCTGCATCTGCATTCCGATGACTTCGTCATCTTCCTCGAAACGCATTCCAATGACGCCCATGGATACACGGCCGGTCACTCTTACATCAGTCTCGTTGAAACGGATACACATGCCCTTGCGTGTGACAAGAAGGATATCCTGGGTATTATCCGTTGCCTTTACCTCAATCAGCTCATCGCCGTCCCTGAGCACAATAGCCTGAAGTCCGTTCCTGCGCACATACTCATACTCCACCATAGGTGTTTTCTTGACCATGCCGTTCCTGGTAGCCATGAACAGATATTTGTCATCGTTGAATTCACGCATGGGAATAATGGCTGTAATCTTCTCCTCCGGCATCAGCTGCAGAAGGTTTATAATAGCCGTTCCCCTGGCCGTACGTCCTGCTTCCGGTATCTCATATGCCTTCAGACGGTACACTCGCCCGGTGTTGGTAAAGAACATCATATAGTGATGGTTGGTGGTCATGAGAAGGTCCTCGATATAGTCCTCCTCAATGGTCTGCATCCCCTTGATTCCCTTGCCGCCCCGGTTCTGGCTCCTGAAATTATCCACGTCCATACGCTTGATATAGCCCAGATGGGTCATGGCAATGATGGTGTCCTCGTCCGGAATCAGGTCCTCCATGGACATATCGTCGTCATATCCAATGGCTGTTCTGCGGTCATCCCCGTATTTATCAGAGATGATCATGATTTCATCCCGGATAACGGTAAGCAGTTTCTTCTCATCTGCAAGGATTGCCTTCAACTCCTCGATCTTTGCCTGAAGTTCCCTGTATTCATTCTCCAGCTTCTCACGTTCCAAACCTGTGAGAGCGCGGAGCCTCATATCCACGATGGCCTGTGATTGTGCGTCAGAAAGCCCGAAGCGCTCCATCAACTGGTTCTTGGCATCCGCCACATTCGCTGATCCGCGGATGATGCGGATCACCTCGTCAATATGATCCAGGGCAATGAGCAGTCCCTTTAATATGTGGGCTCTTTCTTCCGCCTTGTTTAAATCATACCGGGTCCTTCTGGTAACTACCTCTTCCTGATGCTTTAAGTACTCCTCCAGCATCTGGTGCAGGTTGAGTACCTTTGGCTGGTTATTAATAAGGGCCAGCATGATAACACCGAAGGTGTCCTGCAGCTGGGTATGCTTTAACAGCTGGTTCAGGATTACATTGGCATTTACATCCCTGCGCAGCTCTATGTTTATCCGCATGCCTTCACGGTTGGATTCATCTCCAATGTAGGTAATGCCGTCAATTTTCTTTTCCTTGACCAGGTCTGCTATTTTCTCAATGAGACGTGCTTTATTTACCATGTAGGGAAGTTCCGTCACGATGATTCTTGACTTTCCGTTGGCCATGGTCTCTATGTTAGTCACGGCTCGCACCTTGATTTTGGCACGGCCCGTGCGGTAAGCTTCCTCGATTCCCCTTCTTCCCAGAATGGTGGCGCCGGTGGGGAAATCAGGTCCCTTTACAATCTCCATGATTTCTTCCAGGGAGGTCTCGCGGTCCTCCTCCACTCTGTTGTCAATCATCTTCACCACTGCGCCGATGATTTCCCTCAGGTTGTGGGGAGGTATATTGGTGGCCATACCAACGGCAATACCGGATGTGCCGTTTACCAGCAGGTTAGGGTATCTGGAGGGAAGGACAATGGGCTCCCTCTCGGTTTCGTCGAAGTTAGGTACGAAGTCCACTGTATCTTTATTGATATCTGCCAGCATTTCCATGGAAATCTTGCTTAAGCGGGCCTCAGTATAACGCATGGCTGCCGCGCCGTCGCCGTCCACAGAACCAAAGTTTCCGTGTCCGTCCACCAGAGGATAACGGGTGGACCACTCCTGCGCCATGTTAACCAACGCACCGTAGATGGAGCTGTCTCCATGGGGGTGGTACTTACCCATTGTATCACCGACGATACGGGCGCACTTACGATGTGGCTTATCCGGACCGTTGTTCAGCTCTATCATGGAATAAAGCACACGCCTCTGTACGGGCTTAAGGCCGTCCCTGACATCAGGCAGGGCCCTGGCGCTGATAACACTCATGGCATAGTCGATATAGGACTGTTCCATGGTTTTCTTAAGGTCTACTTCATGAACCTTGTCAAATACATTTGGTTCCATATTCAATCTCCTTTATGTTTGCAGTCTAAAATCAGATATCTAAGTTCTTCACCTTTTTCGCATTGGCCTCAATGAATTCCCTTCTGGGTTCTACCTGGTCGCCCATGAGGGTGGTGAAGGTCAAATCTACTTCAGACGTGGTTTCCTCATCCATGGTGACACGCAGAAGTATCCTGCGTTCCGGGTCCATGGTTGTCTCCCACAGCTGCTCCGCATCCATCTCTCCCAGACCTTTGTAACGCTGAATTTTATTGCTGTTGTCGCGTCCAATCTCCATGAGGATGGAATTCAGCTCCTCATCACTGTACGCATACCATACCTTTTTATTCTTCTCCACCTTATACAGGGGAGGCTGGGCCAGGTATACATATCCCTGTTTGATTAATTCCGGCATAAACCTGTAAATAAAGGTCAGAAGAAGGGTGCTGATATGAGCCCCGTCCACATCGGCATCCGTCATGATGATGATTTTGTGGTAGCGGAGTTTGGATATATCAAAATCGTCATGAATACCTGTTCCAAATGCAGTTATCATGGCCTTGATTTCCGCATTGCCGTAAATACGGTCCATTCTGGCCTTCTCCACGTTGAGAATCTTACCTCGCAGGGGAAGAATGGCCTGGGTGGCACGCGAACGGGCTGTCTTTGCGGAACCGCCTGCGGAATCTCCCTCTACAATATAAATCTCGCAGTTTTCCGGATTTTTGTCGGAACAGTCAGCCAGTTTGCCCGGAAGGGCCATGCCGTCAAGGGCTGATTTACGGCGTGTTAAGTCCCTGGCCTTTCTGGCAGCTACACGGGCCCTCTGTGCCAGTATGGATTTCTCACACATGGACTTGGCCACAGCCGGATTCTGCTCCAGAAAATAGGTCAGCTGCTCGCTGACAATATTGTCTACTGCTGCACGGGCCTCGCTGTTGCCCAGCTTCTGTTTTGTCTGGCCCTCAAACTGGGGCTCCTCGATTTTAACACTGATTATGGCTGTCAGGCCCTCACGTATATCCTCACCGGACAGGTTATCCTCGCTGTCCTTTAAGAGCTTTTTCTCCCTGGCATAGTCGTTGAAGGTCTTGGTCAGGGCGTTCTTAAAGCCGGTGAGATGGGTGCCTCCCTCAGGCGTATTGATGTTGTTTACAAATGTGTAAATATTCTCTGTATAGGAATCATTGTGCTGCATGGACACTTCCACATTCACGCCCTCCCTGGTTCCCTCGCAGTAAATAACCTGATCGTAGATAGGTGTCTTGCCCCTGTTCAGGTATGTGACGAATTCCTTGATTCCGCCCTCATAGTGGAAGACCCTTTCCTTCTTTTCTTCCCTGTTATCCTTAAGGATTATCTTCAGGTTCTTAGTCAGGAACGCTGTTTCCCTGAGCCGGATTTTCAGGGTATCGTAATCATAGACTGTCTCTTCGAATATTTCCTTGTCAGGCAGAAAGGTGACCTTTGTGCCATGCTGTTGCGGACCGCATTTGCCCACGATCTTCAAGGGGTATGTTACCTTTCCCCTTTCATACCGCTGTTGGTAAATTTTTCCGTCTTTATAGACCTGGACCTCCAGCCATTCAGACAATGCATTGACAACCGAAGCACCAACGCCATGAAGGCCGCCGGATACCTTATATCCGCCGTTGCCGAACTTACCGCCGGCATGGAGGATGGTGAATACAACTTCCACGGCAGGAAGGCCTGCCTTTTTCTGGATATCTACCGGAATACCGCGGCCGTCATCCACCACTGTGATAGAATTGTCCTCGTTGATGGTCACATCGATGGAATCACAATATCCCGCCAATGCTTCATCTACCGCATTATCTACAATCTCATACACCAGATGATGGAGACCTCTGGCAGATGTGCTGCCTATATACATGCCAGGCCGCTTCCTGACCGCCTCAAGTCCTTCCAAAATCTGAATCTGATCTGCTCCGTATTGCTCTCCCATGTTATATTATCATCCTTTCTTTCTAGTACGGCATTAATTCTCGTTGATGACAGTCCCGTCAATTACCTTGAATACCTTATCAATCTGGAACCTGTTATTGACAAAATCATCCAGACCCGTGCAGGTAATCATGGTCTGTATATGTTTAATGGCCGACAGCAGATGGTTCTGCCTGCTGCTGTCAAGCTCTGATAACACATCATCCAAAAGCAGGATTGGGTCGTCATGGCTTAATTGCTTGACCAGCTGTAGCTCTGACAGCTTAAGGGACAGGGCCGCTGTGCGCTGCTGCCCCTGGGACCCGAACCTGCGTATATCAATACCATTTACAATAAAGCTTATGTCATCCCTGTGAGGTCCCGACAATGTGGTCTTCTGTTTCATGTCCTGGGCCCGGTTCCTTTTAAGGATATCCTCCATCTGGTCTTCCTGGGTGTAGGGTTCATAGGAAATGGATATGTCCTCCCTGCCGCCTGTCAGACTCAGATGAATGGCGTGTATGATTTCATTCAGCTGTTTAATGAATTCCCTTCGGAACTTAATCACTTCACGTCCGTAGTTCACCAGCTGCATATCCCACACATCCAGGGTTTCCTCATACTCAGGCCTGAAAAAAAGTTCCTTTAACAGCTTGTTGCGCTGAAGGAGGACCTTATTGTACTGTACAAGGGAATGGACATAGAGCTTATTCAGCTGGCACAGTTCCATATCAATGAACCGCCTCCTCTCGGAAGGCCCGTTCTTTATGATATTCAGATCCTCCGGCGAGAAGAATACCACATTGGCTATGCCGAACAGCTCGCTGGCCCTGCGTATGGGAACCCCATTGATGGCAATGCCCTTTGGCTTGTTCTTTTTCAGATGCATATCAATACGGTAAGGGACATTGTTCTTCCTTATCTGCAATTTAATATGGGATTCATCCTGATTGAACCGGATGATATCCCTGTCCTTGGCGCTTTTATGTGATTTGGACGTGCAGCACACATACACTGCCTCCAGGATATTGGTCTTTCCCTGGGCATTGTCCCCATAGAGTATATTGGTTCCCTGATTAAACTCCATATGTAGTTCTTTGTAATTGCGATAATTTTTCAGTTCTATGGATTCTATAATCATGGATATCCCTGCCAGTCTGTTACTTCGTAATTTTAATGGTTTCACCCTTATAGGTGACCACATCACCGTCCACCAGTTTTTTCCCACGCTGATAAACAGTCTCGCCGTTTACCGATACAAGGCCGTCCTGGGCGGCATATTTGGCTTCTACGCCTGATTCTGCCAGGCCAGCCGCTTTCAGCGCCTGACCCAGCTTGATATAGTCTTCCCTAAGTTTTATTATTTCCATACTTTTCCTCTCTTAGACATCCTGCTAGACAGTAGCAGCATTAAAATTAACAGGAAGAATCAGATAGATATAATTTTCCTCCTCGTCCTTGATAAAGCACGGGGACTTTGGATTCATCATATAAATATTGATTTCCTCGTCATCAATGACGCGCAGCGCGTCGATGAGGAACTTGGGATTGAATCCAATCATGATGTCCTTACCGGTTTTGTGAATCATCAAATCTGCGTTCATGGAGCCAAAACTGGAGTTCAGCTTCAGTTCCATGGAATTATCACCAATATTGATAATCAGCGGTTTCTTATCGTTTTCGCGTATCAGGATGGTGGCGCGCTCAATACAGTCCAGAAATTCCTTCTTGTTCACAGATACCCTTGTCTCATAATCGCTGGAAAGCATCTGGCTGATTCTGAAATATTCACCCTCAATCAGACGGGATACCACGATTGAATTGTCAAATTCAAAAAGGATATGGTTGGTGCTGAAGTAAATCAGCACTTCTTTTTCATTATCTCCGCCTAATATTTTGCTGACCTCGCTTAAGGTCTTGCCGGGTACGATTACCTTGGTGTCCTCATAGTGGTCTTTTAGGCGTACCTTGCGTATGGAGATTCTGTGTCCGTCCAGGGATACCACCTTCAGCTGGTTTTCATTGACTTCAAACAGCTCTCCGGCCATCATCTTATTGCTGTCATTAGGTGAAATGGAGAAGATGGTCTGCTGGATGACCTCCTTTAAGGTAAACTGGGACAGGCAGATATATTTATCCTTTTCTATATAGGGAAGGTATGCGAACTCTTCCCCGTCCCGTCCCTGGATATTGAACACGGAGTTCTCACAGCGGATGGTTGTGTTGAACATATTATCTGATTCAATGGTAACGGATGCATTTTCACTGGAAAGTCTTCTGGTAATCTCAGAGAAAAGCTTTGCATCCAGTGCGATCTTGCCGTGTTCCAGTATGTCTCCCTCAACCCTTGTCTCGATTCCTAATTCCATATCATTGCCTGTAAGCCGGATTTCGTTGGTGCTGGCGTCAATGAGTATGCATTGCAGAATGGTCATGGTGGTCTTGGAAGGTACAGCTTTCATTACAATATTAATTCCATTAACAATGGCGTCTTTTTGAAATCTTAACTTCATAATGTTGATAACTTCCTTTCAAAGTAATTGCGTGCCCGGTGTGTCATCTGTGTGTGAAGATATAGAAAATTTTCGTAGAAACCGTAGTAGGGGTTGTGGGTTTGTGCAAAACTGTCTGAAGTCCTTGATAATTAAGGACAAGTACCTGTGGAACAGGATGTGCAAACCATCCACTTTAATGAGGGAAAACTTAAAGTTTATCCACAGGTGGTTAAAAGTCATTCACAGGTCCTTCAGAAAAGATCAGTTATCAACAGCCCGTCCACATGGATTCCACTTCCTATTGTGGATTGATCTTCTTTTTCAGTATCTCTATGGTATTCCTCAATGTGTCATCCTTTGCCATGTCACCGGTTATCTTTTCAGCACCATGTATGATGGTGGTATGGTCCCTTCCTCCCAGGTACCGTCCGATGGCCTGGAGAGGGGTGGCCGTCATATCCCTGCACAGGTACATGACGATCTGCCTTGGATATACGATTTCCTTATTACGTTTCTGGGATGAGATATCCAGGGGGGTAAGGCCAAAATGATCGGAAACCACCTGAATGATCAGGTCAGGAGTCACTTCCCTCTGGGCATTGGGGGAGATGATGTCCTTTAAGGCTTCCTCGGCCAGTTCCAGGGTGATGTCGCACTTGTTAAGCCTTGATAATGCAACGATTTTTGTCAGGGCTCCCTCCAGCTCACGGATATTGGATTTGATATTGGTAGCGATGTATTTGATTACCTCGTTATCTATATTATATCCTTCCATCTCCTCCTTTTTGCGCAGAATCGCCATTCTTGTCTCATAATCAGGAGACTGGATGTCCACGGTCAGGCCCCACTCGAAACGGGATCGGAGACGTTCTTCCAGTGTCTCGATTTCTTTTGGCGGTTTATCTGAAGATATGATAATCTGCTTCTTTGATTCATATAATGTGTTAAAGGTATGGAAGAACTCCTCCTGGGTGCTTTCCTTACCTATGATGAACTGGATATCGTCAATGAGCAGGACATCGTTGTTCCTGTATTTTTCCCTGAATTCCGTGGTGGTTATGTTGTTCTTATTACGGATGGCGTCAATCAGCTCATTGGTAAAGGTTTCTGAGGTGACGTACAGTATCTTGGATTTCGCGTTGTTCTTTAATATGAAGTGGGCGATGGCATGCATCAGATGGGTTTTGCCAAGCCCCACGCCTCCATATATAAAAAGAGGGTTGTATATCTCACCTGGGGATTCAGCCACAGCCAGGGCAGCAGCATGGGCCAGGTTGTTATTTCCGCCTACAACAAAGGTATCAAAGGTATACTTGGGATTTAAGTTAGCACTCTGTATGACATCGGGGCTGACAGAAGCCTTGTTATTCTTAATCAGCTGGGGCGCAGACGGTTCCTCCGCCTCCGCAATTTGCTCCTTAACTTTGAAATCCACCTCGCATTCCTTTTCAAGGAATTCAGAGATGGTTACCTTTAATAAAAATCCATATTTCTTATTTACATATTGTAAAAAGGTCTGTTCGGGAACAATGATGGTTACTGTGTTGTCTTTAAAAGAGTGCGGCTTTAAGGGTTCCAGCCAGGTACTGTAGGAGATATTGGTTATTTCGTGTTCTTCTTTTAAAGTAAGTAAGATTTTGTCCCAGTTTTCTTTGATTTTTTCGATCATTTTTTGTCTCCTAAAACTGTATTGCAGAATTGCCCAATCTAAATATATTGTATACTAAAGTAAAAATTTTTTCAATGACAAGTGTAAAATATTGTGGATAACTTTGTGAATTGGGGGTGGAAGCCCTGTGTAAGCAGTGTGGAAAGATCCTTTGTCCACAAAAATCGTGAAAAAGTTAACTGGAGATTTACACATGGTGGAAATATTCATAAATTCTGGTTTTTTTAGATAGGACTGGGGAAAAAACAGGCATTATCCTATACTTATCCACAACTTATCCACATTTTGTGGATAATATTATGTTAATCTGGGATCCGATGTGAAAATATCCTTGCATAGAAAGGGAAACATAAGCCTGAAACATTGACGCTAAGGTGATTTTTACTTATAATTACGTTGTAGCATTGCATTGTATCTTTTTCATAAGAACAGTAGCAGGAGGAAAAAATGAATACTTTATCCAAAACCCGTAACCTGGTATTGGCAGCAGTGATTGCAGCCATTATCGTAATCATGGCCTTTGTGCCATTCTTAGGGTATATTCCGCTTGGATTCATGAATGCGACCACCGTTCATATACCTGTTATTATCGGAGCCATTATTCTGGGACCGAAATATGGGGCATTCCTGGGGTTGACATTCGGCCTGACCAGTTTGTGGAAGAATACCTTCATGCCAAATCCCACGTCCTTTGTGTTTTCGCCCTTTGTTACCATGGGGCAGTTTCACGGAAATCTGGGAAGCCTGGTCATCTGCCTGGTTCCAAGAATACTTATTGGGGTTGCGGCCTATTATGTGTACCGTCTGTTCATGAGGATGCTTAAGAACAGGAGAAATAAGCAGGGGACCGCATTGTTTGCGGCAGGCGTAGCCGGCTCCCTGACCAACACACTTCTGGTTATGAACCTGATTTATATTTTGTTTGGGGATCAGTATGCATCCGCTGCCAGCTGGACAGCCAAATGGGTATATGGAGTAATATTGGGAATCATCGGTATGCAGGGAGTGCCGGAAGCTCTGGTGGCCGGAATCATTGTGACGGCTGTGGCCGGAATCCTGCTGAAGGTAATACCTGACAGCAGAGGATAGGCAGGGAACCGGATTTATACTAAATATAGTAATGTAGTTTTGCAATGCACACATTTTGTTGGGACAGTCTCTGAGACTGTCCTTTTTTGCTGCTTTTTTGTTGATTTTTTGAGAAAATCCGCTTGACGAAGGCGGATTTCTTCTATATAATTGAGAAGATGTTTAATTATACTAGTCTAAATGTGTGTTTTCACATTGCCACATAATTTTGATAGGAGGTGCCCGGATATGAAGATGACATTTCAGCCCAAGAAGAGACAGAGAGCGAAAGTTCATGGCTTTAGAGCAAGAATGAAGACTACAGGCGGTAGAAAAGTTATTGCTGCCAGAAGAGCTAAAGGTAGAGCAAAATTATCCGCTTAATTGTTTCAAGCTTAAAGCAAAAGAACTACGGGCCACAGCATCATGTGGCCTTTTCTTTTCTTACCTTCCCGGAAAAAGGGGAGTGTTTTGACAACCTGATTGTAAGGAGTTTCGGATGAAACGATTTCCTTCCGTTAAGAAGAACAGTGAGTTCCAGGTGATATACAGGAATGGAACTTCCTATGCGAACAGACTGCTGGTGATGTATGTTATGAAAACCGGGGAAGATGAAAACCGCATTGGCATATCTGTGAGCAAAAAGGTGGGCAACAGCGTTGTCCGCCATCATATAACAAGGCTTTTAAGAGAGATTTTCCGTTTGAACAATAACAGAATAAAGACTGGGTTAAACATCATCCTGGTGGCAAGAGGCGCTGCCAGACAATCGGATTACAAACATTTGGAGGGTGCTTACCTGCACCTGTGCGGACTGCATCACATTTTAAAAGAATCGAAGTGAAGTGATTATGGCAAGATGTCTGATTTTGTTGGTAAGGGGCTACCAGAAGTTTCTGTCACCCCTTAAAGTAAGAACTCACTGTATTTACACACCTACATGCTCTCAATACGCCATTGAAGCAATAAAGAAGTATGGTGCGTTAAAGGGTGCATGGTTGGCCTGCAAGAGGATACTCCGGTGTCACCCATTTGCAGAAGGCGGTTATGATCCAGTTCCGTAGAACGAAGGAGGTAGTGTATTGAACAGTATAGCTGGCGCAGTATTATTGACAAAAGCAGGAGGTATTTTGGGGCCGATAGCTGATATCCTGGGGTGGATCATGGACTTATTGTTCCGTTTTACCAGTACCTTCGGGGTATTGAATATTGGTTTATGCATCATTTTATTTACCCTTGTAACCAAGGTGCTGATGATACCTCTTACCATTAAGCAGCAGAAATCATCGAAACTCATGGCAGTCATGCAGCCCGAGATTACAGCCATCCAGAAAAAGTACAAGGGCAAGGAAAATGACCAGAAGTACGCCATGATGATGCAGACTGAAATCAAGGCAGTTTATGAGAAGTACGGCACATCCATGACAGGCGGATGTCTTCCTCTCCTGATTCAGATGCCTATTATTTTCGCATTGTACCGCGTCATCTACAATATTCCTGCATACGTACAGTCCGTAAGGGGATATTATGAAGCAGTGGTAAGCAAGCTTCCCAGCGGATATGAGGCGTCTCAGGCATTTACAGACCTGGCACAGGCCCACAAGATGGTGGGTGAGAGATTTGACTATACCAATGTAAACACAGTCATTGATTTATTATATAAGCTCACAGGACAGCAGTGGGATTCCCTGGTCAACGCCTTTTCTTCGGTGGGACAGGCAGTTACGGAGACAGGTGTAAGAGTGGTGGATGCCATTGAGAACATGCAGAACTTCTTTGGTCTGAATATTGCATACACACCCCTGCAGGTTATCATGAACTATTTTAATAAGGTTGACAATACCACGCTAATGACTGCATTTGCGGCACTTTGCATTCCGCTGCTGGCAGGTTTAAGCCAGTGGTACAGTACCAAGCTGATGACAGCCAATCAGCCCCAGCAGTCTGAAGATGCTCCGGGCGCCAACATGATGAAGAGCATGAATGTGACCATGCCTTTAATGTCCGTATTCTTCTGTTTCTCATTTGCATCCGGTATCGGACTTTACTGGGTTGCACAGAGTGTATTCACCATTATCCAGCAGGTGGGAATCAATTCTTATCTTAATAAAGTTGATATTGACGACCTGGTTCAAAAGAACATTGAAAAGACCAACAAGAAGCGCGCAAAGAAAGGCCTTCCTCCTACAAAAGTGGGCAATGTAGACGAGATGCTTAAGAAAATTGAAGCAAAGGAAGAAAAGGCAGAACAGGCCAAGATGGCTAAGATCGCTAAGACTAAGTCCATTGTTGAGGAGTCTACCAAGTACTATAATGATAATGCCAGGCCCGGAAGTCTGGCGGCTAAGGCTAACATGGTTTCCAAGTATAATGAGAAGCACGAGAAGGGTAAAAAGTAGGAGGGTTTTGTATGGATATGATTACAGTTACTGCCAAGACAGTGGACGAAGCAGTTACAAAGGCGTTAATCGAACTTGAAACCACCAGCGACAAACTGGAATATGAAGTAGTTGATAAAGGAAGTACAGGGTTCCTTGGTATCGGCGCAAAACCTGCCATCATTCGTGCTAAGAAACAAGAGTCCATTGAGGATAAGGCGATGGTTTTCCTGTCTCAGATTTTTGAGTTAATGAATATGCAAGTGAACATCACGGCTGCATATAACGAGGAGGAGCAGGAGCTGTCCTTAAACCTGGAAGGCGAGGATATGGGAATCCTCATTGGCAAGAGAGGCCAGACGCTGGATTCTCTCCAGTATCTGGTGAGCCTTATTATGAACAAGGGAACGGAAGGGTATCTCAGGGTAAAGCTGGATACTGAGAATTACCGTGAGAGAAGGAAGGAAACCCTGGAGACCCTTGCTAAGAATATTGCCTATAAGGTTAAGAGGACTAAGAGACCGGTATCCCTTGAACCTATGAATCCTTATGAGAGAAGAATCATCCATGCGGCCCTTCAGAATGATAAGTATGTGACCACCAGAAGCGAAGGGGAAGAGCCCTTCCGCCATGTGGTGATTGCGCTTAAGAAGGAGGCTGCATCCGGCGACCGTAAAGGACGCTATGACAGGAATAAAGGCGGACGTTTTGAAAGTTTTGACCGCTCCGGCGGATATAGGAATAACCGCCGCACCAATGGAAACAGTGCATCTCAGACAAGTTCAGATGCATCAGCAGAGACTGCTGCCGGTGAAGAAGAATAAGCCCATCCATGACTGGTTGGATGCAGGCAGTAATGAAACAGGTTAAGAGGCTGTTGCTGAAGCGACGGCCTTTTTGCTCTATTGTGAGGAGAGCCTATGAAGACAGATACGATTGCGGCCATAGCTACAGGCATGAGCAACTCAGGAATCGGAATCGTGCGAATCAGCGGAGAGGACGCATTTTCCGTGATTGATTCCATATTCCGGAACAGGAAGGGAGAGAGGGTCAGACTGAGCCTTTCCCAGTCCCATACAGTCCATTATGGGTATATATATGACGGGGATGAGAGGGTGGATGAGGCCCTGGTTATCATCATGAAGGGACCCCACAGCTATACGGCTGAGGATACGGTGGAGATTGACTGCCACGGGGGAGTACTTATGGTCAGGCGGATTCTGGAGACCGTTCTTCACGCGGGAGCCAGAACAGCTGAGCCGGGAGAGTTTACAAAGAGGGCTTTCTTAAATGGAAGGCTGGATTTGTCTCAGGCCGAGGCGGTGGCAGATGTGATTCATGCCACCAATGAATATGCGTTAAAAAGCTCCGTGAGCCAGCTGAGCGGTTCGGTATCCAATAAGATTAAGGAGCTGCGCAGCCAGATACTGTATCAGATTGCGTTTATCGAATCAGCTCTGGATGACCCGGAACATATATCACTTGATGGATATGGGAGTCAGCTTATGGAAGCTCTGGTACCAATGATTGATGAGGTGAGGAAGCTGCTCCTGTCCGCGGATGACGGCAGGGTTATGTCCGAAGGGGTAAAGACAGTCATACTGGGCAAGCCAAATGCAGGTAAATCCTCTCTGATGAACGTGCTTTTAGGAGAGGAGAGGGCCATTGTCACTGAGGTTGCGGGAACCACCAGGGATACTCTGGAAGAGCATATCTATTTGCAGGGAATCAGCCTTAATGTGGTGGATACGGCGGGAATCAGGGATACGGAGGATGTGGTGGAGAAAATCGGTGTGGACCGGGCGCTGAAAGCGGCCAGGGACGCTGATTTGATTATCTGTGTGGTGGATGGTTCCAGGCCGTTGGATGAAAGCGACAGGGAAATCATGGATTTTATCCGTGGCAGAAAAACCATTGTATTGCTGAATAAATCGGATTTGGATTTGGAAGTGGGTACAGAGGAGCTGGAACAGCTCTGCGGCCATAAGGTGATCCCTGTTTCGGCAAAGGAAGAACAGGGAATTGAGCTGTTAGAGCAGGAAATCAAGAAGCTGTTTTATCACGGCGACCTGTCTTTTAATGACCAGGTTTACATTACCAATGCGCGCCATAAGGAGGCTCTGGAGCAGTGCCTGGAGAGCCTTTTGATGGTAAAGGGAAGCGTTGAAGACAGTATGCCTGAGGATTTCTATTCCATTGACCTGATGAATGCATATGAACAGCTGGGATTCATTATAGGGGAGGCAGTGGATGATGATGTTGTGAATGAGATATTTGGAAAATTCTGTATGGGTAAATAGGGGGGTTTACGTCAGAGCACGCCTGCATTCATATCCGCGGGATTGTGAAGGATGGGCTGTAAGTTGTTACCGGTAAAATTTGACTCATGTATATGGAAGAGGAACGTGGAATGATGCCTTATTTAGAAGAAACATACGATGTGGTGATTGTCGGTGCCGGCCATGCAGGATGCGAGGCCGCCCTGGCCAGTGCAAGACTGGGCATGGAAACTATCATGTTTACTGTCAGCGTGGACAGCATAGCGCTGATGCCCTGTAATCCTAACATTGGAGGGAGCTCCAAGGGTCATCTGGTCAGGGAGCTGGATGCACTTGGCGGAGAGATGGGGAAGAACATAGACAGGACCTTTATACAGTCCAAGATGCTCAATGAATCCAAGGGACCGGCTGTTCATTCCCTGCGGGCTCAGGCTGATAAGCAGGATTACAGCAGGCACATGAGAAAGACCCTGGAAAACACAGAGCATCTCACCATACGTCAGGCAGAGGTGTCCGAAATCATGGCGGAGGATGGGAAAATCAGGGGCGTAAAGACGTTTTCCGGCGCAGTGTATCACGCAAAGGCTGTGGTTCTGTGCACAGGAACGTATCTGAAGGCCAGGTGTATCTATGGGGATGTGAGCAATCCTACAGGACCTAACGGCCTTCAGGCAGCCAACCATCTTACGGATTCCCTGAAGAAAAATGGGATTGAGATGTTCCGGTTTAAGACAGGGACACCGGCCAGAGTGGATAAGAAGAGCATTGATTTTTCCAAAATGGAAGAGCAGTTTGGGGATTCCCGGGTGGTGCCGTTTTCCTTTTCAACCAATCCGGATGAAATCCAGAAGGAACAGGTTTCCTGCTGGCTGACGTATACGAATGAAGATACCCACCGCATCATCAAGGATAATCTGGACCGCTCACCTCTGTTTTCAGGGGCCATTGAGGGAACCGGACCAAGATATTGTCCTTCCATCGAGGATAAGGTAGTCAAATTTCCGGATAAGAACCGTCATCAGGTATTTGTGGAGCCGGAGGGCCTTTACACCAATGAGATGTATCTGGGAGGCATGAGCAGTTCCCTGCCGGAGGATGTACAGTATGCAATGTACCGTACGGTTCCGGGACTTGAAAAGGTAAAGATAGTGAGAAATGCCTATGCCATTGAATATGACTGCATTAACGCCCTTCAGCTTAAGCCTACCCTGGAGTTTAAGAAGATTTCCGGTCTGTTTGCAGGCGGGCAGTTTAACGGAAGCTCAGGGTATGAGGAGGCGGCTGTCCAGGGCTTCATGGCTGGCGTGAATGCAGTGATGAAGATACAGGGACGGGAGGCCGTGGTTCTGGACCGTTCACAGGCATATATAGGCGTTCTTATTGATGACCTGGTAACAAAGGAAAACCACGAGCCTTACCGAATGATGACTTCCAGGGCAGAGTACAGGCTTTTGCTTCGCCAGGACAATGCAGATATCAGACTCAGGAAAATCGGTCATGATATCGGCCTGGTAAGCGATGGGGAGTATGAACATCTTTTAAAGAAGATGGATGATATGCAGTCAGAGCTCAAACGGCTGGAAAAGACTGTTATAGGAGTGAACGACCAGGTACAAACTTTTTTGAAAAAACATGGGAGTACCTTATTGAAGTCCGGAATCACACTGGCTGAGCTGGTCAAGAGGCCGGAATTGGATTACGATAAACTGGCGGAACTGGATGAGGACAGGCCTGAACTTCCTGATGATGTCAGAGAACAGGTTAATATTGAGATTAAATATGAAGGTTATATAAAGCGCCAGATGCAGCAGGTGGCACAGTTTAAGAAGCTGGAGGATAAGAAGCTGCCGGAGGATTTTGACTATTCGGGAGTCAACAGCCTTCGCAGGGAGGCAGTGCAGAAGTTGAATAAAGTGCAGCCGGCTACCATTGGACAGGCATCCCGTATATCAGGTGTATCACCGGCGGATATATCTGTTTTGCTGGTGCATTTTACAAGAAAGCAGTGAGAGGGTCTGATATGACAGATACATTTAGACAGCAGATGGACCGGGAGCTTGGTCTTCTGGGGATAAAATTAAGTGAGAAACAATTGGAGCAGTTTTTCATTTATTATGAAATGCTGGTGGAAAAGAATAAGGTAATGAATCTGACAGCCATAACAGATGAGGCGGATGTAGTATCCAAACATTTTAGTGACAGCATGTCACTTTTTAGGGTATTGAAAAAGGTAATGGATTCCGGTGAAGGATGCTGCGGCAGCGGCGTTTATGAGGAATGTATGTTGAAGGGGAAATCGGTTATTGATGTGGGTACAGGCGCAGGATTTCCCGGGATACCTCTTAAGATAGCATTTCCCGGAATGAAACTTACCTTGCTGGATTCATTAAATAAGAGGGTCAAATTTTTGGAGGAAGTCTGCAATGAGTTGGGATTAGAGAATGTGAAATTTATTCACGGGAGAGCGGAGGATATAGGAAGGCAGAAAGAGCACAGAGAAATGTATGATTTGTGTGTGTCCAGGGCTGTGGCAATTTTGGCTTCACTGTCTGAGTATTGTATGCCTTTTGTGAAGATTGGCGGTTTCTTTGTTCCCTATAAATCCGGAGAAATAGAAAGTGAGCTGAAGTCTGCCGGTAAAGCTGTTAGCATATTGGGTGGAGAGCTTGGATTCGTAGATAAATTCATGCTGCCCGGTACAGATGTTTCCAGATCTTTGGTAGTTATTAAGAAGGTAAAAGAGATTTCTAAGAAGTATCCGAGAAAGGCGGGGATGCCGACTAAGGAGCCTTTGGGGTAGAGGTGGTTGAGGGGAGTGCATTAGTGAGGGTAAAGGGAATATAGGTAAACCATTTGTCAGCCCATATCCCGCTGCTGACACCGGTAAACGTTCATCTCTTTTAACTTTTTATAGCGGGTCAGAATGCGTTTTCGACTGTGTTTTTAATATTTACGCAGGGAAACCGGCAAGGAGCGTTGGAGTCATTTACGCACGTTTCCATGGCCCACGTAACCTGCCGGTTTTCTTATTAATTCATTGATTTAATCTGCCGCCTCACGCATCATTTGTATTTCACGTGCATATCCATCCAAATCATTAGGCGTTTCCAGATAAAATGGGAGATGTCTCAATTCCGGGTGTGTGACAATTCGTTTGAAAGTGTCTAATCCTATATACCCTTCACCTAACTTCGCATGTCTGTCTTTATGTGAACCTAATGGATTCTGGCTATCGTTTAAGTGTATGGCCTTTAAAAGTTTTAAACCAATTTTATTATCAAACTCTGTCAAGATATCGTCTAAATGGTTGACTATATCATATCCGCCATCCCATATATGACAGGTATCAAGGCAAACACCCATGTGGGTATTTAAGTCAACTAAATCAAGAATCTGTCTTAATTCTTCAAAAGCTCCTCCTACCTCACTGCCTTTTCCTGCCATTGTTTCAAGCAGAACAGTAGTGGTCTGTTCCGGAGAAAGAATTTCATTTAGCATTTCAGCGATAAATTTAATGCCAATTTCAGTTCCTTGTTTCACATGGCTTCCCGGATGGAAATTATACATATTACCAGGTGTATACTCCATTCTTACTAAATCATCAGCCATGGTTCGTTTAGCAAAGTCTCTTAATTTAAAATCAGCCGAGCAGGCGTTTAGCGTGTAAGGGGCGTGGGCTAATATAGGATTAATATCCAGTGATTGGGCTTCTATCAAAAATTCTTTTACATCATTTTCATCTATGGCTTTGGCATTCCCTCCACGTGGGTTACGGGTAAAAAACTGAAAAGTATTTGCGTTTATCTTTTTTGCATCCTTAGCCATGACCCGATATCCTTTTGATGAGGACAAATGGCATCCAATTCGCAGCATATTGTGGTTTCCTTTCTGAATATATATTCTGTAATTAATCAAAGGGCTTCATCGTACAGCAATGATAGTAAAAACGGTTCGGAGTATATACCGAACCGTATGTTTCACGTGAAACATTTTCTTGCTTTAGGATAGATAAGTTTGAATCACATCGAATACTTCTGCGGGTTTTTCTAAATGAGGAAGCAATTTTGTATTGGGTACAACAGTACATTCAATAGCAGGATTGTATTCTTTGTATTCTTCCATGCATTCACTTATATCATCTATGGCACCTCCGCCTAACAGATATATGCTGTTATCAATTTTCTTTAAGGCAGCCGCTATATTACATTTAACATAATTGCATTTTAAGCTGGCATAGACAGACTTGGGCGATTCGCCTAAATGGGCCGATTCATGATATGCATCAATTATCCTGGTCTTTACTGAGTAAGGATTATAATAGTAATTAGTTAAAAATTCTTTTGCTATGAACTGTTTACTGCAGGCTATATTATATATCAAGGTTCCGACAATGGGCAAATCCAATATAATCTTGTAAAGCTTTGCATTCTTTCCAGGCACCTGACTACAGGACAGAAGGCTCTCCGGATTTATGAATAATAACTGATTAAATAATTCGGGACTATTGCTGCAAGCCATGATACCCAGCGCAGCAGAGGAATCACTGGCAATCATGTCGGTCCTATGTCCTATCTCTGATTTTATGAAATCAGATAGAAGCTGCACATAGAGATAGTTGGTGTAGGTAAGATTAGGCTTTTCTGAGCGGCCAAAACCGAGTAAGTCAATGGTATATACAGTATATATCTCCGCAAGTTTACCAACCAAATTCTTCCACTCGTACCCGCTGGAAGCAGGAGCAAGGTCATGTACCAACAGAATCGGTTTACCGGTACCTGTCTTAGTATAATGTATATTTCCTAAACGCCACTTATAACACAGTGCCTCTGGTTCTTCCAATACATTTCGGGACGTGGCCGAAAGTTTTATCGCTTTGTTAATCAGAGCAGTAGTAGCAGCAGCTCCGGATGACAGTATAAGTAAGGTCAGTAATTTATTCCTGGTTTTCATTCAATAGTCTCCTGAAATTACATATTATATAACCGATCTTTTGATTATCTCCATTATAATACAAGCTGGGGGCTATTACAACTGTTAGAGAATTAAATTATTATTAAGACACGAAGATTAGGATGCCCACTTTTCTGCCTTAAAAATGTTTCACGTGAAACATTTTTTTGTATAAAACATGAAAATTCTCCTTTTTTCCTAATTTCCCGTAGGAAAAGAATAGGACTTGTGTTATAATCGTAAAAGTAATCGAAGAAAGGTTTGTTTTTTTCGAGAAAGGAATTTATACATATGGGACGAATCATAACAATAGCCAATCAGAAGGGTGGAGTAGGTAAGACTACTACAGCCATTAATCTTTCTGCCTGTTTGGCTGAAGCAGGACAACATGTTATGCTGGTGGATTTTGATCCCCAGGGAAATGCCAGCAGCGGACTGGGGCTGGAACAGGAAGATTTTAATAGAACTGTTTATGATATGATGATTGAAGAGGCATCTGTGGACGAATGTATTATTAAGGAAATACAGCCGAATCTCGATGTGCTTCCTTCTGATATGAACCTGGCAGGAGCGGAGATTGAATTTCAGGAAGTCGAGAATAAGGAAAAGCTTTTGAGCAGCTATCTAAATCAAGTTCGAGATACATATGATTTCATCATCATTGATTGTCCCCCATCTCTAAATATATTGACCATAAATGCACTGACGGCAGCAGATACCGTACTGGTTCCTATACAGTGTGAATACTATGCCTTGGAGGGACTCAATCAGGTATTAAAGACAGTGGATCTGGTTAAAAGAAAGTTGAATCCGGAGTTGGAATTGGAAGGCGTGGTATTTACCATGTATGACGCAAGAACAAATCTGTCACTGGAAGTAGTGGAAAGTGTTAAGAGCAGTTTGAACAGAACAATTTATAAAACCATTATACCGAGAAACGTACGTCTGGCTGAGGCACCCAGCCATGGAATGTCTATTAATCTTTACGATTCCAGATCAACGGGGGCCGAGAGCTACAGGTTGCTTGCGGCAGAAGTAATGAGCAGAGGAGAAGAGTTGTAATGGCTAAAAAAGGATTGGGTAAAGGATTGGGAGCCATCTTTGGAGAAGATGTCATAAAGGAAAGCGAAGAGGAGATTGCAAAAGCAAAAGCGGCTACGTCTGAAAAAGGGGATGGCAAAAGCGGGGAATTGATGGTGAAAATGGCTTTGATTGAACCCAATAGAGAACAGCCCAGAAAAGATTTCAATGAGGAGCAGTTGGCTGAGCTGGCTGATTCCATCAAACGATACGGTATTTTACAGCCCCTTTTGGTTCAGAAAAAGGGGACATTTTATGAGATTATTGCCGGAGAACGCAGATGGCGTGCAGCCAAGATAGCCGGATTAAAGGAAATACCCGTTGTGTTGCGGGAGTACAATAAGCAGGAAAGCATGGAAATAGCACTGATTGAAAATGTGCAGAGAGCTGACTTGAATCCTATTGAAGAGGCATTGGCTTATCAGCGTCTGGTGACAGAATTCAAGCTGACTCAGGAGGAAATTGCAGCCAGAGTATCAAAAAACAGAGCTACCATTACCAATTCCATGCGCCTTTTAAAACTGGACGGACAGATACAGGAAATGCTGATTCAGAATCTTATTTCCAGCGGTCATGCGAGGGCTTTATTGTCCTTGGAGGATAAAGGGCTTCAGCTGAAGGCAGCAAAAATGATATTGGATGAATCGCTCAGTGTCAGAGAAACAGAGCGTCTTGTAAAGCGCCTTGCAAAGGAAGCAGAGACCGGGGAAGAGAAGAAGGATAAATCTAAGGACGAGGCCCTGGCTTTGATATATCAGAGTTTGGAAGAACGTATGAAAAGCGTCATGGGTACAAAGGTCAGCATCCACAACAAGGATAAAAATAAAGGACGCATTGAAATTGAATATTATTCTGAAGCAGAATTAGAGCGGATTGTAGAAATGATTGAATCAATTCGCTAGGTACAAAGGAGAGATGGATATTATATGGAGAACAGCATCTTAAATCAAATTCCCTTTGATCCTGCATACATAATAGCGGGATTATTGATATTAGTGGTTCTGCTGCTGATATTGACGATTACAACAATGACAAAAGTAAGAAGGCTGGATCGCCAATATGACTATTTTATGAGAGGAAAAGATGCAGAGACTCTGGAAGATGTCATTCTGGACCAGATTGAAGAAATCAGGGATTTAAGGGCCGAGGACAGGTCGAATAAGGATTCCATCCGAACATTGAACCGGAATCAGAGAGCCTCATTCCAAAAGTATGGGCTTGTCAAGTACAATGCCTTTAAAGGGATGGGAGGAAACCTCAGCTTTGCTTTTGCCATGTTGGATTATACAAACAGCGGCTTTGTATTAAACTGTGTTCACAGCAGAGAGGGGTGCTATCTGTATATTAAGGTGGTGGATATGGGACAGACCGATATTGTTCTGGGGAATGAGGAACAGGAGGCATTGGAACAGGCTCTTGGTTATATTAAGAAAAATTAAACGTATATTAATTGTAAAAGACTGGAAAACATCTGGTCTTTTATTTATTTTGTAAAATGAGAGCAAAGTTGGCGCATAATGGATTTAGCCTGCATATGATATTGGTAAGAGAAAGTTGGAAAAAGGAGAGTAGATGCAGGACATTGAATACCTGAAAAGCATGTATCCATCAGGAATACGAATTCTACAGGGGTATGTGGCAGAAGCTTGCGACAGATTGGATTATAAAAACAGTCCCATGTATGATGAGTATCCTGACCATATGATGATTAACCGGCTTTGTGATACAATTTGTGATACGGTGATTGCATCCGAAGGCGCGGAAAAGGTCAGGAGCATGTGGAACATATCAGAAAATGATAAATCTGTTATGGAAATGGCAGAACTCAAAAAGGATATGAAACGGCTGGATGAGGATTCGTTTACAGAGGATGATGAGTTGGAAGTAGAGCGGGAGCAGGAATTGGGAAATGTTCCGGCAGATGACATAAGTGAGGCGGAAGACATAGGTGAGACTGAGGACATAGAAAACACTGAAGAATTACAGGAGGAGCAGACCATTTCCAATATCCAATATGGTTTCCAGGGATACAGGGAGTCCGTGGTAAATCCTTCCGGAAACATAATGGAGACCCAGGAAATGAGAGCTATAGAACCTGGCTTTCCCGGAAATGGAAGAATGGGTGGAAGACCTAATATGGGGCAGGGGTCAGGCAGAACGCCCATGGGAAATAATTCAGTCAGACCGCCTATTGGACCCGGCCCGGTGAGACCGCCTATGGGACCCGGCCCGGTGAGACCGCCTATGGGACCCGGCCCGGTGAGACCGCCCATGGGACCCGGCTCGGTGAGACCGCCCATGGGACCCGGCCAAGGCAGACCGCCCATGGGACCCGGCCAAGGCAGACCGCCTATGGGACCCGGCCAAGGCAGACCGCCTATGGGACCCGGCCCAGTGAGACCGCCGGTAGGAACTAATCCGGGCAGACCACCTATGGGAGGACCTGGACCAGTGAGACCGCCGCAGCCGCCGAGGCCAACGCCGCCGCCCCCCAGGCCGCCGCAGCCGCCGAGGCCAACGCCGCCGCCTCCCAGACCGCCGCAGCCGCCGAGGCCAACGCCGCAGCCGCCGAGACCGCCGCAGCCGCCAAGGCCAACGCCGCCGCCCCCCAGACCGCCGCAGCCGCCGAGGCCACCGCAGCCGCCGAGACCGCCGCAGCCGCCAAGGCCAACGCCGCAGCCCCCCAGGCCGCCGCAGCCCCCCAGACCACCGCAGCCCCCAAGACCACCGCAGCCCCCCAGACCACCCAGGCCCCCAAGGCCGGTTCCGCCGCCTCCTAATCACGGAAACAAACCATCCTGGTTAAGAGACATGGTTAAGGTGCTTCTGTTGAACGAGATGTTCCACCGAAGATGCGCCAGAGGCCTGTGCGCTTTATAGGAGCAGCAAAGATATTATTAATAAAATTCCGAAAAGATTAAGTTGTAGTTTTAATGGATATTATATAAAATAGAAATGATACAGAGCAACCAGTATAAAGGATAAAAATCACATATGAAAAAAATATTGCAAAAAGCAGGGATTTTGTTCCTGATATTCATAGGGGCATTGGTTGTATATTTCATCAGTGCCAGAAACACAATGGAAAAAGAATCAGCTGTATATACATCTATGGAAGAACCGTCTCTGCCAGTGGTTTATACACAACTGGGCAGTCAGGAAATCAATTGCCTGCACGGATACATGCAGGAGATGGGGAATCAGGCAGCCAGGGAAAGCATCTCTGTGCTGCCTGAAGACCGTGGGCTGCATATCCGGATTCAGGAGTATGGCAATACCATTACAGGCATCAGTTACGAAGTGAGGAATCTTACTCTGGACAGGCTGGTGGAGCGGACTGAGGTGGAAGAGTGGGACAGCGGGGACGGAAGTGTCAGTGCAGTGCTGCCGATTCAAAACCTGTTGGCCAGGAATGAAACTTATCTTCTGTCAATCACAGTGACTACAGGGGAAAAGGAAATACATTATTACACCAGAATCATGTGGCCGGATAACACCTATGCTTCGGATATGGTCCGGATGGCTGAGGAGTTTACCAGGAAGAGCCTGGATTATAATCAGGCAAGGGACCTGGTGTCCTATCTGGAAACCAATGACACAGAGGATAACAGCTCCTTGGGGCATGTTACCATCAGGGCCAGTTTCAGTCATTTGACCTGGGATGGCCTGGATGTGGAGATGGTGGGTGAGCCCCAGGTGACACTTCAGGAGTTTGACGGCATCATGGGACAAATCCAGATTCGGTATCAGGTTGCCATTAATGAGGAGGACGGAACACGTTCACTGGTAAATGCAGAGGATAATTTCACCATGAAGTGGAATGAACAGAGAATCTACCTGATGAATTATGAGCGCAATGCGAATGAAGAATTTGACGGAGGTCCTCAGTCATTTTCAGGCAAAAAGATTCTTCTTGGAATCACCAATGACCACAAGGTAAGGACCATGAAGAGTCCAAAGTCCAATTATGTGGCGTTTAAAACAGGCGGAGATCTGTGGTGTTATGATTATGATGATAAACAGGCAGTATGTGTATTTTCATTCAGAAGCAATTCAGACGACAGGGTAAGAAGCGGTTACGACAGACATGATATAAAGATATTGTCCGTGCAGGACGATGGTTCCATTGATTTCCTGGTGTATGGATATATGAACAGGGGCAAATACGAGGGCCGGATGGGTGTTGTATTTTACCATTATGATAAGGAACAGGACACGGTTCAGGAGAAGTTTTTCCTGCCTGCATCTGAATCCTATGAGATGGTGAAAGCAGACGTGGACAAATTGTCCTATCTCAGTGAAAATGACATGATGTACATTATGCTTCAGGGCACTGTATACGGTATTGACCTTAAGAGCAATGAATCCCTTGTAGTGGCCCAGGGTCTGACGGAGGGAAGTTATGCTGTCAGCGGGGACGCCAGCCGGTTTGCATGGCAGGAAGGCCAGAACCTGTATGAATCCCAGAAGGTCCATGTCATGGATTTTAATACTTCCCAGAACCAGGAAATCGTGGGAGAGGTAAATGATTATGTCAGAGTACTGGGATTTGTTGGAAATGATTTGATATATGGGCTGAGCAGTTCCAAGGATAAGTGGATTGTCAACGGCCGCCTGAAGGGTATGCCTATGTATGCAATGTACATTGTGGATACACAGATGCAGGTGGAGAGCGAATACAAGAAGGACGGCATCTATATAACGGATGTAGTGGCGCAGGATGGGAGGATTCACCTGAAACGTTTGGTTCCATTGGGAGAAAATCAGTATCTGTATCAGAACGAGGATACTATTGTATGCAACCAGAGGGTTGATAAGGACCCCTTAGAGGGAATCGGCTGGTTTGCCTCCCAGGATAAGGGAAAGGTTTATTTTGTCCAGGCAGATTCGGAAATACACGGGGATAAGGTCCATACATCTGCGCCAAAGGCATTTTCCTATGAATATACAAGCGTTCTGGATACGGGGAGTGCTGCTTCCGCGTCATCTGATAACAGCATGGTATTCAGGGCTTACGGGGGCGGACATTATATTGGCTCATCCAGAACCTTCAGCCAGGCAGTGGAGATGGCCTATGGTCAGATGGGCTATGTGACGGACAGCAACCAGCATATTGTGTGGGACAGAATCAACAGGCAGCCCATACGCAATATAAAAGCCCCGGTGGACGAGGCCAGGAAGGTTACAAAGTACCTGGATTCATTTGACGGCAGCCGTGTCTATGAGAACGGACTTATACTCATCGATGCAGGGGGATGCAGCCTGAACCAGATTCTGTACTATATTGACAAGGGTATACCTGTGATTGCTTATGTGGAATCAGGCCAGTATGTGCTTTTGTCCGGCTACGACCAGTATAATGTGACCCTCTATGACCCTCAGACCCAGGAAACACAGAAGATGGGACTCAATGATGCCACGGAGTATTTTAAGAACCTGCAGAATGATTTCCTGTGCGCTTTGGCAGTGGAGTAGACAGTGTACTTTAGAGTGTGCATTTTCGTTTTACTTTACAAATCTGATTCTTATGGTATAATCTAAGAAGATGTAAATAAATTATGAACAAAATTTTAAAGATTTCTTTAGGAGTATTTTCCTTATATATTGGATTTGTTTAAATAAAAATCAGAGGTGTGGAATGGAACAATATATTATAAAAGGCGGGAATCCACTGGTGGGAGATGTGACCATAAGCGGAGCCAAGAATGCCGCACTGGGAATACTGGCTGCTTCTATCATGACAGACGAGGATGTGGTGATTGATAATCTGCCGGATGTAAGGGATATCAATGTACTGTTAGAGGCGATTCAGGAAATCGGTGCAAGGGTTGACAGAATTGACCGACACACTGTAAAGATAAATGGAAGCAATATAAGCGAGGTATCTGTTGATGATGAGTATATCAGGAGGATACGTGCTTCATACTATTTTATAGGAGCTCTTTTGGGCAAGTATAAGAGCGCCCAGGTTCCTCTTCCGGGAGGATGCAATATAGGCAGCAGGCCCATTGACCAGCATATAAAGGGATTCAGGGCGCTGGGAGCCGAGGTGACCATTGAGCGCGGGGCTGTCATAGCCCATGCCATCGACCTGGTGGCAAGCCACATCTATCTGGATGTGGTCTCTGTGGGAGCCACCATCAATATCATGATGGCTGGAGCCCTGGCAGAGGGACAGACCATTCTGGAGAACGCTGCAAAGGAACCCCATATTGTTGACGTTGCCAACTTCTTAAACAGCATGGGCGCCAATATAAAGGGCGCAGGTACGGATACCATCCGTATCAGAGGCGTGAACCGGCTCCATGGCACCGAGTATTCCATTATTCCGGACCAGATTGAGGCAGGTACGTTTATGTGCGCAGCAGCAGCTACCAGAGGCGATATCATGGTTAAGAACGTGATTCCCAAACATCTGGAAGCCATTTCCGCCAAACTGACGGAGATAGGCTGCGAGGTTGTTGAATTTGATGATGCTGTCCGTGTGGTGGGAAAACCTTCCCAGAGACATACGGATATAAAGACACTTCCTTATCCCGGCTTTCCTACGGACATGCAGCCTCAGATGTCGGTTGCCCTGGTTCTGGCCAATGGTACCAGCATGGTGACTGAGAGTATTTTTGAGAACAGGTTCAAATATGTGGACGAGCTGGCCCGCATGGGCAGCAATATAAAGGTAGAGGGCAATGTGGCTGTCATAGACGGCGTGAAACGCCTGACAGGAGCCCAGGTCAATGCGCCGGATTTGAGGGCGGGAGCAGCCCTTGTGATTGCAGGATTGGCGGCTGACGGCTATACGGTGGTGGATGAAATCGGTTATATCCAGCGCGGATATGAGTGTTTTGAGGAAAAGCTCCAGGGATTGGGAGCCATGATTGAAAAAGTAGATTCTGACCGGGAAGTACAGAAGTTTAAACTGAGGGTCGGTTGATAACAGGAGAGAATACAAGGCAGGAGGGTGTACCGGAAGGTGCATGGTTCCTGCCTTTTCTTTCAGAGGCAGAACAGAAGCCGGACAAACAGACATAAGAAGGATATGTGGAACGAATATGAAACATGAATTTTATTACCAGCAAATGAATAAAGCGCAGCAGAGCGCCTACAGGGCCATGTTGGGTGGATTTGAGTCCTTATCGCCGGAATTTCCGGTCCTGCGTCTGGATGGAAAGGAGCTGTCGGATATTTTCTTCAGGCTGCGCCTGGACCATCCGGCCATATTTTTTGCGGAGGGCTTTCATTACAGGTTTGCCCAGAATTCAGAGTATGTGCAGATGATACCGGAATATATGTTTGGGAAAAAGAAAATAAAGGAAATGCGGACAGCTCTGGAGGCCAGAATCAGCCGCCTGGTACGGCAGGCAGAGGGCATGACGCCGGAGGATAAGGAGAAGTATGTACATGATTTTATCTGTTCCAATGTTACCTATGACAAACTGAAAAAGCAGTATTCCCATGAAATCATAGGCCCTCTCCAGCAGGGAATCGGCGTCTGCGAAGGCATTGCCAAGACCGTGAAAATACTGTGTGACAGGCTGGGACTGGAGTGCCTCATAGCCATAAGCGAATCAGCTCCTGACAGGGGAATCAAATACCGCCACGCATGGAATCTGGTGAAGCTAAAGAACACATGGTACCACCTGGATGCGACCTTTGATAATTCCCTGGGACGGTATGGGCAGAAGCGGTTTGATTATTTTAACCTGGATGACAAGATGATGTTCAGGGACCATCAGCCTTTGGTGTATAAGGTGCCTGCATGCACGGACGGAGGCAGGTTTTATTACAGGGAGAACCGGCTGTCCCTGACCAAGCTGGAGGATGTGGCCGGGCGTTTTAAGGCAGTGCTGAGGAAGAAACAGCCCTATTATGTATTCCACTGGCGGGGCGGGTATCTGACCAGGGATGTGCTGGAGCAGATTGCGGGAATTGCGTCTGAGGCTGCCAGGGAAAAGGGAAAGTTTGTCAGGATGTCCGTGAATTACCCCCAGGCCGTGATGGAGCTGGCTGTGACGGATTACCAGCCCGGGCAGGAGATATGCAGGGAAGAGGCCAATGAAGGGGAGCTGTCTGGAGACTGATAAACGTGCGCCGGAAATCAAAAATCACTCAGCGCAGCCATATAAAGGCTGGGCCGGCCGGCATTGCATCAATATCCAAAAGCCAGCGCCCCGCCGTCAACCGCAAAATCCTGGCCAGTTATATAGCTGGCGCCTGAGCCGCAGAGGAAGCTGGCAAGGGCGCCCAGGTCCCTGGTGTCGCCGTAGGAATGAAGAGGCATGCGGCTGAGGATTTTCTGCTCCCTGGCAGGGTCGGCCACCTGCTTTAACATCTTGCTCTGAAACCAGCCGGGAGCAATGCTGTTGACGCATATATTGTCCTGGGCCCACTCAACAGCCAGGCCCCTGGTCATGGATAATACGGCGCCCTTGCTGGTGCAGTAGGGAACAACTTCGGAGAAGCCAAGGTGGGCGCTCATGCTTGTGATGTTGATGATGCGGCCTCTTCCGGCCGACTGTTTCAGATAAGGGTAACAGAGCTGGCTCATCCCAAACACATATTTTACGTTCACGTCCATAATGCGGTCAAACTGGTCCATGGGGAAGGACTCGGCCCGGCATTTAAAGGTGGCCCCGGCGTTGTTCACAAGGAAATCCAGGCAGCCGTCATTCTTTGCTGCAATCTCATCTATCAATGCTTTCATGGAGTCCATATTGCTGATATCGCCTTTCAGGTGGATTACTCCGGGCGCGCTTTCGCCCATCCCCTCCTTGGGTGCTCCGGTACGGCTGATGGAGTAGACCGTGGCGCCGTCACCAGCCAGCACATTGGCGATCTGAAACCCGATGCCGCTGCTTCCGCCTGTGACAATACCCACTTTATTCTGTAAATCTGACATTTTTTCTTCCTCCTTGTAAATAAATCCATATTTGTTGTATAATAACAGTGATCGTTTTCAGGACGATACTTTTTCTTTGAAAGGTGCGGCGCTGTGAATATAAAAGTGACAATCAGGGATGTGGCGGCAAAGGCAGGCGTTTCCATCAGTTCAGTGCATTTTGCCCTCAGCGGAAAAGCGGGGGTAAGCGATGAAACCCGGGAAAAAATCCGCAGGACAGCTGAGGAGATGGGATACCAGCCCAATACCCTTGCCTCCAGTTTAAAACGCAGCACCCAGCGGATTGCTATCCTGCTTCCCAGCGATGCCGGGGATAATAAATATTATTACCAGCCCATGTGGAGAGGGGTCCATGACTATCTGTCCAAGCTCAACGCCAATGTTGAATGTATTGAACTGCCTTATTATGAGGCTGATAAGAATGAAGTATTTGAAAAGCTGAAACAGCTTGCCATGGAAGGTCGGATTGACGGCATCCTTACCGTGGGGCATGTGGACGGATTTTCCACGGCCCAGGACTGGCAGGATATACATGACAGGGATATATCAGTTGTAAGCATCAATTCGGAGAACAAGCTCTGCGACAGCCTTTGCTGTATCCAGCCGGAATATGATGTGATAGGCCGGACCATGGCGGAGCTGATAATTGACCGGATTCCGGAATTCGGAAGCATTTTCCTCTGTGCGGGCAATCCGAAATGGGATGCCCACTCCCTGATTGTAAAGGGTTTTGATGATTATCTTGCTGAAAACAGCTGCCCCAACATGGTGTATAAGGATTACTCCTACTCCATAAACCGGCAGAATTATCTTAATATTTTCAACAAACTTACACGCCCGGATGTGGCGGCGTGCTGCAGCGTCTATTCCCAGGGCACGGTCATGCTGGGGCAGGCCCTGGAGGAGAGCAAAAAGGCGGGAAAGGTATATGCGGTTGGTTCCGACCTCCCGGATGTTACGGCAGAACGGCTCCGGCGCTCCGTGCTTAATAACGTGATCCAGAAGAATCCCTATGCCCAGGGATATGTGGGCATACGTACCCTGGCTGAATACCTGATTAGCGGCAAGGTGCCGGAGCAGAAAAGGGTATTTGTGGGAAGCGAAGTGGTGCTAAAGAGCAACCTTGTGATGTATGAGCATGAGCAGTACCGCTATATGTTCCTCTGACTGCTGGATGTCATGAGTTACTGCCGGTTAATGCCGGTTGCTGCCATCTGCGTTGCGTGCAGGTTCCCTAAAACGCCATTCCACATCCCTGCTATTTACCATACTCCTGACAGATATAGTTATGGCAGGCAGACTGGATCAGATCCCAGTCAAGCTCAGCCCCTACGCCCGGCTTGTCCGGCACATGGATGATGCCGTTTTCATCAATGGGAAGGTCGCCTTTCATGGGGAAGCGGTAGTTGTCCTCCGGCACGAAATATTCAAAATATTCGCAGTTCTTAATCGCACAGCTGACATGCAGGTTGGCCATATCCATATAGTTCATGGTAGTTGTGTGGATTTCGCAGTTCAGGCCAAAGCCTTCCGCCATATGTGCGATTTTTAATGTTCCGGTGATGCCGTCCTTCCAGCTTACGTCGGCCCGGACGATATCGGCAGCCCTCTGTGCAATGACCTGGGCAACGCCCCAGTGACAGCCCCGCGTGGTTTCCGTTGCAGCGATGGGGATGTCCAGGGTGCGGCAGAGCTCTGTGTATTTGTAGAGTTCAAAATCGCGGAAAGGCTCCTCGAACCATTTATAGTCCAGCTTTTCAAGCTGGCGTCCCACCCGTATGGCCTCGTCCAGGGTATAATCGCCCACAGGGTCTGTCATCAAAACGAAATCCCCGCCCACCGCTTCCCTGACAGCTGCATGGACTATCATGTCGAATTCCACAGGTCCCGCGGGATGTGCCTTGTAGCCCTTGATGCACCTGCTCTTATAATAGAGGGCTTCGTCCACGTAATCCTGGACTGAGCTTAAGAAGTTACTGCTGGCATATACGGGCAGGCTGCTGCGGTAAGCGCCGATGTACTTATATAAGGGAAGCCCGGCTTCCTTGGCGCAGATATCCCACAGGGCCACATCCACGGGCCCGGGCAGGAATACAGGGAAAAATGCTTCGTGCCGGTCAATGACCCAGAGTTCCTGGAAGATAGCTTCCCTGTCATGGGGGTCCCTTCCTAATACAACAGGGGCAATGCTTTCCTGCAGGTAAGACTCGCTGACAGCCCCGCTTCTTGCCGCCATACAGGTAGCGATTCCTTCCACGCCCTTGTCGGTGGTAAGCTTGATGACAATCACATCCCATCCCATCTTTGCACCGCCCTGGCGCCGTTCGTCGAAGAGACATTTTCCTCTTTCCACCCACCAGCTCTCAAATCTTGTAATAATCATACAAATATTACCTCCGATATGGATATTTAACGCATAAATAGCTAAAAAAACGTTTTAGGAGATTATAGCAATAAGCGGGAAGAAAGTAAAGGAAGGAATAAAGTTTAGTTTTAAACTGTCAATGTGTCGGAAAAAACTAAGATGTTTTGTGCTGTTTTTACCAAATTATCAACAAAACAAACTAAAACCCTCTACGGATTGACAAAGTATTTTAATGGTGGTATGCTAAATTACGAAGATATCATACGCGTTAACAAAAACGTTTTTGCAAATTTTAGGAGGGTACAGAACATGAAAAAAACTTTATTTGCAATTACCTTGGCAGCTTTCACGGCAATGTCGCTGACTGCATGCGGCTCCGGTTCCGGAAAGGCAGAGACAGCAGCTGCGGCCGGGACAGAGGCAGCAAAAGAAGCAGGGGATTCTAAGGAAGAGACAGGAGCGCCTGCAGCGCAAGCAAGCGGCGACAGTATCAGGCTTACCTGGAGCGAGGTAAACGGCGAGGACTATGGCGCCACCGTAGGAGCAAAGGAGTTTGCCAAAAAGATTGAGGAGCTGTCCGGCGGACAGATTACGGTTGAGCTTTATCTCAATGGTACGCTTGGCAATGAAAAAGAGAGCATGCAGGGAATCCAGATGGGGACCCTGGATATATTCAGGGGAAATGCTTCATCCCTTTCTAATTACGGTGCGGATAAGATCAGCCTGAGCGGACTCCCTTTCCTGTTTAAGGATATGGAGCAGTTCCACGAGATGGCGGTCAGCGGCCTGGGCCAGGAATTACTGGCATCTGTTGACGAGGCGGACTGCGGTTATGTGGCCCTGGGCTGGCTCACAGAGGGACCGAGACACATATTCATCACGGAAAATACGTATAAGAAGCTGGGTAACCCTGCCGAGTTCTCATTGGATATGATGAACGGCTTAAAGATGAGGGTTCCGGAGACTGACCTGATGGTTAATACCATGACAGCATTAAAAGCATCCGCAACCCCCATTGCATACTCCGAGCTTTATACCTCTTTACAGTCAGGGGTTGTTGACGGGGCGGAGAATGATGTGATTAATTACATGGCAAATTCCTATAACGAGGTTGCGCCTTACTTCATTCCGGATGCACATACCTTTGGCTGCGGCGTTATCCTGATGAACAGGGACAGATGGAATTCCATGACAGAGGAGCAGCAGGGCTGGATGAAGGAAGCGGCCGAGGCAGCAGGTAAGACCTGTTATGAGTACAACCAGGAGAAGATTAAGGCTACCTTTGACAGCTTTGAGGAAAAAGGCGTCACAAAGCTGGAGGTTGCCGACCTGGACAAGTGGTCAGAGGCATGTGAGAGCGTTTACTCTTCCTATGATGCAGATTCACAGGCAATCATTGAAAAGATTAGGAATGCAGAGTATTAATCAGAGATGATCCTGACGGTGCGTGAATAACTGTAAAAGGGTGCTGCGGATAATCCCGGCAGCATCCTTTTCTTTTAAAGAAAAGGAAAATTTATGAACGAACTGAAAAAATTCAAAAAATTATGGGAGTCATTGGATAGGGTTGTATTCGGAATCGTAAAACATATCTGCGTCATTATGCTGGGCGCCCTGGTGGCAATCGTGTTTTATATTTTTGTGGGACGGTATTTCATACATAAATCCCCGATGTGGGGAGAACCCATGTCCCTGTTCCTGCTGACCTGGATGAGCATCCTTGGTTCTTCCCTGGTGCTTCGCACGGATGAACATCTGAAAGTGACCATGTTTGATGAAAAGATGAGCAGGGGCGCCCTTCTCGTGACGGACCTGCTTGCAACCGCGTGCATTTTTGCTTTTGCCGTGTTTATGTTTGTGTACGGAAGACAGCTGATGCAGCAGGCCAGGACCAATACCATGGCAGGCGTTAACATTCCCTATGCGTGGATGTATCTGTCCCTTCCGGTGACAGGAGTCCTGTATATTCTGGCATTGATTACACAGTGGACAAGGAGGATTGGTGAGTAATGAGTACAACTGTTGCTGCAACATTGTTATTGGTGGGTCTGTTCCTTGTGCTGGTATTCCTGCGGGTGCCCATAGTATACGCCATCGGGATTGCTTCCCTGGCTGACTTCTTTTACCTGGGCATCAATCCCATGCAGATGGCCCTTAAGTTTGTGGGGAACCTGAACTCTTATACGCTGCTGGCGGTTCCCTTCTTCATCCTTATGGGGGAACTTATGAGCGCCGGCGGGATAACGGATACCCTGATTGATTTTTCAAAGGAACTGGTAGGGTGGTTTCGGGGCGGCGCGGCCATGGTCAATGTGGTTGCTTCCTTTTTCTTCGGAGGCATCTCCGGATCCTCCTCGGCTGACTGTGCATCCCTGGGTCCCATTGAGATTAAGATGATGGAGGACCAGGGATATGACAGGGATTTTGCCACCTGTCTTACCATGGCAAGCTCCGTGGAAGGCATCCTGGTGCCGCCCAGCCAGAACATGGTCATCTTTACCCTGGCAGCTTCCGGTGTCACAAGCGTTTCCATCGGCCAGCTGTTTCTGGCAGGTTATGTTCCGGGCGCGGTGCTGTCCATTGTATTGATGGTATATTCTTACTACGTGTCTGTTAAAATGAACTATCCTGTAACGGGAAGGTTTGACCTGAGGGCCTGTCTGCGCGCGTTCAGCAGGGCTGTCTGGGGTATGCTCTCTGTCCTGTTTGTGGTGGTGGGCGTTATCACCGGCGTGTTTACCACAACGGAATCAGCTGCCTGTGCAGTGGTGTGGTCCCTGGTGGTGGGCCTGTTTATTTACAAAGGTTTCAGCTTTAAGGATATTCCCCATATTTTCAACAACGTTACCATGACACTTGGAAAGGTGCTGATCCTTCTTGGCGTATCAGGTGCATTTACATACCTTCTGACCTACCTTAAGGTGCCGTCCATTGTATCCGAAGCCCTGTTCGGCCTGACGGACAATAAGATTTTAATCCTCATCATGCTGAACATCCTGATGCTGCTTCTGGGCTGCATGATTGAGATGGCCTGCCTGATCCTGATGCTGACACCGGTCATCCTTCCAATCTGGATGTCCCTTGGGTTATCACCCATCCATCTGGGAGTGATAATGGTGCTGAACCTTGGTATAGGCCTTCTGACGCCTCCGGTAGGTTCCACCCTGTTTATTGGAAGCGCCATCTCGGGTATTAAGATTGAGAAACTGGCAAAATCGATGATCCCATTTTATATTGTAATGGGCATTGCGTTGCTGATTCTTACTTACTTCCCGCAGAGCTTTATGTGGCTTCCTAATATGGCGATATAATATAGCCATTTAATATGGTATTTTGAATGGAGGGATATACCATGGCACAATGGAATAATGACGAAGAATTATTTAACCTGATGAAAGAAAAACTCTACACCCCTGTGGTGGGGGATATCCTGGACCAGATGGGATATAAGCACCAGTTCCTTCCGGCTGCCATCCGGCCCCTGGAGGCTCTGGTGCCGGCGGACGCGTTCATTGACCGCAGCCAGCCGGACAACCGGCTGAAGCTGGCCGGGTATGCGTGTACGGTTCTGGAAAATGATGTATTTGACAGTCCTAAAAAACCCTTTGGCTATCTGACCGAGGCCCTGGACCAGTTAAGGCCGGGCGATATTTACATTGCCACCGGAGCCCATCACAGCGCGCTGTGGGGGGAACTGCTGACAGCAACTGCCAAGGCAAGAGGCGCGGTGGGCGCTGTGCTGGATGGCTACAGCAGGGATACACCCCAGGTGCTTGAGCAGAATTTCCCTGTATTCTGTACACAGTGCTGGGCACAGGATTCCTCGGTCCGCACCTATGTATGCGATTACCGCTGCACCATTGAGATCGGCCAGGTGACCATCCATGACGGCGACCTTGTATTCGGTGACATTGACGGCGTCCTGATCATACCGGCTGAAATTAAGGACGAGGTAATCGAAAAGGCCCTGATTAAGGCGGCAGGAGAGAAAACCGTGCGCCGGGCCATTGAGGGCGGCATGTCGGCTACAGATGCATTTGCAGAATTTGGAATACTGTAAAGGAAAATGCGGGAGCGTAGGTTTATATGGAAAAAGAGATTAAGGCGTTTCAGATTGACCTTGCGGATAATGTGGCCACTGCCCTGGCTGAGGTCAGGGCAGCGCAGGAGGTCAGGCTGACCGGGGACCACGGTGAGGAATCCGTCATGGCGGCAACGGATATTCCTGCCGGACATAAGATTGCCCTTAAGGATATAGGGGCAGGCGGGCATATTGTAAAATACGGTGTTGTGATTGGGCGCGCCACGGCGGACATACCAAAGGGAAGCTGGGTCCACCTGCATGTGATGCAGAGCATTTATGATGAGCGGTCCGGCCACCTGGATGTCCGGACAGGCGCGCCAAAGGATACAAAATATGAGTAGTGAGGAAAAGAGAATGGAACTGACGGATTGGTCATGGCAGGGCTATCAGAGAAAGCATGGGGCGCCCGGCATACGCAACCGGGTGCTGGTCATCTATACGGTCAAATGTTCGGAGTTCGTGGCCAGGAGAATCGTGGATAAGGCCGGGCATCCGGATGTGGAGCTGGTTGGTTTTGACGGGTGTACCGACAACCAGTATGCGGTGGACCTGCTGATCAGCCTCATACGGCATCCCAATGTGGGCGCTGTGCTGACCGTGGGGCTGGGCTGCGAATACATTCAGCCCCGGTGGCTGGCGGACGTGTCCGTCAAAGAGGGCAAGGAAGCCTTATGGATGTTCATACAGCAGGAGGGCGGCACAAAACCGGCAATCGCCAAAGGAACGGCCTGGGTCAGGGAAACCCTGGAGCGGCTTAAGCACACCCCGCGGGTAAGGATGGGGTTCAAAGACCTGGTCATCGGCGCGGAGTGCGGCGGCAGCGATTACACCAGCGGCCTGGCAGGCAATGTTGTGGTGGGGCGTTTCTTTGACCGTCTGGTGGACCTTGGCGGCTGCGCCATATTTGAGGAGATTGTGGAGGCCATCGGACTGGACGGGCTTTTGGTGGGCAGGGCGGCAAACCCTGAAGCTGCCAAGGAACTGCGCTACACCTATGACAAGGCCCTGGATTACTGCAAATCCGTGCGCCAGTATTCGGTAAGCCCGGGGAACTTTGCCGGGGGCCTGTCTACCATTGAGGAAAAGAGCATGGGAGCAGTGATTAAAAGCGGTTCACGCCCCATTGAAGGCGTATTAAAGGTATCGGTCCCCCCGAAGCATGGCGGCCTGTGGCTGCTGGATTCCACGCCGGACCCCCACTTCATGCAGTTTGGGATTACCAACCCCAATGACAATGAGGGCCTTATGGACCTGATCAGCTGCGGCGCCCATATCGTGTTCCTGGTGACAGGCAGGGGCAATGTGGTGGGAAGCGCGGTTGCGCCCTGCATCAAGATTACGGGAAACCATGAGACATTCACGCGCATGGAGGAGGACATGGACTTCGATGCAAGCCCTATCCTGTACGGAGGGATGAGCCGGAACGATATGGCCCTTAATCTGGCCGGACATGTGGCCAAAACAGCCGGAGGCACGCCCACAAAGAGCGAGGTCCTGGGTCATAAGGAATTCTATATCCCATACAAGTATCAGGAAAAAGCGGTTGCGTATAAACGGGCATGTCTGGACAGGAAACCATTGACAGACATGTCTTATGAGACAGGAGAGAGATAATGGCTGCATTTACTGAAAATGAAATAAAGGAATTTAATATCACAAAATGGTATGACCTTTCCGGCCAGGTGGCCGTGGTCACAGGCGGTTCCACGGGGCTGGGACTTGCCATTACCCGGTGCCTTGTAAGCGCCGGGGCAAAGGTGTGCGTTGTGAGCTTTGAGTCCCCCAAACAGGCGGCAGAGGCGCTGGGAGTATTTGGGGATAAGACGGTATTCTACCAGTTTGACATCACGGATACAAGCCATGCCCAGGAGCTGGTGGACCGGATCGTGGCAGAGCAGGGACGTGTGGACATCCTGGTCAACAATGCCGGAAACCACTGCAAGAAATTTATCTGGGATATGACGGTGGAGGATTATAAACGGGTCCTGGAGGTCCATCTGGTAGGCTCATTTTCCATGACAAAGGCTGTGGTTCCTTACATGAAGGAACAGAAAAGAGGAAGGATTATTTACCAGGCCAGCATGACCAGCTACATCGGACAGCCCCAGGTGGCAGGATATTCCACCTCCAAGGCAGGTTTCCTGGGCATGATCCACACCCTGACAGCCGAGCTTGCCGAGTTTGGCGTGACAGTAAACGCCATTGCGCCTGGCTGGATTGACACGCCCATGTTCCATCAGGCCGTGGATAACGATCCGCCGCGTCTGGCCAAGATTATGGGAAGGATACCTGCCAAGACCGTGGGCGACCCCATGGACGTGGGCATGTGCGCCGCATTCCTTTGCAGCGATGCCGCGCGTTACATCAGCGGAAGCTGCATCCCTGTGGACGGCGGCGCCCTGATTGGATTTTAACCGGAGGATATGAAAATGAACACAAAATTTGACGAGGAGCTGTTCTTCACAAGCAAAACAGGAAGCAGGCTGTATCACGAATATGCTGAAAACCTGCCAATCATAGATTATCACTGTCATCTCAAGACCTCTGAGATATGCGATGACAGGGAATTCGAGGACCTGGGTGAAATGTGGCTGCGGGGGGACCACTACAAATGGCGCGCCATGCGTACCTTTGGGATTGATGAGGAATACATCACAGGAAAGGCGGGTTACCATGACAAATATCTTGCCTTTGCATCTGTATTCCCAAAGCTTATTGGAAATCCTGTGTATATCTGGTGCGCCCTGGAGCTGAAGCGGTATTTTGACATCGATGAGCCCCTGACAGCGGAAAATGCAGAAGAAATCTATCAGAGGACAAAGGAATTGATTGTGAAGCGCCACATGACCAGGCGCTGGTGCATGGAGCACTCCAATGTCAGGCTGGTAAGCACCACCGAGGACCCGGTGGATGACCTGCACTGCCACATTGCCCTTCAGAAAGAGAAGATGTTTACAAGGGTCATCACTGCCTTCCGTCCGGACAAGGCCATGTTTATTGAACAGGATGGCTTTTCTGATTATCTGGACCAGCTTCAAGGGGTGTCCGGCATCGGGATTGTTTCTTTTGAAACCATGCTGGATGCTTTGGAGGCAAGGCTTAAGTTCTTCCAGGAAACAACCGGCACCACGGTCAGTGATGACGGGATCCCACATTTTACATGGGCTGATTATACGGATACGGAGATTGCCGGGATATTTGAAAAGGCAAGGAAGAATGAACCTCTGTCACCCCATGAGGTTGACCAGTACCAGAGCGCGTTCCTTTATGAGATGGGGCGCAGGTACAGCCGGAACAATTATGTGATGCAGCTTCATGTCGGGACCTACCTGGATGCTAATAGGGACGGGGTCAGGCGGACAGGGCATTCCACCGGCTTCGACTGTACGGACGACCGGTGCTCCGTGACAAGTGTGGGCGAACTGCTGAACCGGCTGACCATAGCAGGGGAACTGCCTAAGACCATACTTTACCCCCTGGACGGCATGAAGATTGAGACATGGGCCGTGCTTGCGGCCGGCTTCTGTGACGGCAGCGTAAAGGGAAAGGTACAGTTAGGAGCGCCCTGGTGGTTCAATGACCAGGCATTTGGCATCAAGCGCCAGTTTGAGGCATGCGCCAGCCTGTATCCGGTCAGCCTGTCCGTGGGCATGCTGACGGACAGCAGAAGCTTTATCTCCTATCCCCGCCATGAGCTTTACAGGCGGGTGCTGTGCAATTACCTGGGTGAGCTGGTGGACAGAGGGGAGTATTTCTCCGGCGAGGCAGCCTTAAAACAGGTGATTGAGGATGTGTGCTTCAACAATGTGAATGAATTCTTTGGCTTTCATGTAAATGAAGGATAGAGGTGGTCGGATTGAGCCCTTGGGACAACGCCTCTTAGACAGGCAGCCGCGGAAGTGGGCAGGGTGCGCGCTGCCAACCTGGGCGTGCACTGGAACGATGAATGCCTTTTCGCCGCAGAAGACCAGGCTGCAATCCGTCCGGATGGAAGCCTATGTGGATGCCCGGACCCCGCCTGCATTTATCTGGCACATGGCCCGCCAGGGGATGCTGCTTCTGGACTGCTGCAGTGCATCTGCTGTTTCTTTCGTTTTTTTACAGGAAATGTGATATGATGGATATATGATACGAGTTGTGTAAGGTTTGTTGGAGAAAGAGAGGAAAATTCATGAAGAACAGGAGCTTTAAATGGCTGCAGGATTTGTTTCTTGCAATTGTCCTGGCCGCGGTAACAATGACGGGCCTGCCCCTGACAGGCAGTCCAATCACGGCACTGGCAGCGGACAAGGATATTGTGGTGCTGTATACCAATGATGTCCACTGCGGGGTGGATGACAACATCGGCTATGCCGGTCTGGCGTTGTACAAGAAGGAGATGCAGCAGCAGACACCTTATGTGACTCTGGTGGATACAGGGGATGCCATTCAGGGGGCGCCCATTGGTACGCTTTCAGACGGCGGTTATCTTATCAATATTATGAACTATGTGGGATATGATTTTGCGGTTCCGGGCAACCATGAGTTTGATTATGGAATGTCCAGGTTTCTGGAGCTGGCCGGTAAATTAAACTGCGGATATTATTCCTGCAATTTCTTAAACACCGCCACAGGCGCTCCTGTTTTTGCTCCATATAAGATGTTTGCATACGGGGATACCCAGGTGGCATTTGTAGGCGTGACCACGCCGGAGAGCTTTACAAAATCCACGCCTGCATATTTCCAGGACAGCCAGGGAAATTATATGTATTCCTTCTGTGAGGATGAGAGCGGACAGAAGCTGTACAGTCAGGTGCAGGCCAGCGTGGATGCAGCCAGGACAGCCGGGGCTGATTATGTTATTCTGGCAGGCCATCTTGGGGAAAACGGCATTACCCGGAAATGGTCATCCGTCAGTGTGATTGCCAATACCACGGGAATTGACGCATGTATTGACGGCCATTCCCATGAAACCGTTCCGTCGGAGAACATAAAGAATAAGAATGGACAGAATGTGGTCCTGACCCAGACAGGAACCAAGCTGAATCATATTGGAAAGCTGATCATATCTGCCAATGGTTCCATTCGGTCCGAGCTGGTATCAGAGGTGCCTGCCGTGGACCTGGCCAGGGAATATACGGTAAAGGAACATGATTCCTTAAGCAGGATTGCAAAAAGGGAGCTGGGAAATTACAACCGCTGGATTGACATTTATAACAGCAATCTGGATAAGATAAAAGATACTAACGTACTCCCGGTAGGTCTTAAGCTTGTGATTCCCGGCGGAAGCTTTATCAATGAGGACGGAAGGGCTGTGGATTATGGAACCAGCCAGTTCATCCTGTCCATTGAGAACCAATACAATGAGACATTAAAGACTGTTCTGGGCACCACGCCCTACGAGCTGACTGTCAATGACCCTGCCACAGGGCAGCGTATTGTCAGAAATGCAGAGACCAATCTGGGGGACCTGACAGCGGATGCTTACCGTGTGGAGCTGGGGGCTGATATCGGACTCAGCAACGGAGGCGGAATCCGAAGCATTATTAAGCCGGGTAACATTACATATAACGACACCCTGGCCGTGTTCCCTTATGGAAATATGGGATGTGTCATCGAGGCAACGGGACAGCAGATTAAGGATGCACTGGAGATGGCGTCTAAGAATTATCCGCAAGAGAGCGGCGGTTTCCTTCAGGTGTCCGGTCTGACCTACACCATTGACCCATCTGTGCAATCCGGCGTCCGGACAGACGACAAGGGAAATTTTACCGGTGTGTCAGGCGCTTACAGGGTAACGGACATCAAGGTTGGGGGAGAGCCCATTGACCTTACCAAGACATATACCGTAGCGTCCCATAACTATATGCTGAAACAGGGCGGAGACGGCATGACCATGTTCAAGGGATGTAATGTAATCCGGGATGAGGTCATGGTGGACGTGGATATCTTATCTTCCTATATAAGGCGGATGGGAGGTTCCGTGACATCTGAGTATGGGAACCCGGCCGGGCAGGGAAGGATTTCCATAAGATAGAAACAGGACGGAACAGGCAATGGAAGAACAGGCAATGATAAATTTTAATATTGACATATATATATAATTGCTATAAGATATGGAAGGTAACACATTTTACAATTAAAGAGTTCGTGAATATCCCTTATTCAGAGTGATGGAGGTACAAAGGACCTGTGAAGTCACGGCAACCCCGGTTGAGTATATCAGCATGATATGCGAAAGGGTCGGAAGGTGCCAGCCTGAGCGAGGAGTATGCTGGCAGGATAAAGCATGCTTGGTCGAGCAATAAGAGGATTTGAAGATTTAAAGATATTTTCAAGTCCGCAATTGCTGCGGACTTTGTTTTTTGTAAATGTCTGATGTTACAGCTGCTGTTAATCATTTATCTGAACAAGAAGGAGAGATTTGAAATGGAGAGAAGACTATTTACATCTGAGTCCGTAACAGAAGGGCATCCGGATAAAATGTGCGATGCCATATCCGATGCGATTCTGGACGCATTGATGGAGCAGGACCCAATGAGCCGTGTGGCATGCGAGACAGCTACCACCACAGGACTGGTTCTTGTCATGGGAGAGATAACCACCAACGCCTATGTGGATATTCAGAAGCTGGTGCGTGAGACCGTGCGAGAGATTGGCTATGACCGTGCCAAATATGGTTTTGACTGTGATACATGCGGCGTCATCACAGCCATTGACGAGCAGTCCCAGGACATTGCAATGGGAGTGAATAAGGCTCTGGAGGCAAAGGAAAACAAGATGTCAGACCAGGAGCTGGACGCCATTGGAGCAGGAGACCAGGGCATGATGTTTGGTTTTGCCACCAATGAGACAGAGGAATACATGCCTTATCCCATTTCCCTGGCCCACAAGCTGGCTAAGCGTCTTACGGATGTCCGCAAGAACGGCACGCTTAAGTATCTCCGTCCGGACGGCAAGAGCCAGGTAACTGTGGAGTATGATGAGAATGACAAGCCGGTCCGCCTGGATGCCGTGGTATTATCCACACAGCATGATGAGAGCGTGACCCAGGAACAGATTCATGCGGATGTGAAGAAGTACATCTTTGACGAGATCCTTCCGCAGGATATGATCGACGAGAACACGAAGTTCTTTATCAACCCTACGGGACGTTTCGTTATCGGCGGACCGCAGGGCGACAGCGGTCTGACAGGACGTAAAATCATCGTTGACACCTACGGCGGTTATGCGCGTCACGGCGGCGGTGCATTCTCAGGAAAGGACTGCACCAAGGTGGACCGCTCTGCTGCATATGCAGCCCGCTATGTTGCCAAAAACATCGTGGCAGCCGGTCTGGCTGATAAGTGCGAGATTCAGCTGTCCTATGCCATCGGCGTGGCCCATCCTACCTCCATCATGGTGGATACCTATGGAACCGGTAAATTGAGCAATGAGAAGCTGGTGGATATCATCCGTTCCAACTTTGACCTGCGTCCGGCCGGAATCATCAGGATGCTGGATTTGCGCCGTCCGATTTATAAGCAGACAGCTGCTTATGGTCACTTTGGCCGCAATGATTTGGACCTGCCCTGGGAGCGGTTGGATAAGGTGGAACTGTTAAAAAGTTATTTATAGGCAGGGAAAATCGCTGTAAGCCGGTATATTAGCAGGCTTGCAGCGATTTTTTGATTTAGTTTTGCAACCTAGCCATCTTCCGTGGCGGCAATTTTCCCTACAGGCTGTTAAAATCATCGCAGCAAATAGCCCCCTCGCCCGCAAGGGTATACATGGCTAAAGATTAGGGATTAAAGTCCTCCTAAAAAAATTATAAAATCTTTCATTTATATATTGACATTTTTTTAACGAAGGTATATAATGCAAACAGTAAGATTGTTAATTAATTATCAATACAAATTAAGCAGCAATTAAAAATAACTTGACAGGCAGGTACAGCCTTAATGTACTGAAACAAACACAAGGAAAATGGAGGATAAGGAAATGGCAAAGAAAATCGAGCAGGTTGTTCCGGAAATCATTGACAGCGTAGACGGACTGAATGCAAAAATGAATGCAATGCGCGAAGCGCAGAAAGCTTTTTCTACCTTTACACAGGAACAGGTAGATAAAATCTTCTTTGCAGCAGCAAGCGCAGCTGACAAAATGCGTCTTCCGCTTGCAAAGATGGCAGTAGAAGAGACCGGCATGGGCGTGGTTGAGGATAAGGTCATCAAGAACAACTACGCAGCAGAGTATATCTACAACGCATACAAGGACACCAAGACGGTTGGTGTGATTGAGGAAGATAAGGAATACGGAATTAAGAAGATTGCCGAGCCAATCGGCCTGATTGCAGCTGTTATTCCTACCACCAATCCTACTTCCACAGCTATCTTTAAGACACTGATAGCCTTAAAGACACGCAACGCAATCATCATTTCCCCACATCCGCGTGCTAAGAACTGCACCATTGCGGCGGCTAAGGTGGTTCTGGACGCGGCAGTGAAGGCCGGCGCACCGGAAGGCATCATTGGATGGATTGATGTTCCTTCACTGGAACTGACCAATGAGGTAATGAGGGATGCCGACCTGATTCTGGCAACAGGCGGTCCCGGCATGGTTAAGGCTGCTTATTCTTCAGGAAAGCCTGCACTGGGCGTTGGCGCCGGCAATACACCGGTCATCATCGACGACACAGCAGATATTAAGATGGCGGTTAACTCCATCGTTCATTCCAAGACATTTGACAACGGTATGATTTGTGCTTCCGAGCAGTCCGTAACAGTCATGGAATCCATTTACAACGAAGTAAGAAAAGAATTTGAATACAGAGGCTGCTATTTCTTAAAGCCGGGTGAAATTGATAAGGTCCGCAAGACCATTATCGTAAACGGCGCCCTGAATGCCAAGATTGTCGGACAGAAGGCGGCAACCATTGCCAAGCTGGCAGGCGTTGAGGTTCCTGAGGATACCAAGATTCTGATTGGTGAGGTTGAATCTGTTGACATCAGCGAAGAGTTCGCACATGAGAAACTGTCTCCTGTACTGGCTATGTACAAGGCCAAGACATTTGACGAGGCTCTGGACAAGGCAGAGCGTCTGGTAGCAGACGGCGGCTACGGCCATACCTCATCCCTGTATGTGAATGTAAATGAAGAAGAGAAGATTTTAAAGCATGCAGCAAGGATGAAGACCTGCCGTATCGTAATCAACACGCCTTCTTCCCACGGCGGCATCGGTGACCTGTATAACTTCAAGTTAGCTCCGTCCTTAACACTGGGCTGCGGTTCCTGGGGCGGCAACTCCGTATCTGAGAACGTTGGGGTCAAGCACTTACTGAATATCAAGACCGTTGCTGAAAGGAGAGAGAACATGCTGTGGTTCCGCGCACCTGAGAAGGTTTACTTTAAGAAGGGCTGTCTGCCTGTAGCATTAAAAGAGCTGAAGGACGTTTTAGGCAAGAAGAGGGCGTTCATCGTAACAGACTCCTTCCTGTATAAGAACGGATACACCCATGTCATCACAGACCGTCTGAGCGAAATGGGCATCACATATACCGTATTCTCTGATGTACAGCCTGACCCAACACTGGCTAACGCACAGGCCGGCGCCAAGCTCATGAGGGAATTTGAGCCGGATGTAATCCTGGCTATGGGCGGCGGTTCCGCTATGGACGCAGGCAAAATTATGTGGGTGCTGTATGAGCATCCGGAAGTGGATTTCATGGATATGGCCATGCGCTTCATTGATATCAGAAAACGTGTATACACCTTCCCGAAGATGGGTGAGAAAGCATATTTCATTGCTGTTCCTACTTCTTCCGGTACAGGTTCCGAGGTTACTCCTTTCGCGGTTATCACAGACCAGGAGACCGGTATCAAGTATCCTCTGGCAGACTATGCGCTGCTGCCTAACATGGCAATCGTTGATACAGACAACATGATGAGCCAGCCAAAAGGTCTAACCAGCGCATCCGGCGTTGACGTACTGACCCATGCACTGGAGGCATATGCTTCCGTCATGGCTACCGACTATACAGACGGCCTTGCACTGAAGGCCATGAAGAACGTATTTGATTACCTTCCAACAGCTTACAATGAGCCAACAAATGTTGAGGCACGTCAGAAGATGGCTGATGCTTCCTGTATGGCTGGTATGGCGTTTGCCAATGCATTCCTGGGCGTATGCCACTCCATGGCTCATAAGCTGGGTGCATTCCATCACCTGCCACACGGTGTTGCCAATGCCCTGCTGATTTCCCTGGTGGTTGATTTCAATGCTGCTGAGAATCCGCGTAAGATGGGTACATTCTCCCAGTATCAGTATCCACATACCCGTGAAAGGTATGCGGAGTGCGCAAGATTCTGCGGAATCCAGGCTAAGGATGATGCTGAGGCAGTTCAGAAGCTGATTGTCAAGATTGAGGAGCTTAAGAGGACCGTAGGCATCAAGTCCTGCATCAAGGATTATGGCATTGATGAGAAAGACTTCTTAGACAGGCTGGATGCAATGGTTGAGCAGGCATTTGATGACCAGTGTACCGGCGCTAACCCAAGATATCCGCTTATGAGCGAGATTAAAGAAATGTATTTAAAAGCATACTACGGTAAATAATTCGTACCCATTGCGGGTAAATACCTTTATCCTTTGTGTTTGGAACAGGCCGTCTGTCGCTTGACAGGCGGCCTGTTCATGTTGTGTTATTGTTTATCCCTGTGGTTCAGCATGATACCCTCAAAAAAAGATTCATAATTGATGTTAAAGATTTCCTTCATGGCAGCCAGCTCGGAGATTCGTATATTATATGTGCCGCTTTCTATCTGGGAATATATGCTGCGTGAAATATTGATCCCCATCAGCTGCATCTTTGCAGTGACCTGATCCTGGGTGAGATGTGACTGCAGACGGTATTTTCTGATGTTTGGCCCTATCCTTAAATCCTGCTTTAATTTTTGATCCATGGCTTCCTCCGGAATATGCAAGAAATAGGTTGCATTTCCTTGATTTTACGACAAATGTAATATATAATTGCAATGTATAGATTGCACAGAGGAAATTGGAAATATACATGCAGAAAGTAGAATAGGAGTTTTATATGATGTCAGATAAATCCCAGGGGGGGCTGTTGGCCAGACTGCAGGCTCTCTCCTGCTGCCAGTACCTTTCGGACCTTCACAGTCCGTTTTATATAGAGGATATTATATATGCCGTGCGCACGGTAAGCATATCATCTTATTCCATTAGCGAATGGGAGGAGGCTTTCCGGTATATTTCTGGCATCAGGATGGAATTTAAGAGTAAGGAAGAGCTTGTTAAGAATCTGATTCTCAGATTAGAGGAAAATAAGGAACCATAGATAAAAAGGATGCTGTATGGCGGTCCGGGTGTATACTAATACACCCGGGCTGCCATACAGCATCCTTTTTAAATTTGTAGACCCCTTGCTGTGATTTGCAGTGTCACCGGCCATACCCTATATAATATCGCTGTGAAACAGCTCATGCTGCCGTTTGACCCGTTTACGAATCTGCCGAACAAAGGATGAAGGGCCGAGTACGCGGACCACAGGACCGAAGGAGAGTATATCTATGAGAAGTTCTGTCTCATCTGCCAAATCATAGTGGATGGTACAGATCCAGCATTTCTTTTCCCCGTCATATTCCGTGTGTTTTTCATAGTTGGCAAAATGCAGCATACACCGCTCCAGGGAGTTGCGCTCCCCGCTGATTTCCAGGACCACTGGTTCTGAGCCTTCTGAACAGGTTTAAAACAGCGGTATTCTAAGTCCGCCGGACATGGTTTTTCGGTGACGCGGCAGTCCTTTATACGTGCTAAATTCAGTATGGTGCTGCGGCTGAACGTATTTCTGTGGAACTGGAGACAGCAGAGCCGGAATTTGTCATCCTTGGATGAATACTGAAGCTGGTAAGGAGCGGCTTCAAAGGCGTGGATACGGCCGTGTTTTCCCTCATAAGCCACCAGAATAATCCGTTCCTCCCTGATCGCTTTAAGGATGGCCTGGAAATGCTTCCTGTAGGCAAGGGAACCATAGGAATCCCCGTCCCTGTAGCGGTCATAGCAGTAAAAGTCGTCCTCACGGTAAAGGAAGGGCAAACCCTCCCATTCCCTGTCCAGTAGTTCTAACTGTCTGTCTGTGAAAAACAGTTGGAAACGAGGGTCCTGAGTCAGGGACTTTAACCATGCTTTTTGGAGGTTGGTAAGCGGGACGGCAGGAACCCCATGGCCCAGGCGGGACGTAAAGGCATGTATGTCCTGTTCCTCCAGAAGGGCCCATGTGCCGTCCGTCAGTTTGGGGATGATGGACAGGGCGCTTTCCTGGAAACCGTAAGCACGGCATATATGCTCCATGTCCTGCCTGGTTATGGGGCTTTGCCAGGCTTCATCCAGTATGTGGCGGACCACATTGTAATAACAGCTGTATATTTTGTGATATAACTCCATGGTCTCTTACTACTCATTCCCGCAGTTCATCTCATACATCTTCTCCCAATCGCGGGTTATTTTGGCTATGGCAAAGGAATTGGTGCCCTGAATGTCCATGATACGGCCTGTAAAGGTCTTGACCCAGGACAGCATTTCATTGGTATCGAAAAATGTACCCGTGTAGAGAAACTGGTTCTCACGTATCTTCATAACCTCCCCTCCCCGGCCTTCACGGTAGAGGCGGTTTAGGATGTAAGGTTCCTTTTCCTCGTCGATGCCAAAGGAGTGAAATCGATTTACATACTTCTTGACTTTAGCATATTAACTTGCTATACTTTTTCTAAAGTGTGTGCCGGACCCACTGCTGGCACAGCATCCCCACACTTCACAAACAAAAATCCAGGAGGTCGATTGAAATGTCATACGTTGATGAGATTTACGAGAGAGTTGTAGCACAGAACCCGGGTGAGCCGGAGTTCCATCAGGCTGTCAAGGAAGTATTGGATTCCCTGAAGCTGGTCATCGATGCCAATGAGGAGAAGTACCGCAGGGAAGGTATCCTCGAGCGTTTCACAGAGCCGGAAAGAGTTGTTTCTTTCAGGGTACCGTGGGTAGATGACAATGGGGCAGTCCAGGTGAACAAGGGATACAGGGTGCAGTTCAACAGCGCCATCGGACCATATAAGGGCGGCTTACGCTTCCATCCATCTGTAAACCAGAGCATTCTCAAGTTCCTTGGTTTTGAGCAGACACTTAAGAACTCCCTGACAGGCCTTCCCATGGGCGGCGGCAAGGGCGGTTCCAACTTCGATCCCAAAGGTAAATCAGACCGTGAGGTCATGGCTTTCTGCCAGAGCTTCATGACAGAGCTGTACCGCCACATAGGCAAGGATACGGATATCCCGGCCGGAGATATCGGCGTAGGCGGCAGGGAAGTAGGATACCTGTTTGGACAGTATAAGAGAATCACAGGATTATATGAGGGCGTACTTACAGGCAAGGGACTTACCTTTGGCGGTTCCCTGGCCAGGACACAGGCAACCGGATATGGCCTGGTATACATTCTGAATGAGATGTTAAAGCACAACGGCAAGGATATGGCAGGCAAGACCGTAGTTGTATCCGGTTCCGGCAATGTGGCTATCTACGCAATTGAGAAGGCACAGCAGCTGGGAGCAAAGGTAGTGGCTTTAAGCGATTCCAACGGCTATATCTATGACAAGGACGGCATTCAGCTGGATATTGTCAAGGAAATCAAGGAAGTGCGCAGAGGACGTATCAAGGAGTATGTGGATGAGGTTCCAACCGCAGTGTATACAGAGGGAAGAGGAATCTGGAGCATCCCATGTGATATCGCCCTTCCATGTGCAACACAGAACGAGCTGAATCTGGACGATGCCCAGACACTTCTTGCCAACGGATGTTTTGCAGTGGCAGAGGGCGCTAACATGCCTTCCACCAGAGAGGCCACAGACCTGTTTGTGGAGAAGAAGATCCTCTTCATGCCGGGCAAGGCTGCCAATGCAGGCGGCGTGGCAACTTCCGGACTGGAGCAGAGCCAGAACTCCTTAAGGATGTCATGGTCCTTTGAGGAAGTGGATGATAAGCTTCACACAATCATGGTAAATATCTTTGCAAAGGTATCAGAGGCAGCAGAGCGCTACGGAGTTGCGGGCAACTATGTGGCTGGTGCTAATATCGCCGGATTTGAGAAGGTGGTTGAAGCTATGCTGGGACAGGGTATTGTGTAGTCTGTAAGGTAAGGTGCAGTCAGCAGGGTATTATGCAGCCGTAATATAATCGGAATATAATGCGGAATGAATTCCGCAGGCAGGCCAAAATGGTTTGTCTGCGGGATTTTTTTGAAACATTTTTTATCCGAAGAGGATACTGGCAGGCCATTTTCGTCTGAAGAATCAACAGAGACTGGAAATAATGCATAAAAAACAGAGTTTTTACTTTTAGATATTGAATATATTTAAAAGTTATGTTAATATGATGTTAATACAGATTGTTAACAATCCACAATCTACAATCATCAATACATATGAAAGGTGAAGAGGAAAAAAAGATGGAAGCACTTATTACACGTACGGAAGGCCTGATATTCGTGATTTTAATCATGGTAGCATTTGCACTTTGGCTACAGAGATTCAAAGCATTTAAGTCACTGGGGCCGGTTTTGACAGTTGTGGTATTGGGAATCATTCTTTCCAACACCCATGTGGTGCCGATTTCACATGATTTTTACAGCGCATTGTCTACATACTGCGTGACACCCGCCATATCCATCTGTCTGCTCAGCATGGACATGCATGAGCTGAAGAAGCTGAACAGGGAGCCGGTCATTGCTTTGGTATCGGCTATTTTTTCCGTATGTTTTATTGCCATCATACTGGGATTATTCTTTGCCCCAAGGATTACCGAGGGCTGGAAGTGCGCCGGTATGTTTGTAGGCACCTACACAGGCGGAACACCTAACCTGACAGCCATCGCAACAGGTCTGGACTGTTCAAGGGAAACCCTTGCGGCAGCCAATGCAGCTGACTACGTAGTGTCAACTCCGTTAATGGTATTTCTGTTCGCGGCGCCGGCCATCTTAAAGGCTTCCAAACGCTGGAACAAGCTGTGGCCTTATCAGTTTACAAAAGAGGAGCTGGACGACGGAGAGGACGAGCCCCTGATGTCCGATAAGAGATGGTCCATCCGGGATATTGCATGGCTTTTGACCATTGGTTTCGGCGTGTCCTTTGTATGTACTGTGATTGCACAGTCCATTTTTCCGGATACCTTCTGGAAAGCGGGACGGCTGCTGATTCTTACAACGGTATCCATTGGCCTGGCACAGTTAAAGCCTGTCCAGAAGCTGCGCGGAAATCTTGACCTAGGTCTGTTTATATCCCTGACCTTCCTTGCAACCATCGGATTTGCAGTGGATTTGCAGCAGTTCATCGGTTCTGCGCTTATGATGACCCTGTATGTACTGTTCATGCTGATTGGTTGTATCGTACTGCACCTTATTATCTGCCGCATATTTAAGATTAAGTATGAGTATGTAATCCTGTCCATGGTGGGATGTATTGTAGACGGACCAACCTCATCCCTGACCGCGGCAGGTGCAGACTGGAAATCCCTGATTAACGTCGGCTTAATTATGGGTGTAATATCCGGGGCCTGCGGAAACTATGTGGGAATCTTTGTATCCTATGTCATCAAGGGTATATGCGGCCTGTAAACATAAGAAAGGCGTAAGCCTAAGACAAACTCCGGCGCTTGTGGTCTAAGGTGCCGGAGTATTGCCATTTTTTCAGAACATGTTTACCGTGGGATTTTCTTATGATAATATTATTTTGTGACAGAATAATTGAAAAATGTTGTTGGAATATGAAAAGGAAACGCTTTTATGGGAAAATTAACGTATCAGACACTGCGTGAAAATGTAGTGGACGTCATTCGTATGAAGATATTCAACCACGAGCTGGCGCCGGGAATGAGAATTATTGAACAGGACATTTCAGACGAACTTGGGGTGAGCCGCGGTCCGATTCGGGAGGCCCTGAGACAGCTGGAACAGGAAGGCCTGGTGGAATATGTGAGAAATGTGGGGTGTTCAGTGAAGAATATCACCCTGGAGGACATTTACGAGATTTATCTGCTGAGGGCCACCTATGAGATTTTGGCAGTGAAGTTGTGCAGGGGAGTGTTTTCAGAGGCTGCCTTTGCCGAGATGGATGCGGCATTGGAGTCTATGAAGGATTTAAAGGAAACGGATTATAACAAATCCATTGCCTGTGATAACATGCTTCATGAGGCCATCATACGCTCCAGCGGATTGCCGCGGCTGATTAAGGGGTGGACGGACTTAAACTATGGAAATGCCATCAATTATTATGCCGGCAACCCTGACAGCAGGGCCATGATAGACCGCCAGTACCCAATTCATAAGGAGCTGGTGGACGTGTGCCGCACCGGGAATACGGAGGATATATGCAGGGCGATATCAAACCATTATATGAAGACCATCAGACGGCGGCTGAAGGAACAGGGCATGCCGGAAGATCATTTTAAGTTTTCAATTGATGTGATCGATGGTTGGGTGTGAAAAGAAGCGGATTGTATGTAATCCGCCGCTCCTCATACAGTTCAGTATACGAAGCGGCGTCGTGTTTAATCTTTTATTTCTGGTTCTGTACAAACTGCTTATCAAACTCTGGGTTGAAGTAGTAGAAATTCTTTTCATCCAGCTTGGACTTTATCTTTTCCAGCGCCTCCCCGAAACGCTGAAAATGAACGACTTCCCTGGCCCGGAGGAATTTAAGGGGTTCTCTTACCTCCGGGTTTTCAATAATACGGATCAGGTTGTCATACGTGGTCCTGGCTTTCTGTTCCGCTGCCAGGTCCTCATGGAGGTCTGTTATGGCATCTCCCTTGGACTGGAATTCACAGGCATTAAAGGGAACGCCCGCAGCAGCCGTTGGCCACAGAGCCGTGGTGTGGTCGATATAATAAGCGTCAAAGCCCGCTGTCTTGGCCTGTTCCGGGGTCAGATTCTTGGTCAGCTGATAGATAATGGCGCAGATCATCTCCAGATGGGCAAGCTCTTCTGTGCCAATATCTGTCAGCAGTCCGCCCACTTCCTTGCATGGCATGGTGTAACGCTGGGAAAGATAACGCATGGAAGCAGCTAATTCGCCGTCAGGCCCGCCGAACTGGCTGATAATCAGAGACGCTGTCTTGGGACAGGTCTTGGTAATTTTTACGGGAAATTGTAACCGTTTTTCATAAGTCCACATGGTTAGACACCTCCTTATTTTAATGTTCCGGGCAGTCCCAAGGCAGAGGTCCGTCTGACCAGGTAAAATGCTTCTGGCCGGGATACTTGGTATGGGATTCGGACTTGTTATTGGTTTCAGGGCAGACACAGTTCAGGGTAAGGGGTTCATATTCCTTTGCAAAGGAATCCAGAAGCTGTTTTCTCTGGGCCATAGCCTGGCTGAACGCGTCTAATGCCTGGTCGTCTGTGGGGTGGGTATCCAGATACAGGTTCAGGTCATTGACAACAAAACTTATCTCATTAATCTGCTGAAGCAGCTGGCAGCGGTCAGGCATTTTTTTCACCTCCTACTATAAAAAACGGCAGATCCAGGCAGGGGAAAATAGTCCCCTGTTTCAGGGCTTTGGATGGCTCATAGGGCGTTTCCCAGGGCTGCATGGGAACAGTGGCAATGGCCAGCTGTACTCCTGGTCCGGGAGCGGGAAGCTCTTTGCCGCACCCGCATTGTGATACAGGTACTTTGGCGTCACAATTGCATAAATTCATATGATTGATTCACTCCTTTCTGTTGATGGCCTTTTGCAGGCTTCATGATTAGTATGAGCTTGATGCGTTTTTTTAGGTTATTTAAAAACTGTCAGTATATCCAGAAATAGTCGGAGTGTTTTTTATGGGATTTTTTGCCTGGAAATTCATTTTTAAATAAAAAAAGGCGGGGAAGCACAGTCTGAAGCCCTCACCGACGGTGGGGGCTTTGCTGCTGGGTAAGATTCTGATTTAAAAATAGAGGTTGGCAAACTGGAGCGTGTGCTCTTATGTCCGCAAGGCGGAACAGTCCGAGCGCGCTGTCAGCCCATTACCGCTCGGCAGTCTGCCCCGCGCCCCGTATCCGGCACACGGCACGGCCCTCCTGGGCATCCAGGGTCAGGGTGGCCCCGGACCGGCTTACGTCATGGACCTTTACGATGTCAGCCAGCTCCTGGGATTCACCGGGCAGAATATCCTTTAACACCTCAGGATATCTGGTAAGGAGTTCAGGCCGGTACAGCCTGGTCTTGCTGTTATCATTGATGGCGCCGTAATACACATCTGCCTCCACCATGTCCTGGAACATGTGGCTGCCGTAAGATAGTTCCGGGTGGTAGCCTGCCTTTCCGTAGGCCACCTCGCAGATGGCGCTGAACTGGCTAATTTCCGCGTAGACCACGGGTACGCCTAATTCAGGGGATGAGGTTCCGATGCGGCCGGGCACCAGCAGCATCAGCTTCTTATCCGTGTCCTCGAAATGCTGGTTGATACGGCTGATTAAACGGGCCACATCCGGCTTCTTGGCATATTCGTATTCATAGTATTTCTGAGGGTCCACCCACACAATATAGTCGATGCGTTCCTCCTTGGACCGGCGCATGGATGTCCTGCGCACGTCAAAGAGAAATTCGTGGTCCACACCGTCCGGTATATGTACCTGATCGGATTTGGCAGTCTGGAGGGGACGGCATTGCAGCAGGTTCAGCCTCCATACGCCTTCCTCCGGACTAGTGACGGCAAACTCCACATCCACCGGGCGTTCATATTCTTTCTCCAGCATCTTCATGAGGGAGCGCATCATCCGGATGAACTCCAGATTGTCCACCAGGCCCTGGCAGTCCGCAAAATAGATGGTTCTGTATATGTGGCGTTCGGCCAGCATGTCCTCGGCGTCCGTATCCCTGCTGAGGACCATTTTCTTCTGCCATTTGGGAAAGAGGTCCAGTATTTTTTCCAGGGATTTGGTACAGAGCGACTTGGTGCCAAAGTCCAGGACGTCTACCTTGCGCTGGGAGAACTTGTGGCGTTCAGCCAGGGTGGTCCTTAAGTTGGCCTGTGCCCTGTCAAGGCCGATGAGACGGGGATAATCGCCGGGCGTCCTCTCCACAGCCCTGGTCCCCAACCCCATGACCATGCGCAGCATTCCTGCTTCCGGGCTTAGGTGCTCCATCCATTTATAAGGGTTATAGGAACAGCCCATACCGGCGGCCACCGGCATATAGAGGTCGCCGTACTGCTGCCCGGCCACCTGCTGAATCAGCAGGGCCATCTGCTCATCCACATCTAACAGATGGCGTTTCCTTCGGTATTCAATGGCCTGTTCGTTCATGGTGCTGGCGTATACGCGGCGGATAGCCTCCTCCAGTTCCTCCATCCGTTCCTCCTTGGTGCCCTGGTTCATGCAGAAAATGGACTCGTATTTGCCGGAGAACGCATTGCCGTATCCGTCCTCCATGATGCTGCTGGAGCGGACAATGATGGGGGTGGTCCCGTAGTGGTCCAGCATATCGCTCAGCTCTTCCCGGATATCTTCGGGGAGGGAACCGCCACGCAGCCGTTTGGTCAGCTCCTCGGTCTCCTTAAAATGTTCCTTTTCCAGACGGTGCCTGGCCTTTAACTCCGCACAGCGGTTATACACCAGATACCGGTAGAAAACATCCGTGCCGATGAAAAAGGAGTTATGGGGTTCCACATGTCCTGCGTACTCCGGCATGTTGAGTTCAATCAGCTTCCTGGCAACCAACAGGCCGCAGGCCTTGCCGCCAATCACGCCTCCGCCAATCTTGCGCATCCAGACCCTGCGGAAATCCTCCTCCGTGAAATGTTTCAGTATCAGCTGCTCCATGTGGCTCTCCGTGGTCATGAGCCGGTTGCAGATACATTTTTTTTCTTCCCTTGTCAGGTTTTCCTTTTTAAGGATTTCTGGCCATCCAACCATTTTTCTTACCCCCTTATTTGTTTGTTTTAAACATCTCTTACTGCCTCAGGGTCGTCAATCTTATAATATATGATATCCGGGTTTTCCGGAAGGCACTTGACCACGGTGTCGCTGACAAATGAGGCGCCCATGCCGTACTCTGTCAGGTGATAGGTGGTTAAGAGCTGGTTCAGCTTTAATGTATAGTTTAGCTGGATTCCTGCCCGGCCCAGTATGGTCCCGCCAACGGACAGACGGCCTGTTTTCAGCTCCTGGAGATTGCCTACATAGTAGGCGAATTCATTTTCCAGGTCCATGATTTTCTCGGCGGTCTTGATGTACTTCTTGCCGCATTCCGTCAGCTGGATGGGGCTGGTGCTCCGGTCAAAGAGGGGCATGCCTATCTTTGTCTCAATCTTCTTGATCATGGAGCTGAGGGCCGGCTGGGATATGTAAAGGTTCTCAGCAGCCTTGGAAAAGCTCTGTTCCTTATAGACTTCATATACGTAATTCATCCCGCTGAACATAGCGGCACCTCCTATAAGTTTTTGATTATAAGTTTTATTCAAATATAAATATTTGTTTTTATTCTAGGATATTTTTATAATAAAGGCAAGAACAAATATATCTGACTAATGTTTGATGCGGAGGCCATAAATGAAACATGTAACGGAATATTCCAAGCAGGAACTGAATGATATGTTAAAAGAGCTTACCATACAGTTCCAGGAATCCAAGAAACTGAATTTGAAACTGAATATGGCCAGGGGAAAGCCCGCAGCAGCCCAGTTGGATATGAACATGGGCCTGTTGGAGTTCATCACAGCAAAGCTGCTTCACAGGGAAGGAATGAAAATCATAGCAGTCAGCGATGTATCCGGCGGGATCTGTAATCCTTATGGACTTAATGTACCGGCTATCCTGGATTATCTCTCCCTTATCAGGAAGAATCTGTTAAAGGATTACAATGAAGAGGGAATGAGCCGCATCACCAATGAGGAACTGCTGGAGATGGATGCCAGGGTACTGGTGCCGGCAGCCCTTTAAAATCAGATTAACGCTTCCAATGCACATAAAATCCGTGCGGAAATCATCGTGGAGGCTGCAAACGGCCCGGTGGCCGCAGACGCTGACGGGATACTCCGGGACAGAGGCATTACCGTTGTGCCCGATATCCTGGCTAATGCAGGCGGCGTAGTGGTTTCTTATTTTGAATGGGTTCAGAATATCCAGTCCGTCAGCTGGACAGAGGAAGAAGTCAATGAGAAGCTGAAGAATATCATGGATCCGGCCTTTGAGGCTGTATGGGATATTGCCGGGAGACAGAATGCCACACTGCGCACCGGCGCTTACCTGATTGCCGTGAAGCGGGTAGTGGAGGCGAAGGCAGCAAGGGCAATCTGGCCATAAAAAAATCATAGAAAAAAGAATTATAGAAAATATCAAAAAGCAACAGTTACAGAAAGACCAGGCACTGGGGATGCCTGGTCTTTTACTGTGTATAAAGGGGATAAAATGTGTGAAAGGGGGAGGGCCCTTTCGGTTTTTGCAACAATTTATTTGCTGTGTTTCTCTTGCTTACAGGACATATTATAATACAGGTATATTGCAAAAACCATTGTCAGAAGACAAAGAAATATTGCAATTACCACAAGCTGTGATAGAATAGGATTAAATGTACCTGCGGCGTGTGCCCGCAGAGGATAGGGACGGCTGCGGACAGCCGTTTTTTGAAAGGAGGAGGTCCATGTACCAGGAAGAAAGCTTTAAGACGCAGAAGGTGGTATATGCCCATACGCGCAGCGATGAAGCGGATATGGAGTATAAGATGCACTGCCATGATGTATACGAGGTTTATTACATGATTTCAGGCAATGCGGAGTATCTGCTGGAGGGCAGGACCTACACACCCAGGCCGGGAAGCCTGATTATCATACCGCCGGGCTGTTTTCACGGGTTAAGGGTGCTGGATTCGGATGAATATAACCGGATACGCCTGCACTTCGCCCCCGAACTTCTGGAGGAAGATGAACAGGCGCTGCTGCTGGAGCCCTTTGGGACCGGATGGTGCTGTTATGAGGAACAGTTCCAGCTGGAGTGGTATTTTCATTCCCTGGAGGAGTGCGGGAATTATGGAAAGAATTTACAGGATATTGCAATCCGCGCACGGGTCCTGTCTCTTTTGACCAAGATTTTTGCAATATTCAGGGAGGCGTCAGGGACTTCCAGGGGAAAGGAAGGACAGGTTCAGGAAATCATCCGCTACATCAACCAGAACCTGTCTGCCCCCCTGACCCTGGAAGGGCTGGCCCAGACCTTCTATATGAGTAAGAATCATCTGACAGCTGTATTTAAGAGGGCCACGGGAACCACGGTGGCCCGGTACATCCTCTATAAGCGCATGGCAATCGTGAGGAAGGAGCTGGCAATGGGGGTGCCGGCGGCAGAGGCGGCGTCCAGAGCGGGATTTGGAGACTATTCCAGCTTTTTCAGGGCTTACAAAAAGATGTTTGGATGCGCGCCTTCTGATAAGAACGCGCCGGGAATGCCTGAGATGGATAAGGGAAGTACGGTTTAAGAATGCGCGGGGCCAAAAATGTGAGGTTTAAGAATTTAAGAATGTACTAAAATAAATTCTTGACAGGAAAAAAATACCATGATATTATCAATTAAACCTATAGAAATAGTAGGAATAAAGAGACGGAGGACAATATCATGGGAGAGAAGCGTAAGAGAGCAGACAGACATTTTAAATTTGAGACAACCCAGCTTCACGGAGGTCAGGAGCATCCGGATCCTTCGACTGGGGCAAGGGCGGTACCGATTTACCAGACATCATCGTATGTATTTGACAACTGTGACCATGCGGCGGCACGGTTCAATCTCAGTGACCCGGGGAATATATACAGCCGTCTTACAAATCCTACCCTGGATGTATTTGAGCAGAGAATGGCGCAGCTGGAAGGCGGCGTGGCGGCCCTGGCCACGGCTTCCGGGGCAGCGGCCCTGTCCTATACATTCCAGAACCTGACACGGGCAGGGGATCATATTGTGTCCTCCGGCCATATTTACGGAGGCACCTACAATTACCTGGCCCACACCTTTCCTGAATATGGGGTGGAGACTACGTTTGTGGATCCGGCCGATTTAGAGGCGGTAGAAGCTGCTATCAGGGATAATACAAAGGCTGTCTTTATAGAGACACTGGGAAACCCAAATTCCGATATCGCTGATATAGAAAAAATCGCATCCATTGCGCACCGGCATCAGATTCCGCTGGTCATAGATAATACCTTTGCCACGCCATACCTTGTCCGTCCCATTGAGTACGGCGCCGACATCGTGGTACACTCAGCCACAAAGTTCATCGGCGGTCACGGAACCACGGTGGGCGGCGTGATTGTGGACGGCGGAAGATTTGACTGGGCCGCCTCCGGCAAGTTCCCCGGACTTACAGAGCCAAACGCCAGCTATCACGGCATCCGTTTTGCTCAGGATGTGGGAGCGGCTGCCTTTGTCACCCGCATAAGAGCCATTCTCTTAAGGGATACAGGGGCTACCCTGTCACCCTTCCACGGATTCCTGTTTCTGCAGGGGCTGGAGACACTGTCTCTGCGGGTGGAACGCCATGTGGAAAACGCGCTTAAGGTGGTGGAATACCTGAAGGCCCATCCCCAGGTGGAAGCGGTTCACCATCCCAGTGTGAGCCGGGACCCGGTCCAGCAGCAGCTTTACAGAAAGTATTTCCCCAGGGGAGGCGGTTCCATCTTTACCTTTGAAATAAGGGGCGGGGCTGAGAAGGCCAGGGAATTCATCGACAATCTGGAACTGTTCTCCCTTCTTGCCAATGTGGCGGATGTAAAGTCCCTGGTGATCCATCCGGCCTCCACCACCCATTCCCAGATGAATGAGGAGGAGCTTCTGGAGCAGGGAATCCGTCCCGGAACCATCCGCCTGTCCATCGGGACTGAGCACATCGACGACATATTGGAGGATCTGGAGGAAGCATTCCGGTCCGTTTTATAGATATAAGAGATTTCAGGGATATAATTTTTATGGCAGAGGTGATAAGGATATTGACTATGTGGTGGAGCACTATGGTTATGGGGAACAGGGATTAATACGAAGGGGAGGCCCCAGGACCTCCCTTTTTATGGCAGGAAACGGCTTTAGTAAAAACCATTTTTATGTCCATCGTACCATTGCGAGATGGCGGATTCCGGTTTGGCCTGCAAAAGGAACAGGATTTCCCTGGCAAATTCCAGGGCAGCAGTACCGTTGGCTGTGATGATATCAGAGGGATTATTTTTTCCAGGCGGCATCGTATCTGTTGGCGAAGTTCCGGCGGGGAAATGACCCTTACCTTGTCCAGCAGCCCAAACACCAGCTTTCCTGCAAAGTCCATGTCAGAGGTCTGGAAACAGATGCGGCCCAAATGGTCGTTGGCGTCCGGGGAGCGCTGGAAATAGGTGGCGTCAAAGGTTTTTGTCAGTTCGAATTCGTCTGATATGTGGTACTCAAGCAGCACCTGGAAGGAAGGTGCTGGGGATTTTGGGTGAGGGGAGGATCCGCCTTCCGTATGACGGAAGTCTGCTCCGTAGTCCTGGGGAAAGGGAATGGACGCAAGAGCCCGCGGCGTGAAGGTTTCATTCAGTGTTTCCAGAGAAGCAATACGGCTCAGCCGGAACAGGCGGAATGCATTTTGCCGGCGGCAGTACCCGTAAATGTACCAGCAGGACTGTTTGAATACCAATTTGTGGGGTTCGATTATTCTTATGCTGCGGGAACTGCTGGATATATACTCCATGCGGACCAGGCTGCGGGCATGGACTGCACTGCGGAGGAGGGATATTTTTTCATGGATAATGCTGTTATTAAACCATGAGGATAAATCAATTACACAATCACTTTGGGAAAAGACAGCGGATTCCTGTTCAGGAACCAGCTTTGCAATCAGATGGGTGATGGAGCTGTCATTGTCAATGCTTCTCAGGCCCCGGAGCGCGGTAAATATCTTTTCCTTATCGTCTGCGGACAGTACCTTATATTTTAGCTTATAGCTGTCCAGAATAGACACGCCGCCGCCCGGACCTATATAGGAAAACACAGGTATGCCTGCGCACCCAAGGGATTCCAGGTCCCGGAATATGGTCCTTCGGGAGACCTCCAGGCGGCTGGATAGTTCCCGGACGGTTATTCTGTCTGTTTCGGAAAGGATGGAGAGCAGGGCCAGGAGGCGGTCGGTTTTCATGGCAGGGGTCCTCGCTTTTCTTTAAATGATATGGATGGTGACAGGTTTTATTGATAGTATTTAACTCTATAATAATACCTTGAATATGCCGGAACCGTCAATGGAATGACGGCCGGCATTTTCTTAATTGTATCCAGATAATCCTCTAATCGGTCAAAGCGGTGTGTAATCAGCTTTTCAAATGTCAGGTAGAAAGCCAGAAGGAACTGCTGGCTTGGTGTGAGACACAAGGAATCGGAACCATGACATATGGATCTTTGGGGGCTGGTATTCTGACTGGAGCAATACGTGAGCTTCCGGATTGGGAAGAGAATGATAAGAGTTACGTATCCACAGCTATCTGTGGGGTACGCGACCCACAGCAGGCATATGAAAATTGTGCCACATATGATTGGGAACTTACAGGGGAAGAGATGAAGTTGATTGACAGTGAGATTGAGAGGCTGCCGATGAATTAGCAGCGTAGGAAACAAAAGGCAATAATAGGAGATAAGCGATAAAAAAGCGGCTGGTCCAGTGGAAAAACCACAAATGGACCAGCCATTTATTATCAATCTTTTTACAGCCTCTTTGCAATGGCCTTAATAAAGTCCCCGCTGTTAAGTACCACTGGATTTTGAATGGTGGTAATCAGAGAAAGATCTTTTGTCATCTCGCCGCCCTCAATGGTGTCGATGGTGGCCTTTTCCAGCTTATCCGCAAATTCCATCAGCTCTTTGTTGCCGTCCAGCTCGCCGCGCTTGCGCAGTGCTCCGGTCCAGGCAAAGATGGTTGCCACGGAGTTGGTAGAGGTCTCCTCACCCTTTAAGTGCTTGTAGTAGTGGCGCTGTACGGTTCCGTGGGCAGCCTCGTATTCATAGTTGCCGTCCGGGGATACCAGGACAGAAGTCATCATGGCCAGGGAGCCGAAGGCAGAGGATATCATGTCGCTCATGACATCGCCGTCGTAGTTTTTGCAGGCCCAGATGTAGCCGCCCTCAGATTTCATGACGCGGGCCACGGCGTCGTCAATCAGGGTGTAGAAATAGGTGATGCCTGCAGCATCAAACTTTTCTGCATATTCACTGTCGAAAATCTCCTGGAAGATATCCTTGAAGGTATGGTCATACTTTTTGGAGATGGTATCCTTGGTGGCAAACCAGAGGTCCTGCTTGGTATCCAGGGCATAGTTGAAGCAGCTTCTGGCAAAGCTTTCAATGGATTTATTGATATTGTGCATACCCTGTACGATGCCGGGGCAGGTGAAGTCGTGAACCAGTTCCCGGCTCTCGGAGCCATCCCCGGCAGTGTAAACCAGTTCCACCTTTCCCGGACCCGGTATCTTCATCTCAGAACCCTTGTAAACATCGCCGTAAGCATGTCTGGCAATGGTGATGGGCCTCTTCCAGTTCTTAACACATGGTTCGATTCCCTTTACCACAATAGGTGCACGGAACACGGTTCCGTCCAGGATGGCACGGATGGTTCCGTTGGGACTCTTCCACATTTCCTTCAGGTGATATTCCTCCACGCGGGCCGCGTTGGGGGTGATGGTGGCACATTTAACAGCCACGCCGTACTTTTTGGTGGCATTGGCGGAATCAATGGTTACCTGGTCGTTAGTCTCATCCCTGTATTCCAGTCCAAGGTCATAGTACTCTGTCTTTAAATCTATGTATGGCAGCAACAGGTCGTCTTTGATCATCTGCCAGAGAATTCTAGTCATCTCATCGCCGTCCATCTCAACAATCGGGGTGGTCATCTTAATCTTGTCCATACTGTATCCTCCTGAATTTTCGCATTATTTTATAGTATACGACGAATTGGGGTTTCGCACAAGAGTTTAACAGGGCTGTTTCTACTAAAAAATACGTTCACTGTTCTGGTAGGGCCGTCAGGATGCGGTAAATCCACAACACTCCGCATGATTACCGGCCTGGATGAACCGACCTCAGGGGATTTCTGGCCATTGCCATGTTATTGGGGATATCGGGAATCTGTGCGGCAGCCAACATCTCACCCCTTCTTTCCTGCATGGTGTTTGGAGCTGCTAACATTACTGAAGCATTGTCAACCGTTGGTGTTATTGGTTTTAGCTACTTTATTAATTACAGCAGCGGCACGGACGGCTGTCAGGCACTGTAAGTTTTACTCTATTTTATCAAGAACAGAGCCATAAACACAGGCTTTTATACGAAAAAGGGGAGGGGGCCGCATAAATTCCGCTGCTCCCTCCACGATTGTTAATTAGCTTCTCCGGTCTTCTACCAGAAGTGTCTGTATGGTATCCGCGGAGGGATTCCAGTTTAACACATACAGGGTATAAATCCGGGATGGATTCAATGTTATCGGCGTGGTAACCAGGGTGTTTTCCGGGCGGGCGGAACGGGCTACACGCAGGGTATAGTTACCGGAGCTGAGCCGGCTGAAGCTGGCTGCATCGGCAAAGTTTACAGAGTTAAAATAGATATTGCCAAGGGAGGCATTGACTGGTCCGCTGTAATAGGCTAAATTGCAGACCCGGAAGCAGGAAGAGGTCCAGTCCGTGGGGCATGCCGTATCACTGATAGATACCAGGTCCAGGCCTGTGGAGGAGTTGACAATGGCGATGGTGGCCATTCCGTCACCCACATACATGGATTTGCGGAGATATACGTAACCGTTTGAGCCCATAATGGAGAATGTATGATAGCCCTGGGACAGCTGGCGGTACTGGGTCACTTCAGAAAAATCCAGTCCGGAGAAAACAGCCCGGTTATCTATATACACGGTAAATGGGTTATATCCGGTGGCGGCATTTAACAGGCGTATTCCGCCGCGAATCCACTGGTTATTGTTGCAGAACACGCAGGGGATAGGGGAATATGACGGGTAATTCGGGCGAACAGGGTAATTCGGGCGAACAGGGTAATTCGGGCGAACTGGATAATCAGGACGCACAGGATAATCCGGACGTACAGGGTAGTCCGGGGAGTAAGGAGGCGTGACTGAAAAATCAGGGTCGATTTCATCGTCAGGAGATGGAATTACGACGTCAGTATCAGGATATGTGAAACCGGGATCAACCGGGTCTTCTACCTGGGTCATCCTAAGTGTTGGTACAGAGTAGGGATTATTGTTATACATATACAATGGTCCTTAGTTTGTGATTTTATGATATTATATGTCTGGTATGCCGAAGGTGTACGGTAAAAAACAAAAAAAGCCGAAGACCAGGTAAATCAAGGCTTTCGGCTCTGTGTTATCATACCGCTTTGAGGTGGACGTAGATGCTCTCAGGTGGAAATGTAAGGTTCAAAAGTGTTGATTTTATTGGACTTGGAGATACCACAAGGATTAGGCTGAACCTGCGTGGAAATCACTTGACAGAATAGGGAGGATGAGGCTGTTTCTGACGGATGCTGGTTACCGGAAGGCACTGGAGAATCCGGACATCTGCATTATGACCATCCAAACAAGGATTGAACAAAATCGCTGCGCGAATCAGCAATCACCGGGATCATCCGCATGGATGAAGAAAATGTTACGTTTTCAGTAAAAGATTACCGTAATAAAGGCAACTGGAAACAATTAACACTAAAACAGAAAACTGACCCTCTGCAGAAATCTGCTCGGATGCCGGAAATATCTTTCAAAACTGCGAGAAATGGAAATGTCGGAGATTCTTGAAGAACTCTACGGTATCAAAGTGTGCGTATGCAGAGAATGCGGCGGTCATCTTGGTAAGCCACAGTTACGAATGCCATTACGTAGTTGACGAAAGTAAATTTAATCAAAAAGAGGGTTTAATTCCCCGCAGCTTGCTGCGTAACAAACTTTTTCAATCATCCAAATAGTGAAGAGCATCATAGCCCGGGAGGTGTTCGCGAAATGTCCACAAGTGAAGAAAAAATTGTGGGGAGGAGAATTCTGGACAGATGGCTATTACGTAGCAACGGTGAGTGAACATGGGAATGAGCAAATCATAAGTAGATATGTGAAAGAACAGGGACAGGAAAAAAATTATAAAACAATCTATAAAAACGTAGAGAAAACAAAGCAGTATAGCATATGGGATTATATGTAGAGGTTGCAACCTTCGATACCCCGCAGCTTGCTGCGGGGTAGTTCATTT
>NZ_AUJR01000033.1 GCF_000424325.1 [Clostridium] clostridioforme AGR2157
ATAAGGATGGTTCACAGCTGCTATTCAGGGTTATATCCGACAGTTACGAAAGTAAAAGCTTGATTCTTACCACAAATCTGGAGTTCTCGAAATGGGGCGGTATCTTTACGGATGACCAGATGGCCGCAGCCATGATCGACCGCCTTGTCCATCATGGACATCTCCTGATATTTGAAGGAAAGAGCTACCGGATGGAACATGCCCTCATGCGCCGGGACGCATAATCAATGCCCGCCGAAAGCAGGGAAATTCCCTTGCTGAAAAAAGGGAATTCTGACGCTTTTTTTAGGGAAAAGTGCTTGACAAAAAACAATCATCAATTGCCTTACACACATCCATCGCCACCTTCTCTCCATGACTTTTCATTATAGCCGCCAGTCTTTTCTGATACTGAATATCTGCTGTAAACATGTGCGGAATACACTCATGTCCTCCATGCTGTGCGGGTTTATCAGATTAATCCTGTAATTGGGTATGAAGTCCTGTATGGCTGCGGCCTCCGCCGGACAGTTGTCAAATCCCAGAATCTGGTGAAGGCCATACAAAAATGAAACTTGCTATTTATATATTCGTATTACTGCTTTATATTTTTATATATTTAATAAAAATATAAAAATATTATTGACTAATATCACCCCCATGCATTATACTTATAACAAAGTTTAAGCCGATATTTTCACATATTTTCACACATGAAAGGAGCGGAACGGTATGAGAATCAAATTAAAAGAGGGTATAATAATGGCAATGGCATTATCCTTGTGCATGCCACTCCATGCAGCTGCCGCACAGGGAGGGTATACCGAATCTTTCCAGTAGGAAAACAAGGATACCGAAGCCATCTGCATCATTGCTATGACAGAAAAAGTCTATAACTCGCTAACAAGAATGCCAAGCGTCGTGGATGGCAAAACACAAGTTATGGCTTTCTCTGTTGAAAACCTCAAGAGCAATTCTTATGTAGATGGTTATGACTATGGAAAATCACTCAATCCCGGTACAAGACAAACATACTATGTGGTTTGCACTGCAAGAAGCTCCGGAACCACTGCTGATGTTGGTTTGGCATACTATAATAGCCAGGGAAAATATATTATCAACAGCAAAACATTCTTAAGTGGATATGATAGCTACGGGACAGTTTCCGCGACACCAACATTTAAAAATTACGGATACGTAAAAAATACTGGCTCTGCTAAGCTTACCGCATCATATGTATACAAGGAAACCCCCTAATAATTATCGGCTTAAATTTTATAAGGGAGCATCTCAACTATGAAATTAAAATGCAGCATTGTTATATTAGTCATCCTGGCATCTTTTCTTTTTTTAGTAAGCTGCCAAAATGATAGTGGAACAGCAGAAAAACAACAAACCAAATTAATTGAATCCTATTTTCAAGACTTGAAAAACGGTAATACAGAAGAGGCTTCTAAAAAGGTCCGATTTACAAAAGCAGAAATAAACGCCGGTTTACCAGATATATTCTGTGATGCCATGCAAGGATATGATTATAAAGAATTAACGATTCATGAAATCAAAAAACTGAATGATTCTATTTATCTTGTAAATGCCACAGTCAATACAAACTTTGACAGCGAGAATAAATCTGAATATATCGATGTTGAATTCAATCCTTTTATTGTATTCTATGATAACGAATATAAAATCGCTTTTGTCAAAGAGCAGGTTCCCCAAAGCTTATATGGAGACTTAAAGGCATTGCCAGATAATTATGATGATAATTTGGACTACATCATATTTGAGGATGGTGATGAAACCTTTAACCTAGAATAGCCCATATACGCCTGGCAGACGATACAATGATAACACAACATTTTCTACAATACTACCTGACAGCTATCATCGTCAAAAGCAGATATATGTTTATATTTTTATTAAGATGTATTAAAATATAAACAGGAGGTTGTAATGTATGGGAAAAAAATTATCACCAATGGAATATAAGTTCATGGAATTTATTTGGAAATTCCCCCAGGGAGTATACAGTAACTTAATATACGACGAATTTCCGCAGGCACAAGGCACAAAAGGGGCTATTTTATTTCATATCAAAGAGAAAGGTTATGTCTCAGTCCAGCAGAAAGGAAAGCAGACCCTATATACCCCGCTGATTAGCAAACTGGAGTATGATAAAATGGCAATTAATATGAGATTGAAGGATAAATTCGGAAGCAGCCGGCTGGAAAATCTGATTGCAACATTATGCGGTAAAAAGAGTTTAACAAAGCAGCAGGTAGATAAATTATATCAATTGATTGAAGAACTGAAAGAGGAGGATAATGATTAATTGGCTTGAACTGATATTTGTTATGTCAGTTGTATCCAGTATAATGTTCGGAGCTGTCCTTTTGATTGAACGCTTTTATAAAACTGAATACATTGAATATGTATATTTTATGATGAAAGTAGTTCTAATTATCTTTCTAATCCCCATGTTTATATTGATAACGAAGATTGTCATGGACAGCATGGGGTATACTATCAATGATATTCATGGGGATGATATAATGAGTGTCATTTGTTTTAATCGTTACAATATTGCCATGCTTCCCCATATTCAGGCTGCTGCAATATGTATTTTCGCCATATGGGGATTGGGGGCTATTGGCATTGTACACTGTATCCATTGGTTCAATCCCATTGTATATCTATATAAAATAATCTTTTTTGATTTCAGCGAATACGCTTGTGATAAACGAACAGCAGCAGCTTTTAACTCCAGACAAAAATCGCAATATGCGGGTCTCATCGTCAGCCTGGCCGCCACAAGACCGGAATATGAACAGACGGTCACATTCGTTGACCGAAATTACAAGGTGATTGAAAGGAGGGTTAAAGAGATTATGAAAAAACCAACAAAGGAAAAAAGCGCATTATTAATCGGAACAATGGCACTTTTTATATTACTATGCCCAATGGCCGCATATGCTGCGGCATCCGGAGTAATGGAAGCTCAATCTATAATGGTAAAGAATGAACTTACGAAAAATATTGAAGAGAGCAATAACTTCCTGAGTCAGGAATCATCCGTAAACATGAGAGCAGATGCAGTAAAGGTCATATTAGTTAATCCCAGAGGAATTAACAATATTGACATGTCTCTCGAAGCAGGCAACACATATATGTTTGACACTCTTTCTTTGAAAAAGGGACAGGAAATAACTCTATCAATCGTATCCGATAAGTCTTCCGACCGTTTCTCAGTCAGTATCACTGATAAATCAGGAAAAGGAAAACTCTTCTCATCCAATAAAGGCATGGTATCCGCTACCTATACCGTCCCTCAGAATGGCGATTATAAGATTTATATGAACGGACCAAATAGCGGCAGCGACGATATCCATATCAGCGGAACGATACGGATTGAATAGTTAACGCAAAGCAGCACCTGAATTTAGATATTTTACTTGTCTGCTTGACAAGGGGCATATCATAATTAACAGGTGCTGCATTTTTTTATCTACAAATAAATGATATTACATAATCCTCACATTCTTAAGCGCCCCGGTCTTAGAAAACTGGGTCCACTCACACACATTTACCGCGTGGTCTCCTATCCGCTCCAGATATTTGGCCACCATCAGCAAATCGATTCCCTGGTCCGCCTGGTCCGGCGAGGATTTGAGCAGATGAATCACGTCATCCTTCACCTGGTTGAACAGCGTATCCACCTCGTCATCCCGTTCAACGATTTCCATGGCAGCGTCTAAATCCTGGTTGATGAATGCTTCTATGGCGTCGTGAACCATTGCGTTGGCGGATGCGGCCATAACCGGAAGGTGTTTAACAATGTGGTATGCGTGCTCGCTTTTTATCCTCAGAATCAGCTCAGCAATATCCGAGGCATGGTCCCCTATCCGCTCCAGGTCCGTCACCACCTTAAGGGCAGTGGATACCTGGCGCAGGTCGCTGGCAACCGGCTGCTGGCGCAGTATCAGGGACAGACATCTGGACTCGATGGCGCGCTCCATGTCATTGACGGTCCTGTCGCCCTTAATCACATCCTCAGCCATCATATAATCCTGGTCCTCAAATGCCGTGAAGGTCTGCTCAATGGCACTCTCCACCATATGGGCCATTTCTTTTAAATCCTGTTTTAATGCTTCTAACTCATGTTCGTACGTAACCCTAACGCTCAATCTGATACCTTCCTTCTGCCATCATCCGAAACGGCCTGTAATATAGTCTTCTGTCCTTTTATCCTTCGGCATGGTGAAAAGTTCGTCCGTAGTCGCATACTCCACTACCTCTCCCACCAGGAAAAATGCAGTGTGGTCCGCTATACGCGTGGCCTGCTGCATGTTATGGGTCACAATGGCCACCGTATATTTGCTCTTAAGATCATCCATCAGATCCTCAATCTTCAGGGTGGATATGGGGTCCAGGGCGGATGTGGGTTCATCCATCAGAAGGACCTCCGGCTCCACGGCCAGGGCCCTGGCGATACAGAGGCGCTGCTGCTGTCCGCCGGACAGTCCCAGAGCTGATTTCTTCAGACGGTCAGAGACCTCATCCCACAGGGCCGCCCCCTTAAGGCTGTTCTCCACAATCTCATCCAGCTGGGCCTTATTCTTAATGCCATGGATTCTGGGTCCATAGGCAATGTTGTCATAGATACTCATGGGAAAAGGATTAGGCTGCTGGAATACCATGCCGATTTTCTTTCTCAGCAGGGTGGTATCCACCTGGGAATCATAAATATCCTCATCATCCAGGAGAACGGTCCCATCTATCTTAACGCCCGGCACCAGGTCGTTCATGCGGTTCAGTGTCTTCAGGTAAGTGGACTTGCCGCAGCCTGACGGCCCTATGAAGGCAGTAATCTTATGTTCATACAAATCAAGGTTTATGTTTTTAAGGGCATGATTCTCCCCGTAGTACAGGTTCAGATTCCGGGTTGAAATCTTTGTTTTGCTTTCCACGCTTATTCTCCTTTGCTAATTGAAATGGTCCGACGCATCCCTATGCCCCGGCTTCCACATTGAACCGGTGGGACATGTATTTTGCCAGACCGTTGATTCCCAGTACAATGACTAAAAGGACCAAGGCCACGCCAAAGGCCTCATTATATTTTGCTTTCTGCATAAACAGATAGAGCTGTATGGTGAGGGTTCCTCCGGATTCAAATATCTTGGAAAGCAGATTCTTTGGAAGATAATAACCGCTTCCCGCCGTAAACAGCAGGGCTGCTGACTCTCCCACAATTCTTCCGATGGCCAGGATTACGCCTGTGAGGATTCCCGGCATGGCGCTGGGAAGAAGGATAGTCCGTATCATATACCATTTTGTGGCTCCGATTCCAAGGGCTCCATGGCGGTAGCTGTCCGGCACGGTCTTAAGCGCTTCCTGGGTGGTTCTGGTTATGAGGGGCAGAATCATAATGGTCAGGGTCAGGGCTCCCGTAAGAATGGAGTATCCCAGTCCCAGAACATTTCCAAAAAACACCATTCCAAACAGGCCGAATATAATAGACGGAATGCCGGACAGGGTTTCTGTGGTAAACTCAATCATCCGCACCACCCTACCCGGCTTTGCGTATTCATTCAGATATACGGCAGAGCCAATGCCCAGGGGCGTGGCGATGAGCAGGGTAATGATTACAATGTACAGTGTGTTTATGATATTTCCCAGGATTCCAAAGGTTCCCTTTGTCGCGCTTGAGGCAGTACTTAAAAACGCCCATGTGACATGCGGGATTCCCCGCACAAATACATAACCCATGATGCCTGCCAGAAGAAGGATGGAGAAGCCTGCACAGGTATATATGATGACTGTAAGGAATACATCCAGGCCGCGTACGCGCCTGCCGTATATGCTGTCCTGCACAACGGAGTCCTTATGAACCCGGACTGCAATATCATTTGTCATTCCTGTTTCCTCCCTTCTTTAAAATCCTGGTAAGGCTTATGTTGATAATCATAATGAATGCAAACAGTACCAGGCCAATGGTGAAAAGCACCTGTCTGTGAAGTCCCGCGGCATACCCCATCTCCGATACAATGGCTGTTGTGAGGAAGCGGACGGAGTTAAAGGGAAGGGGCAGATTTACGGAGCTTCCCGACACAAGACTGATGGCCATGGCTTCGCCGATTGCCCTGCCTGTTCCCAGCACAACGGCTGTTATGATGCCGGATTTGGCCGCAGGCACAATTACCTGGAATATGGTCTGTATCTTTGTGGCGCCCAGAGCCAGGGACGCGCTCTTTAAATGGGCCGGCACGGACCTGAGGGAAGATTCGCTGATGTTTATGACCGTGGGGAGAATCATCAGGGCCAGTACCAGCACGGCTGATATCAGATTGGCTCCGCCGGTAAACTGATGTGTTTCAGACCCCTTAAACAGCATCAGTTCCACTTTGTACATCAAAGGATTAAGAATCAGGATTCCCAGCAGGCCGTATATGACAGAGGGGATTCCGGCCAGAAGCTCTACCGCCGGACGGACCATGTCGCTCAGCCGTTTGGGGGCAACCTCTGCAAGGAATATGGCTGTCATGACGCCGATTGGAACTCCAATCAGGATTGCCAGAAAGGTTCCCACTATGGAGGTCAGGATGACAAACAGTATACCGAAGCTGGGGGATGCGGCTGCCGGCTGCCACACGGTCCCAAACAGGATTTCCAGCAGCCCCACTTTAAACAGTGCAGGCGTACCGCTGATAAGCATGTACAGTGTGATGGAGGCAACAGCCAATACGGCGAAAAAGCCGCAGGCAGTAAAGATGCCCTGTGCAGCTTTTTCGACGGTGGACTTGCTGCCATGACTGGATCGTATGGAAAATGTCTCCGCTCTCATGCAGGAAGTCTCCTTTCTCTATTCCGATTATTTGTCAACTGCAATCAGTCCTACGGACTTCACAATCTCTGTGCCTTCATCTGAGTAGATATAATCGAAGAGGGCTTTTACCAGGTCATTCTGCTCGCTTATTTCTCCCTTGGTAGCCATTACAAACGGACGGCTTAAGAAGTAGGAGCCTGCCTTGATGTTTTCCTCTGTAGGCTCAGCGCCTTCCAGCTTCACAGCCTTTACTGTATCGTCCAGTACATCCAGGGAAACATAGCCAATCGCGCCTGGTGTGGAAGCCACCTTTGCCATCACTGCGCCGGTGCTGTCCAGCTCATTGCTGTATTTGCACATATCCTCCAGCTTTAACAGTTCCTCGAAGGCGCTTCTGGTACCGGAACCTGATTCACGTCCAACCACTACGATGGGAGCGTCATTTCCGCCCGCATCCTTCCAGTTGGTGATTTTTCCTTCGTAGATATCAGACAGCTGCTGTTTGGTCAGGTCCTCCACAGTATTGGCCGCATCAACCACCACTGCGATTCCGTCAATGGCAACAATGTTCTCAGCCACGCCGCCTGCCTTCTCCTCATCCTTTAAAGTCCTGGAAGAATTGCCGATATCAGCCGTTCCATTGCTGACAGCCTCTATGCCCGCGCCGGAGCCAACGAATTCAGCTGTCACCGTCACATTTGGATATTTCTCCATAAAGGACTCGCTGAGAGCATTGGCAAACTTCTCCATAGAAGTGGAGCCCACCATGCTGATGGCGCCGCTCAAATCAGCAGACGGAGCATTTTCCGCCTCTGCCGCAGCCTGGTCTTTTGTCTCTCCGGACGCAGCGGAAGCCTCTGTGGCTGTCTCTGCGGTAGTTGCCGGAGCGGCTGTCCCTGCTGCGGTTGTCTCTGTGGCGCTGCTGCCGCATCCTGCCAGGATGCCCATGGCCAGAACTGCCGTGCCTAACAGTGCTGTTAATTTCTTTCCATTCATTCTCATAATACTTTTCCTCCTGAATCATGTCGTTTATTATCATGTTTTTTCTTATCTCTACTACAGTTTGGAGTATACATAAGATTTACATCCGGAGAAATCATGATATGGTATAGTTTCCGTAAAATGTATGTAAAACCGCAGCCGCCGCCCGGTGCCCCTCCGGCACTACGAAAAAGGCGCCCGCCGCCATGGCAGACACCTTTCTCGTCTTTTTTTATATCTGTCTTATTCCTGCTCAGCCCTTACAGACAGCCTCCACAATACGTTCCATCTCTCCCCACTTCTTTTCCATATCCTCCACCAGTCCGAACTGGGTACGGCAGCGATCCAGATTATGCTTCTCCCTGGCAATCTTAAAATAAGTGTCGCCGGACAGATAATCCGTAAGGAACCGGATTCCGCATTCCAGGGTCATGAGCCTGGCTCCCTGAGGAAGCATTTTAACCTCTGCTTCGGTAAGGCTTCCCGCGCACCCTTCCAGAAATCCTCTGGTATAGATTTCAAAGAGAGGAATGGACAGGGACACCTTGCTTAAATCCGTTTCATCCTCCTCTGCGGTATTGGCGCCAAAGCGGATGGAATCTCCGAAATCAAAGATGGAAAGTCCCGGCATAACGGTATCCAGATCAATGATGCAGATGGCCTGACCGGTCTTGTCATCAATCATAATGTTGTTTAATTTGGTATCATTATGAGTCACTCTCAGAGGAAGCTCCCCCTTAGCCAGCATATCCATGGCCAGACCCGCATCCTGCTCCCTGTCCATGACAAACCGAATCTCGTCCTGTACCTCTGACGCCCTGCCGCAGATATCCTCCTCCACCGCTCTCCTAAAAGCCCTGAATCTTCCCGGAGTGTCATGAAAACCCGGGATGGTCTCTGCCAGCTCTCTGGCAGGATAGCGGGCTAAAAGTCTCTGGAAATGCCCGAAGGCCTTTCCGCTCTGGTAAAAGTCCTCCGGCTTCTCCACCAGGTTATAGCAGGTGGCTCCCTCAATGAATAGGTACATCCTCCAGTAATTCCCCTGACTGTCCACATAGAAGGTGGCTCCCTCCCTGGTCTTTATGAGGTTCAGGGTCTCCCGGTCCGGGTCCCCGTTGTTTTTTATGACCTCCTGCCTCAGGAAGGTGGTGACCCCCTCAATATTGCGCATAAGAGATACCGGATCCTGGAAGATATCAGTATTCATCCTCTGAAGAATATAAGGACGGTTCTCACATATGAGACGGAAGGTATCATTGATGTGGCCGTTTCCATAGCGCTCGCAGCTGATTGCTTCCCCATCCGTGGCAAAAGCTGCGGCCGCCTCCTTAAGTATATGTTTATCCATTTCAGCACTCATTACACCTGTTCCTCCCAAAGTTTCTCCGGGTACAATCCCTTATCCTTAAGGTCCCTAATGGCCTTTACCACTGTCTCCTTATCTTTCTTATAGGTAACTCCATACCAGCGATCCACACTCTTTAGCACAGTCACCTCAGCCAGGTCTGCCTTGAGAAGTTCATCCACCACAAAGGGCAGGAAATATTCGCACTTCATAGGATTTACTGGAAGGTTTTTATCCAGGAAAGCCCCGAATCTGTTCTCCAGTTCACCCAGAATGCTCTTTGTAAACCCCCACATGTTCATGGAAACAATAGTGGACTCCGGAAGCTCTGTCCATGTAGCGCCGTCATCCTCCGTATATTCCGCCTGGTTCCCATGCTTTTCAATCCTGGTCCGCTCGTGGATATCCACCAGGCGGCTGTCTGCATCCGTCCGGCACACGCCCCTTGCCACATACCCATTCTCTGTCAGGGTATTGTACAGTTTGTAGCCCACCATGGTGTACTGGTATCTGCCCGTGTCCTCCACAGAGGACAGCTGGTCATAAATCATGTGAAAGGCTTCTTTTCCATAATAATCATCCGCGTTGATTACAGCAAAAGGCCCGTCAATCAAATCCTTGCAGCAAAGCACTGCATGGCCCGTCCCCCACGGCTTCACCCGGCCCTCCGGCACCCGGTATCCCTCCGGAATCTTATCCAGTTCCTGATAAACATAGGCCACATCCATATATTTACTGATGCGGTTTCCAATACGAATCTTAAAATCTTCCTCAATGGCCTTCTTGATAATGAATATGACCTTTTCAAATCCCGCTTCCCTGGCATCAAATATGGAAAAATCAATGATGATATTCCCATAGGGATCCACGGGGTCAATCTGCTTTAATCCTCCGTAACGGCTTCCCATACCCGCCGCCATGATCACTAGTACTGGTTTCTGAGACATGCTTTCCTTCCTCCTCACATGATTATCCTTATTCCTTCACGATTCCTGTTCCTGCATCCACCTTATCCCTTCACGCCGCCTCCGGTTACGCCTGCTATAATCTTCTCTGACAGGAAGATATACAGGATGAAGGTTGGCAGGAACACAATGACAACAGCAGAGAACATACCGGCCCAGTCGCCTGTATATTTCATGGAGTTTATCATGGAATACAAACCCACTGCCACCGGACGTACCTTGTCGGAATTTCCGAATATCAGGGAGATGAAATACTCGTTCCAGATATTGATAAAGTTAAATATGGTAACGGTCACTATTCCCGGCTGGGCCATGGGAAGCATGATTAGCCAAAAGGTCTTAACAGGCGGACAGCCGTCGATGGCAGCCGCTTCCTCAAACGCCCTGGACAGATTGGCAAAAAAGGTGGTTAGGAAAATGGTGGTGTAGGGCACATTGATTCCGATATACAGGAATATCAGAGTCGCCCGGTTGGCTGACACGTTGTTAAGGATGTTGAGACCTGCCACCACGGCGAACAGCGGAAGCACAATCATGACTACCGGTACTCCCATGGACGCCACCAGGGATGACTGTATTAGTTTATTGCACACAAAGTCAAAACGTGACAGCGCATAGGCGGCAGGCGCGCAAATCAGTATCAGCAGGGTACAGGATACCACTGCATAAAACAGGGAATTGAAGAAAATGGTGGAGACATTGGAATTGACCCATGCCTTCACATAGTTTTCTATATGGAATCCGCTCTCCAGCAGCTTATTGCTGAATATTTCCTTGGTGGTGGAAAAGCTGGCCATCAGGACCCAGCCCAGCAGGGCCAGGGTAAATAGGATCCACAGGGTAAGAATCAGGTATCCGGGGGCAAGCTTTAGTTCCTTCTTCCAGCGGACCGGTTCCCTGTACAGTTTTTCTTTTTTCTGAAATAATCCCGACATATGTTCTCCCCCTTTCCTAGAATTCCAGATCTTTGTCCTGAAGCAGGTGGTTGCAGAGCCAGAACACAATGACCACGCATACGCTTAACATCACGCCAACCGCTGCGCCAATCCCGGAATTGCGCTCCGTTACGCTGTTGCCCGCCCCAAATATCTGCATGTACAGATAAACCATGGGGGTAATGGTCTGGGTATCGGCCGTGACCGTTGAGAACAGCTGGGACCATACGAAAAACCCAACGCTGGTAACGCTCCACATGGTGACATTGGTTCTGAACACTCCTTTTAACAGGGGTAATGTAATATAACGGAACTGGTTGAACTTATTGGCCCCGTCCAGAGTGGCTGCCTCAAAGTAATCGCCGCTGATGCGTTCAATGCCGCTGGCAAATATCAGCATGTGATAGCCCACCATGCCGAAACAGTAGGCCAGAAGCAGAGCCATGAACTTGTGGTTATTATCCAGCCACTGTATCTTTGCCAGGGAATCCAGGCCCAAAGCCTGTAAGAAATTTTTAATCAGTCCGTACTTGGGGCTGTAGACATACTGGAGCCACATGGTCGCCAGGGCCACTGCGCTGACGATGTTAGGCAGATAAATCATTGCCCTGAAAAAGCTTTTGAAGCGGATGCCGCTGGTAATGATTACGGCAAACAGCAGAGCCAGGGACATGACGATGATACCGCCGATAAACCATATCCGGCCCAGGTTCCACATGGAGATGCGGAACAAGGTGGTATTCGCCAGCTTCACATAGTTATCAATACCGCTGAAGGTCCATTTTGACATGGGGTCCGTGATTCCCTCAATCTTGAAAAAGCTCATGAGGATAGTCCTGATAATGGGGTAAAGGAATACCAGGACGAACATCACCACTGCCGGTGTCATGAACACAATTATCATTCCCTTATCTTTTTTCACGCCAGTTCCTCCTAACATAAACCTGTTCCGGATACGCTCCGGAGTCCAAAAAGAGGCGGCAGCGTTATACGATGCCACCTCACTGTTGCATATTCCGTGCAAAATGCTGAATGTGTTAATCTGATTACTTTCCTGCAGCCTGAAGGTTGGATACAAATTCATCCGCTGAAATGGCTCCGCTGCAGAGCTTGGTCATGTTCTCTTTGATGATTGGTGTCATATCCACATTGTCCTCTGCGCCGGCAGCCCATGGATAACGGGTTTTTAAGCTTTCCATTACAGGCTTCACATCAGTAAGCTGTACAGGCCACTCTGAGTTGGTGGTGTCAGCCGGGATTCCCAGGGATTCCTCAGCGAGCTTCTTGTCAAACTCGCCCTTGGTAATATAGGTAATCAGCTTAAATGCATCCTCTGCATTCTGTGAGTTCTTGTTGATAGCCAGAACCTGGCCGCCGTAGTTTGCTGCTTCCGGACCGTCCGTACCGCCTTCCACTGCCGGGTAGCTGAAGCATCCCCACTGGAAGTCGTCGCCCGCCATGTTCTTTACTTCGTTTGGAAGCCAGGAACCATTGAGGTACATGGCTGCTGTTCCCATTGCCAGCTCCTGGTTCTGTCCTGCCGGGAATACGTTGGATGCTATGTTCTCTGAAAAATATCCCTTCTGGGCAAAATCCGCATAAGCCTTGGCTGTCTCCATCACAGACGGGTCGTCCCACTTATTGTTCTTTACGATATCCGATGTCTTGTCATAGCCGTTGAGTCTGGACATATGGTATCCGAAGAGACAAAGTATGTATGCGTCGTCACATGTAATGGGTGTATAGCCTGCGTCCTTGATCTTCTGGCATGCTGCGTCTAATTCTGCCCAGGTGGCAGGAACAGCTGTCACGCCGGCTTCCTCAAAGATTGCCTTATTGTAGAAAAACGCAAATACATTAGGCTGATAGGGAATGGACTTAAGGGTCCCCCCTCCTACCTCGCGGCAGGCTTCCATCAGGCTTGCATTGGCAGTTGCTTCATAATCAGATGCCTTAGCCAGTTCTTCCAGATCCATCAGATAGGCGCCCCATGTAGTATTCACACGGTCAATATCCTCGTCAAACAGATCAATGTTGGTTCCTGCGTCCAGGGCCGGCTGTAATCCCTCGCGGATTCCGGTACGTCCCTTGAACTGTACGTCCACGGCCACTCCTGTGTCTGCCGAAAACTTGTCAACTGCTTCCTTGATTACCTGGCCCTGGGGCTCTGTGGACTCCCACATGGACCAGTATACCAGACCTGTGCCATCTCCAGCCGGTGCCGGTGCGTCCGCTGCTGCAGTGGTATCTGCTGCCGCAGCCGCAGTGGTATCAGCTGCAGCCGCAGCCGTGGTATCCGTGGCGCCGGACCCGCCGCCGCATGCTGTCAGTGAACCAACCATGGCTGCCGCCAGTGCCAATGCTATCCATTTTCTGTTTTTCATAAAATACGTCCTCCTTGAATCTTATTGTGTTTTTGCCGATTCACATTAACTACCGATAATCCAATTATAGTAAATGTGCACATTAAGTTCTTTGCACTATAATTTTATTTATTTGCACAAAAAGCCTTTTCCTATGTATAATCCACAAATATAATTCCTGCCCCGGACTCTTGTAAGTCATTTTGTATACTTATTGAAGATACCCATATATAGTCCCTTCCGGATCAGCCGCCTTATAAGTCAAACCATTTTATTTCACATGGCCGCAGCTCCATGGAAACCCCATGTCCATCCCCGTCATAAACCACCGTGGACTGCGCCCGGCTGGTGTTGTTGACCACCGCGTATTTCCCTGCCTCAGGATATCCGTGTACCTCACAGAACAGATTGTCTGAAAACCATTTATTCATTTCCCTTTCTTTGGAGGCAGCATAGTACATGCTCCTTATGAGAAGCCTGGTGTTCTCATGGCTGTAAGGAAGGCCCGCAAGGTACACGCCCCGCCCCCTTCCATATGGATGGGCGCTGAGATGGACCTCATGGTCTGAGTATTCCCCAATCTCCGTGTCCGCTCCCAAAGCATATACATTCTTCATCCCTTCCCCAAAATCCAGAACCAGCCTTCCTGATTCATCCCTTGGAACGTCCTGTGTGATGAAGTGGCTGTCTGCCTGTTTTGTATCATACTTATCCGTGGACAGGGTAAAACCCTGCTCCTTATCCACCCCCAGCACATCTGCCAGCTGGAAATACCGTCCGCCCCGCTGCACGGCGCTGGGCTCGCCCACTCCCACAAAACCGCCGCCTTCCCAGACAAACCGCCTCACTGCCGTGAGAATCTGCCCGTCCAGCCACTCATCCCCGCCGGACCAGGCCGTACCTGCATCCCCTGCATTAATGATCACATCCACGTCCTCAGGTATGCCTGACCTGCGTATATCATCAAAGCTCATAAATGTCACATCTACGCCTGCCCCGCTCAGTGCCTCCAGAATGCCGAAATAAGTGTAGGTCTGCTTATACCACAGGGCATGGGCCACCATGTAGGGCTGCCAGGAGCGCAGCTTTCCCCAGCAGTTCAACACGGCTGCCTTCAGCCCGCAAAAAGGCCTGCTTCCTCCTATATTGCCGTAGATTTCCCTAAATTCTTCCGCAACCTTCTCAATGTAATCCACAAAGCCCGGAAATTTATAGGCCAGACTCAGATATCCGCCATACCCGATGCGGTCAACAGGTTTGCGCATCAGAGCCCTTCGGGCACAAATCCAGTTCTCCACCGCCTCAGGCACAGGATCATTTCCCTCATAAAATGTATCAGGGAAAAAGTAGGGAAGGAAACGGCCTTCCGTATAGCTCACCACCGGAATATCGGATATAAGGCGCAGCGTTGCCCCGCCTCCCACGCTGCCCACCACGGCGTCCAGACCGATTTCCGGGAAATAAGCGCCGTAAGGCTCGGTTCCAATCCAGTTGTCGCCTAAAAACATCATGGCCTTGCGCCCTGCCTGATGGACCAGCTCCACCAGCTCCCTGGCTTTTCCTGCCACAAAGCGCTGGATGAAGTCCATATAATCCCTGTAATGTCTGGTCGGAACCCGGAAGGAGGAATTATAGTACCCATTGTCCACAATATCCTCAGGTCTGAGGGCGTAGCCGTATTCTGCCTGGAATTCCTCCAGCGCCTTCACGCTGACCGTTGCTCCGTATCCAAACCAGTCCACGAATTTCTCCTTTGCGTCGCTTCCGAATACCAGCGTAAAATGGTAGAAAAACGTGGTAAACCGTACAACATCCGTATCCGGATTATCCTTTAACCACTGTACCAGGTACTCCCTTGCAAACAGACCTGAAGCCTCCTGGCGCACGTCAAAGGGAATCTCATGGGGTTTATCCCCCCAGTTATTGGTTATGTGATTGTACATCTGGGTAGGGTCCCATACCGCGTATACCAGGAAGGATACCGTATATTCGTGGAAGGGCGACGCATGCTCCAGCACCACCCGCATGGGGGCAGAATTGCCTTCTGCTTCTTTGGTTTCCGCGGCGTCCCCGGCTCCCGCGGTTTTCCCGGCTCCCGCGGCTTCCCCGGCTTCCCCGGTTCCTTCAAACACTCCCTTAAACTCCCTGCCGTCGCCAAATCCTTCCGGCATGAACGCTCCTGTCAGCTCCCACTGGGAGGCAGGGACCGCCTGGCCCGTGGTGCGGTCCATGACCTCCCACCATTTCTTAGGGTCATGGTAACAGTCAGGAACCACCTGCTGGCCAAAATACCCTTCCATAAAGTCCATCTCCAGATGGTTCTCCACCGCGGTAAAGCGCCGGGACATGAGATATAACTGCTGGCATTCCTCCATATGCTTAACTGCAAATTCATTGTGGCCTCTTGCCACAAAATAGGTGGTATAAATTTCCGCATCCAGAGATTTGACATCCTTGTCCAGCTTTGTCCCGTCGCTGTCACGGATGGCATCAGCGCCCCAGCGCTCCATAAGCTCCCTTGTCTCATTAAAAAAACCGGATTCACTGGGAAGCGTAACCCTTCCTCTTGTCTTAGACATGTCCGTATCCTCCCTTATATCTTCATATTGGGCTGTTTTCCATGAGCCCATGACTCTTGATTCATTTAAATAAATTATAGCGGATAGCTTTTTCTGTAACAAGACAGAGTACGAATTTTTATTTGCACATTCTATCATTTAATTTGTATGATTGTATTCTGCGGGATTGATTTCTGTGGTATAATTCAGAAGATAAGACAGTTTTAGAAAAAGACAGTGCAGGAGGAAGGATTCCATGGCCTATAAAAGTGTAGTTCTGGAAGACAGCATTACCATCAACCGGATTATTTCCGTCCACTATTTCCAGTATATGAGCGACTTCTCCTTTCCCGGGGAAAGCCACGATTTCTGGGAACTGATATGTGTAGACCGCGGAGAAATTGATGCGGTGGCCGGAGACCGGCGTCTGACCTTAAAGAAGGGAAATATTCTGTTTCACAAGCCCAATGAGTTCCACAATGTACTGACCAACGGAAAGGTTTCTCCAAGCCTGGTAGTCATTGGATTCGAATGCCATTCGCCTGCCATAAAGTCATTCGAGGATCAGCTCATGTCGGTCCAGGATACGGAAAAAAAGCTCCTGGCCCAAATCATCGTGGAAGCCAGAAACACATTCGACGGAAGACTGGATGACCCATACCAGGAGGAGCTTATCTTTAACAGTGAACCCCTGACCTTTGGTTCGGCCCAGCTCATCAGCCATTACCTGGAACAGCTGATTATCCATCTTTACAGGAGGTATTTTTCCTACTCCCTGCCAGTGCGTTCTTCCCGCTTCCTGGCTGAGGCCAGCAGCGGGAATGATACCTACAACCGAATCGTCCGCTATATGGAGGAACATCTGGGCGAACGCATGACCATAGACAGAATCTGCCGGGACAACCTGGTGGGGCGCTCCCAGCTGCAAAAGCTGTTCCGGGACATAAAAGGCTGCGGGGTCATAGAATTCTTTTCCATGATGAAAATTGACACTGCCAAACAGATGATACGTGACAACCAGCTTAATTTCACCCAGATTGCAGACCGCCTGGGGTACAATTCCATCCATTATTTTTCCCGGCAGTTCAAGCAGATTACCTCCATGACGCCTTCTGAGTATGCCACCTCCATACGGCTGTTGTCGGAGAAGCCTTAGGATTCCTCTTTGCCTGTCATTCCTCATCAGCGAAAAACGGCCATCCGGAGTATCATTCCTCCCAAATGACCGTTTTTATCTGACTGTTTAAGGCGGCTCACAATAATAGCCGCCTCAGAGAAATCTATTAGAGATCTCCGCCGAACCGTCAGCTCTTCTTAATAAAATCTGTCCCGCACTTCGGGCAATGAACGCTGACCTTCCCGTGTCCCCTGGGTATACGCACCTTCTGCCCGCATCCTGGGCACTTAAAGATGCGGTATTTCCGCCCCTCTGTGAAACGGAATTTGATTTTCCTGGAATATTCCGTCACATAAAACCGCAGGCGCAGATAAGCCTGATTTTCCTGGTAGCGTTTCCCTACATTTTTTGAAAACATCCGGAAGTACAGGCAGATAAAGCCCGCCAGCTCAAGGATATACAGGAATGAGGACAATATCCTTACCCTGACAACAACGTTCAGGAAAACCAGCACGAGCACGGCATACATAATAAACTGGCCCAGCTGGTCCATACCATATCTTCCTATCATGAAACGCTGGAATTTTTCCCTGATTTTATTCATCTGTAAACTATCCTTTCCCAATTGTCCGGCCTGCTGCCAGATGCATCCCTCAGGCAGCTGCGGATTATTCATCCGAAAGTACTATAACCTAATTTTTATGGTAAAGCAATGTACAGACGGGATTTTAATGATTATTTTATAAATACAGGCGCCGGATGTCACAGACGCCGGACCGCGTCCATGGCAAGCTCTGAGCGCCCGCACTCGCTGGCATTCAGTGTAATCTGCCAGCAGAGCCCGCTTCCCTTCATATGTTCCGATGCATAGCTGAGTCCATTGGTGCGCTCATCCAGAAAAGTCCTGTCTATCTGGTTGGGGTCGCCTAAAAGGATGACTTTTGTCCGGTTTGGCGTCATGTTGTATGCTTTATCCACAGGAATCCCTTTTTTCTTAAACTCCTTCACATCCTCCTCCGGTATGAATACCTCGCAGCGTCCCGTGTACTGCTCATCCCTGTCCGACACCTGTTCCGTGATGAAGTCCTCAGCCCGTATCCCTATAATCTGTGCCTTGATGCGCAGCAGAATATATCTTGACATTACATTTCCCATCCCCTATAATCAAAATCGGTCTGCGGACTGCATTCCACGATATAAGTACAATATGGTAAAGAGAAAGGTGGCTAACTGAAATATGATTATTAGATGAATGAACAGCAGCAGATGATTTACACACTCCCTTTCCTGGCTGTATAAAGCCGGGCGGATTTTGTGTGTCTTTGTCATTTCGTTCAGTCATTCAGGGAATCATATTCCATAGGGCCATATTTTTATATAACAGGATGCATCTGTCTATCCATATGCATCCGCCGCAGCGGACTGGCATGTCCCGGCAGGCGCGCGTAAGCTGCTCCTGCCTGTACATTCCCGCTCCTTTGGCACCCTCACAGGCCAGGTTTATATCCCTTCTGAACGAAGTGCGTTTAGGAGGGACTTTTTTATGTTATTAAATGCACTGAATATTAAAAAAGAATATGGAATCCAGACCGTACTGGATATTGAAAAACTGGAAATCCGGGACGGGGACCGGATTGGACTCATCGGACGCAACGGGGCCGGGAAATCCACCCTTTTAGGCGTTCTTTCCGGAAGGATTGCCTGCGACGAGGGCGTGGTGAAAAAGTATTGTCCCATTGCTGAGATTCTCCAGACCGGGGAAACTGAGGATGAACCCGAGGCCAGGCTTTTAAGCCAATTAAAGCTCCGTGACAGCGCTGTAAAAAGCGGGGGCGAGAAGACCAGACGTGCCATCGGGGCGGCATTTTCCAGCCAGGCCCCGCTGCTCTTTGCCGACGAGCCCACCACCAATTTGGATATGGAAGGCGTGGAGCTGTTGGAGAAAATGGTGAGGGAATACAGGGGAGCCGTCCTGATGATATCCCATGACAGGACTCTTTTAGACCGGGTCTGCAATCAGATATGGGAGCTGGACCGGGGAGCCGTGCGCGTCTTTGACGGCAATTACTCTGACTGGGCCGCTCAGAAGGAACGTGAACGGGGCTTCCAGGAATTTGAATACCAGCAGTACCAGAAAGAAAAAAAGCGGCTGGAGCGTGCTGCCGATGCCATGCAGAGAAAGAGCCGGAAAATGGCAAAGCCGCCCAAACGCATGGGCAGCAGCGAGTGGATGCTCTACAAAGGCGTTGCGGCTGTCCAGCAGGGTCATGTCCAAAGTAATAAATCCTCTGTCATGAGCCGGCTGGAGCACCTGGATAAAAAGGACCGCCCGGACGAGCTGCCCCAGGTGTCCATGAAGCTGCCGGACGCCGGGCGGATACGGGCCAGAAATGCGGCCTCCATCCGGCATCTTACCGTGAGTTACGGGAATCGCACTGTCCTGGACGACGTGAGCCTGGATATAGAGGCAGGGAGGCGGACCTTTATCACCGGCAATAACGGGGCCGGAAAGTCCACTTTAATCAAAGCCCTGATGGACAGGGCCCCCGAAACCTTCATCACCTCCGAAGCAAGGGTCGCCTATTTTTCCCAGGACATGGACACCCTGGACCCGAAAAAAACCGTGCTGGAAAATGTGGCGGAGGATGCCGCCTATCCCCAGCACATCTGCCGGGCCGTCCTGTCCAATCTCTATATGACTAAGGAAGATATGTTTAAACCGGTCAGCGTATTATCCGGAGGAGAAAAGGTCAAGACCGCCCTGGCCAAGGTTCTGGTATCGGGCTGCAACTTCATGATACTGGACGAACCCACCAACCATATGGATGTGTATACCATGGAGGGCCTGGAACATCTGCTGGAAAGCTACGACGGGACGCTGCTGGCCATCAGCCACGACCGTACCTTCATAAGCCATACAGGGGATGTGGTCTGCCGGCTTGAAAAAGGAAACATACACAATATCCAATGACACATATCAATGATGCGCTGTCATTTTACAGCGAATTAAGGTCACGTTTCATGAAGCTGCTGGCAGAGGAAGGGAAAGCATTGCACTGATAGGATACCAGCCTGCCATGCTGGAACAGCTTGCAAAGGTGCCGCCTCTCTTATGGGCCTGCCAAGACTGTGCTTTAAATTTGCGGTCCTTCTTGCAAAATACGTCTGCCTGATGCTATAGTATAGAAAGATTTCATCAGGACGATTATCAATTGAAGGAGGATTACTATGGCATCACTGCCAAGGATTGGCGAAACCATAAGCGGTTTCACTGCCGCCGAACTTGGAACCATACACATGCTGGGCGCCAGGACCGTTCTGTTTAACCATGAATCAAGCGGCGCCCAGCTTTTATATATTCAGAACGACGACCGGGAACTGGGTTTTAACCTGATTTACCGGACGCCGCAGGTGGATGAACGGGATAACTCCCATATATTGGAACATCTCATTCTGTCCTCCTGTAAAAAGTATCCCAGCAGGGATATCTTCTTTGACATGGACAGCAAGAGCTATACTACCTTTATGAACGGCCTTACGGACAATACCTTCACCTGCTATCCGGTGTGCAGCCAGAGCCAGGAACAGCTTTTAAAACTGATGGATGTTTTCCTGTGCTGCATGGAGGAGCCGGATGCCCTGAAGGACAAAAATTTTTATCTGAGGGAGGCCCTACGGTATGAGCTCTCATCCGCCAAAGGCCCCCTTACCATGCAGGGCACGGTGCTCAGCGAGGACTGGGGCCATCTGACCGACATCCTGGAAAATGCAGACAGCGCCATGTCCCATACACTTTACGAGGGCGCACGCACTGCCAACCTGCTGGGGCGGGCTCATCTGCATTACAGGGAGCTGTCCTATGAGCAGGCCAGGGAAACCTTTGAGCGATGCTACAGCTACTCCAACTGCCTGATTACCCTATATGGAAATATGGATTACTGGACCGTACTGAGTTTTCTGGACAGGGAACACCTTTCCAAGGCCGCGTCACAAGGCCGCAGCCTTCTTGGGGAGTTTGAGGAACCGGTGAAACCAGGCTTTCGGACCTGCGCGGCTCAGAGTCCCGCTTATCAGGGCAGCCCCTCGGAACACGCCTCTGTCATAGACTACGGCATAGACCTGTCAGCCTGCACAAAGGAGGAACTCATATACTGGGACCTCTTTGCGGATATCCTGGATAACGATACCTCTCCCTGGCACAGATATGCCAGGGAAATGGGACTCAACCATGTGATGGAAGTCTATCTGGATATTCTGCTGCCCCACCCCTCCCTAAAATTCCGCCTGCGCAACGGGGATTCCTGTCTGAAGGAGGCATTTTTGGACTCCATCAGGAAGGCCCTGGAGGATATCAGCCGTGATGGTCTGTCCCCAAAGCTGTACCGGGCTTCCATGAAGGAAAACCGCCTCTCCGACTCCCTTACCCGGGAAGCCCCCCATCTGGGCTTTAACCTGTCTGAGGAAATCGGACGTTACTGGAGCACCACAGGCCGGACCGATTATTTTCAGCTCTATGAGGAAGCCTTCCGGCGCTTTGAGGAAGATTCCGACCAGGCCATCATAAAGAAGCTGGCTGCCTCTGCCCTTCATCCCTCCGCCAGCGCCCTGGTCGTGACCGAACCTGTTCCTGGTCTGGCTGAGCAGATGGAGGAGGAAAAGGAACAGTACCTTAAGGAAAAGCTGGCATCCATGACTGCGGCTGAGCAAAAACAGCTGATAGAGGAAACAGCTGCCTTCCATGCCTGGAATTCCAGGGAGCGGAGTAATATGGACTTTCTCATACGGCCGGAGGAGCTTCCTGAGCCAGCTGAAGCATGCCCCTTTACAAAAAGACAGTGGGGAACCATCACATGCTACACATCTCCCTCCCCCTCACGGGGCGTGGGCAGTTACCAGCTCTATTTTGACATCAGCCGGATTGAGAAGGACGACCTTAACTACCTTACGCTCTATCAGATGCTTCTCACGGAACTGGATACAAAGCGGTTTACGGTGGAACAGCAGAAGAACCTGGAGCAGGAATACCTTCACGACTGTACCTTTGACGAGCTGTACCCCGGAGGCGAGGCAGGCCCTCTAAACCATCCCATGATGAGCGTATTCTGGTACGGACTGACCGAAGACTTTGAAGCCGGACTGGATTTTCTCCTGGATGTAATGGACGGCGGAGATTACAGTGACACGGATACCATCATACAGGTCCTGGAAAAATATCTGCCTGACTACGACCTGTCCAGGGCGGACAATGCCTCTGCCCTGGCCTTCAGCCTGTCCGAAGGCTATACAAGACAGGAATGCAGGTTCCGCAATATGCTAAACAGCCAGGAGAATTATTATTTCCTGAAGGATGTCCTGAAACGGCTGAAGGAAGAGCCTGATTTTGGGACCGCGGCAGCTGCCAGGCTTGAAACCATTTCCCATACTATATTAAACCGCCGGGGCCTGGTATTCCTGGCAGCCGCTTCACCGGATGTATTAGAAAATCTGGAACAGACTGCCGTGGATATACTTGGGAGACTTCCCGGTTTTAAGGAAGGGCACAGCTCTCCCGCTCCGGCCATCTGGATTCCGGACCAGAAACAAAGACTGGCCGTGTGCGTGGAAGCCTCCTGCCAGGAGACACGGCTCATGGGAGACTTCCATGGAAATCCAGACTTTAAGGGGCGTTATCTGCCCTTTCTCATGGCTGCGGCGGATAAATACCTAAAGCCTGCCATCCGCTACCAGGGCGGCGCCTATGACAGCGGCATTGACTTTTACATTCCTGCCGGCTATTTCTCCCTGTGGAGTACCGCGGATCCGGAAGTCAGGAGTACGCTAAAGCTGTTCCTGGCAACCGGCGCACAGCTCATGGAACTGCCGCTGACCCACGAGGAACTGGACGGCTACATCCTGAACGCCTATGCCCAGGCCCTTCCGCCCTCCGGAACCTTAAGCACCCGCATGCGGCACATGCGCAGGGACATGGTGAACATGGATACCCGCAGAATAAACGAAATGATTTCAGATATCAGGAATGCGGCCCTCTGCCACCAGCAGGACGCGGCCCGGGTCATTGATGAGATTTTGCGGCGTAGCGCCATTGTCACAGTGGGAAATGAGAAATGTATCATGAGGGATAAGGATGTGTTTGATCAGGTTTGGATTTATCATACGGATTATGTGTAAATGGCTGGAATGGGAAAAGGGGCTATCGCACTAAGTTAAAGCGACAGCCCCACCTTGTTTTCGGTTATCTCATTTCATTTTTGATCTCATGACTTCACCAGAAATCCTCCGTCCACAGGGATAACTGCGCCGTTTAAATAGTCGCTGGCGGAAGAAGCCAAAAACAGTATGGGACCCTTTAAGTCCTCGGGTGTGCCCCACCGGCCTGCGGCGATCCGTTTCGTGCACTCGTCCTTGCGCTCCTGGCTCATGCTGGCGCACATCTCCGTGTCCATGTAGCCCGGGGCGATCACATTGCAGCAGATGCTGTGATCCGCGCAGTCGGAGGCAATACTCTTGGAGAGCTGAGTCACAGCTCCTTTGGCCGCAGAGTACGCCGGCACGGTAGTTCCGCCGAAGAAGGAATTCATAGAACCGATATTGATGATCTTCCCCACGGTGTCCTTGTCCCGCATGACCTGAATGGCCCGCTGGCACATAAACCACACATGATTCAAGTCCACGTTAATCACCATGTTCCACATCTCCTCCGGAAACTCCCAGGGCTCATAGCGTCTCTGGATGCCTGCGGCCGGAATCATGACATCCAGCTTTCCCCCCAGCAGCTCCATGGCCTCATCGAACATCCGGTCCAGCTCTGCTTTTTGGGACAAGTCGCCGGCTACGCCGTAGGCCTTATAGCACTTCCCGCAGTATTCCTCCACTGCCTGATGCAGCTTCTCCTTCTGGAGATCCATCAAAACCACCTCGGCACCGTTTTCCAAAAGCCCTTCCGCCATACCTCTGGACAGGCCCTGAGCCCCGCCGGTCACAATGCACTTCTTTCCCTTAACACTGAATTTTTCTTTATAGTCGTAAGCCATTTTCCTTACTCTCCTCGTCAATTATAATCTATATTCTCACGGCGTCTGGAGCGAGCCGTCCCGGTTCCTGGTCTGGGTCCAGGTGGTCACCGTGTTCTCGCAGGGATACTTAGCTGCCTCCCGCTCATTGATGTCCACCCCCAGACCAGGCCTTTCGTTGGGATACACGTAGCCGTCCCTAAATTCCGGAAGCCCAGGAAATACCTCCAAAAGCGCACCTTTCGGCCCCTTTAAATCCTGGATCACAAAGTTGGGCGGCTCAATACCGGACCACTCCTGAACCCCGAAATTCACAGCCGCCAGGTCGATATGGACATTGGCCGCGTGTGCGATGGGTGACATATCCCCCGGACCGTGCCAGGCTGTCCGGACTCCGTACTGCTCCGCGAACATCTGGAGCTTGCGCGCAGGCGTGATGCCTCCGATCTGGCTTATATGCACCCGGACGTAGTCGATCAACCGCCCGCTGATCAAATCCCGCCAGTCAATAGATCGGTTGAACAGCTCCCCCTGGGCGATGGGTACCTCGCTATGGTGCCGGATTTCCCGCAACCACTGGGTCTGCTCCACGCAGACCGGATCCTCCAAAAACAGCAAGTCAAAGGGTTCCAGCTCCCTGGCCAGCTTCACAGCTTCCGGCGGTGTCACCCGCTCATGGACATCGTGAATCAGCTTGACGCCATACCCGATTTTGTCCCGGATTCCCGCAAACAGCTTTACCGTGTCCCGCACATAGCGGGCCCCATCCAGGTAAACGCCGGGCTGAGCCCCTTGGGGGGCGGTTTCAGGAATCACGCCGTAACGTTCCCCTCCGTACCCTCCGCACTGGCAGCGGATATTCTGGATACCCAGTTCCCGGTACCTCTCAATATTTTCGCAGAGCTCCTCCAAATCCCTTCCATCCGCGTGGCGGTAGACAGGCACTCCCTCGCGCACCTTGCCGCCGAACAGCTGATACAGAGGCATATCAGCCAATTTTCCCTTAATATCCCAAAGGGCCATATCGATTCCCGAGATCGCGTTGTTCTCGATGGGACCGCCTCGCCAGTATCCATTCTGATACATGAGCTGCCAGAGTTCCTCTATATTTTCCGCATTCCTTCCCTTTAAAAGCGGCGTCAGATACTCTTCCACCACCAGCTTCACCGCCAGATGGCGGTAGGTAAAGGTTCCGCAGCCCAGGCCGTAAAGGCCTGGCACATTGGTGTCCACCCGCACAGCCAGAAGGTTGATCCCCTCCGGCGCTGTGCAGATGACCCTGATATTCTCGATTGTCACTGCCACTGTGCTTTCTCCTTATGCCTGATAAGTCTCTAACGCCGTGATGGCCTCCCGGATCATCTCCTTTGTTACCGGGTACGGCGTATGCTTTAACTCCTGATTCTCCATCGTCATCTTCAACACATCCTCCAGTGGATCCGAGGGTTCCAGCTCCAGATCTCCCAAGCAGGTAGGCAGCTTAATAGCCTTGCTAAGCCACCAGGCCTTGCTAAGCTTCTCCCAGTCCTGGTCTACCATGAGATTGACCAACATCCCATAAGCGACCACCTCCCCGTGGAGATGCCGCTCCTCGATACACTTGCGGCTGGTCATGCCGTAAAAAAGGGCGTGGGCGATACCGCCGTTGTAGTCCGGATGGGCAGACACAGAAACAATACCTGGAGATATGACGATATTTAAGATCGTCTCCTCCAGCTCCCGGCTGACCACTCCCTTCTTGGCGTCCTCTATGGCCTTCTCCGCCATCTCCAGCATAGGATAGAAGCACATACTGCCCGCTTTGATTCCCAGAGCACTGCCATAATCCAGGGGTTCCCCGGCCTTGGCAGACCAGGCGGACTCCACGTGCTTTGCCATGGCGTCTCCGATGCCTGCCCAGAGGTAGCGCACTGGGGCCGCCAGAGCCAGCTTGGGGTTGATAAAGCAGTGTACAGGAACATTTTTCAGCCTGAGGATCTCTCGGAAGGATCCGTCCTCGTGGTAGAGGATGCTGATCTGCGTGATGGGCGCACAGTTGGAGGCAATGGAGGGGATTGTGTAGACCGGCTTTCTCAGCCTGTCGCCTGCCGCCTTTACCGTGTCGATGCACTTGCCTCCTCCCACGGCCAGAAGTACGTCCGCCTCCCGGACTGCCGGCTCCCTCTCCAGCCGCTTCACATTTTCCACAGTTGCGTCCTTTCCGTAAACCACTGCCCCGGTCAAGATAATCTCTGCCCGCTCCAAGGACGGGAGCACATAATCTTTTGAAGCCGCCCATGCCCGTTCACCGCAGATAACGGCCGCTCTCTTCCCCCTACCTATACGCTCCGGGAAGGTCTCAAAGGCATCCTCGCCCATGGTAAACTGGGGGAGATAAATGGAATGATATTGATTCATGGTCTTTTTCACCTTTCTCTTTTCAGTTCATCTGTTCCCGCCTGGGATCCAATACCGCCAGATCATAACTGCGGCTCTCATGGGAGTGGGCTGCCAGTACCCAATAATAAGCATTCCGTGTCCCCGGGGAAGCCACAGTAGGGTGGTAGCCCCTGGGTGCTAGCACCATGCTTCCGCTCTTCACCGGATGGGCAACGATATTGTCTACGTCCCCCGGGACGATGTAGCTTAGGTGCAGCCCGAAGCGAGGCTCATCCATGTCGAAATAGCAGTAAACCTCCTTAGGTGAGAAACGTACAAAAACATTCTGAAAATACACACAGAAAAAATACTCCCACATAGCCAACCAAAAACGGGATCTCCGCCTTGGCGATTTCCCCCATCTTCAGCTTTGACACCGTCGCCGCCGAGTAGATGTTCACCGCTACCGGAGGCGTCATGGTTCCCACTACATTGGAGATGCACACGATCATTCCAAAGTGTACTACATTGATGCCCATGCTCTGGGCGATAGGCCACAGCACCGGAACCAGCAAAACCGCGATGGCTGTCCCCTCCATAAAGGTCCCGAAGATCAGGAGAATCACCGCTACCACCAGGCAGAACATTGTTGCATTCAGATTCATGCCGATCACCGTATCCACCAGGGCCTGGGAAGCGCCGGAGATCGTGAACACCCATGAGAAGGCTGTGGACGCAGCGATGATGAACAGGATCATGGCAGAACTCTTGGCGGAGTCCTTGATGATTTGGATCGTGTCCGGCAGATTCAGCTCACGGTAGATAAAAGCCCCGGCGATAGCTGCCCACACAACAGCCACCGCCGCGCTCTCCGTGGCGGTCAGCATGCCGGAATAGATTCCCCCCAGGATAATGATGGGCGTCAGCAGCGCTGGAATGGCGTCCAGAAAAACCTTCACAACCTCGCCAGGTGTGCGCTTCACATTCTGTTTAGGCCACTTTTCCTTATGGGCAAACCACAGCACCTCCGCCATGAGCACCAGCATGATCACGATACCGATCATCATGCCCTGCTTGAACATATTCCCAACAGAGGCACCGGTCAGCGTACAATAGATCACCATGATAATAGATGGCGGAATGATGGGCCCAAGCCCGCCGGACACCACTAGAAGTCCTGCAGTCCGCGGCCCTGGATAGGCCTTTTTGATCATATCCCCGTAGAGCATGGTTCCGATGGCAATGACCGTTGCCGGGGCGGATCCAGAAAGAGCCGCGAAGAACGCGCAGGCCAGAACCAGCGCCAGGCTCATGCCTCCTCTCACGTTGCCCACCAGGCAGTCCGCGAAATCCACAATTCGCCTGGAAATTCCACCCTTCGTCATCAGATTGCCCGCCAGCACAAAAAACGCGATGGCCATGATGGAGCTGGACTGCAACCCGCCAAAGATCCTTTGGGCGATAGCCGTGGAGGAGGCCGGAAGACCCCCGAACACCACTGCCGTCAGGGAAGCCACGCTCAGGGAAACGGACACCGGCACCCCGATCACCAGGCAAAGAATAAAAATCAAAAATAAAATCAATCCTGCATTCATGTCCTGTCCCCCTCTTTCTTTCCGAATTCTGTAATCTGCTGTACCAGCGTGATAGTCTGAATGACGAAGATCAGTCCAAAGGCCAGTAACAGCGAGAAATACATCAAAGACATGGGAAGCTTCATCACAGGCGTAGTTTGGCCGGCCTGAAGCTGCTTTAAGACCAGGGCCCCTCCCGCTTTAATCATGATGAAAGCAAATCCCACCAGAATCACCTGCCGGATAAGATCAACAATCTTGCGGACCGCGCCGTGAAGCTTGTCCACCACGGCAGTCACAGCCACCTGGGTACCGTCTCTTAGGCCTACCTCCGTTCCCAGCAGCGCCATATAGGTCATACTGTAGATGGCTGTCTCCTCTGTCCAGGGCATGGAGGCCTGGATATAATTCCGGTTCAGCACGGAAATGAAATAGGAAACGACCATGGCCACAAAAGCAGCGACCATGACTGCGTATTCCGCCGATGTGACGCATGACAGAAGTTTTTTCAAAAATTTCATACGAATCCTCTCCTCTGTTCCTACTGCACTGCCTTCTTGGCCGCGTCCACAGCTGCCACCCATCGCTCGTCGTAGGAAGCGCCGGCCTTCTCCTGGGCTGCCTGATACTCTTCCTTTAACCCCTCGGTATCGATATCGTAGAAGGTCACACCTGCACTCTCCAAATTTTCCACCGCCTCCGCGTTAGCCTCGTTCAGGTAAGTCCACTGAGCCTTGCAGCCCTCCTGCACCGCGTTGACAAAGGACTCTCTCATGTCCTCGGGAATCTTATTCCAGGCGTTGTCGCTCATACAGATCGGGATGTAGACGAAGCAGTGCTTTGTGTTCGTGATAGAATTCACCCCTGCCTCATAATACTTATTGATCCAGCAGTTAGATACTGCGTTCTCACAGGCATCAATGGTTCCCTGCTGCAGCGCTGTGAACTGCTCGGAGGCAGAGATGGCCACGGGGTTGGCCCCAAAAGCAGTGAATGCCGCCAGCTGGCCCTCGTTCTGCATCACCCGAATCTTCACGCCCTTGAAATCTGCCAGGGTCTGAATCGGTTTCTTGGAGAACACATCCCGAAATCCGGACTCCAGATAGCCAATGACGTGAAGGCCATGCCTTACCGCCTCGGCAGAAATCAAATCTCCCAGTTCATTCTGCACCGCGTAATTAGCCTGGTCCGCGCTGTCCCAGAGAAAGGCCTGGTCCAAAATAGACATCTCGGGAATATAGTTGGCCAGGACTGAGTTGGCGCAGGTAGCGATGTCCAGATCCCCCTGGATCGCCATGTCCAGGGTATCCGCCTCCCCACCCAGAACGCCGCCTGCCTGGATGGTGAGCTGGATCTTTCCCTCCGTGGCCTCACTCACCAGCTCGGCAATCTTTTCTGCTCCCTTGTAATAATTCGACTGGGAGTTATCCACCAATGCCATTGTGAAATTCAGAGATTCTTCATTCGCAGCAGCTTCCGCTCCGCTGTTCCCCGATATGCTTACTCTGTCGCTGGTTTGTCCGCTGCCGGACGAGCCGCAGGCTATAAGCCCAAGAGCTGTCAGTGCCGCGATTCCTGATAATAAATACGTTCTTTTCAACATACTGATTTCCCTCCGTTTTCTGAATTGTTCTGTAAACAAAAAATATATCCGATGAATGCAGTGTAGCACATCGGATATATTTTGTCGATATGTTGAATTTTGTTTCTATATATACTGATATTTATTGTGTATATTGTACAATTTTTTCAAAAGTCATTCGATGACTTTTCCTGCCTTCTGCTGTTCAATCTCCTCAATAATTTTTCTTCGGGTACTGTTTAAGTGATCGATCATACTGTAGCGGGCTCCACTGGCATCTCCCCGTTCAATAGATTCTGAAATCATGTGATGGAATTTCACAGTCTGGTTGGCCAGCTCATCATTTGTTACCTTGCAGAACAAAGGGATTCCCTTGACCACAATCTCCATCAATTTGCAGGCAATCTCATTCTTAGCACACTTGGCAATCTGAAGATGGAACGCTATATCCTTCTCGTAATGGGATTCCTGCATCTGGATCTGCCAGCGCACCTCCGCCTCCAGCTCCATCAGTTTCCGGCAGTCCTCATAAGTCGCGTTGGTAGCCGCCAGGGCCGCGATATCCGGTTCCAGCATCAGCCTTACTTCTGAGAACTCCAGCGCTTTGTTGGGCAGCTCTTCCGGCAAAAACGCTCCCAGAAGGTTTGGAGTCTCTTCCCCGCTGGTCTCAATCGGCTTTTGCTTCTGCTTCAAAAGATAGGTGCCGCTGCCATGAACCACCTCCACCAGCCCCTCAAACCGCAGCAGTTTTACCGCGTCCCGGACAGTCCCTCTGCCGACCTCGCAGTATTCCGCCATCTGCAGCTCATTTGGAAGCCTATCCCCCGCCTTCAGCTCATTCTCAATAATATACTGCCGTATCTTCACTGCCACCCGCTCGGAGAGCGTCTCCGTCTTTTGTCTCACTTCGCCACCGCCTTTTTCTGTCAGTATACAATGCCGCCGTTCTGTAGGTGCAGGCACCCAGGATCAATTTCTCCATTTCGCTTTGTCTTATAAATTCAATCAACCAATCCCGCCATACATGATTCCCAGTATGAACACTATCACGGCCAATGGCACATACACATACTTGGCCAAAGGTCCGAAGAACTCTCCCAAGGGCTTTTTCCGCCCCTCTTCCAGTTCCTCCCTGATCTCCCTATAGCCCAGGATATAATAGATGGATACAGCTCCCAGCACTGCGCCAAACGGCACCACAATAATGGTGATGAAATCCATCCATGACCCCACCTTGGGCTCTGATTCCAGGAAAATGCCCACTAGAAGGGCAATGCCGCTGCAAAGGGCCACGGCCGCTTTCCTGGGAAGCTTAAACCGGTTCTGCCATGACTCGCTTACCGCCTCAAACATATTGATTAAGCTGGTGATGCCTGCAAAAGCCACGGACAGGAAGAATATCACTGCGAACAGCCTTCCCATGGGCATCTGCCGGAAAATCTCAGGCAGGGTGATGAACATAAGGGGCGGGCCTGCGTTTGGTTCAATGCCAAATGCAAATACAGCAGGCATGATGGCAAGGGCAGCCATCATGGCAGCCACCGTATCAAAAAATGCGGTGCGGATGGATGCCTTCGGTATATCCTCTGTCTTGGCCAGATAGGTGCCGTACACAATCATTCCCGAACCCGTGATGGACAGTGAAAAAAATGCCTGTCCCATGGCCATGACCCAGGTATCCACCTTTAGCAAATCACTCCAGTCCGGGGCAAAGAGGAATTTATACCCTTCCGCCGCCCCCGGCAGGAAGGCCACACGGATGGCCAGTATTGCAAACAATACAAAGAAGGAAGGCATCAGGACCTTATTAATCTTCTCGATTCCCTTGGTGGCCCCAAACATAAGGATACCGGCCGCTGTCACCACCACCAGGACATGCCATGGAACACTTCCGAACTCGCCTGTGGCCTGGCTGAAATAGGCCGCTGCATCTGCTGTAAGGATGGCCCCTGTTACGGAACCGGCCAGGGCTCTTACCACCCAGCCCACGATGATGGCGTATCCAATGGCAATACCCAGGGAACCCATAAGAGGAATCCAGGCCAGGAAATACCCCAGCTTACCTTTTCCTATTTTTTCCCAGCAATATTCATAAGCTCCCAGGGTTCCGGTCCTGGCCCGGCGCCCAATGGCAAACTCAGCCGACAGCCCTACCAGGCCGAATAATACAATGAATAAAATATAGGGCACCAGAAACGCGCCGCCGCCATATTGCCCTACGCGGTACGGAAACATCCAGATATTGCCCATTCCCACTGCGGACCCCACACAGGCCAGCACAAATCCCAGGCTGCTCCCAAAGCCGCCGTTCTGGTGCACGGCTGCCGGTGAGGAATCCGTTTTTTTCTGCTTGCTCATAACTTCTCCTTTAGATATACATTTAGTCGGCCTGCACTGCACTGCATGAAAGGGAGCAGAACTGCCTGCAAAGCCATCCTTACTATACTACCCCATTAACGCCATTTAGTCAAAGCTTTAAAGCAAAAAAGCGGCGATTTTAAAAAATTTGTAGCACTTCGAAAATAACCGGCTGCTGTTAAAACATATCAACCACGTCATAGCTGCTTCCGTTCCACACAGCCGGACGCACCTGCCTGGTCTTAAGCTGTTCCACGAACTCTTCCAGCCGGTCCACCTTCTCTGGCAGCCAGGTGGCATACTTTCCAATCTGGCCCGTGGTGTGGGCATCGCTGGCCCCTATGGTCTTAAGCCCTAACTCCCGGCAGTACGAGAGTGCCCTGCGGTTGGCTTCCAGGGCCGTACTGCCGTTGAGCACCTCCACCCCGTGGAGCCCTTTGACCACACGGAGGTTTTCCTCCAGACCGCGGTTATTGTTCCGGAAAGGATGGCAGGCGACACAGAAGCCGCCGGCTTTATTGACATGGTTTATAAAATCCTGGGCATCCACCCGGCAGCCGGGATAATCTTCAATCCCCCATGCCGTGATATCCCCCTGAAGGGAAAAGAACTCAATACCCACAAAAATGGGAAAACCGGTCCTGTCTGAATACTCCGCCGCATATTCCCTGAGTCCCATGCTGTCATGGTCCGTGATGCAGACAGCGTCCAGTCCCCTGCTTCGGGCTATGGTTACGATTTCCTCCAGGCTTATTTTGCTGTCCGATGAATAAGTACACTCGTGAAGATGCATGTCAACCAGCATTTAGTTTCCTCCTATCTCTTGATGATTTTAAGCAGCCTGCCGTCCTCTGTCCATACCAGGCTCTCCAGGTCCATGAATTCGGCTACAAACGGGCTGGCCGGCCTCCGGCAGAGGTCCAGGGGCGCGTCATTTTGAACCAGCTCGCCCTGGTCCATGATGGCAATGCGGTCAGCCAGGATAATGGCCTCCTCCTGGTCGTGGGTGACGAACACCATGGTCAGCCCCAGGCTTTTCTGGAGGCGTTTCAGCTCATGGCGCATCTTGGTTCGCAGGGCAGCATCCAGGCTGCAGAAGGGTTCATCCAGAAGGCACAGCTTAGGCTCCACAATCAGCGCCCTGGCAAGGGCCACCCTCTGCTGCTGGCCTCCGCTGATTTCCTGGATATAGGCCGAGGCATAATCTGTAAGCCCTACCATCTCAAGATAATGCATCCCTTTCTGCCGGGCCTGTTCCCGCTTCACTCCCCGGAATTTCAGGCCGTAAATCACATTCTGAAGCACTGTCATGTGGGGAAACAGGCCGTAGGACTGGAATACGGTTGTCACAGGCCGCTGTTCCGGAGGGATACGGGTGATGTCCTCGCCGTCCAGCCGCACGCTGCCGCTGTCCGGAGCCAGGAAGCCTCCTATCATATTGAGGGTCGTAGTTTTCCCGCACCCTGACGCGCCAAGGATGCAGAGAAGCTGGCCCTGTTCCAGGGTAAGGGACAGATCCCGCACCACTTCCCTGCCGTCAAAATGTTTTTTTAAATGGTTAAGTTCAAGATACACGCCGCTTACCTGCCTTCCATGTTATTAAATAAGCCATGCCTTCCACTGCCAGCACCACCAGTATGATGCTGGCGGCAATCAGGGAGGCCAGGGCGTAGTCCCCGGTATAAACCGCGTCAAAAAGTTTAAACACTGCCAGCTTACGGCCCGGATCTATGAGGAACAGAATTGCTCCGGCCGTAGTCATGCTGCTGGAAAAGTTATATACAAAACAGCTGAGAAAAGCCGGCTTAAGACCGGGCAGTATTACGGTCTTCAGCACCGAAAGCTGGCCTCCGCCCAGGTCCCGCACCGCTTTTTCCTGTGCCCTTGGCACCTGGGTCAGGGTGGCGGAACAAATCTTTGTGGCCGTGGGAAGCTGCTTGAACAGCATGTTGGAAATGACAATCAGGGCCGTGCCTGTCAGCTTTAAGGGCGGAGAATTAAAGGCCAGGATATAGCCGATTCCAAAGCAGGTTCCCGGCAGCATATAGGGCAGCGTGACCAGACAGTCAAAGAAATTCCGGCCAGGAATCTGTCTCCGCTCCATGTAATAAGCGAACAGCATTGCAAAAAGGGTTCCGGCCAGGGATACTATGAACGCATATGCCACGCTCCGCCCCATGGTGCCCAGGTCAAAGCGGACCATCTGCTCCAGATACCGGGCGGTAAAGGAATACACTCCCCTGGTGCTTTTGAGGAAGCCGGATATGAATATGCATCCGTACTGCAAAGACATCATAAAAAAGAATATTATGCTTCCCAGGTTTGAGAGAATCCCTGCCGCCCCGCATTTTCCCAGTGAAAGGGCCAGCGGCTCCTGTCTCCCTCTGCTTCCCTCTGTCAGCATATCAGAACGCTTCATCAGTTTCCGGTAAATGAAAAACGCGGCTATGGACGGAAGCATCAGAACCATGTTCATGGCGGAAGCCTTCTCCAGATTGGAGTATCCCACCAGCTGAAGATATATCTCTGACGCAATGGTGCTGAACCGCCCGCCGATGATGACCGGAGTTCCAAAATCCGCCAGGGAACGGACAAAGGAAAGGAGCAGGGACACCCATATCCCCGGCCGTATAAGAGGCAGTACAATGTCTCCCAGAATGGCCTTTGGGCTGGCTCCCAGGTCCCTGGCTGCCCGGATGCTGTCTCCATCCAGCCTGGTCAGAATTCCCCCCAGAAACAGGGCATTTAAGGGTACGAAGGAAAGGCTCTGCATCAGGATGACTCCCCAGCAGTTATAGGGGTCCCAGCTCAGCCCCAGCAGCCGGTAGGTAATCCACCCCCGGCGTCCATAGAGCTGGATATAAGCCAGGGATGACACAAAGGGCGGGGAAACCATGGTAATCAGCAGAAGCGCCATGCAGAGCAGCCTGACGGCTCCCCGTCTTGTGGCCAGGAACAGGGCCGCCGCCGTGGAAAAGGCAGTGCAGAGCAGGGATGCGCATATGCCCACGAACACACTGTTCCAGAGATTTCCCCTGTATTGGTTCCAGACAGAAGCATAGGCGTCATAGCTTATGGATTTCCCGTCCCACAGGCTCCTAATCAGGATGCAGAGCATGGGCCAGAACACAAACAGAAAAACGCTGGCCAGCAGAACTGCCGGCAACAGTTTGTCCGCCCCATATCCCGCAATGCCAAAAAGGACATCTTTCGATGCCCTTTTGCCATACATGTCTCCATGCATGTTTCTGTGTTTATTTGTATTCATGTCTCCATGGGGGCTGTCAAACCTATTCATCTGCTGCCTTATCTCCCATCAGCGCCTCAAAATGCTCCAGGATTTCCGTACGCTTTTCACCGAACAGGGACAGGTCCTCCTTCATCAGCATACCGGTGTCATATCCCAGGTCCAGTCCTTCCAGGGATGGCTTGATGGTCTTTACGCTGTTCTTCTGGTCTATCTCTGCCAGCATCCGGAGATTCTCGTCACTGCCAAACAGCCACTCTATGAAGTACCTGGCTGCATCTGCATTCTCAGCATTCTTAAATGCCGCCACTCCCTCGGGAACCCACGGAATACCGTCCTCCGGGTAAACGATGGACACATCATACTCGTCCAACAGGGACTCGATGGTGCCGTCAATGTATGTGATTCCGATGGCATATTCATCTGTGGTTACCTTATTCTTAGGGTCGGATCCGCGTTTTGCATAGTAAGCTATGTTCTTATTCAGTCCTTCAAAATAGGACCAGCCTTCATCTTCCCCCTTAGCCTGAAGCAGTGCATTGACCACAGCATAGTTGGTACCAGATACAGCCGGGTTGGACATGATGATTTCACCTTCGTATTCTGCCTTTAACAAATCATCCCAGCTGGCGGGAGCCTCTATATTGAGCTCCTCCATGAGGCCGTCATTGAGCAGAAAGCCTACGATGGTGATTCCCTTGGAATACCAGTAGCCCTCCGGATCCTTAAACTCCTCCGCCAGGTCCGCAGAAGCGTCAAATGAAACCTGCTCTAACAGTCCGTCATCCTTTGCGCTCATGAATGCGTCGATACCGCCGCCAAACCATAAATCGGCAGAAGGCGTGCCGCCCTCCGCGCGGAGCTTGGAAAGCACCTCTCCTGAGGACATGGACAGCAGCTCTACCTTAACGCCGGTATCCTCTGTGAATTTGTCAAACAGGGTTACATAATTCTCGCTGGTAGCTACTACCTTCATGGTGCCGGAGAGAGCCGGAGCTTCTGCTTTTGTTTCTGCATTGGTTTCCTCCTGGCTCTGAACTTCAGTCTCCTGGGTGGTTTCCCCGGTCTGAGCTTCGGTAGCGGCCCCGCTGGTATTATTGCCTGTGTAATTGCTGCTGCCGCAGGCTGCCAGGGCCGGTACCATGGACAATACCATTAACAGGGCAATTATTTTCTTTCTCATCTGTGGTCGTATCCTTTCTTTCATAATAGTATTTTGTATCACTATCCTATCCTCTTAAGGACATTAATTACCATTATTGAATTATAATGAGCAGCGGTCCTTAAGTCAATATGGAGACTGCCTGTATATATAAAAACGAACAGGCAGAAAATCAGATTGGAAAATTCTATTCTTTACCAAGGCTACTTTCGCTGTAATATTTTGTAAAAAGGAATGGACGGTGCCAGGTCATTGTGATAGAATAAACTGGGCTATTTTCCCGGTATACGGCCGGAATTTCTAATGGATATAATGGAGGGGTTTTGAAAATGGAACATAAAAGAAGCCAATGGGCCAGCAACATAGGTTTTATACTGGCCGCTGCAGGAAGTGCTGTGGGACTGGGAAATATATGGAAATTTCCTGGAAAGGTGGCCGCCGGAGGAGGCGGGGCGTTTTTAATCTGTTATGCCCTGATTGTCCTGCTGGTAGGATTCCCGGTCATGCTGGCAGAGCTTTCCATCGGGCGCAGCACCCAGAAAAATGTAGTGGGCGCCTTCCGCCAGGTGAACCCGCGCTGGAGTTTTGCCGGAGGCATCGGCGTCCTGACCTTGTTTGTAATCATGTCCTACTACAGTGTGGTGGGAGGATGGGTGATGAAATACATTGCAGTGTACCTTACCGGGGCGGATTTCAGTGCCTTTGGAAATGACAGCAGCAGATTTTCCGCTTATTTTGCAGATTTCATATCACGGCCCGTAGAACCGCTCATATGGGGCGCTGCCTTCCTGCTTCTGTGTATCTACGTGGTTGTGCGGGGCGTGTCAGAAGGAATTGAACGGGTCAGTAAATTTTTAATGCCCGGCCTGTTCGTGCTGTTAACCGGAATTGTCATCTATGCCATAACCCTGGATGGAGCTGCCGAAGGCCTTAAATATATGCTGGCCGTGGACCCCGCAAAATTCAACGGAGGAACCGTGGTGGCCGCCCTGGGCCAGGCCTTCTTCTCCCTCAGCGTGGGAATGGGCATCATGGTGACCTATGGCTCCTATGTGCCAAGGACAGAGAACCTGGGCAAAAGCGCCGGCAGTATCTGTATTTTGGACAGCCTTGTGGCCCTCTTGTCCGGATTTGCCATCGTGCCTGTGGTCTATATCACGGCTGGTCCCGAAGCCATGGGCATGGGAGGCGGGTTTGCCTTCATGGCCCTTCCTGAGGTGTTCAGCCGGCTGCCCGGCGGCGTGTTCTTCGGTTTTGCCTTCTTCCTCCTGCTGTTCGTGGCAGCCCTGACCAGCGCCATCAGCATCCTTGAGAGCTGCATCGCATGGCTTACGGAAGAATTCGGTTTCTCCAGATTGAAAGCAACCCTGCTTCTTGTGATTCCCATGTCTTTCTTAAGCGCAGGCTATTCGTTGTCACAGGGAGCCATGGACATAAAGCTGCCGTGGTTTGATTTTACCAATGGCGTCCAATATCTCCCCATGAATGCTGTCATGGAAAAATTCACTGACAATCTGATGATTCCCCTGGGAGCCCTGTGCTTCTGCCTCTTCGTGGGATGGGTATGGGGAACAGAAAATGCCTCAAAAGAAATTGAAGCCTCAGGCCACAGCATGGCCAGTAAGCGCCTGTGGGCCTTCCTGGTAAAGTTCCTGGCTCCGGTGGTTATTGTGGTCATATTATATTTTACGGTTGGACGCGGACAGGGCCTGTCCTGAAAAATCCATTCTGTAAATGACGGATTCCACGTCCCATTGCAGGGACTTTAAATCCGACTGGGCCACCATGATTCCCACTGTCATCATGGATAAGGGCACTGCCGCGTTTCATACTGTCCACGAAAACAGCTGCCGGCTCCGGCACCCGGATATGAAAAGCAAATATAAGAATTGCCATGATACAGGCGCCCATTCCGATATTGAGCATCTTCTTCCAGGGAAGCCCGGCCCGTTTTGCTGCGCCCTTTCCTGCGTTTCCTATATCATCTCTTGTCCCCATAGCCAAAAGGATGCCATAAGAATAGACCAGAAGATTATAACCAACAATATAAAAAGCCACGAATATCACAGCCTCCTCCCCGTACAGGCTGCGCACCAGCGGAATCCCCATGAACCCCAGATTGGGAAATATCATCATGAGACGGTAGCTGTTCACCTCCCCCGGCTCAAGCCTCATAATCTTTGTGAACAGCCTGCTCAGGAGAATGAGCACCAGGAAAAACACGGCCACCAGAACCAGGTTCTCTGCTACCATGTGAGGACTGTATGTGATTTTCTTATTCAATACTCCGGATATGATGAGACATGGGTTAAAGATATTAATGATAACGGAAGACAGGCTCTCTTATTTTCAATGATAACTCCATAAATTAGGTTGAGCCGGCAAGAAAGGCCCTCTGCCAATCCCACCGGCTTATTATGTATGGTATCTATATTAAAAGCTCTGACTGCTTGTTTATGTTTTATAGTATACCGGCTATTTGTGTCATAAGTTTGACTGATTTCTAAATAGTTTCTAAAGAGGCTTAAGAAAATATAACAGAATCTTTTTAATTTCTTGTGTTGACATACAATACTATATGCTGTATAGTATGACTATATTATATGTTGTATAATATAATGTAACTAATAATATTGTCTTTAGAGCAGAGGGGTGCTTATGATATTTAACACTGGTTCCGCACTTTTAGACGCCATTGTGCTGGCAGTTGTCTCTAAGGATGCGGAAGGGACTTATGGATATAAAATCACCCAGGATGTCCGGCAGGCCATCGATGTTTCTGAATCCACCTTATATCCGGTGCTGAGACGCCTCCAGAAGGAGGACTGCCTGGAAGTATATGACATGGCCATTGACGGCAGGAACCGCAGATATTACAGGCTGACGGAAAAAGGCAGGGTACAGCTGAATTTATACCGGGGGGAATGGGTAACTTATTCACGGAAGATATCCCAGATATTTAAGGAGGCAAAGCTATGACCAGGGATGAGTTTATGAAGGAGCTTGCATATCTTCTGCAGGACATCCAGGATGAAGACAAGGACGATGCCGTCCAATACTATACAGATTACTTTGAAGAGGCCGGCCCTGATAAGGAAGCAGAGGTCATACAGGAATTAGGAAGCCCTGAGCGGATTGCCGCCATCATCCGCGCTGACATAGCCGGACATCTGGAGGACGGCGGCGAATTCACAGAACAGGGATATCAGGATGAGCGGTTCCGGGACCCCGGCTATGCCATGGCAAAGCGTCTGGACCTGCCGGAAGAGCGGGAGAACGGCGGGCAGGGAAACTACAGCAGGAGACAGGGCTTTAACCAGAAGCGGAGCTTTAACCAGAAGCAGAGTTTTGACCAGGAACCAGGGAAGACTTATACAGAAGGGAGCAATGGTACTTCCCAGACGCCTCCGCCCAGGACCAGCAAGGTGATAAAACTCATATTATGGGCTGTCCTCATCATTGTGGCCTTTCCCTTGTTCCTGGGCGTTGGCGGCGGTCTGCTGGGTCTGGCCGCGGGAATCCTGGGCATTCTGGCAGCCATCCTGGTGACCCTTGGAGCCACCACCTTTGCAGTTCTCCTGGGCGGAATCGTTATGTTTCCCTATGGTGTGCTCCACATGTTTTCCCATCCCCTGGACGGACTCATGACCTCCGGCACAGGATTAATCCTTCTGGGCGCCGGTGCCCTGTGCCTGGCCCTTTCCGTACTGTTTTACGGAAGGTTCGTCCCTTTCGTCATACGAAGTATCGTCAATGGGCTTAGCCGCCTGCTTCACCGAGGGAGGTAATAAAAATGAAGAGATTTGTAAAAATATGCGCCGTCACCGGACTGATACTCCTTCTCCTTGGTTTGGGCATCACTGCTGTCTCAGCCGCCATGGGAGGACGATATACAAACAGCCTGCCGTCACGCCTGGTCTCCAGGGTATGGCACAACCACATGCCGCGGCTGGTCCGCTGGGGCAATGACTGGCAAGATGACCGGGATGACTGGGATAATTGGAATGGCCGGGATGACCCGGATGACCCGGATGACACAGACCGCACCCACGGCCCTTCACAGATAAGCATGATATCCGATCCCTCATATGCACGGGCCGGGAAACTGGATGTGGATATAGACAAAGGGGCAATCCGCGTTTCAGAAAAAGAGGGCATTTCCCAAATCCAGGTCAATGTGCAGGATATCTATGACCGCACAAAGTGCTATATGGATGAATCCACCCTGAAGATTAAGAGGGAATCAGGACGCAGCCGGGGGAATGAGGCTCCCCGAATCGAGATTCTGATTCCGGCCGGATATGAGCTTGACAAATTGTCCCTGGATATGGGCGCCGCAGAGTGCACGGTCCTCGGCGTCACCACCTCCAAACTGGAGATTGACACAGGCGTAGGCGCTATTACATTTTCAGGCACTGTCAACGGGGATGTGGAAGTCGAGACAGGGGTGGGAGATGTAACCCTGAACCTGATCGGTTCCCAGACCGGGTACAATTACAAGGTGGAGTGCGGCGTTGGCAGCATTAACCTGGGCGCTGATCACTACACCATGCTTTCCCACGAGACTCACATCAACAATAAGGCTCCCTACACCATGGAACTGGAATGCGGCGTAGGAAACATTGCTGTGAACTTTGACCATACCTTATAGGCACTACAGAAAAGGAGATAGAATTATGGATAAGAAATTATACCGTTCAAATATAAATAAAATGCTCTGCGGAGTATGCGGGGGCATAGGAGAATATTTTAACATTGACCCCACCATCGTCCGCCTCATATGGGCTATCTTTGCCTGCTCCGGCCCGGGAATCATAGCTTATTTTGTGGCCGCCATCATCATTCCCCTGGCGTCAAACTAAGGACGGGACATCCGCCGCTGCATCCCGGCGTCCCCCGATATCCGGCATCCGCCGCCGGTTAACCTTCCGCCTACTCCGGGAGCTGCAGCCATACGGAAGCATAAAACATGCCGGCTTTTTGTTAATGATAAGCCCCCTGTAACAGAGGGCCGACAGGATGCAAAACTGCATATTGAGTCCCGAATGGGGCTGCCCTGCTGGTAATCCTGCGGACCTGGTCCGTTCCCCGCCGGGCCGGACCACATCAAATCATCCTTCTGCCGTGTCCGGCCTCCTTCTTATACATTTTCCTGAAATTAGATGGCGTCATACCCATAACCTTCTTAAACACCCTGTTAAAATGAGTGATGTTGGAGAATCCTGTGTCCCGGCTGATTTCCGTGATATTCTTATCCGTTTCCATGAACATCCTCTGGGCATTCATGACCCGTGTGACGTTCACATACTGGATGATGGTGCTGTTGGTATACCGCTTGAACTCCCTGCACAGGTAGTAGGGACTCACATAGGACATCTGGGCAAGCTGGTCTATGGATATGTCCTCCTGGTAATTCTGATGGATATACCTGATTACATCTGTTATCCGGTTTCGCTTTTCCGGCTTCACCGGTGTCCGAATTTTTCTTGCAATGGTCAGTAATGCCATGTTTAACAGGGTATGGATATAGTCCCCATGATAAGCCTGAGGATCATTCTGTTCCTTAAGCAGGTCATCCAGCATGCGGTGCACCACCTGTTTTTCCCGATGGTCCGGCTTATATACCCCGGTTCCCTGTTCCAGCACCTTTAACAGCTGCTTGGAGTCCACTTCCTCCCTGGAAAAATACACCAGAAGCCGCTTAAAAGGCACATTCTTCTGGCCGTAGGAATGATGCATCACATACGGGGAAAATATAAGGAATTCTCCCGGATGAATGCAGTAGAGACGGTCCTCAATGATGTGGAACCGTTCCCCTTCCTCCAGATAATACAATTCAAAATAATCGTGATAATGGGACTTTGACATATTGTCATTGACCCCCTGTATGCGTTCGCTGGCAATGCTCCTTCCCTGAGCCATCATGATTCCAGCCTGGTCTATCAATCTGTTTCCCCCTTTCTTTGGTACATATATCCAAGTCCCATATTTCTATAGGTATAAAATACACGTAATCATCATAGTGCTTCCAAATTGATACAGCAAGATATGTTTAATTTCCGCCATAACACTGCAAATATTGTCTAGTTTAGGCGGCCTTAATTCTATATGATAATAACATAAAACCGGTTGAAATAAAACAAGGAGGCAACAATTTATGAAGGTTTGTACGAATGCTTACACGGTCACCAAAAAGGAGAGTTACTTTTCAGTGATGACCAACAGTGTGGAAATCCGCATTCTTTTTCTGACAGATTCCATCCTGCGTATCAGGGCCGGGTTTGACGGCGATTTCGCGGAGGAATCCTACAGCCTTGTGATGACTGCATGGGAAGACCGGATGGATGATTTCCTGAAGGGCCGCAGAACGCGGGTGGAAGCGGCGGACGCAGTCCTGTCGGACGGGGGCAGGGAGGCAGTAATTGAGGGACGTATTCTGAAGGTAGTGGTGGAGAAGGACCCGTTTCGCATCTGCGTGTATGACAAAGAGGGCACCCTGCTTCACGCCGATATCGTGGACCTTGCCTATATGGAGGACAGCAACCACCGCCGGATTCACACCAGCGAGATTTCACCGGAAGACTGTTTCTATGGCTTTGGGGAGAAGAGCGGCGACTTCAACAAAGCCCAGAAATTCATGGGTATGAGCCCCAAGGACGCCATGGGATACAACCCCAAGGAAACCGACTCACTTTATAAGCATATCCCTTTTTACATAAAATTAAACCGCGGCACCAGGAAGGCAGTGGGGTATTTCTACCACAACACCTACGAGTGCGATTTTGACATGGGCCGTGAGAAGAGCAACTACTGGAAGCCCCACAGCCGTTACCGGGCAGACGGCGGCGACATCGACCTCTTCCTCATTGCAGGCCCCGCCGTGCGTCAGGTCGTGGAGCGCTATACGGACCTCACCGGCAAATCAGCCATGCTTCCCCGGTATGCCCTTGGATACCTGGGTTCCTCCATGTATTATCCGGAACTGGATGAGGACTGTGACGACGCTATCCTGGATTTTATCGACACCACAAAGGAAGAGAAGATACCGGTTGACAGTTTCCAGCTCTCCTCCGGCTACTGCACCGTGGAAACGGACAAAGGCATCAAGCGCTGCGTCTTTACCTGGAATAAAAAGCGCTTCAAGGATCCTAAGAAATTCTTTGCGCAGATGGATAAGAGAGGCGTATCCGTGTCCCCCAACGTAAAGCCGGGCATCCTTCTGATTCATCCCAAGCTGGACGAGATGAAGGCCAAAGGCATGTTTATAAAAGCCAGCGACAGCGACGAGCCTGGCATCGGAACCTGGTGGGGCGGAAAGGGCGTGTTCGCTGACTTTACCAAACCCTCCGCCCGGGCCTGCTGGAAGGAAATGCTTAAGGAAAATGTCCTGGAATACGGCACCAGCTCTGTGTGGAACGACAACTGCGAATATGACAGCCTAGTGGACAAGGACTGCCGCTGTGATTTTGAGGGCAAGGGCGGTACCATCGGACAGCTGAAATCCGTCATGTCCAACATCATGTGCCATATCACGGATGAAGCTATCCATGAAACCTTTGACAACACCCGCCCATACATCGTGTGCCGTTCCGGCCACTGCGGCATCCAGCGCTATGCGCAGACCTGGGCAGGAGACAACCTGACCTGCTGGGACTCCTTAAAATACAACATTACAACCATCCTGGGCATGAGCCTTTCCGGCGTAGCCAACCAGGGCTGCGACATCGGCGGCTTCTACGGACCGTCGCCGGAAGCAGAGCTTATGGTGCGCTGGATTCAGAACGGTATATTCCAGCCGCGTTTCTCCATCCACTCCACCAACACCGACAACACGGTGACTGAGCCCTGGATGTACGGTGACTGTACGGATTATATCCGGAAGGCTATCGGGCTGCGCTATCAGTTAAGTCCCTACCTCTACTCACTGATGGAGCGGGCCCATGAGACAGGACTTCCCATCATGGAACCCATGTGCAGTGCATTCCAGGAAGATGTGAAGTGTTACGAGGAGGGTGTGGACTTCATGTTCGGAGATTCCCTGCTGGTGGCCAATGTAGTTGAAAAGGGCGCCGCCTCCAGGAAGGTATACCTGCCTGAGGGCGAGACCTTCTACGATTTCCATACAAGGACTGCCTATGAGGGCGGCCGCACCGTCGAGCTTCCTGTGGACCTGGGGTCCATCCCCCTGTTCGTGAGAAGCGGAGCCATCATTCCCATGGCGGAAGACAGGCTTGATAACTTAAAGACCCAGCAGGCAGAGCACATACGAATCCTGTGTGCGGCTGGCAGGGACGGCCGGTTCGATCTTTATGAGGACGACGGCATTTCCATGGACTATGAGAACGGAGGCTATCTGAAGACATCCATAACCATGACGGCAGGAGAACGCACTGTTTTGAATTTCCATCAGGAAGGCCATTATGAGACAGCCGTAAAGACGCTGTATCTGGACATGATACACCGTGAGAAAGCGCCTTACTGGGTCAAGGCGGACGGCGAAACCATTCCTCATTTCCTCCACAGGAGAAAATTCGAGGAGGCGGACTGCGGATGGTATTACAGCCAGAGGCTTAAGTCCGTTCAGATTAAGTACCTTAATCCTAAGAAGGATTATCAGGTGATTGTGTCCTTTGAGCAGTTTGACCTGATTGGTATGTAAAGATAAGCATGCGCTTCCCCTCCCGCTTACAGAGGGGAAGCTGCTACATAGAAAGGGGATACTAAAAATGAAAAAATTTGCAGCAGCAATGGCAGCGGCTTTGAGTCTGGCCGTACTGGGGCTCACCGGATGTGCCCAGAGCGGCGCTAAGACCAGCGCGGAGGCCACCGCGGAAAACCCGATGGTGCTTACTCTGGCTCACGGCCTCAGCGAGACCCATACGGTACATATTGCAATGACAAAATTTGCAGACACGGTGGAGGAACGGACAAACGGAAGAATCCAGGTCCGCATCCTCCCAAACGGCCAGCTGGGTTCCGAGAATGAAAATATGGAGCAGCTGATGGCCGGTGTCATTTCCATGACAAAGGTATCCGCACCTGGCCTTGCCACCTACAATGAATCCTATCACGCCTTTGGCCTTCCCTATATCTTTGACGATACGGAAGACTTTTATCATGTAATGGATTCCGATCAGATGCAGGATTTCTTCCTGTCCTCCTCAGATGACGGATTCGTAACCCTGACCTACTACACCTCCGGCGCCCGTTCCTTCTACACCAAGAACAAGGCAATCCGCACGCCGGCTGACTTAAAGGGTCTGAAGATTCGTGTACAGGACATGAAATCCCAGACTGATATGATGAAGGCCTTAGGCGGCATCCCGGTAGCCATGTCCTACGGCGATGTATATACCTCTCTTCAGACCGGCATCATCGACGGCACTGAGAACAATGAAACAGCCCTTACCACCGGTAAGCACGGTGAAATCTGCAAGGTATACTCCACGGACCAGCACGCCATGATTCCTGATGTAATGGTCATGAGCGCCAGGATATGGAAGACCATCAGCCCGCAAGACCAGCAAATCATCCTGGAAGCCGCCCACGAATCCACCGAAAGCCACAAGATTGCATGGGATACCGCCATTGATGTGGCCATTCAGGAAGCAACGTCCCAGATGGTAGTGGAATTCGTGAATGATGTTGACAAGGATGCGTTCCGCCAGGCCACAAGCGGTATGATTGACGAATACTGCGCACAGTATCCGGGTGTGGAGGAGCTGCTTGACATCATTGATTCGGTAGAATAAAGGGAGGTAATCACATGAATGAAATATTATCTGTCATCAGAAAGTGGATGACCCGTCTTCTGGCCGGCATAGCCACTGCGCTGCTGTCCGTCATGACCCTTCTGGTCCTGTACCAGGTATTTACACGCTACGTGCTCAACAGCCCGGCTGCCTTTACCGAGGAGCTGGTGCGCTACTTACTGATTTGGACCGGTTTCATCGGAGCTGCCTATGCCTTTATCACCAGGGAGCACATGTGCCTGATGCTGGTGCGTGACAGCTTAAGCCCGGCAGGCCGCCGGATTCTGATGACAGTCATCGATGTGCTGATTCTGCTCTTTGCCATCTTTGTCATCACCATAGGCGGATTCAAGCTGGCATTAAGCGCCCGGAAGGTATTCTCCGCGCTGCTGGGGATTCCCAGAAGCCTGGTATATGCCATGGCGCCAATCTCCGGACTGTTCATCATCCTGGCACAGATTATCAATATCTACGAGGATGTAACCGGAATCACCATCGAAGGAGGGAATGAGTAATGAGTATCGGACTTACAACAGTCATTCTGTTTGCGGTATTTGGCATCCTGCTGTTCCTCAGCTGCCCAATCTCCGTCAGCATCGTAATCGCATCCATCGTAACTGCCATCTCCAGCCTGTCCTGGGACCAGATTACATTCATCACCATGCAGAAAATGAACAGCGGCGTGGAGAGTTTCTCCCTGCTTGCCATCCCCCTCTTCATACTGGCCGGCAACATCATGAATAACGGCGGTATCGCCAGACGCCTTGTAAACTTTGCAAAGCTGTTCGTGGGCTGGATTCCAGGTTCCCTGTCCCAGGCCAACATCGTGGGCAACATGCTCTTTGGCGCACTGTCCGGTTCTTCCGTAGCAGCCGCATCTGCCATGGGCGGCTGTATCTACCCCATCCAGAAGGATGAGGGATATGACCCTGCTTTTGCCACGGCAGTCAACATTGCCTCAGCCCCAACCGGACTCCTGATTCCCCCTACCAGCGCATTCATCGTGTACTCCACGGTAGCGGGAGGCGTGTCCATATCCACCCTGTTCATGGCCGGATACATTCCCGGCATCCTGATGGGCGTTGGCTCCATGGTAGTGGCCTTCATTTACGCCAAAAAGCATAAATATCCGGTATCCGGCCGCACGCCCATGAAGGAAGCCGTTAAAGTGACGCTGGAAGCCATCCCCAGCCTGCTGCTCATCATCATTGTTATCGGCGGTATCGTGGGAGGCATCTTCACAGCCACTGAGGGAGCAGGTATCTGCGTGCTTTACTGCCTGATTCTTTCCATCTGCTACAAGAGCCTTACAGTGAAGTCCTTCATGAAAATCCTGGTAAGCAGCGCATGCACCAGCGGCATCATCCTGTTCCTAATATCCGCTTCCTCCGCCATGTCCTTTGTCATGGCATACTCAGGAATCCCGGCAGCCATCAGCGAGGGCATCATGTCCATCTCCACCAACAAATACGTGATTCTGCTGCTGATGAACATAATCCTGATGGTTGTGGGCATGTTCATGGATATCACACCGGCTATCCTGATTTTCACGCCTATCTTCCTTCCTATCGCCCAGAGTTTAGGAATGACTGACATTCAGTTCGGCGTCATGTTAATCTTCAATATGTGCCTGGGCAACATCACGCCTCCTGTTGGTTCCGTACTGTTCGTGGGCTGCGGTATCAGCAAAATCAGTATCGAACAGGTGACCAGAACCCTGCTTCCCTACTTTGCGGTACTGTTCCTCCTGCTTATGGCCGTTACCTATATACCGGCGATTTCACTGGGTATTCCGAGCCTGATGGGATTAATTTAGGAAAATGATAAGACGAATTTTATATGTAACATAACAACAGGCCGCCTGAGCTTTGCGCCCGGGCGGCCTGTTGTTATGTTGAAATTTTCATCCGGCCTTCCTCCCTGGCCTCCTGCAGCTGATACGCCCGTTCTTCCCATTCCTGCATATATTACACATCCAGGCGGATGGAACGCAGCCATGGCGCTGTTCTCAACTCCCGCTCCGACTGAGGCTGTTTTATCAGCTCAATTTCCTTTTCCAAAACAATGGATAACATCAGCTCCAATATTTCCGAATCCTCCATGGCACAGGCAAACAGGAAACGGTCCAGCAGCGTCAGTTCAGCCAATGGTTTCATGATACATTTTGTCTTTGGTTTACTCATGTACTTCTCTTCAATATAAAAATCGAATCAGCAAACGTATCAGCGGAAAACCGCAGGGCATGAATGCCCGCGTTTCCCGCTGTCTGCTTCTATAGTATCTACTATTTTCCGTATCCTCTATCCCGTACTTAGCCACGCTTTCTCTACAGCACCTTCTCCAAAAATCCCCTGGCCCTGTCGCTCTTGGGATTCTTAAAGAACTCATCGGGATTGGCATCCTCCACTATCTGTCCGTCGTCTATAAAGCAGATGCGGTCCGATACCTCCCTGGCAAATCCCATTTCATGGGTTACCAGAGCCATGGTGATTCCTGTATGAGCCAGGTTCTTAATGACCTCCAGAACCTCCTTTACCATCTCAGGATCCAGAGCGCTGGTAGGTTCATCGAACAGCATAATCTGCGGTTCCATGGCCAGGGCCCTGGCGATGGCGATTCTCTGCTTCTGGCCGCCGGACAGCTTTCCCGGATAGGCGTCCGCCTTCTCCACCAGTCCCACCAGTTTAAGAAGCTCCAGGGCATTTTCTGCCGCCTTGTCCTTGGGAATCTTGTTCACCTTCACGGGGGCATAGGTCATATTTTCCATGACCGTCATATGGGGAAACAGGTTAAAGTGCTGGAACACCATGCCGATGTTCTTCCTGACTGCCTGGATATCGGCCTTTGAAACCGTAATATCCGTACCGTCAATGAACACCTGCCCCTTGGTGGGCTTCTCCAGCAGGTTGATGCACCTTAAGATGGTGGACTTGCCGGATCCGGAGGGACCAATCAGCGTAACTACCTGGCCCTTCTCAATATTCAGGTTGATTCCCTTTAATACTTCCAGGTTTCCGAAGCTTTTATGCACATCACGAAACTCTATCACTTCTGTTCACCCACCTTTCCAGACGGCTGGCAACTGCCGACAATATCATGACAAATACGTAGTAAATAACGGCAATGACCAGGTAGGGTTCAAAGAACCTGAAGGTCAGGACCGTAATCTGGTCCGCGGCCCTTAAGAGCTCCACCGCACCGATGTAGGACAGGATGGAAGACTCCTTTAACAGGGCAATGGCCTCATTCACCAGGCTGGGAAGAATGTGTTTCACGGCCTGGGGAATGATGATGTCCTTCATCATGTCCCCGTAGCCAATCCCCAGGGACATGGACGCCTCATACTGTCCCTTGTCCACCCCCATGATTCCTCCCCGGAATATCTCGGAGACATAGGCTGCGGAGTTCAGTGTAAATGTGAGGATTCCGGACTGGGTGGTGGTCAGTGTGAATCCCAGCAGCTGCGGCAGTCCAAAATGGACAATACACAGCTGTACCAGGAGAGGCGTTCCCCTGAAGATGGATGTATAAAACCTTCCGAACCATATGAGAGGTTTATATTTGCTGATTTTAACAAGAGCCAGTACGATGCCCAGCAAAAACCCCAGCACGGCGCAGATTGCCGTAATCTTCAGGGTGAGCAGTGCTCCATGGTATAGGAATGGCCAATATTGCCAAACGCTGGTAAAATCTAATTTCATATGCGCAGCCCCTTTTTACATTTCCTTAATCTAAGATGAACTGTTCGCTTAAATGACTTGCGATGATTTCATCCAGTTCTCCGTTTTCCATCATTTCCTTCAATGTGTTGTTAAATGTCTCATAGTAAGGGGATTCCTTCGGGAAACCGATGGCGAAACAGTCATCATCCACCTTATCCATAAGGCTCAGCTTAAGACCTTCGTTGTTCTTTAAGAACTCTGTTGCGCCTGCGCCGTCAACGATACACGCGTCGGCCCTCTTACTCTTTACTTCCTCGATACATGCAGGGCTGCCCTGGATGCCAACGGTCTCCGCGCCTTCCACACTCTCCGCTACCTGCTGGTAGTTGGTGCCGAATACATAGGCAATCTTCTTACCCTTCAGAAAATCCAAATCCGGGTAATTATCCTCTGCCCTGTACACAATGGCATTTCTTGGATAGAAGAAGATTTCGCTGAAGTCCAGTGTCTTCTCCCTCTCTGCTGTGGGCGCCATACCGCCGCTGCAGAAGTCAATCTGTCCTGCCTGGATAGCAGCCATCAGGCTCTTAAAGGGCATGTCCACAAATTCCACCTGACCGCCGTTCTTCTCCACAGCTGCCTTTACAATATCAATATTCATACCTACATAGGTCTTGCTTCCGTCTGCCGCCATCTCGATGGATTCAAAGGGAACAAAGGTAGCTGAACAGCCCACCTTCACGGTCTTGCCGGAAAATGGATTCCCGGCCGCAGTGTCTGCCGGATTCTCTCCTGCTTCTGACTTATCCTCAGCGCCGGCTGCCGCAGTATCCGCCGCGTCCTTACCTGCCCCACCCTTGTCCGCGGCCTCCTGGGTGGCTGCCTGTGCAGCGGCCGTGGTGGCATCCGCTCCGCCGGAACATGCGGTGAGTGCGCCTGCTGTCAGAACAGCGCACAGCAATAGTGCAATTTTTTTCATAATAATTCTCCTCTCTGTTATATGTATATAAAAATAAAAAGTCTGCTTTCTGCAAACCTTATCCCTTCCCTCTGCCTGACCGGCATTCATACAAGGAAGAACTTGCATAAGCATAGCATAAATATACATCAGATTCAATAGATTCCAGGATTTTTCCAACCCGTTAATCCCCTTAGTTGACTTACCTCCCGTCCATGTTATAATGAAAACCAGAAATGAATAAAAGGAGCAATTTACCATGTCATATGAAATAGACGGCAGGACAAACGGACCTGCCATAACCTGGCCCGGCCGCGCCAGGATTGCTGTCATGGTCACATTTGACTTTGACGCAGAATACCTGCGCATGTCCAGGGCCGCCTCCAAAGGCACCTCCATCGGATTCACGGATTATTCCCGCGGCCAGTACGGCCCCCACGAGGGTCTGAAAAGGTGTCTGGATATGCTGGACACACATGATATCAAGTCCACCTTCTTTGTACCGGGAATCGTTGCGGAAAAATACGCTGCCCAGGTGGAATCCATCCATGCCAGGGGCCATGAAATCGCTTGCCACGGATATATGCATGAATCCGTCCGCGGCATATCCATGGAAGAAGAAACAGAAATACTGGAAAAAAGCGAGACTATACTGAAACGCATCACGGGACGCCGTCCCGTGGGACACAGGGGCCCGGAGAGCATCATCCATCCATTTACCCCTGAGCTGCTGGCACAGCGCGGTTACCTGTACAGTTCTTCCATGAAGGACTGCGACTGGGCATATCTATGGGAAAAGGACGGACAGGTCCTTCCGCTGGTGGAGCTGCCGTGTGACATTACCATGGATGATTTTACCTATTTTTATTTTACCTTCAGCGACCCTGCCGTGCGCTCCATGTATACCAACCGCGAAGTATTCGGAAACTGGAAGGATGAGTTCGACGGCCTTGCGGAAGAGGGAAATAAAATTTTCATCCTAAAACTCCATCCCCAGATGATAGGACGCGCCAGCCGGATTGCCGCCCTGGGAAACTTCATTGCCTATATGAAGCGCCACGGCGCCTGGATTACCACCTGTGAGGAGGCGGCGCGGTATGTACTGGCACAGGCAGAAACCAATCAGGGGAATCCTGCAAAAGGAGGTACCGCCGTATGATGACCTGGCCTGACAACAAGCGTATCGCTGTCATGATGGCATTTGACCTGGACGCAGAGACCATGTGGACCACCAGAGGCGATGGCAACCATGACCATATAACCAACTTATCCCGGGGCGCATACGGTCCCAAACAGGGTGTGCCCAGAATCCTGGACATGCTGGATGTGTATGGGGTGAAGGCAACCTTCTTCATTCCCGGCGTCATAGCCGAACATTATCCCCTGGTAGTAAAGGAAATCAGCCGCAGGGGGCATGAAATCGGATTTCACGGATACCTCCACGAGGAATCCACCTCCACTTCCTATGAGGAGGAGGATGCCACCATGACCCGCTGCGAGACCATTATAAAGGAACTGACCGGACAGACCATTGCAGGACACCGTGGACCGGGAGGTGTGATACATGATTACAGCCTGAGACTGTTCCTGGAGCACGGCTACATATACAGCTCCAATTGGAGAGACTCCGACGGCCCCTTTATCCATACCATAGACGGCCGGCAGGTTCCCCTGGTGGAGCTTCCCAAGGATTCCATCTTTGACGATACCGCATACGATTTTTACACGGATTCTGCCCCGGAACGATATGAACTGAAATCTCCCCGGGAAATGCTCGAAATCTGGAAGGATGAATTCGATTCCCTGGCAGCGGAAGGCAGAATGATTAACTTTGTCCTCCATCCCCAGTTCATAGGCCGCGCCAGCCGGGTAAACATGCTGAGCGAGCTTATAGGCTATATGCTGTCCCATGGGGCCTGGATTGATACCAACCGGGCAGTGGCGGAGTATGTGCTGGAGAACCGGGATTTATTAATGCCTGACAGATAAACCTTATTCAATCCTTAACTGCTCCCTACCCACTTCCATAAAACGAAACAGCAGGCGCCTCCTTTCAGACTCGTGTCAAAAGGAGGCGCCCTCATGTTCAGATAATCAAATCCATATATTCATGCCATATACGGCTCAGAACAAGGTCTGCTGCTCATACTCACAGTCCCTTGCCAGTTGGGGCGGTTCCTGCCCCAGCAGTTCCTTTGTCTTTGCGCTGTCCAGAATCCATTCCCTAACCTGTTCCCTCTCAAGAACCAGAGGCATACGGCTGTGGACAGGGGCCATGGATGCATTGGCCTGGGTGGTAAGTATGACGAAGTGGTCCCCATCCTCATACCTGCCATAAAATCCGGCCAGAAACAGAATCCGGCTACCTTCCTTAGTGAATGTAAATTTCTCTTTATTCTTATTCCACTCATAAAACCATGAAACAGGGACCACAGCCCGGCGCAGGCTCACACTTTCCCGGAACATCCGCTTTTCAAACACAGACTCTGACCTGGCATTAAAAACCAGCCCCTTTCCGCCCGGCCCGGGATATCCCCACTTCTGCCTGCAGACCCGGAGACTCCCGCCCTGGTCCCCGGCTGCCACAATGACCGGCGCCGTGTCGCCCGGATGGATGTCCCGGTCCAGCACTCCCAGTTCCAGTTTCCAGTCCTTCTGCTCTGTTAAGTCCCTTATCTCATCTAATAATTCCGCGCTGAAATGATATCTGCCGCACATGAAATTCCTGCCTGCCCTTTCCTGAGTATTAAGTTCCCGCGGCGGCATTTTATCCGCCTACTGTATTATATACCCAAACCCTAAAAAATCAATGCAGGCATTCAGCAGGGACACAGTCTGAGCGCTCATCACCTTACCGCTTCCAATATCCCCTCGCTGAACGTAGGATGCGGGAAAATAACCTTAGCCATATCCTCCAGCGTCAGCTCATTGGCCATAGCCACCGCAAACTGGCTGATCATATCCGTGGCCCTGGCACACATCATCTGGGCGCCCAGGATTCGGTGTGAACCGCTGTCCGCCACCACCTTTATAAATCCCCTCTCCTGCTGGGACAGAATGGATTTGCCGTTGGCAGACATTATATACTTCTTTGTCACGGCTTCCATTCCCCGGGCCTTGGCCTCATCTGCGCTGATTCCCACGCAGCCGATTTCCGGGTTGGTATACACGCAGGACGGAACGATATCCGTGCGGATTACCATATCCTCTCCTGCCATATGCGCCACCGCGCTTCTGCCCTGGGCAGTGGCTGCATGGGCCAGCTGAATGCCGCCCGTCACATCGCCAACGGCATATATGCCCGGTACGCTGGTTTCGTATTTTTCATCCGTGACTATACGCCCGCGTTCCATGGCCATATCCTTCACTTCCTGACTGCTCTCGTCCGTTATAAGACCGCCCGTATAAGCCCTGCGGCCCGCAGCTATAAGGATGCCGTCCGCCCTGGCCTCGCAGGGTTTGTCCTTTTCCACATAGCGGCATATAAGTCCGGCTCCATCCTCTGTCTGAAGGATTTCCTCCACCTTTGCCCCTGTATGGATATCCACGTTTCTTTTCTTCATAATCATCTTCAGGTTCTGGGCAATTTCCTTATCCATGGTGGGCAGAATGCGGTCCAGGGCCTCGATTACAGTCACTCCATGGCCCAGTGAACTGTACACAGACGCAAATTCCATACCGATTACTCCGCCGCCTATGATAATCAGATGTTCAAACATATCCTTCTTGTCCAGCAGTCCGTCGCTGGTGACCACTCCCGGCAGGGATGAGCCGGGTATGGGCGGGCATGCGGGCACGGAACCCGTGGCAATGAGAATATGGCTGGTTTCCAGGACAACCTGGTCCTGTTTCTGTCCGCCTGATTGTTCCTCTGAATTCCCCCCAGCTTTCCCTTCCGCTTTCTCCTCTGCTTTCTCCTCTGCTTTTTCCTCTGCTTTTTCCCCTGACTTTTCCTCAGCCGACGCCACCTTCACATGCTCCCTGTCCAGTATGGTTCCCGTACCGCAATAGACTGAAATCTTGTTGGTCTTCATAAGGGAGGCAATGCCCTTTCTCAGCTGTTCCAGCACTTCATCCTTTCGTTTCTGGACCATCTCCATGTCAACCACCGGTTCCCGGGCCGTCAGGCCAATGGATGGCCCTGACTGTAATTCATGGTACAGCTCTGCTGTATGGAGTATTGTTTTGGTGGGAATGCATCCCCGGTTCAGGCATGTGCCTCCCAGTTCACGTTTTTCCACCAGGGCGACCTTCATTCCCTTTTGAACCCCTTCGATGGCAGCCTCATATCCGCCCGGTCCCGCGCCAATCACTACCAAATCAAATTTGTCAGCCATATAAACTTAACCTCTCTTCCATTTATGTTCTGCGTTTACAGCGATTCCCTCACAAGGGCCATGATATCCTCTTTTAACTGGCGTGACTGCGGTACATCCGTATAATCCCCTGCCTGAAATGCGTCCGGTCCCACGGCATCCACCGCCCCGCATATATCCTTCTCCGCATAGGCACAGCCCTTCAGCTGTTTTGCCAGCTTCCCAATCATCTCCTGGTCCATGGCGTCTGAGAATACATTCACGTCCTGTATCATGCCCTCATCCACATGAAACTGTATCTGTATATTGCCCCACACAAACCTTTTTTCCATTTCGTACTCAAAGGGAATCTTCCTTCCGTATTTCCACTGCCAGGAAGCAAATTTCTCTGTCAGGGCATCTATCTCCGGCTGAGGCAGTTCCCCTTCCTTCATCCTTACGGCAGGCTGTCCATAAACCTTGGAAAATGCCTCCACCAGCGCCGCTTTCACTTCCTCCAATGTGATATCCGGCTTAAACTCGCATAAATTGGCCACTCTGGATTTTACTGAGGTCACTCCTTTGGAGGCAAGCTTTTCTTTTGATACATTCAGATACCGGGACATATTTTCCTTGTCCGCCCGTATCAGTATGGTCCCATGATGGTAACAGCCGTCCCCTGTTCTGTAAAATGCGTTGCCTGAGAACTTGCGTCCATCCACTGTTATATCATTGCGCCCTGTCTTTTCAGCATGGATTCCCAGGCTCCTTACGGCTTCCAGTATCACATCCAGCTGCCGTGAAACATTGTAATCATCGGCGCCTACAATAAATGTAAAATTCAGATTCCCCAGATCGTGGAACACCGCACCTCCGCCGGAAAGACGGCGCACCAAATATCCGTCCTCCTGTTCTAAGAAGTTCACCCTGCATTCCCTCCAGCAGTTCTGGTTCTTTCCTATCACCACCGTATGGCGGTTCTGCCACAGGTACAGAATACAGGTTCCCTTGGGAACATGAAGGGTCATGTATTCCTCCATGGCCAGATTCCGGTAGGGGTATGTATTATCTGTCTCTATCCACACAAGTCTGTTTATCATGTCAGTCTCCATTCTTATAGAAAGGCTGCCTGGGCAGCCCGTTCCCAGGCCATATACAGATATCGCGGATATCCATGCATAACCAGGGACATGCCGGCTGTCCAGGCAGTCCTATTTCATTTTCATCATTCCCATGTATAGCGCAGTACCGGCTTACGGGCCGCAGTAACCTCATCCGGTCTTCCAATCGGTGTAAGGTGGGGCGCACTGTGAAGTGCCTCAGGGTCTGCCAGAGCCTGCTCGTAAATCCTGTGGAATACCTCGATTGCCTCATCCAGGGTCTCCCTGGACTCTGTCTCTGTAGGCTCCACCATCAGCGCCTCATGTACAATCAGCGGGAAGTACATGGTCGGCGGATGAATGCCGTAGTCCAGAAGTGCCTTGGCAATATCCATGGCATTCACATCCTTGTCGTGTTTCATCTTCTCCAGACTCATGACGAACTCATGCATGCAGGTCTCGTTGTAGGCCATGTCATAGACATCCGACAGCTTCACTCTCATGTAGTTGGCATTCAGCACTGCATTGCGGGCAGCCTCCGGAATGCCCTCCTTTCCAAGGGTCAGGATATAGGACAATGCCTTAACCACCACCAGGAAGTTGCCGTAGAACATCTTCACATCCCCAATGGATTCCTGTGCCTTCACAAAGTGATATGCATCCCCTTCCTTCTCCACACGTACGCCGGGTATAAAGACCTTTAAGAATTCCTTGCAGCCCACAGGACCGCTTCCCGGTCCGCCGCCGCCGTGGGGTGTGGAGAATGTCTTGTGCAGGTTCAGATGGACCACGTCAAATCCCATGTCACCCGGCCGCACAATGCCCATAACCGCGTTCAGATTGGCGCCGTCATAATAGCACAGTCCTCCTGCATCATGTACGATTTTTGTGATTTCCAGTATGTTCTTGTCAAATAATCCCACGGTATTGGGGTTGGTCAGCATCAGACCGGCGGTGTCATCCCCTACCGCTGCCTTTAACTGCTCCAAATCCACGCAGCCGTCCTCCCTGGACGGAATGCTCACCACGTCATATCCGCACATGGCCGCGCTGGCCGGATTGGTTCCGTGGGCAGAGTCAGGAACAATAATTTTGGTACGCCTGGTGTCATTGTGATGGACGTGGTATGCCTTGATCAAAAGCAGTCCCGTAAACTCACCGTGCGCGCCTGCCGCCGGCTGGAATGTCATTGCATCCATGCCCGTGATTTCGCAGAGATATTTCTCTGCCAGATATAATACTTCCATGGAACCCTGCACCGTAGCCTCCGGCTGCAGCGGATGGACTCCCCTAAATCCTTTTAAGGCGGCTGCTTCCTCATTCACCTTGGGATTGTACTTCATGGTACAGGAGCCCAGAGGATAGAAGCCGTCGTTGACACCGTGGGAACGCTTTGCCAGTTCCGTATAATGGCGGCTGATTTCATTTTCCGACATGTGCGGAAGACGGGGCTGTTTCTCACGGATATGTGCTTTCTCAAAAGATACCTGGGGCACGTCACAGGGACTGATTAAATCCAGTTTTCTCCCGGCTGACCCTTTTTCAAATACAAGCTTCATGAACCGCACACCTCCTTTTGTCCGCATTCCCTGTGCAGCGCCTCCCGTACAGCGGAGGCAAGTTCATCCATCTCTTCCCTGGTGTTCATCTCCGTAGCGCACCAGAGGATTTCTCTGTCGGAAAGTGGCAGTCCGCCCAGGATTCCCCTGCTTTCCAGAGCCCTTAAGATGTGGGCGCTGTCCGTACACTTGCCCTCCGGGCTTACGGTGACGAACTCGTGGAAAAATTCACAGTCATACTTTGGCTCAAGCCCTGCTTCCTTTAATATATCCCTGAGATAGTGGGCCTTGGACATGCACTGGCCTGCTGCCTTAGCCATACCGTCTGCTCCCATTGCTGTCATATATACAGAGGCAGTCAGGGCGCACCATGCCTGGTTGGAACACACGTTGGAGCTGGCCTTTTCACGGCGTATATGCTGTTCACGGGCCTGAAGGGTAAGAACAAACGCCCTGCGTCCCTGGTTATCTGCTGTCTCGCCTACGATGCGGCCCGGAAGCTTCCTGGTCATGGCTGCCGTGGCTGTCATAAAGCCCAGATAAGGTCCTCCAAACGCCAGAGGCATGCCAAGGGGCTGGCCGTCGCCCACAGCGATATCCGCCCCGTATTCTGCCGGGGTCTTCATGACGGCTAAGGCCATGGGGTTGCATCCCATGATGTACTTGGTGCCCGCCTCATGGACAATACGGCCCAGGGCGTCCCCGTCCTCTACATTGCCGTAATAGTTGGGCTGCTGCACATAGAAGCAGGCGGCCTGCGGGTCTGCCTTCAGCATCTCTTCCAGAGCTGCCCCATCCGTTACCCCGTCTTTTTCCGGGACCATGACAACCTTTGTATTGCTGCCAAAGCAGTATGTCTTCATGACCTCGATAACGCCCGGGTTTGCAGCCGCAGAGATATAGGCTGTGGTTTTCTTTCTCTCCTTACACATGGCAATGGCTTCCGCCGCAGCCGTGGCACCGTCGTATATGGATGCATTGGAGGCGTCCATTCCTGTGAGTTCACAGAGCATGGTCTGATACTCGAATATAGACTGGAGGATGCCCTGGCTGATTTCCGCCTGATAAGGCGTATAGGCAGTAACAAACTCCTCTTTTGACGTCACGCTTGAAACAATGGCAGGTATGTAATGGTTATAAGCTCCTGCCCCCCTGAAAATATGGCGGAACACGACATTCTTACCGGCTATGTCCTCCATTCTGCCCTTAACTGCCTGCTCGCTGAGTCCTGAAGGAATATTGACCCCTTCCTTCAGCATTACCTCATCCGGTATATGGGAGAACATCTCCTCAAAGCTGGCAAACCCAATCTCACGAAGCATCTCCTGCTGCTCCTGCTTCGTACCTGGTACATAACTTCCCATATAATCTCACCTCACCTCTCATGGGATGGAATACCTTCCCCGCCTCGAATCCCTTAATCCAGGGTCTTCACATATTCCTCATACTCTGCCGCACTCATTAACTGAGCTGTGCCGGTTACATTCTCCACCTTCATGAACCACGCCTCATAAGGCGCCTCGTTGATGGATTCCGGGGCGTCTAGCAGGGTCTCGTTGATCTCGGCCACTGTACCGCTTACCGGTGAATACACATCGGATACAGCCTTTACGGATTCCACATCAGCAAATGACTCGCCCTCTGTCACCTCGTCCCCTGCTTCCGGCAGGTTTACGAATACCAGATCCCCAAGAGCATCCTGTGCATAATCAGACACTCCCACTAAAACCGTGCCGTCCTCCAGGGTCTTTACCCACTCATGTGACTTTGCATACTTTAAATCTTCTGGAATATTCATTCTAAATACCTCCTTGAACATACTGCTTTATTATATTTTTAAATCCTGATTATTATATCCGCTGAATTATTGCCGTTTATAAAATGGCAGCTTCACTACCTCCGCGGCCACGCGGCGTCCCCTGACATCCACTTCCAGCGCCGTTCCCGGCTCCTTAAACCCTATGTCAATCAGGGCCATGGCTGCCGGATACCCCAGGAACGGGCAGTGTGTGCCGGAGGTGGTCATACCTACCTGCTGTTCTCCTATATAGACCGGCTGGTGCTCCCTGATGATGCCGCGGCCGGTTACCTTTAATCCCACACGCTTCCTGGTTAAAGGTCCCTTATCCTGGATAGCCTGTTTTCCGATAAAATCATCCTTATCCATCTTGACAAAGATTCCCAATCCGGCTTCCTTGGGAGATATGGTATCGTCCATCTCATGTCCGTATAATGGCATGCCTGCTTCCAGCCTCAGGGTATCCCTGGCGCCCAAACCACATGGAATCAGGCCCTCGTCCTTTCCGGCCTCCATGAGCAGTTCCCACATTTTAGGCGCATCCTCCGGAGCCAGATAAATCTCCACTCCGTCCTCCCCAGTATAACCGGTCTTGGAAATGATGCATTTCATGCCGCCCACCATGCGGTCAAAAAGGCAGGTATAATATTTTTCAGGAATGTCTTCCTCCTTCGCCACCCTCTTAAGCACATCAATTGCCTTTGGTCCCTGCAGGGCAAGCTGCGCCACCTGGGAGGAAATATCATCAAACACAACATCCCCTGACTGATGGTCCTTCATCCATGCATAGTCCTTATCCTTGTTGGCAGCGTTCACCACAATAAAATAGCAGTCATCCCTGACCTTATACACAATCAGGTCGTCCACCACGCCGCCCTGTTCATTGCACATGGGGCTGTATCTGGCCTGGCCCTCCGCCATGACCGTATAGTCATTGGTGAGGAGCATGTTCAGATTCTTAAGCGCGTCCGGTCCTTTGCAAATCACTTCCCCCATGTGTGACACGTCAAAAAGACCGCATTTGGTGCGCACTGCCATGTGCTCCTCGATAACGCCTGTCTGGTACTGTACCGGCAGAAGATACCCTGCAAAAGATACAATCTTGCCCTTATACTTTACGTGAGTGTCGTAGAGAGGTGTTTTTAACAAAACCTCCCCTGCTGCTTCTGTTCCCATAATCACTACCTCCTTCATGAAAATTGTCTGGTCCTTAACGATATTAGACTATGAAAGCGCACGAACAAAAGATGTTCATGCGCTCTGTCCTTGGACCTGAAAGATTTGGCTTCTTCGGTGCTATGCTCTCCAGAGTATCGTCCGGTATCCGGTCCTTTTGCCTGAGAGTTTTCCGCTTCCCCTTCGGCGCTGTCTTCTGTATGTTGATTATACGCACATACGCTGTATCCCGAGTTTCCTTTATCTTCCATACACTGTGGGCAGTCTCTCCCGAATCCATCTTCCGATGATATAAAATTGTCCGCAAACGCAAATCCCACCGGCCTGCCTTGTGCTAATCCCATACTAACACAGGCAGGATTTTCAGTCAATAGATAAAAAGTGTTTAAATTTTAACACATTAATCGCATTTCCGCCCTATTTTCCAAACTTATTTTCACGAATATTTTACGGTATATTTAGAAAAAATACTGGTAATCTCCTATGAAGTAGTATATAATGAGCAAAGGTGATGAGGCGAAGGGGTTCCTTTGGCCTCATTCTTGTATGAGTACGGTTTTAGATGAGCAAAATCTTGAGTGAAAGAAGGTGACAAGATGCATAAGTTTATGCGGACAGTAGGATTCAGTATGTACCAGAAAAAACAGGATATGGCGAAGCTTTTAAAGCGCCTGGTAAAAGAAGCGGAGATGACCGGCCACCTGGCGGAACAGGAAGGCAGCAGGCTCTGTGAACTGCGCACGGAAGTGGCTCCCGGCATGGGAGTTGCCATGATAGGCGAGATGAGCCCCAAAGGAACATTCAGCCGCGAATATTATTTTCCCTATGTCAAGAACCCGGATGTAAGTTCAGAGGCGGAATGTTCCATCCAGCGCCACACAGAGCGTGAAACTTATGCAGGCCTTCTCGATGAATACAGGGTGGGCATATCCCTGATTTTCTACATGGAGAATTCCATGGAGTACAGGATGCGCCGCAGCGCCCGCCAGCCTGTCCAGCCAAAGGGAGCTGCCCTTACGGGCCTGGCAGTCCAGGGAAAGGTGCTGCTGCCGGTCAATAAGACGGAAAAACAGGCCGAGGACTCCCGTCAGGCCGCCAAAAAGCGCAGCAGTCTCCTGGAAGCCGCCAAACACGGCGACGAGGACGCCATTGAGACACTGACCATAGAGGACATCGACCTCTATTCCATGGTATCCAGACGGATTGCCCATGAGGATGTGTACTCCATCATAGAAACCTGTTTCATGCCCTGCGGCATAGAATGTGACCAGTACTCCGTCATAGGTGAAATCACGGAAATCAGTACAAACACCAACCGTATTACCAAGGAAGATATATATGACCTGAAGCTGGACTGCAACGACATGGTATTCCATGTGGCCATCAACAAGCAGGACCTGCTGGGCGAACCCCGGATAGGACGGCGCTTTAAGGGGCAGGTGTGGATGCAGGGTACGGTGCTGTTTTAGGGGTGGCCTGGGGTGGGTCGGGTACGGCCTGGAGAGGTTCCTGGTGCGGGAGGTTCCTGGTGCGGCCTGGGGTGGTTTGGGGATGCCTGCATGCTGCTCTGGCTGGGTGTTGGACGGGTGTTGGCTGAGTATCGTCGGCAGACGCTGGGATGTTTAACCGGATTTTTAACCGGGATGTTTATTTGAAAATAGGACTTGATTTTTTTTACCACATAGGTTATTATATAAGGCAGACCGCATGAGTATCATACGGCCCGCCTTATATTTGTGTTTCTGTAGCTCAGCTGGATAGAGCACACGCCTCCTAAGGGAACCTACAACGGAAACTTTTTGGAGGAACAGAGACCGTAAGTCACACACAATTTCATACACGTTTCCGTAGCTCAGATGGATAGAGCGACCGCCTCCTAAGCGGTAGATGGTTCGAGTCCAAATGAGGCGAACAACTGAATAATTTTACAAATGTCCATGTAGCTCAGCTGGATAGAGCACACGCCTCCTAAGCGTGGGGTCGGAGGTTCAAATCCTCTCATGGACGCCAGCGAACAACGCTGCAAGCCTTTATTTATAAGGGTTTGCAGCTTTTTTTGTTCAGCCGCAGCCTTTGGTTAAAACCATCTACCAGGGTTGGAGGGTTACTTTTTTGTTTATGCGTTACAATGAATTTTTTGCTAATTGGAAACGAACCAAAATGGAGAGCTTGCTAAGAAAAATTGACTTCTTGCTAATTTGAGATTTTAGCCTGCCTTTTGAGCGGTAAGCAATGCTGCCAGGGTGCTTGCAAGCTCTGGAGATTTTTGAAGCTGTTCCACCAATGCCGCTAGGTCTAAGGTTTGTGCCTGAGGCTGTTCTGACTCCTGGGGAGGCTTTACATTCCTCAGATCAGGATTAGCATAAAAGGCACTCTCAAACTTCTGGGCATTGATTTTACGGTCCTCGTCAAGGATGTGGGCGTACACTTTTGTAATCATATCAATTTCTGCATGGCCCGTATCTCCCTGAGTGGCTTTCAGATCACCGTGATTGAGTTTCAGCTTATAAGTAGTGCTGGAATGTCTGAGAGAGTGGAACACCACATTAGGCAATCCGGCTTTTTCTTTCAGCAGAGAAAATTCTTTCTCAATAATCCGGTTCTCACATGGCCGCCCATTAGGTAGCGCAACCACTAAATCGAAATCCTGGTATTCCTCACCGAGGAAGCTCTTTAGCTCATTTTGTGCTTTTTTCCACTCACGGAGGATATAAGCAACGGTTTTCGGCAGCCAGACTTTTCTCTCACTTGATTTTGTTTTCGGTTTCTTCAAGATCAGCCGGGTGCTGGTGTTAGGCATGAGCGGAGTGAAGATATGGAAAATTTCTTTTTCTCCCAACATTTCAATCGCCTGCTTAGAAGCTCTTGTCAACTCTGCCTCAATGTAAACATACGCATTATCAGCCGCTATGTTTTCATCCTCAATGTGAACATTCTTCCAGGTCAGACCGAGGATTTCTCCCATTCGCAGAGAACACGCAAATGCAAGGTTCATAGCAACATATAATTTGCTGTCGGTACACTGGTCCAGAGCGATACGGATGGTATCGGCGTCCCAGATGTCTCGTTTCTTGTACTCTGTTTTTGGTAACACGGTGTTATCAAAAGGATTTTTGCCGATCAGTTCCCAGCGTACAGCCTGCTTAAAGGCACAGCGGAGAAGTTTGATGATCTTCTCAATCGTCTGGTTGGAAATAAACTCTGTTTTGGGCTTTCGGTTCCTTTTGCAAACGGGAGGGGTTCTTTGCAGGGTCTGAATGTACTTGTCCACTACACGGGGCGTAATCGCCTGAACCTCCATATCACCGATAATCGGATTGATGTAGTTGGCGATTAGGGCGGTTTGACTGTCATACATGGACACGCCCCATTGTTTTGCCCCATAGGTGGAAACAAAATCAAAATGAAGTGTTAGGCGGCAAGTATGAATTTGTCCTTACCACCCACATAGACAAAGGGCATATCCATAATTACCAGCGACCGACTGTGTAAGGAATACGGTCTGTCTGTGATCGAGCCGGGACAGGACAAAGGAAAAAGCTACATTGAGCATACCGCCGAGAAAGCGGGAACCAGCTATAAGGCGAAACTGAAAACTGCCATTGACCGGCTCATTCCCCAGGTATCCGATTTTGAGGAGCTGCTGACAAAGTCATATTCTCCCAGGTCGTCATTTCCTTTCATGGAGGATGTTTCCGGGGAAAGCTCTCCCTTTGCCACTAAGGACAGTTTATTCTCCCAGTCGGCGGTGAGCTGCGGCCTGGCAAAGCAGGATGTATCCCTCCTGCCAGCCGGTGAGCGGAGCCTGGTTACCCTGGTCTGCTGTAAACTCCTGTGTGCTTTGGCTGCTTCCCATGTGTATGAGACCGTTTCTGCGGTGTTCAACTGTGGAGGGCATACCTTTACATATCCCTTATCCGTGAAATATCCATTGTCCTGTTCCCGCACTTTGCGGCCAAAGGTCTCCGGGTCAATGCCTGCTTTCCATGCCTCCGGCATTTCCACCATACCGCTCTCATAGAGCTGGTAGCGGCCCAGAGCCTCGTCACTGTTCATCCCCGGAATGAGGATGAAATAATCGAAGTTGTGGGGATACTCTTTGAACTGCTCATAGTCCGTCAGCCGCAGGGGTGTTTCCTAGACAGCCAGCAGCTTTTCAAACTCATGGTCGGGCAGATCGGAGAGTTCCTGTGCCAGCATTGCCAGATCATCCACATGGGCATACATGGGGAGAGCGAGCCGGAGCCCCGGCACATCCGACACATAATCATCAAAGAAATACATATCCGGCGTGGCGGAGGCCGGCAGCCCAATCTCTGTAAAGGCAGCGGCGATTTCCTCCGCATTTGCCGGAAAGTAAAGCCAGGCTCCGGCATTGTCACGCTCTCCGCTGTCATAGGCCGCCGTGTTGGTGATATATGCCTTAAAGAGATAAAGAGAGTAAAGCACAGGAGGACCGTGTATCCCATGCAGCCCCAGATGGCAGCGGATATGTTGTCGGCGGTGGAAATTTCCTGGATGAGGACTGCATAAATGCCGACGCATATCATAATGAGAAACGCCTGGAAGCCTAAAGCAATCAGAGACTTTAAGTAGTTCTGTCCCACGCCGGACCATTCCCGATTGCTCATGGTAGCAAAGGGGATAGGCCCCACGGAGGTCACAAGTAGGGTAAGAACCCAGCGCCTTGCCATATCGCTATGGCAGGTTTCCGAGAACTCCCCTCCGAACCGGACTTACACCTCTCGATGTATCCGGCTCTCCAGATGTCAGTCTAATTTCCCTGCGTGTAACTTATCGTGACAGTCAATACAGAGTGCCATTGTCTTGCGCCTGCGCCCAATCATGGCGATTTCCCATTGTTTTCTGCCACTTAAATCTTTGAGTTTTCGTACATGGTGTATTTCGAGCGGTACATTCTCTGCGCCGCACCACTCGCATTTGTTCGCTTGTAGCCTTTTAATCAGGCTGTTGCGCCCATAGTTCTCAACT
>NZ_AUJR01000034.1 GCF_000424325.1 [Clostridium] clostridioforme AGR2157
AGTCAATGGCGGGGATGCATTCGGTTACAGTTTCATGGTCCTCATGGCGCTGATAGTGGAAGGTCACAGAAGTCCCATCATAGGCATCAATCCTGGAAGTGGCAATGACGGGCCGGCCCAGATATCTGCTGATATATTGAATAGTGATATCAGGGGAGCACGGATTGGGTTTGGCCCTGACATTAAACATATCGGGATGGTCTTTGTAAATCTGGTTTTTAAGTTTCTTAAAAGACGGTCCAAGTTTAAGGGAGAGCTGCTCCAAAAGGACTTTACGGAAAGCCAGGCGCAGGAAGCGATAGGATGGACAGTGACGGGTAAAATAATCTGCTTCATACAGCGACCTCCTTCAATGAATTTACTGTTAAATATACGTGCAAAGTATTGTTTTCTTCGTGCAAATGGCATATACTAAAAGTACCAGCAGAAAGGGGTTGATGAAATGGCTGGAAATACCACAAACATCAGTATCCGCATGGACGCGGATTTGAAAGCACAGGCCGACGCCTTGTTTGCGGAACTCGGCATGAATTTATCCACGGCGTTCAACATCTTTGTGCGCCAGTCGCTTCGTGAAGGCGGCATTCCCTTTGAAGTGAAGCTGGAACAGCCCAACAAAGAAACGATTGCTGCCATGCAGGAAGCGGAAAGGATTGCAAAAGACCCGTCTGTAAAGGGTTACAATGACCTTGACGAGTTGTTTGCCGACCTGAAAAAATGAGGAAAACAAAGTACACCGTCAAGTACACAACCGGCTTTAAGAAGGACTACAAGCGAGCAATCAAGCGCGGCCTGAAAATTGAATTGCTGGAACAGGTCGTGGCGCTGCTGGCAATGGGTGAACCGCTGCCGGAGAAAAACCGCGATCACGATCTGTCCGGCGATTGGGTGGGCCATCGGGAATGTCATATCCTCCCGGATTGGCTGCTCATCTACCGCATAGAGGATGATGTGCTGGTGCTGACGCTGGCCCGCACCGGGTCGCACAGCGACTTGTTCGGCAAATGAAAGCTGCCGCCGTATGGGAAAAACCTGTACGGCGGTTTTCTGTGTTTGTCAAAGTTCCGGCCCCCGGTCATGGGACTTGTCCTGTTCCTGCCGGGCCAGATGGTCGGCGGCCTTGCGGAGTCGTTCCACTGCTTTCAGTTCCTCCCGCATGGCCTTCATGTCGATGGTGTCCACCTGCTTTCCGGCGGCCAGCAGGTCGATTTCGCGCTACCATGCTTTGGGGGTGATTTCCTCGCCGCTGTCCTTCAATTCTTTCAGATACCGGGCCGCCGCGTCGTAGAGGATCAGTTCCCGGCTGTGGCGCTGCTCGAACAGTTCCCGCTTCGCCGGTTTTAACTTGGCAAGCTGTTTGTGGATGGGCTTGTACTTGTTGTACTGTGCCCACATCTCCCCGCGCTCGGTGAGGGCGGCGATCGCGCTCGGCCTTGACAATCTTTCCCCGCAGGTCATAGTAGCGGCTGTTCATGTCGGAGATTTTTTCGTGTAGCTGCTGCATGGACTGGATACCGCATTCATAGAGGAAAGCCGACGGGTGCTGTCCCAGGGCGGCACACTTCCAAAGATGCCCGATATCAGAGATTACGAAGAAACAAAAGAGAAAAAAGCATACCAGGAGCAGGTCATGCAGGAGATTGAAGCGGATACGAAGCAGTATGGCATGACTGTGGAAGAATATGCGAAGAATGGATATGAGCCAAAAGTAAATCCAGGCAGAGAAGCAGTAAATCGAAGATAAGCAGGGCTGTTTTTTCATGATATCTGATATAATAAAAGAGCAATTTTTTACAAGAAAGTGAATTTTATTTTGTAGTAAACTAGTTGTGTTCAGAAAAATGAATGCTCTGTAGTCATACGGGCAAAGAGGAGACATCATGAAAAAAGAAGAAAGAATTATCTACTACGATACAGATCTACAGGTGGAAGTATATGAATTTAAAGGTATCGCACAGAAATTTGGAAATCACTTTCATGAAGGGTATGTAATTGGATTGGTTGAAGCCGGTGTAAGGGAATTTATATGTAATAATAACTATTATACGCTGAACGCTGGAGATATCCTGCTGATAAACCCACAGGAAATACATGGATGTGAACAGTTTGGAGATGACGATCTGCATTATTTTAGTTTTAATATCAGTACCGATACCATGCGGCGGGTTATGACTGAGATTACCGGTAAGGCATCGCTTCCCCACTTTAATGAAAATGTGATCCGTATGGAAGAGATCGAGCTTTCGTTATATGATTTGAAGGATATGATCTTAACAGAGCATCAGGATTTTAAAAAGGAAGAAACGTTTCTTTTTCTGATGGAAAGGCTGGTCAATGATTATTCCGAACAGGTAACAGTAGTAGAAAGTGAAAAAGCGCCCGAGCAGATTGAAAAAATATGTAAATATTTAGAAAACCACTTTTTCCGGAATATTACGTTGGATGAGCTGAGCTTGGCAGCAGGATTCAGTAAATATTATCTTCTGCGGACATTTACAAAGGTAAAAGGGATTTCACCGCATAAGTATCTGGAAACAGTAAGGATTGAAAAGTCAAAAAAAATGCTGGAAGAAGGGATGCCAATCATAGATATCGCATTGAAGACGGGATTTACGGACCAGAGCCATTTCACGAACCTGTTTAAATCGTTGATTGGTTTGACCCCAAAATCCTATCAGAAAGTAATTAAAGAAGCTGGGAATATGGAGGGGAAAGTGTGAAATCAAAAGAAACACAAGGACATTTAGCCGCATTCGTGACCATTTTGATATGGGGAACTACATTTATTTCAACGAAAATACTGTTGAGGGAATTTGAGCCGATAGAGATTCTGTTTATAAGATTTATATTAGGATTCCTCATACTGATGGCTGCGTGCCCTAAGATTTTACATATTAAGGATAAGAAACAGGAGCTTACGTTTGCCCTTGCTGGTTTATGCGGAGTATGCCTTTACTATTTATTGGAAAACATTGCGTTGACTTTTACACTGGCTGCAAATGTGGGAGTGATCATATCCGTTGCCCCGTTTTTTACTGCGATTGTTTCCCGTTTAGTGATAAGGGATGAGAGGCTGAGGACTAATTTCTTTGTTGGTTTTTTAGTGGCTATGGCGGGTATCATCTGTATCAGTTTCAGTGGACAGGAATCGGTGGAGATCAACCCGTTGGGAGATTTGCTGTCGCTGGTTGCGGCATTTGTATGGGCAATCTATTCCGTACTGACAAGAAAAATCGGGCAATATGGGTATAGTACCATTCAGTCAACCAGAAGAGTTTTTGCTTATGGACTTGTATTTATGATTCCTGTATTGTTTGTATTCGGTTACAATGTACAGATCAGGCAGTTTTACAATCCAACAGTAGTATTTAATATTCTTTATCTTAGTGTTGGGGCTTCTGCCCTGTGCTTTGTAACATGGAATATTGCTGTGAAGGTTTTAGGAGCTGTGAAAACGAGTATTTATATTTATATGGTGCCTGTGATTACGGTAGTAACTTCCGTAATCGTTCTGCATGAAAAGATAACTGCCATGTCAGCAGTCGGCACAGTTTTGACATTGACCGGATTATTTATTTCAGAGTACAGGGGAAAAACAAAGCAGACAGCTTTGGATGGTCAGGAGGTTTGAAAAAATGGTAGTCAAAGACGAAAAATGTGTGATGATTATTGATGAAAAACTGCCGTTGGGATTAATTGCAAATACGGCGGCGATCATGGGAATTACTTTGGGAGAAAAATTTCCGGAGGTAGTAGGAAAAGATGTGATGGATAAAAATGCACATGAACATTTAGGAATCATTGAATTTCCGGTTCCCATTTTAAAGGGGGATGCAGATGGAATCCGGGAAATCAGAAACAGGCTGTATGAGGAAGCATTTTCTGATTTACTGTGTATTGATTTTTCAGATGTTGCACAATCCTGTAAAACATATGAGGAGTTTATCGGAAAAATGAAAGATGTAGACACAGTAGATCTAAATTATTTAGGGGTATGTATCTGCGGACCGAAAAAGAAAGTAAATAAACTTACGGGCAGCTTGCCATTACTGAGATAAGGAGCCTGGCAATGATAGATGAAAACCTTGTGAAGCCATTTATCGAACAATATGATTTTGTGCGGGAGTATATAGCAGAAAAAGAGCGGATAGTGATCGGGACTATGGGACCGGAAGCCACTTCCAGCGTACAGGCGGCAAAGTATTTGTGTGATAGTATTGGCGGAGCAGCAATATATGATTTCAGGTTATTTCCTGATTTTAAAGCGTTGTTGAACTCAATCCATCATGGGAACGGAGTTGATCTGGCACTTGTGCCAAGCGCATATGAGAGAGTGACGGATTTCTTTTGGGATGTGAACCTGGAAAATTGTCTGAATTTTATCTTTCCGACACCCCAGTATGGTCTGGTTTGCAGAAACGGATACCAGATACAGCCGGATAAAAATGTCAAGGTGGCTACATGCCATGCGGTTGAGCATATTATTGAAGAACTGAGTGAAGGGATGATAAAAGACGAACATGTTGAAAAAATAATCACAGCATCAACAACTACTGCGCTGAAGGAGGTCCTTAAAGGGAATGCAGACCTCGCAGTAACGAATAAAACCTCATTCAATGCATATAAGCAGGAGGGAATCCACTTTATATTCCATAAGTACAATGCTAAAATTGTCTGGTGTGTGTTTAGAAATAAGGAGAAGTGCAATGAAGTTACAAAGTATTGAGAAAATGAAAGAGTTAAAGCCGGGATTTGTACGGGCAAGCGCAATATTTGGGAAAAATATGGTACTTTTGTTCCGGGTAGATAAAGATGTGCTGTTAGACAACCATCATCATCCACATATCCAATTTGGTTACTGTTTTAATGGCTCCTTTGATTTTAATGTAGATGGAAGCAGGACGATTGTGGAGAAAGGAATGTCTTATATTATTGATGCAGATGTTCCGCATTCCGCAGTAGCATTGACAGACTACTATTCCATGGACCTGAAATATATTACCGCAGATGGGCAGATGGATGAAAGAGTGGCTTATGATGTGATGGAAGCCGCAGATGAAAAAGAAGTGTACTCTGTTAATAAATACAGGGCTGCAGGGAAAACAATTATACAGATTGATGTTAAAGAAACGCAGGCCGAGTTAAAATTGAACCTTATGCCGGAGAAGAAATATTGCCTGTTATCAGGAAGTGTGACAATGGGAACTGGCGGTACAGCTTCCGGAACTGGAGTTGTATGAATCGGAAGAGGAAGCCAGGAGAAAGAGTGAAGAACAGACGACGGTATCTGCATTGCTGACTGCGGATGCCATTTTTTTATTTTACGGGAAATTGGTCGAGAAACTCCTGCCAGAGCAGAGGGAATTTTATCAGTTTTCTTTCTAAAGGAAAATGTCTATGACCGGCTTGGGCCGCCTTTGTCACCGGAGGATATCGACAAGCTGATCGAAAAAGACATGCCTGCATCATATCGACTGCCCCTGCAGTGTCGCATGACGAGACGGAGAGATAACAGGTAGGCAGAAATAATCCTTGACACTGTAACGTTATGACGTTATAGTGAATACAGGAGGCAACTGTGATGAATGAAAATTTTTGTAATCATGTAAGTGCATGCGGCGAAACAGTATACCAGATCAGCAAACAGACGGGTATTCCATACACAACGCTTTCAGAGCTAATCAATGGAAAAATTAACATCAATAAATGCGCTGCTGACACAGTATTTCGCCTTTCGTTGTATTTGAAGTGTACGATGGATGAAATTTTGAATGAAGCATCCTTGATCATCAATATGTCAGGGATATACCGGGCGATTAAATATCAGTGGAAGTCAAGCCAGGATCACCTTGCGGAACTTCATATCTGGGATGATGGAAAAGAAGCGGTTTTAGATAAGGGGGATTATTCACAAGCACGTTTCTATGCAGTATACCGGGACATGACAGAACTGATTATTGACGAGTATTTGGAACAGAAAGAAGTGGAGGTGATGCTGAATGGTTAAATATTTTCTTATGCATAAAGACACGGTATGTGGAACAATATCGTTTGATGAGACGACCGGCCGCATTGCTGGATATAAAGATCATCACACAGGATTTTCTCCGTATATGGGGCAAGCAGATGTTCAAAAAATTAAAAAGTGGTGGGAAATGAGATCGGTTCCGGCTTCCAGGAATATGATCCGCGAGGTCATCAAGAAGTCTGGCTGTTTGAACGCAGAGATGTATCTGGCAAAGAATCTGGCGCTCAGCATGATTGATACGTATTGGGTATGTCCTGCAGATGCAAACTTAAAATATGATCAGGTTAAATTCTCCAATTTGAGCGTTTACAACGAAGGAAAAGTGCCGTATCATAATGCGACCTCTTATGATTACAACGCTTCTTTGGGCGGCCAGATGGAAAAATATTGGGATTTGGATCAGCCAACGGCAGTTTTGGTCAAGGAAAGCAGCAAATATTACGGGCAACAGTCTGTCAATGAAGTGTTGGCAACGCAGATCCATACGAGGCAGAACAACGAGATCCCGTTTGTAAAATATTCAGCGGAAATCGTGGAAGGGCATGGGATCATCAGCCGCTGTCAGGCATTTACGTCCGATACGATCGAGTTGATCTCAGCGTATGAGCTGATGGAGAGTCAAAAGCCGCAAATCAGCCGAGCTCTGTACGATCATTATATTGACTTATGCGCGCAGTATGGCATTGACCGCGACTGCATCCAAAAGTTCATGGATTATCAAACGATGACTGATTTTATCATCAGCAATACAGATGAGCATCTGTTGAACTTTGGAGTGCTGCGCGATCCTGACACGATGCGATTGATCGGACCGGCTCCTATTTTCGATTCCGGAAACAGTATGTTTTTTTCGGATGACAGGACGGCGCCGTACTCAAGAGTGGGGTTATTGGAACGTAAAATCACGAGCTTTTATGATACCGAAGATAAAATGCTCGCAAAAGTCAAGAATCGCAATGTTGTCAAACTGGATCTTTTACCGCCTCCTGATGAGATTCGATCGCTCTATATGCAAGCTGGGATACCGGAACAAAAGGCAGAGTTTATCAGCCAAAACTATGAAAAGAAAATGCAGATGCTCTATGAATTCCAACAGGGGAAAACAATCTCTTTGTATCAGGAGCGCAATGCTGAAAAACAAAAACTGAGAGAAGAAGAGAAGGACGTGCACTCATCGCAAAAACTCATAGTCCTGTGCGGCGTACCGGGATCCGGGAAAACTGCAAAAGCGGCAGAGCTGGCACAGGTGCAGCAGCAAAAAGGCAGAAGATTTATCAGCGCAGACGTGTTATATACCATCAGTGATGCCATTCGTGCTTCCGCTTTCGTGCTGGATAGAAAGCAGGTGATGAAAGAACTTAAAAATCATTCCGGTTATGAGAAGACAGTGACGGTGATTTCTGCAAACAGTATCCGCAAAGAAATCGAAGAGCAAGGCCTGACATCAGACAACAACATGGTATTTTTAATCGCACAAGCACGAACAAAAGCTGCATTGATCAGCGGAGCCACCGTAATTTATGATGCATCAAATCTTTCGGAAAGAGCCAGAAGAGATTTTTTGGAGATTGCAAAGGATGCCGGCGTCAAGAGCACAGAACTGTATATCATGAATATAGAAAACGCGAAGCCGGAATATGAAATCAGTCCAGAGCGCATGGATATGTTAAAACAGCGTATAATCGAGCATTATCCAAGCATGGAAGAAGGGTGGAGCGAAATCGTAGATGAAAATCGCGATTTAGTGAAAACTCAAGTCCATGCCGAACATGAAGATGACTCAGAAAACCATCAGGAGCTGGTTGTTACTATAAATTGGTAGTGATAAAGAGGTTTGCCACGCCTCGCAAACCCGCATAAATACTGAATGTGTGGAGTAATCATTTCATCAACAAACGTGATACGCGTGCTGTCATCAAAGTGTTGATCAAGGAAGGTGTGATTGTTCGCGTGGATGATACAGATTGTTTCGGCCGCAGGGTAGATTACGTAGTACTAGGCGCGGGAAACAGGCGGGGAAGGGGCAGGCTTTGGAGTAAAACATTTCCTTGATAAACTTGACATAGACAGGCAGATGTAATAAAATCTTTTCTAGGAGACATAAGCATATGGTGTGTCCTCGAGTATAAAATAGTGATAAAGAGAATAGTACTATGCTTAGTAAAAAGTTGACAGTTGTAAATTCATCCGGGCTGCATTTCCGGCAGGCGTTCTTTCCCAAACAGCCATGAAGTTTAAGTGTGATGTTATCATCGAATGTGGAGAGAGGATGAGGGCAGCTATGGAAACCCTGTCCCAGGCAATCAAGAGCGGATTAGGTGAGATGTAATCAGCCTGGCGCAAGGGGAAAGCTGGTAGAGCCTTCGTAAATAGATTATGGATTAACAGGTGATGCTGTAAGGGCATCACCTTTTTGTGTATAAAAATGTTGATTGTGAAAGATATACAAAAATGAACGATAAAAATTGTGTATGATGTGGAAAAGATGTGAGTTTGCAGAAATAGCGACATATGTCGTTTGGAAGAAAGAAAAAGAATCATACAATTTACTTACACCAAGAGCTGCAGAAGCGATAAGCAAATTACTCAAAAGCTTCTGTCCACGTACAGAGAGAAGGTGAAACAGTGGAATCAAAGCAGGAATTTATAGAGCACATTCAAAAATTGGGGAAAGGACATTTTCATTACCTGAATGCCCTGTTTGAAAAGTGTCCGGACTATGTGATCAAACATATGAGATATATGGAGATTCCCAAAGGCTATACGCTGATCCAGGCAGGAATGCCCTGTGAATATGTGTATATTATTTTGAAGGGGAAGGTCAGCGGACTGGATTTGCAGATGCTTGGAAATGTATACATGTTTATGGAATATTCAGAAACTGAGGTGCTGGGAGATTATGAAGTTTTTGGAGATATTAAAGACTACCGGGTGACGATCCGCTCCACAGCCCCCTGTGAATTGCTGGCCATTTCTGCCTCTGCATATCTTAAATGGATGAAGGAAGACATTAATGCTTTGTTTATGAGAACCCGGAATCTTATGAGCAACCTAACCTATCAAACCTCCGAAGAGCGCAAGTACCGGTTTTTGGGATGTAAGGAACGGCTGATTCTCTACCTGATTGAAGTATTTGAAAGAGTGCCCAAAAGAAGTTTCTGCAAGATAAAAAAGACGCAGCCGGAGCTCGCAGAGCGAATCGGATTTACCGTGAGAACCATTCAGAGAAATATACAAAGCCTTGAAAAGGACGGCCTGATCACAACGGAGCTCGGAAAAATATGCCTTACAAAAGAACAATATCTGAAGCTTAAGGAGCATACAAAACAAAATCTGCTCAACTGAAATGAGTGACAGGAAATGCAGCCCATGATGCAAAATAAGAAAAAGGAGAAAGCAAAGTGAAAATACCAACACCACATATTGAAGCAGGCAGGGAGCAAATTGCAAAAAGCGTATTGATGCCGGGAGATCCCTTAAGAGCAAAATTTATTGCGGAGCGCTTCCTGGAAAATTATGAATGTGTAAACAGTGTAAGAAACATGCTGGCGTATACAGGGGAATACCGTGGAAAAAGAATCACCGTCTTTGGAAGCGGTATGGGAATGCCTTCCATTGGAATCTATTCCTACGAGCTGTTCCATTACTATGAGGTTGACCAGATTATCAGAATCGGTACGGCAGGCTCCTTAAGTGACAAAGCAAAGCTGAGAGATGTTGTGATCGGTGTAGGGGCAAGCACAGTGACATCCTATGCCGAGCAGTACAAACTTCCGGGAGTATTCGCTCCCATAGCGGATTTCGGCCTTGCTAGAGCCGCAGCAGAAGCCGGAGAAAGGCTTGGAATTAAAACCGTAGCAGGAAATATTCTTTCCTCTGATCTTTTCTACAATGATGACCCGGGGGATATGGAAAAATGGGCGAAAATGGGCATACTGGCTGCAGAGATGGAATCCGCAGCGCTGTATATGAACGCTGCAAGAGCAGGCAAAAAAGCCCTCTGTATACTGACGATTTCGGACGGCATCTTTACCGGAGAAGGGCTGTCCAGTGAAGAACGCCAGACAGGCTTTACAGATATGATGAAGATTGCATTGGAAATCGCATAAAAGAAAGCGGGTGGGCAAATGAGAAAATGGGAGAGGGTAATACCTGCGGTGCTGGCTCTTTGCATGATGACAGGCTGCGGAATGTCCCAAAAGGATGATTCTGTTTTCCGCGTCTCTATGGTTGCGGGAACAGGAGGAATTAATGATCAGTCTTTTAACCAGTCAGCCTGGGAAGGGCTGCAGTCACTGAAAGAGCATACAGGCGCAGATGTAAGGGTTCTGGAATCCAAGCAGACTGCGGATTACCTGACAAATCTGGACAGGGCAACCGATACATACAGTGACCTGATCTGGGGAATTGGGTACGATCAGGCAGACGCTCTGGCAACGATTGCGAAAATGAATCCAGATATCAGCTTTGCCATTGTAGATACGACCTATGAGGAATGTCCCCATAATATTTCCGGCGTGACCTTCCGGGCGGAAGAGTCCTCTTTTCTGGTGGGATATATTGCAGGAATGAGCACGGCCACAGATAAGGTGGGATATGTAGGGCCTATGAAGAGCTTCAATAATGATCTTTTCCAGTACGGCTATCTTGCGGGTGTCGCCTATGCGTCAAGGGTTCGGGGCGTCCAGGTGGAAGTACAGCAGCAGTTTGCGGAAAGCTATTCTGACGCAGCCAAGGCCAAAGCAATCGCAAACAAGATGTACACAAGCGGCTGCGATATTATTTTCCATTCTGCGGGAGGCGCAGGATACGGTGTCATTGAGTCCGCAAAGGAGAACGGCGCATTTGTCATTGGCGTTGATACGGATCAGTCCTATCTTGCGCCGGAGAATGTGCTGACCTCCGCCATGAAGAATGTAAATATTGCGGTGGAACTGCTCTCTACGATGGCGATGGACGGAGAGAAGATCGGAGGAAAAACCTTCAGCTATGGACTGGCAGAGGGCTGCGTAGGCATTCCGAAAGAAATTCCGAACATGTCTCCGGAAGTTTATGAGGAAGCAATGAAAATACAGAAAATGATCATTGACGGGAAGCTGATCCCTCCGGCAACGGAAGACGCGTATGAGACATTTCTAGCTGAATTAAAGGGACAGGAGGGATAAGAATGGAAGTGAGGAAAGATTATGCGGTTCAGATGCATGATATTACCATTCGATTCGGAGCCTATACTGCATTGGATAAGGTTCAGCTTGATGTAAAGAAGGGCTCTATTCATGCGGTTTTAGGAGAAAACGGCGCCGGAAAAACAACACTTATGAATATTTTGTACGGCTTGTACCAGGCAAATGAGGGAGAAATCTATATGTATGGGGAAAAAACAGATATGAAAAATCCCAACGTTGCCATTGCCCATGGAATCGGCATGGTACACCAGCATTTCATGCTTGTGGACAATTTTACAGTTGCTCAGAATATCATTCTTGGACAGGAAACAACCAGAAAATTTGGTGTTGTGGATCTGGAATGCGCCAAAAAGAAAGTGCTGGAGCTGGTGAAAAAATACGGTCTGGAGGTAGACCCGGATGCGTATATTTCTGATATTTCCGTCGGTATGCAGCAGAGGGTGGAAATTCTGAAAACACTTTACAGAGGTGTGGATGTCCTGATTCTGGATGAGCCGACAGCCGTTCTCACCCCTCAGGAGATCAATGATCTGATTGATATTATGCACAAGCTGGTGGATGACGGAAAAACCATTATTATTATTACCCATAAGCTGAAGGAGATTAAAGCCTCTGCCGATTACTGTACCATTATCCGGCGCGGTAAATATATTAAGACAGTGGATGTAAAGCAGGTTTCCCAGGAAGATCTGGCGGATATGATGGTGGGCCACAGAGTAAGGCTGGTGGTTGACAAGGAAAAGGCAAATCCGGGAGATGTGATTTTGGAGATCGACAACCTATCCGCCAAAGACAGCCGCGGCGTGTATGTACTGAATAACCTGTCCCTGAAGGTAAGGCGCGGGGAGATTTTCGCAATTGCGGGAATTGATGGAAACGGGCAGAAGGAGCTTGTGGAGGCCATCACGAACCTGATCCGTGTGGAAAGCGGAACCATTAAGATTAACGGCCAGAGAATTGAGAACAGGACGACCAGAGAAACTATGGACGCCAAAGTGTCTACCATTCATGAAGACAGGCAGAAACGTGGCCTGGTACTTGATTTTTCAGTAGAGGAAAACACAGTACTGGATACCTATATGAAAGCTCCCTTCTCGAAAAATGGTATACTGAATAAAAATGAAATCCGAACCTTTGCTTCCGGCCTCTTAAAAGAGTATGATGTCCGTCCGGATAACTGTGAAGCGCTTGCAATACGCGGCCTGTCCGGCGGTAATCAGCAGAAGGTCATCATCGGACGTGAAATTGCGAACAATCCCGACCTGCTCATCGCTGTGCAGCCCACAAGGGGACTGGACGTAGGCGCCATAGAATATGTGCATAAGATGCTTGTCAGAGAGCGTGACAAAGGGAAAGCGGTTCTTCTGATCTCTCTTGAGCTGGACGAAGTCATGAATGTTTCGGATACCATCGGAATCATCTACGGCGGTTCAATCCGCTGTATTGTAGAACCGGAGGAGGTAGATGAGAAAACAATCGGTTTGATTATGGCGGGAGGTACGTTAGATGGAAAAAACAGCTAAATTACTCAAGAAACCGATCACAGCGACCCTGATTGCCATCTTTTTTGGATTTCTTGTGTCTGCTGTCATTCTGGGGATGGCCGGATACAATCCGTTTTCTGCATTTGGAGCTTTGCTGAATGGTATCTTTGGCAGGCCAAAGTATATATCCAATGTCATTATTAAGAGCACTCCGCTGATCCTTACAGGAGTGAGCGTGTCCTTTGCCTATAAAATGGGATTATTTAATATCGGAGCAGAGGGGCAGTATATTGTGGGCGCTATTGCTGCAAATATAGTGGGAATTGTCTGTGATTTCCATCCTCTGCTCCAGATTCCTCTGGTACTGCTGGCAGGCGTCCTTGCAGGAGCCATCTACGGCGGGATTGCAGGCTGGCTCAAAGCAAGATTCAGCATCAATGAGGTTATTACCGGTATCATGCTGAACTGGATCGCCTTATACCTTTCCAACTTTGTGTGCAAAATGGAGGCCTTTCATAAGCCGGATACAGATGGTACCTACAGGATCAACGAATCCGGTTTTATCTCCTTCTTTACGAACTGGAAGACAACGGAGGCTGCCGGGGAATTTATGAAGCGGCATCCGGCGCTTGGGGATATTCTTAGGACCGATGTGAATGCAGGTATCCTGATCGCCCTTGCTCTGACGCTTGTGATCTCCTTTATTCTTTTTAAAACAACAAAGGGATATGAACTGCGGGCAGTAGGACTCAACAAAGCTGCGGCAGAATTTGCCGGAATCAATGTGAAGAGAAATATGATCCAGACCATGGTGATTGCCGGAGCGCTGGCAGGAATTGCGGCAGCAATTTCAATTTCAGGCAATAACCCCCACAATATTACACAATTATCAGCCTTTGAATCCTACGGTTTGAATGGACTTTCCGTTGCGTTTATTGCCGGCGGCTCCCCTATCGGATGTATTTTTTCAGGCCTGCTGTTTGGCGGCTTGCTTTACGGCGGACAGTCCGTGCAATATTTCACAGGCGCACCGTCAGAGATTATCGATATTATGATTGGCATTATTATATTCCTGATCGCATTAAAGGATATAATACGGGTTTTTGCTGAGAAATTGACGAAATGAGGTGGATATAATCATGATAAATACGATTACATTATTAATAGGCGTAACCCTGATGTATTCCACTCCTCTGATTTTTGGGGCGCTTGGAGGCGTTATATCTGAACGCTCCGGTGTAATTAATATTGGAATAGAGGGAATGATGACCATCGGCGCTTTTGTGGGGGCGGCTGTGGGCTATTACAGCGGCAATCCATGGGCCGGCGTACTGTGCGCAGGGATTGCGGGAGGAGCTCTGGCTCTGCTTCATGGGATTGCTTCAATTTCCTTCCGGGCGGATCAGACTATCAGCGGTGTTGCCATAAATCTGTTAGGACCGGCGCTGGCCGTGTTCTTCTGCAGGCTTACGTTTGACGGAGCTACCGTCTCTTATCCCGTTCCCAACAAGCTGCCGAAGCTTCTGGGCAGCGGCGTCAGAGGCATGAAGGCAAATCTGAATATTGACATTATGGTTCTGGTGGCATTGGCTTTTGCGGCTGCGATGTGGTTTGTTCTCTACCGTACCAAATGGGGAATGAGAATCCTTGCGGTAGGTGAGAATCCGGCAGCAGCAGATACCCTTGGCATCAATGTCTACAGAACACGGTATATCTGCGTGATCCTATCCGGCATTCTGGCTGGCATTGGCGGCTCTGCCGTAACTCTTGGGATTGTAGCGCAGTTTTCCCAGACTGCTATAGCAGGGCAGGGATTCATCGCTCTGGCGGCCGTTATTTTTGGAAAATGGAAACCACAGGGCGTATACAAAGCATGTCTGATCTTTGGCTTTGCCCAGGCTTTGACTGTGGTTCTCGGCGGCGGGGCGATTTCCATTCCAACAGAAATCCTTGCCATGCTGCCATATGTGCTGACCGTTGTAAGTCTTATTATGTTTGTAGGCAAATCGGTTGCTCCAAAAGCTGACGGCGTAGCTTATGTAAAAGGTAAGAGATAAAAAACCACTGGAAGCATCGATGTCAGATAAAAGCAGGATACAGCAAGATAGACAGAAAAGAAATAGAATCTGGAAGGTTATAAGAGGTAGGTTGAAAATGAAAAAGTTTAAACGAATTTTTACAATCGTAATTGATTCCCTCGGAGCTGGCGCCCTGCCGGACGCGGGGGATTATGGAGATACAGGAGCAGACACCCTGGGACATATTTCGGAATCCATAGAGGAATTTCACATTCCGAATCTCCAGAAATTGGGAATAGCAAATCTTCATCCTTTAAAACAGGCAGAAGCTGTAGAGCATCCTCTTGGATACTATATGTATCTCAATGAGGCAAGTACCGGAAAGGACACGATGACAGGGCATTGGGAAATGATGGGGCTTCATATCACAAAGCCCTTCCGTACATTTACGGAAACCGGTTTTCCAAAGGAACTGCTGGACGAGCTGTCCAGAAGAACGGGGCGCATCATTATCGGGAATAAGAGCGCCAGCGGAACCGAAATCCTGGACGAGCTTGCAGAGGAGGAAATCGCCACAGGCCACATGATTGTCTATACCTCTGCGGACTCTGTACTGCAGATTTGTGGAAATGAAGAAACCTTTGGATTAGAGGAGCTTTACCGCTGCTGTGAGATTGCAAGAGAGATCACCATGAAAGACCAGTGGAAGGTGGGCCGTGTCATTGCCAGACCATATGTAGGTAAGAAGAAAGGAGAATTTAAGCGCACCAGCAACCGTCATGATTATGCGCTGAAGCCTTATGGAAGGACTGCTCTGAATGCATTAAAGGACGCGGGGTTGGACGTGATCTCCGTAGGCAAAATCTTCGATATTTTTGACGGGGAAGGCCTTACGGAATTCAATAAGTCCCAAAGCTCCGTTCATGGAATGGAGCAGACCATAGAGATAGCAGGAAGGGACTTTAAAGGTCTGTGCTATGTGAATCTGGTGGATTTTGACGCACTGTGGGGACACCGCCGCGATGTAGAAGGGTATGCAAAGGAGCTGGAGAAATTTGACGAGAAATTAGGGGAGCTGTTGACTGTGCTTCGTGAGGATGACCTGCTGATCCTCACTGCAGACCATGGAAACGATCCTACCCATACAGGAACTGACCATACAAGAGAGCGAGTTCCCTTTATTGCCTATTCCCCGTCCATGGCAGGCTGCGGCAGGCTGGAGGATATGGAGACATTTGCTGTGATTGGCGCGACCATTGCGGAGAACTTCGGGGTTGACATGCCGGAGGGCACCATAGGAAGCTCTGTTCTTAAGGATCTTGTGTAAGAAAAAAGATGCCATTTTATAAAGGAATACTGTACAGAAGGATGGTAAAACATGAGTAATCATATGCTCATAGAACTGGTTGGATATATCAGCTCAATCCTGGTGCTGATTGCATTTCTTATGTCATCCGTGGTGAAGCTGAGAATTGTGAACTCTATCGGCTCTTTTATGTTTGCTGTATATGCCTTGCTTATTCAGTCTTATCCCACAGCCTTGATGAATCTCTGTCTGGTAGGCATCAATATTTATTACCTGGTGCGTCTTAAAAAGCCTGACAGACAGTTTGACCTGATAAAAGGCAATACGGATGAAGCATTTTTCGATTATTTCCTGGAGCGCTACAGAGAGGATATAACAAGCTGCTTTCCCGGCCTGAACCTGGAGGTAAGGGGAAACGCTGCTTATCTTGTTTGCTGTGACGCAACGCCTGCAGGGCTGATGCTAGGAAACAGGCAAAAAGACGGAACTCTGGAGGTGCTGCTTGACTATTCCACACCGGCATATCGTGACTGCTCCGTGGGGGAGTATCTGTATTCAAAGCTGCAGAAGCAGGGAATCCGTAAACTGGTATTTTCCGGAAACGAAGAAAGCCATGAAGCGTATCTAAGGAAGATGGGATTTGTCAGAGAAAATGGTGTTTATGCTAAAAAGCTGTAGTAAGTATGGGGATGCTGAAACATAGAAACGGGATAGTCTCACAGACGGAATACCAACTTTACATCGCTCACTAATTTGTATATAATTAGATCATTACAGAACAGCTCACAAAAAAGGAGGTGCCAAAAATGTATCTGCTTATGAACAAAGACCGGGAAGTGGCCCGTTTTTCTATCACAGACAGCGGATTTGGGAACACATATTCCTTCCAAAAGCATACAGAAGAACATCTGCCAATAGGATTTGACTATATCGAAGCGTGGCTGGATAACCGGAAGGCATCGAAACATAATACCCACCTCCGTCAGATCATGAAGGATTGCGGATGCGACAGGACGGAAGGGTTTATTAAGGTTACACATGCGGCTTCCATAAATGACACCTTTTGGATAAAAGAAGAACAGGAGGACGTCCATTGGCAGGACGTATCCTTTTATTGCAACGAGTTCAACGAAGTGATATCGAAGTTGGCGTTTGAAGGAATTGGGCTGTACGGAATCAAGCTCAGCAATACCTCGCCTGAATTATCCACAGATGGAAGCTTCCGGAAATGCTGGATGCGGGAAGAGGATGGGATTTATCTGTATAAACGCGGCAGCTCTGGCGCAAGGAATGCAGGACTGGAACCATACTGTGAGATTTTAGGGGCAGAACTTGCGGGAAAACTGCTTTCAGAGGCGGTTTCCTACGCCCTTATCAATATGCATGGAGAACCGGCATCAAAATGCAGGCTTTTTACGAGCGAGCAATATGGATATGTCCCTGCTGCCCGTTTTAAAATCAACCACAGCTCTCCAAATGATTTAATGCAATTTTATAGTAAGATGGGGAGTGAGGATGCCTTCCGGCGGATGATCGTCATTGATTCACTGACCTTTAATGTTGACCGCCACGCAGGAAATCATGGCGTTCTGGTGGATAATGATACGCTGCAGCCGTTCACAATGGCGCCGGTGTTTGACATGAACATGTCCATGCTGCCTTATGTGGAACAGGAGGAGTTCCTGGATATCGGAAGGAAGATGGAGCAGTACGGTCCCCGCATCGGAGAAGATTTTACAAGGATGGGGCAGCAGGCCGTGACTTCCGCAATCCGCTCTGACCTGGTCGGAATGAAAGGATTCCAGTTTACGTTCCGCGGAGATGAGCATTTCCCGGAATGGCGTGTAAAAGCGATGGAAGAACTGGTTAACCGGCAGATTGAGGCGGTTTTGAGCAAGGATATCTTGGAAAACCGGCTGAAAACAATCTTTTCAGATGTAAAAATGCACAAAAAAATAGTTGAAAAGTGTGCATTTTTACATCTGGACAATAAAAAACAAGAATGTTATACTACGCATAGTGAATAGATGGTAGTTTGTGACCGGTAATGCGGGCAAGGTCTACAAGAAAATGACTCCATGGTGGATGGCGGAGTTTTATTTTGTGGAACTTGTTTTTTTATTTCTGCCAACAACGAGCTGCGTTGACATGTTTGCATGTCTGTATGGCTGTTGCTGCGAGAGTCAAATATCTCGCCGCTTGGGGAGCTGCAAATAGAACGCCCGCTGTTTGGGATGGGAGATTTGACTTACAAAACACATGGGGGAAGGTCCGGTATGGTAATTGAAAAGGTGCTGAATAATAACATGGTTGTATCCCGCAACCCGGAAGGGAAGGAAATTATTCTCCAGGGAAAGGGAATCGGATTTAACAAAAGAAAAAGGGATTCCATAGTAAGCACCCAGGTAGAGCGCATTTTTACGCCCAATGACAAGAACGAAATTAAGAGGTTTCAGGACTTTTTTGCAAAGCTGCCGGAGGAATATTGGGAGATCGCGGAGCAGATGACCCATTACGCCAGGGAAGTCTGTGAGCTTAAGGTTTCGGAACGGGTGCTGATTCCTATCTGTGATCATTTGGCAGGAGCAGTGGAACGCTATCAATCAGGAGCAGTCTTAAAAAATCCCATGCTTTGGGAGGTAAAGCATTTATATCCCAAGGAATATCAGGTGGGCTGCCGGGGGCTTGAGCTGGTGAAAAAGAGGTTTCATATCCAGATGGAGCCGGATGAGGCGGCGTTCTTAGCCTTTCATTATGTATGCTCCCAGCTTGGAGACAGCCAGGTAGAGAATCTGGAAGCCATCACAAGGCTCATTAAGGAGATCACACAGATTGTGGAGGCCTGCTACCAGATCCGGATGGATGAGGAAAGCTGGGATTACCAGAGGTTTATCACTCATTTAAAATTCTTTGCCAAGAGGATGTTTGAGGGAAAGCAATGCGCCGGCTCAGAGGATGAATGGTTTCATCTGATCAAGGAAAAGTATCCCCAATCCTACAAATGTATTGTAAAGATAGCAGATTTTATTCACGATGTGTATCATTATGAATTGAACAGGGAAGAGATGCTTTACCTGATGATTCATATTGAAAAAATAACCAGACAATAATTCTAAAATAGAATACAGGAGTGTTACCTGACTGGCTTTCCGGGAGGGGCATGACCCTGACAATTCTCTGCTGTCCGCCAGAGGCTGTAATTTTCAGCCCGGCGGAAGAAGGCAGGCTTTGTCAGGTTTTTTTTTGCAGCTGAAAGCTATGGCTTTTAAAAAATAAAGAGGAGGTAGAAAAAATGGCATTCGATTATGCGAAAACAGCCGGACAAATCTTAGAAATGGTCGGCGGAAAGGCAAATGTGGAGGGTCTGACCCACTGCATCACAAGGCTGCGCTTTGTGTTAAAGGACATGGGGCTTCCAAAGGATTCAGAGGTGGAGAAAATTCCCGGAGTTTTACGGGTCATCAAACAGGGAGGTCAGTACCAGGTGGTCATTGGCAATGAGGTCACTCATGTGTTTGCCGAGCTTCAAAAGCTGGGTGATTTCTCAGACGGAGGGAGGGCGGAAAGCGGCGGTCCAAAGGAAAACCTGTTTTCCAGGCTCTGCGCTTTTGTGGCGGGCTGCATGACGCCCCTTCTTCCGGCCATGCTGGGATGCGGTATGATTAAGGTGATTCTGACCTTGCTCACCACCTTCAATCTGGTGGACACCACAGGCAGCACCTATATGATCCTGAACACAGTGGGAGACGCTTTCTTTTATTTTATGCCGATCATGCTGGCATACACAACGGCTAAGAGGCTGAACAGCAACCCCTTTTTAGCAATGGTGATGGCCGCCGTACTGCTTCATCCCGATCTTGGGGCCTTGCTTTTACAGGGAAACACCTCTTATTTCGGGCTTCCCGTAACCTCGGCCTCGTATAGCTCTTCTGTCCTTCCAGTGCTTTTGATGGTTCCGTTTATGAGGTGGATTGAAAGGTTTGCGGATAAGATCTGCCCAGATATGGTGAAGGTGTTTTTAAAGCCTTTAATTGTCATATTTGTTTCTGTTCCCGTGGTTCTGGTAGTGATTGGCCCTATTGGAGCCATAGTGGGAAATTATCTGGCGGATGGAGTTAATTTCCTTTATAATAAGATTGACTGGCTAATCATTGCCGTGCTTTCCGCAATCATGCCTTTTATTGTTATGACCGGAATGCACTATGCTCTGATCCCCATCTGTACCATCAGTCTGGCCAGCTTTGGTTACGACGCGGTATTAATTACCACCATGTTCTGCTCCAATTTAGCTCAGGGCGGAGCCTCCATGGCTGTAGCCGTCAAGACCAAAGATAATATTGTAAAATCCACAGCATCAGCCGCTGGGATTTCTGCCATTGTGGCGGGCGTCACTGAGCCTGCCATGTATGGAATTACTTTAAAATACAAAACACCCATGATTGCGGCAGTCTGCGGCGCAGGAGCCTCCGGGCTTTATTCCGGAATCACCCATCTGGTGGGGTATACCATGGGAGGTTCCCCCTCCGCTCTGACGCTCATTCAGATGATCGGCGGAGAGGGATTGGCAAATCTTCTTAACGGCGTTATCGCCCTGGCTATATCCCTGGGCGTTTCTTTCCTGGTCAGCCTTGCGCTTTATAAACCCGACCCGGCAGAAGTGGGAGAGAAGGAAGCCACCAGCGCAGAGGAGACAAAGACCCCGCCACAGGAAATAAAGCCTTTGGTGGAGCGCATTGAAATCAAAAGCCCTTTAAACGGCGCTGTAATTTCTTTAAAGGAGGTATCGGACCCGGTATTTTCCGGCGGCGTTTTAGGAGAGGGAGCAGCCGTTATTCCTTCTGACGGAAAGGTATATGCTCCTGCAGATGGAATGATCAGCGCGGTCATGGATTCCAAACATGCGGTGGGAATCACTGCAGATAACCAGGCAGAGATTTTAATTCATGTGGGCCTGGACACGGTAAATTTAAAAGGAGAAGGCTTTACTCTTCATTGTAAAATGGGCGACAGGGTGAAGGCGGGAGATCTGCTTCTGGAATTTGACCTAAGCTTATTAAAGGAAAAGGGCTATGATGTGATCACTCCTGTGCTGATTTCCAACCCCGCTGATTTTATCAGCATCAAGGCGGCGGAAACAAAAGAAATTGCAGCAGGAGAGGTATTGCTTACCATTGTATAAAAGAAAAGAAGGTGTGGTTATGAAGAAAAAATGGCTATTGCTCTTAATAGCGGGAGCTGTGCTGGCATCCGGCTGCAAGGGGGAAAACATGGGAAGAGGACAAGCGGTTATGACGCAGGAGACTGCGGCCGGGGAGAATCCGGCTCCGGAAGCGCCGGCTGCTGCGCCGGAGACATCAGCCCAGCAGGAGGCTGCAGAGGAAAAGAGAAAGGATACTGCTTTTGGTCCGGTTGAAGGGACTGAAAAGGGGGAGGCGCTGGTATGGTACGGCATTCCTTATGGGAAGGAACCTTCTGGCAGTCTCCGCTGGAAGGCACCATTGGATCCGGATGTCTGGACGGAAAAGCTTTCCGCCACGGATTTTAAGGAGCCTGCCCTTCAGCTTGAAAATGAAGCGGTTATCGGAACGGAGGATTGCTTAAACTTAGATGTTTACAGCAGGAAAGGGGCCAAAAAGCTTCCTGTTATGGTTTTTATCCATGGAGGCAACAATCAAACCGGAAATACCAGGGAATTAATAGGAACTGAAATGGCAGTGAAAAATGATATGGTTTTTGTATCAGTGAATTACCGTTTGGGACTTCTGGGCTTTAACTGTCTGCCCGCCCTTATGGAAGAGGAACATGCCACCGGCAACTTTGCCATGCTGGATATAGCAAAGGCTCTTGACTGGGTAAGGGAAAATATTGAGCAGTTTGGCGGCGATCCGGAAAACATAACGGTTTCGGGGTTCAGCGCGGGAGGGCGCGATGTGATGGCCATGCTCATAAGCCCTCTGTTTAAAGGAAAATTCCAAAAAGCCGTGGTTTTCAGCGGCGGTATGACCGTGTCCGACCAGGAATTGAGCGCAAAAAAAATTGCAGCTGCCATTGCGCCTCTGGCTGTAGAGGATGGGAAAGCAGGGGATGAAACAGAGGCAGAGGAATGGCTTTTAGGAACAGGGGAGGAGGTGCGGGATTATTTATACAGCATTTCTTCAGAACGCTTAAGCGCCCTTATGGGAAACGCGGGAATACGGATGAACGTGTTCCCCCACCTTTACGCCGATGGTGTTGTGATTCCAAAGGAAGGCTTTGAAACAGATGCGTATATAGATGTACCTGTTCTGATGCTCACCGGAACTACAGAATTCAGCATGTTTGCCTATGGAGATAGTTATTATTCCGGAAGCGGCATGGAAGGTCTTTCAGAGGAGGAGCTCCTTGCCGCAAAAAATTTTGCCATAAAATATGGAAGCAGAATGTATGGATATTTTAACACAGAGGCTTCCGCTGAGAAGATGAGCTCTTCCTATGAATCCCCCATTTATTTATGCAGCGTCAATTATGGAGATTCCAGCTCCGCCTATCCAATTCCTGTTTACGGGTCTTTCCATGGTATTTTTATACCCATGCTTTCCACAGAGAACAATTATGCCCCCATGCTGCCTGATACCTTTAACCAGCCTGGATATGTGGACATGGGGAATCTGTTTTTGCAGTACCTTAAAAACTTCCTTTACACAGGAGATCCAAACGGCCAGGGCCTTGAAGCCTGGAGCCCATGGGACGAAAAAACGCATCTTACCATGGTGCTTGACGCCGCAGAGGGCAAAGCCCTGGCAGAATGTAAGTCTGTAAAAACGTCTTACGGTGTAATTATGGATGAAATGGACCAGGATGAAACCATATCCAAAGAAATAAAAGAAAAGGTAATCGCAAATGTGATGAACGGCAGATGGTTCAGCGGCCACCTGGATCAGCGCTATGAAAATAAAAGCCTTTGGGTGGATTAAAATATAGAAAGGAGATTGAAACAATGTCAGTATTAAAAGAAAACTTTTTATGGGGCGGCGCAGTGGCCGCCAACCAGTGCGAGGGAGCCTGGAATGTGGACGGAAAGGGGGTGTCCTGCGCTGATTTGTGCACAGGAGGTTCCCGCACAACCTCCAAGAGGATTACGAGAGCTGTGGAGGAGGGGACCTTTTATCCCAGCCATGAGGCCATTGATTTCTACCATCATTATAAAGAGGACATCGCCCTCTTTGCAGAAATGGGTTTTAAGTGCTTCCGGTTTTCTATTGCCTGGACCAGGATTTTCCCCACTGGAATGGAAGAGGAGCCAAATGAAGCCGGATTAAAATTCTATGATGATGTCATAGAGGAATGCTTAAAGCATGATATTGAACCTTTGGTAACCATTTCCCATTATGAAATGCCCTTTGCCATGACGGAAAAATACAATGGCTGGGCTTCCAGAGAATGTGTGGAGCTTTTTGTGAAATACGCAAAGGTCTTATTTAAGCGGTATAAAGGAAAGGTGAAATACTGGCTGACCTTCAATGAAATCAACGCAGGCACCATGCCCATGGGAGGCTATTTGTCCCTGGGAATTTTAAATGAAGGCACCACGGATTTTATGAACCAGAAGGATATTCCGGCCCTGCGTTTTCAAGGGATTCACCATCAGTTTGTGGCAAGCGCCCTGGCTGTCATGGCAGGACATGAGATTGACCCTGACTGCCAAATCGGCTGTATGATCTGCCATATCACCACCTATCCCCTCACCTGCAATCCCAATGATATATTGAAGGCTCAGAAGAAAAACCAGATCATGAACCAGTTCTGCGGGGATGTACAGGTTAGGGGAGAATATCCTCACTTTATGAAACGGTATTTTGAGGAAAATCAAATCACTGTTAACATGGAGCCAGGGGATGCAGAAATTTTAAAGCAGGGCTGCGTGGACTTCTATACCTTCAGCTACTACATGTCAAACTGCGAGAGCGCTGACAAAGACAAGGTCCGGACAGGCGGCAATTTAGCCGGAGGGGCCAAAAATCCATATCTGGAATCCAGCGACTGGGGCTGGCAGATCGACCCTAAGGGCTTACGGTACACCTTAAATGAGCTTTATGGCCGCTACCGCATCCCCTTAATGGTGGTGGAAAACGGTCTGGGCGCTTATGACAAGATTGAAGAGGACGGAAAAATCCATGATGAGTACCGCATTGATTATTTGAAAAAGCATATTGAGCAGTTGAAGGAAGCGGTCAGGGATGGCGTGGACTTGATGGGTTATACTCCATGGGGCTGCATTGACTTAGTCAGCGCTTCCACAGGAGAGATGGCAAAGCGGTACGGCTTCATCTATGTGGAAAAATACGACGACGGAACAGGGGATTTATCCAGGAGAAAAAAGGATTCCTTTGACTGGTATAAGAAGGTGATTGAAAGCAATGGGGAAGAACTGTAACAGTCCAAAGGCATTGCCGTCACCGAGAAAGACGTGCTTTGGATTCCCTCCCAGATTACGGACCCGTTCCAGCTCCGCCTCTATCTGCTCCATGGGAAGCTCCCTGTATTTCAGGTGTCGGAACAGAGTGCAGAATTTGCACCGGTTGTAGGAACAGCCAACGGCAACCGGAAGCATATAGGATGAGCGTTCCATGGGACCGCGGCAGATTTGTCCTTCATAATTCATAGAAATTCCTAATCCAAACGTTGCAGAAGTATGCATATTCCTGACGTATGTACGCCTGGAACGGACACAAACAGGGGCCTTCAATTCCCCCAAAACCAGTAAAAAAACATATTGATTTATAGAATGATATCTAGTATATTATAAGTTGTATGCAGGACCGAAAGGAGAGTCATTATGATTAAAGTAGCGGTAGACGCCATGGGCGGGGATTATGCACCAGGCGAGATGGTAGCCGGAGCAGTGGAGGCTGTGAACTCAAAACCTGGCATCCAGGTACTTCTTGTGGGACAGGAGCAGGCAGTTGTTTCAGAACTGTCAAAGCACACCTATGACAAGGACCAGATTCAGGTGGTGAACGCCACGGAAGTCATTGCCACCGAGGAGCCGCCGGTTAACGCTATCCGTAAGAAAAAGGACTCTTCCATTGTGGTAGGCTTAAGCCTTGTAAAACAGGGGGAGGCCGACGCCTTTGTATCTGCCGGAAGTTCAGGAGCAATCCTGGTAGGCGGACAGGTGATAGTGGGGCGCAATAAAGGGGTGGAACGTCCGCCGCTGGCACCGCTTATTCCTACGGAGAAAGGCGTATCACTTTTGATTGACTGTGGAGCCAATGTGGATGCCAGAGCGTCCCATCTGGTGCAGTTTGCCCAGATGGGTTCCATCTATATGGAGCACGTGATGGGAATTGAGAACCCGCGGGTGGCCATTGTCAATATCGGTGCGGAGGAAGAAAAAGGCAATGCGCTGGTGAAGGAGACATTTCCTCTGTTAAAGGAATGTAAGGGGATTAACTTCATCGGAAGCATTGAAGCCAGGGAAATTCCCCATGGCGGAGCGGATGTCATTGTCTGCGAGGCATTTGTGGGCAATGTAATCCTGAAGCTGTATGAAGGGGTTGGGGCCACCTTAATCAGCATGGTGAAGGGCGGTATGATGTCCACCCTGCGCAGCAAGATTGGCGCCCTGTTGGTGAAGCCGGCTCTCAGGGAAACACTTAAATCCTTTGACGGCAGCCAGTACGGCGGAGCCCCCCTGCTGGGTCTGAAAGGCCTTGTGGTCAAGACCCACGGCAATTCAAAGCGCACGGAGGTGCGCAATTCTATTATTCAATGTGTGACGTTTAGGGAACAGGATATCAATGGCAAAATCCGTCAGTGCCTGGACGTTCAGAACGAAGAATAAGTCCGAAGAACGAAGAATAAGTCCGAAGGACGAAGTAAAAATCAAGATTTAAGAAAGAGGAGCTAAGAGATGGAATTTGAGAAATTACAGGGTATTATCGCAGAAGTGTTGAACATTGAACCCGAGGAAGTGACAATGGCAGCTACATTCGTAGATGACCTGGGTGCGGATTCACTGGACATTTTCCAGATTATCATGGGAATTGAAGAGGAATTCGACATTGAGATTCCAAATGAGGCTGCAGAACAGATTGTGACAGTAGGCGATGCAGTAGAGCAGATTAAGAACGCTTTAAACTAACGGACAGGCACAGGGGCTGTAAGCACAGCCCTTTTTGTGCGTTTGAGAGGTATGTTTTAAAGGCCTGCCCCAAGGGTATTTGAAGAAGGAAGGATCATTATGAACAGTCATTTAAGAGAACTGGAAGAGAGGATTTCATACGAGTTTAAGAACAAGAACCTGTTTACCCAGGCCCTGACCCACAGCTCCTATGCCAACGAGCACCGTCTGGACCACAGCAGATGCAATGAGCGTCTGGAGTTTTTGGGGGATGCTGTCCTGGAAATCGTGACCAGCGAATTCCTCTACCGCAAGTATGAAACGCTGCCGGAGGGAGATTTGACGAAAATCAGGGCCAGCATTGTGTGCGAACCCACCCTGGCTTACTGCGCAGGGGACATTGAGCTGGGCCAATATCTGTACCTGGGCAAGGGCGAGGATGCCACTGGCGGGCGGAACCGCAATTCCGTGGTGTCAGATGCCATGGAGGCCCTGATTGGCGCAATTTATCTGGACGGTGGTTTTGCTAATGCAAAAGAGTTCATTCATCGTTTTATCTTAAACGACATTGAACACAAGCAGCTCTTTTATGATAGCAAGACTATCTTACAGGAGATGGTGCAGAGCCGCCAGGAGGCGCCCCTGTCCTATGAGATCATCCGTGAGGAAGGTCCGGACCACAATAAATCCTTTGAGGTCTGCGCCAAAATAGGGGATGAGGAGGTCGGCCGCGGCTCGGGACGTACCAAGAAGGCAGCAGAACAGTTGGCTGCCTATAACGGCATCCTGAAGCTTAAGGCACAGGAAGCCGCAGCAGAAGAATAAGCAGGTGGACTATGTATTTAAAAAGTATTGAGATTCAGGGGTTTAAATCCTTTGCCAATAAGCTGGTATTTGAATTCCATAACGGCATCACCGGCATCGTGGGTCCCAATGGCAGCGGCAAGAGCAATGTAGCCGACGCCGTGCGCTGGGTACTGGGTGAGCAGCGCATCAAGCAGCTGCGCGGCGCCAGTATGCAGGATGTCATTTTTGCGGGAACCGAGATGAGAAAGCCCCAGGGGTTTGCCTACGTGGCCATCACACTGGACAACAGCGACCATCAGCTGGCCATTGACTATGACCAGGTGACGGTATCCCGCCGTCTCTACCGTTCCGGTGAGAGCGAGTATATGATAAACGGCAGCGCCTGCAGACTAAAGGATATCAACGAGCTGTTCTATGATACGGGTATCGGCAAAGAGGGATACTCCATCATCGGGCAGGGACAGATTGACAGAATACTAAGCGGTAAGCCGGAAGAACGCCGGGAGCTTTTTGATGAAGCTGCCGGTATCGTTAAATTTAAGCGCCGCAAGGCCATTGCGCAGAAGAAGCTGGAGGACGAGCAGGCCAATCTGGTCCGCGTAAGCGATATCCTCTCTGAGCTGGAGAAGCAGGTAGGGCCCCTGGAACGTCAGTCCAGGGCAGCCAGGGAGTATCTTCAGTTAAAGGACAGCCTTAAGATATGCGATGCCAACCTGTTCCTCATGGAGACGGAGGGAACGGGAAAGCAGCTGGAGGAAGTGGAGAAGCGCCATCAGGTCCTCTCCGGCGATATGGAGGACACAGGCAGGGAGTCTGAGCGCCTGAAGACCGGATACGAAGAGCTGGAGCAGACTCTGGCGGATCTGGAGCGCCGCATGGCAGCTGACCGGGATGAGCTGAGCCAGGGCACGGTGCTTAAGGGCAATCTGGAAGGCCAGATTAATGTCCTGAAGGAACAGATACATACGGAGGAGATGAACCAGGAGCATCTGGAGCACAGGCGGGAAGTGATTACCGGGGAACTGGCTGCAAAAAATCAGCAGCTGGCCTCCTACAAGGAAGAATTAAAGGCCATGGGCGACCAGGTAAGGGATGCCCTGAAGCGCCAGGAGGAAGCCGGCGCAGACCTGGCGGGGCAGGATGAGGCCATCCGTCAATTGGAGGAAGCCATCGAAGGGGCCAAGGGCAGCATCATACAGGCCCTTAACGAGAGAGCCTCCCTGACAGCCAGGCAGCAGCGCTATGAGACCATGCTGGAGCAGGTGAATCTGCGGCGCAGCGAGGTATCGCAGAAGCTTCTCAGATTCAAGAGCGACGAGTCGGTGCAGGATGAGCTCATCGGCAGGGAACGGGCTTTGTTAGGCCAGCTGAATAAGGAGCTGGAGCAGAAGCAGTTCGCGGCTCAGGAGACTGAGGACGCCCTCCTTAAGGCGGAGCAGGAATCCCACCGACTGAACCGGAATTTAAACGACACCCAGCAGGAGTATCATATGGCCTACACCAAGCTGGAGTCCCTTAAGAACCTGGCGGAACGCTATGACGGCTACGGCAACAGCATCCGCAGGGTCATGGAGGTGCGTGACCGGGTACACGGCATCCATGGGGTAGTGGCGGATATCATCACCACCAGCCAGAAGTATGAGACGGCCATCGAGACAGCCCTGGGCGGAAGCATCCAGAACATTGTAACGGATTCAGAGGCAACGGCTAAACAGCTGATTGAGTATCTGAAGAAGAATAAATACGGCAGGGCCACCTTCCTTCCGCTGACCAGCATAAACGGCAAACAAGCATTTTCCCAGCCCGCGGCCCTGAAGGAAAAGGGTGTTCTGGGGCTGGCCAGCGATCTGGTCCAGGTAGATTCCCGGTATGAAGGCCTGGCCAGGTACCTGTTAGGCCGTGTGGTAGTGGCAGACACCATCGACAGTGCCATTGCACTGGCCAGAAAGTATAAGTACAGCCTCCGCATCGTCACCCTGGAGGGCGAGCTCTTAAGCGCCGGCGGTTCCATGACGGGCGGCGCCTTTAAGAATTCCAGCAACCTGCTGGGACGGCGCAGGGAGATTGAGGAGTTAGAGAATACCTGCAGCAAGGCACTGGTACAGGTGGAGAAGATACAAAAGGAACTGAATCTGGAAGAATCCCTGGCCCAGGAGAAAAAGGGAGAACTGGAGAAGCTGCGCGCCGACATCCAGTCCATGGCCATCCGGGAGAATACCATCCGCATGAATATATCCCAGCTGGAGGATAAGAAGGCGGAGATAGCGGAGTCATCCACGGACCTGGTGCGCGAACACGGCCAGCTGGAGGAGCAGGTAAAGGAAATCAATGAGAGCCGTACAGCTCTCACCCAGGACTCCAGGGAACTGGAGCAGGTGAGCACTCAGGCCAACCAGGAGATAGAGGACAAGACAGTTATCCTGGAGACCTCCAGGAAAGAGCGGGAGACCTGCGCTGCTGCCCTGTCGGCCCTGCAGATGGAGGCAGCCAACCTGCGCCAGAAACAGGACTTTATACGGGAAAACTCAGACCGTGTGTCCGGAGAAATAAAGAAGCTTACAGAGGAGTTTGACTCACTGGCCGAAGGCACGGGAAATTCCGAGCAGGTGATTGAGGGCAAGCGCCGGGAGATTGCCCATCTGGGAGAACTGATTCAGAATGCCATGGTGCATATGAAGGAGCTGGAACAGGTGATGGCCGGCCATGAGGCCGAGAAGGAGGAGATGTCCTCCAGGCAGAAGGCGTTCCTGGCAAAACGGGAGGAACTGACCGCCCGTCTGGCAGAGCTGGACAAGGATATGTTCCGCATCCAGGCCCAGAAGGAAAAGCTGGAGGAAAAACTGGAGGCGTCCACTGCCTATATGTGGTCGGAATATGAGATGACCTATTCCACGGCTCAGGAGCTTAAGAGGGAGGAATACCAGTCCGTCCCTGAGGTAAAGAAGCTCATAGATGAATTGAAATCCAGGATAAAGGGACTGGGCAACATCAATGTCAACGCCATCGAGGATTACAAAGAGGTATCGGAGCGCTACGAGTTTATGCGGACCCAGCACGAGGACCTGGTCACTGCCCAGGCCGAGCTGGAGAAAATCATTGAGGAACTGGATACCGGGATGCGGCGTCAGTTTGAGGAGAAGTTCGGTGAAATACGGGCTGAATTCGACAAGGTCTTTAAGGAATTGTTCGGAGGCGGACGGGGCACACTGGAACTGATGGAGGACGAGGACATCCTGGAGGCAGGCATACAGATCATTGCCCAGCCCCCGGGCAAGAAGCTGCAGAACATGATGCAGCTCTCAGGCGGTGAAAAGGCTCTCACAGCCATTTCCCTGCTGTTTGCCATCCAGAACCTAAAGCCGTCCCCATTCTGTCTTCTGGATGAGATTGAGGCAGCCCTGGACGATTCCAATGTGGACCGTTTCGCAGGATACCTTCACAAGCTGACCAGGAATACCCAGTTCATCGTTATCACCCACAGAAGAGGCACCATGGTCTCAGCGGACCGCCTCTACGGCATCACCATGCAGGAGAAGGGCGTGTCCACGCTGGTCAGCGTGAACCTCATTGCAGATGACCTGGATAAATAGTGCAAGTTGTGATATGATGATTCATATATATTGATTGTATATAAGACCTAATATGTAAGACACAAAAAGGAGAATGATTTATGGCAGAGGGAAAGAAGGGCTTTTTCGGGCGCCTGGTAGAGGGCCTGGCCAAAACCCGCAGCAATATCGTGTCAGGGATAGATTCCATTTTCAGTGGTTTTTCCGCCATTGACGATGATTTCTATGAGGAGATAGAGGAGACCCTTATCATGGGAGATTTGGGAATCCAGACCACCATGTCCATTGTGGAGGATTTGCGTAAGAAGGTGAAGGAGCAGCACATCCGGGAACCGGAGGAGTGCAAGGAGCTTTTAATCAACAGCATAAAGGAGCAGATGGACCTGGGGGAAAACGCATACGAATTCGAGCACAGGAAGTCCGTGGTTCTGGTCATCGGTGTCAACGGAGTGGGCAAGACCACGTCCGTGGGCAAGCTGGCCGGACAGCTTAAGGACGACGGGCGCAGGGTCATACTGGCGGCGGCGGATACCTTCCGGGCGGCTGCCATTGAGCAGCTGACAGAGTGGGCCTTACGGGCCGGCGTGGAGCTTATAGCGCAGCAGGAGGGCTCTGACCCGGCGGCTGTTATCTACGATGCAGTGGCGGCAGCCAAGTCCAGGAAGGCGGACGTGCTAATCTGTGATACGGCCGGAAGGCTTCACAATAAGAAGAACCTGATGGAAGAGCTTAAGAAAATCAACCGCATCATTGACAAGGAATATCCGGATGCCTACAGGGAGACTCTGGTGGTGTTAGACGGCACCACGGGACAGAATGCCCTTGCTCAGGCCCGCCAGTTCATGGAAGTGGCTGAAATCACAGGCATTATCCTGACCAAGCTGGACGGCACAGCCAAAGGAGGCATTGCCGTGGCCATCCAGTCCGAACTGGGAATTCCTGTAAAATACATCGGAATCGGGGAGAAGATAGACGATTTGCAGAAGTTTAATGCAAATGATTTTGTAAATGCCCTGTTCCATGTGCAGCCTTGAATTTAATACATTGACGTGCTATAGTATAGGATAAAAGTAAGGGAAAGAAGGACCAAGATATGGAAGAACTGACACTGGAAAAATTTGAAGAGGCCTCCGAGCTTGTGAAGGATGTGACCACAGAGACAAAACTGATATACAGTGAGTATTTCTCAGCCCAGACAGGAAACAAGGTATTTTTCAAGCCGGAGAACATGCAGTACACGGGAGCCTATAAGGTGAGGGGCGCCTACTATAAGATACACACCCTGACCGAGGAGGAAAAGTCCAGGGGACTGATTACCGCGTCGGCCGGCAACCATGCCCAGGGAGTGGCCTACGCGGCCAAGCTGGCCGGCGTGAAGGCCACCGTGGTCATGCCCACCACCACGCCTCTTATGAAGGTGAACCGCACCAAGAGCTACGGCGCTGACGTGGTGCTGGAGGGGGATGTTTTTGACGAGGCCTGCGATCACGCATATAAGCTGGCGGACGAGTTCGGATATACCTTTGTGCATCCCTTTGACGATCTGGACGTGGCTACGGGACAGGGCACCATTGCAATGGAAATCATCAAAGAGCTTCCCACCGTGGACTACATCCTGGTTCCCATCGGCGGGGGCGGTCTCTGTACCGGCGTTTCCACCCTGGCCAAGCTTCTGAACCCGAAGATTAAGGTCATAGGCGTCGAGCCCGCAGGCGCCAACTGCATGCATGTATCACTTAAGGAGGGAAAGGTGGTAGGACTTCCCCAGGTGAACACCATTGCGGACGGTACGGCAGTGAAGCGTCCCGGCGAAAAGCTGTTCCCTTACATACAGGAGAATGTGGACGGCATCATCACCATCGAAGACAGCGAGCTGATTGTGGCTTTCCTTGACATGGTAGAAAACCACAAGATGATTGTGGAGAATTCCGGCCTTTTGACTGTGGCTGCCCTAAAGCATCTGAACGTACAGAAAAAGAAGATTGTATCCATCTTAAGCGGCGGCAACATGGATGTCATCACCATGTCCTCCATTGTACAGCACGGCCTGATTGAGAGGGACCGTGTATTTACCGTCTCCGTGCTGCTTCCTGACAAGCCGGGAGAGCTGGCCAGGGTATCCGCCCTTCTTGCCAAGGAGCAGGGCAATATCATCAAGCTGGAGCACAACCAGTTCATCAGCATCAACCGCAATGCTGCCGTGGAGCTGCGCATCACCATGGAGGCATTTGGAACAGACCATAAGAATCAGATTGTATCTGCCCTTACCAGCGCGGGCTACCGTCCCAAGCTTGTAAAGTTCAAGGGCACCTACAGTGAGATGTAGGCCTCAGGCCGGACAGGATACAGGGGGAAACGTTATGCAGCCGGAAGAACATACGGTTACTCATACCATTAACCGTTACCGGAGTTTTCGTTATGAGTTGATTTTAGAGGGAGTAGTGGTGGGCGCCCTGGCAGGCGCCGTGGTGGTGGCCTTCCGCTATCTCATTGGTTCCGCAGATATACTGCTGAACATGATACTGGACTATGGCAAGAGCCATACCTGGTTTGTGCCGGTATGGATTCTGATTCTGACCGCCGCCGCATGTGTGGTGTCCCTTCTCCTTAAATGGGATTCCCTGATATCAGGCAGCGGCATTCCCCAGATTGAGGGGGAAATCATCGGTGAAATCAATGAAACATGGTGGCGTGTGCTGCTTGCCAAGCTGGGCGGCGGCATTATATCCCTGGGATGCGGATTGTCACTGGGGCGCGAGGGGCCCAGCATCCAGCTGGGAGCCATGACGGCAAAGGGCTTCTCCAGAGCCGCCAAACGGGTGAAAACAGAGGAAAAGCTTCTCATTACCTGCGGAGCCAGCGCCGGATTGTCGGCTGCCTTTAATGCTCCCATCGCAGGCATACTGTTCTCCCTGGAGGAGGTACATAAGCATTTTTCACCGGAGCTTCTCCTTTCCTCCATGGCAGCGTCCATTACTTCGGATTTCGTATCCAGGAATGTATTTGGCCTTACGCCGGTATTCTCCTTTCACATCACCCATATGATGCCCCTGGGCACCTATGGTCATGTGCTTGTTTTGGGCGTGCTGATGGGCGCCATGGGCGTGGTATATAATACCACCCTGTCCAAAACCCAGGATTTGTACGGGAAGATTCCCTGGAGGACAGTGAAGCTTCTGATTCCCTTTCTGCTGGCAGGCGTGTTTGGCTTTACATACCGCGGCGCGCTGGGCGGCGGCCATGCCCTGGTGGAAGAACTGTCCGCAGGGGAGATGGCTCTGGGTGCCCTGTGCCTGCTGCTGGTGGTCAAATTCACCTTCAGCATGATAAGCTTCGGCTCCGGGGCGCCGGGAGGCATCTTCCTGCCCCTGCTGGTGATGGGGGCCATCATAGGAACCATATATTACAATGTGGCCCTCCTTGTCAGCCCCTCTCTGAGCGGCCTGGTGGGGAATTTCATCATCCTGGGCATGGCAGGCTATTTCTCAGCCATTGTGCGGGCGCCAATTACAGGCATCATACTGATTAGTGAGATGACGGGATCCTTTTCCCATCTGCTGACCCTGTCCATGGTTTCACTGGCAGCCTATCTGGTTCCGGACATGGTTCACTGCGCACCGGTGTACGACCAGCTCCTTCACCGCCTTCTGGCAAAGCAGAACCCGGACAAGAAGGTCACGCTCACAGGGGAAAAGGTGCTGGTGGAAGGCATGATTTACCATGGAAGCGCAGCCGAGGGAAAGAAGGTTTCAGCCATTGCCTGGCCAAGGACCTCCCTGGTGGTGTCCCTTATGCGCGGGGAGGCCGAGTTTGTGCCCAGAGGCGATACAGTGCTCAGGGCAGGGGACAAGATAGTGATGCTGTGCGACGAGACTTCACAGGGACAGCTTCACAGGGTGCTGCAGGAATATTGTGAGACGGTGGCTCCCATGCAGAAAGGGCAGTGATGCCTGTGCATGGGCGGATGGAAGGAGGAATTACATGAATCGAATCAAAAGGCTTTTGGGCAGAAAGGGTATTCTGCTGACCATAGCGCTTACAGCCCTGCTGGCCGCAGGATGCGGCGGAGGCCAGAAGGAGCCTGTTAAGACTTCTGAGGCAGAGACATCCGCCCCCGCGGAGACAGGGACAACGGCCGAGACAGGAACCGAGCCGCAGGAACTGCCAAATCCCATGGTGGAGGTGAAGGATGTCCTGGCCTTTGAGACCATAGGCGTCCATATGGTGCTGCCTGAGGGGGCTGAGGATACCAGCTTTTTCATCATCAACCAGGAGGTGGCGGATGCCCAGTTCACTCTGGACGGTGTGGCATACACCTACAGGGCCTCGGATACGGCAGAGGACTTTGCGGGGATTTTCGAGCGCTTTAAGGATGAGGCCATTACACAGAACTATGATTACGGTGAAACCAGCCTGGAAGTCCTGATTAAGACCACGGACAGCGGCGGCCGCCTGGCTTCCTGGGAGTGGGGAAGCACCAAGTACACCCTTTATACGGCAGCCCAGGTGGACGATGACACCATCACGAATTTAACCATGAACCTGGTGGATCTGAGCCAGTATGAAAAGTAGTCTAAAAGAGGGTAGCATATGCTGGAGCTGAAGAATTTCATGCCGATTAATTTCCTGAAAAAAGAAAAATTTACCGGAAGCCACAATGGCATGCGTTTTCGTATGGAAAAGCTGGATATGGAAGGTGAGGACGGACCGCGCCTGGGAGTTACCATTTGGCCTGAGCCCTATGGTTATGACGCCACTCCGGAGGAAGAAAAGGAACAACAAATTCTGTCCTTTGACGCGGACGGCATAGCAAAAGGGGTGGACTGGCTGAACGAGCAGTTTGAAGGCCAGAAAGCCAGATGGAAGGCTGTGAGCCGCAGTTAAACGGATTAGGAAGGCATTCCTCCAATCCTTGTATTTTCAAGGAATTTTGACCGCTAAATGTTCAATCCTTACGGTTTGCCCTTGTTTTTGCCCTTATGAGCTGAAACAAGGGCAAATGTTTTACTGCCCGACTACCATATCCAGAAGTTTTGCGGATTTTTTCTTCGCTTCTCTGGTGGCGTGGGCGTACACATTCTTCTCCCGGACTTGAAATCAGGAAATATCCGTTGTTGATTTAGATGCAAATCTTAATTGAGAATATGTCTGGAAATCATTGAACATTATGGGTTCGGAGTCTCCATCCTGACGAAATCAGACCTGATTCTGCGGGATCTGGACCTGCTTAAGCGAATCAACGAAAAAACAAAGTGCGTGGTCCAGATGACCCTGACCACCTGCGACGAAGACCAGTGCAGGATAATTGAGCCCCATGTATGCACCACCAGCCGCAGGGCCCAGGTGCTGGAAATCATGCGGGACGAGGGGATTCCCGCCATCATCTGGATGTGCCCCATCCTTCCCTTCATCAATGACACCGCAAAAAACATCCAGGGTATCATCGAATACGGGGAAAGGGCCAGGGTCCACGGCATTCTTGCCTTTGACATTGGAGTAACCTTAAGGGATGGAGACAGACAATATTTTTACAGCAAGCTGGATGAACATTATCCAGGCCTGAAGAAACAGTACATGGATACATATGGAAATGCCTACGAGGTGGGGAGCCCCCGCAGGAAAGAGCTTATGGCGCTCTTTAAGCGCCTTTGCAGAGAACGGCAGATGGAAACCGATATCAATAAGCTCTTTGCCTATCTTCAGGAATTCGAGGACAAGGGAGCGGGAGAGCAGTTAAGCTTCATGGACCTGATATAGATGCTGCTGGCATAAATCCTGCATCCGGTCTGCTGCATCAGGTATTTGCTGCCGCCGATGTGGTCCGCATTGGAATGGGTGTTGATGATGGCGTGGAGACTCCAGCCCTCCCGTTCCAGAATCTGGCGCACCTCGGCAATGAAAAACCGTGCTTGAATTTTCTGTCAATTCCTGTATAATTATTCAGAGAAAATCATGCTGCCGCCCGGTCATGCCGGATGGCAGCAAAATGACAGGAGGAAGATTACGTGCTTTTAAATGGAATAAGAGGTTTCTGCATGGCCCTGGCGGACAGCGTTCCGGGGGTATCCGGAGGAACCATTGCTTTTTTACTGGGTTTTTATGATACATTCATTGAATCCCTGAACGACCTTATGGGCCGGGACAACGGCAGAAGGAAAGCTGCCTTTTTGTTTCTGGTAAAGCTGGGAGTGGGATGGGTCATCGGCTTCTGCATGTCGGTGCTGATTCTGTCCAGCCTTTTTGAGGTTCACATCTACCGAATCAGCTCCCTGTTTCTTGGACTGACCTTATTCGCCATTCCCATGGTGATCCGTGAGGAAAAGGAAGTGCTTAAAGGCAGGTACGGAAATATCGCATTTACCATTATAGGAGTCCTGCTGGTATTCGGCATCACCTATTTTAATCCCTCCGGCGGTGAGGGCATCAGTGTATCAGTGGAGCATCTGTCACTGGGACTGGTGGTGTATGTGTTCTTCACTGCCATGATTGCCATTACCGCCATGGTGCTGCCGGGCATCTCAGGTTCCACGCTTCTTCTCATATTCGGGCTCTATGTGCCCATCATAGGTGCTGTGAAGGAATTCCTGCACATGAATATGGACTATTTCCCCATCCTGATGGTATTTGGTCTGGGCGTCGTCACAGGTATCGTGGGAATTATTAAAATCATCAAGATGTGCCTGGAGCGGTTCCGCTCCCAGACCATTTACGCCATCATCGGCCTGATGACAGGCTCCCTCTATGCCATCACCATGGGGCCCACCACCCTGGATGTGCCCAGGGCGCCCATGAGTCCCTCCACCTTCAGTATCCTGTTTTTCATACTGGGCGGCGTGATACTGGCAGGGCTGGAGTTTTTAAAGGCACGTCTGGACAAGTAGTCATGTAAAAAGGGGAAAGCGGCATGGGGAAAATCGTTCTTCTGGTGCCAAGGGAGGAAATGCTCTACCTGGCCCACAACATTCTTCAGGAAAAGAAGTATGCCATTGCGCAGATGCGTGTCATCCAGACAGAGAATACGGTGGTGGAGGCCAGGAATTCCATTGCCGCCGGGGCGGACATCATCATTGCCAGGGGCCTTCAGGCATCCCTCATCAAGCAGTATACGGATGTGCCTGTGGTGGAAATCGTGGCCACTGCCCAGGAGATGGCTCTCCTGGTGGTAAAGGCCAGGCAGATAGTAAAAAAGGCCAGGCCAATCATTGCTGTGGTGGGCTTTCAGAACATGTTCTGCGACATGACATACTTTGAGACGATCTATGACATAAAGCTGCGCACTTATTTTGCCGCCAATGGTTCCGGGTTAAAGCAAAAAGCCATGGAAGCCGTGGAAGAGGGCGCTGACCTTATGATTGGAGGGGACATAGCGGTTGAGACTGCCAAGGAGGCAGATATCCCGTCCCTGTTCCTGTCGATCACCGAGGATTCCCTGCGCACTGCCTTTTCCATGGCTGAGAGCCTGGATTTTGCCATGGGCGCAGAGAAGAGGAGCACTGCCCAGATTGAGACACTTCTGGACTATTCCTTTAACGGGGTGGTGAACATGGACCGGAAAGGAGTCATCACCACGGTGAATCCGGTAATGCGGGACATACTGGGAGCTGACGGTGAACAGGTGGCAGGCCGGCACATTACCCAGGTGTTCTCCGACATAGACAGGGATAAGCTTTCACAGGTCCTGGAGGGAAAGGAGGAGAGCTATTCCTCCTTCATGCAGGCCGGAAAGACCTCCATCTTCGCCATTCTGGCCCCTGTCCGCGTGGGAAATGAGACAGAGGGGGCCATTCTTACCTGCCACAAGGTAAAGCAGCAGAGCCGCGGTGAACGGCGCCCGGAACGGGATGGAGCAAACAGGGTTCAGGGCCTGATTGCCAGGAGAAGTTTTTCAAGTATACTCCAGGAGTCAGGGGCCATGAAGGAGTGCGTCCACCTGGCCAGGCTTTACTCCCAGTCGGAACAGCCTGTGCTGCTTTATGGGGAAACCGGCACGGAGCGGCGTGCGCTGGCTGAGAGCATCCACAATACAGGGATTTGCAGTGAAGGCCCCTTCCTGGCCCTTTCCTGCGCAGGCCTTACCTGGGAGGAGCAGGAGGAAATGCTCTTTGGAAACAAGGGAGCCGTGTTTTTGGCAGAAGGCGGTACCCTGTATCTGGAGGATGTGGAGACACTGTCCTTAAAAAGCCAATACGGCCTGTACCAGCTCATTCGCTATAAGACAGGCAGCAGGGATTTTGCCAGGACCATGGGCTTTCATATCCGCGTTATCGCCTCCAGCATCCTGACACCGGAGGACCTGAGTCATCTTGCTTTTTCAGGAGGGTTCCGGCAGGACCTGTATTATCTCTTCACGGGACTGGTCCTTCGGGTGCCGCCCCTTCGGGAACGGCCGGAGGATCTGGAACAGGCAATCAGGGACACGGTCAAGGAAGCCTGCGACCAATATTCCCGTTACCATGTGGTGACCCAGGGTGGGATGCAGTGCCTGAAATCATATCCGTGGCAGGGAAACCTTCTCCAGCTGGAGACATTCTTAAAGCGGCTGATACTGACAGCTGAAAAGCGGAGCATCGACGAGATTCTGGTGAGGAAGCTGCTGCGGGAACTGTTTCCTTCTTCTGCTCCGGTCCGGATGATGCCGGACGGACAGGGGATAGGGGGGCCGGTTGCCTGTGAGGAGGAACGGCAGATACGCCTGGCCCTGACAGCCCAGGGCGGCAGCAGAGAGCGCGCCGCTGCCTGCCTGGGAATCAGCAAGGCAACCCTGTGGAGAAAGATGAAAAAATACAATATCGAACTATAAATGAACTATAAATGAAACGATTGTTTCAAATGTGAAATGCGATTTGAAATCATAGGCGGCTTGTATAAAACAAGCTGCCTTTTTCATTTACAATGCCAATTGTAAGGAAGGAAGGGTACAGCTATAATGTGGGCATAGGTCAGAAAAACAAGCTGACGGGAAAAAATGTTTGTAAAAAGATGTAACTAAAAATGTTTCTAAGAAAGGTGAGGTAATGATATGAAAGTAGGATTTATCGGATTAGGAATCATGGGTAAGCCAATGAGCAAGAATTTATTAAAAGCCGGTTATGAGCTGGTTGTTTTTGATTTTAACAAGGACGCTGTAAACGAAGTGACAGGATGCGGCGCTGTATCTGCCGCAAGCGGCAGGGAAGTGGCGGAGCAGTGCGAGGTGGTCATCACCATGGTTCCCAACTCTCCCCATGTACGCGCTGCCGTGCTGGGCGAAAACGGTGTTGCAGACGGCGCCAAGCCGGGAACAGTACTGATTGACATGAGCTCCATTGACCCGACCGAGAGCAAGGCCATCGGCGCTGAGCTGGCGAAAAAGGGCATTGACATGCTGGATGCTCCTGTTTCCGGCGGAGAGCCAAAGGCCATCGACGGGACACTGTCTGTCATGGTAGGCGGCAAAAAAGAGCTGTTTGACAAGTATTATGACATGCTCATGGTAATGGCCGGTTCCGTGGTATACGTAGGCGAGCTGGGTTCCGGCAACGTGGCAAAGCTGGCAAACCAGATTGTGGTTGCTGTGAACATTGCTGCCGTATCTGAGGCCCTTACCTTCGCAAAGAAGGCGGGAACCGACCCTGAGCTGGTATATCAGGCCATCCGCGGCGGACTTGCCGGATCCACTGTCATGGACGCGAAGGCACCCATGATGCTGAGCAGGAACTTTAAGCCGGGATTCCGCATTGAGCTTCACATCAAGGATTTGAACAATGCGCTGAACGCCGCACATGCAATCAGCTCTCCGGTTCCCTTAACAGGACAGCTTATGGAAATCATGCAGGGATTGAAGGCTGACGGTTATGAGAAGGAAGACCACGCAAGCATTGTCAAGTATTACGAAAAGATTGCCAATACTACAGTTGAATCATAATCGGACCTGGACCCGGATATAAAGGAGAAGCGTTATGAATACAGATTTTATCAAGGGTGTTATTGTACCCATTCTCACCCCCATTAATGAAAATGAGTTTATTGACGAGGCGAAGCTGCGGGAACAGGTGAACTATGTGATTGAAGGAGGGGTGTCAGGCATCCTGGCCTTTGGAAGCAACGGCGAATTCTATGTCATTGAAGAGGATGAGATGGAGCGCGGACTTAAAATCATGATTGACCAGGCAGCGGGGCGTGTGCCCGTTTATTTCGGCATTGGCGCAATCAGCACAAAAAAATGCTGCCGTCTGGCTAAGATGGCAGCAGACAACGGGGCAGCAGGCATATCCGTGCTGCAGCCCATGTTTCTGAAACCAACAGAGGATGAGCTTTATCTTCATTTTAAGACCATAGCGGAATGTGTGCCGGAGACCCCTGTGCTTCTGTACAACAATCCGGGAAGGGTGAACTATACCATGTCCGGAAAGCTGGTGGAGCGCCTGGCTCATGAGGTTCCCAATATCGTGGGAATGAAGGATACCAGCGGCGATATAACCCAGACAGCTGAATTTATCCGCAGGACAAGGGATGTGGGATTCAAGGTGTTTGGCGGTAAGGACACCCTGCTCTACGCTTCCATGTGCCATGGGGCAGTGGGAGGCGTGTGCACGGCTGCCAATTTCATGCCTGAGCTTATAGTGGATGTATACAATAAATATGTGGCCGGAGACCTGAAAAGGTCCCTGGAAGCCCAGTTCAAGCTGAATCCGGTCCGGCTTTCCATGGATGGAGCCAGCTTCCCTGTGGCCGCAAAGGATATGGCTAACTTAAGGGGACGCTCCGTCGGACTTCCCTATAAGCCAAACCTGGCCACGCCTGAAGGCCCTGTACTGGACAGAATCAAGTCAGAGATGAAACAGGCAGGGCTGATTTAAAGCGCCTGTCTATGTATGGCGCCTGCCTATGTATGGCTCCAGCCTTATAAAGTCTTAATCTGTATGTAAGGCCGTTGTCCGGTCTCCCCATTGTTCCTTCATCAGATCGATGAAGCTGCGTGCGGGGCGGCTGAGATAGCGGCCTTTTTTGTAGCTGGCCGTAAATTGCCATGTGGGGCGGGAGGGAAGATGGAAACAACAGAAGTCCTGGTCCATGTCCTTCACATAGTAGTAGGGCAGGATTCCGCAGCACATGTTGGCCCGTATCATGGAGATAATGGTATGGTTATTGCCTGTCTCAAAGAGGACCTGGGGTGTAAAGCCTGCCTCCGAGAAAATACGGTTCAGCATGGTGTTCATGGTGGAATGGCGGTCCATGAGCACAAAGGGCTCGTACTGGAGCCTTCGGATATCCAGGGTGGCATAGTCCTCCCCCTCCTCAGGCGCCACGCTTGCCAGCGGATGTCCGGCGGGAATAACCAGATATAGTTCTTCCTCGTATATGGGTTCATAGATATCGTCGGTCCTGTCCTTGTCCGTAAGCGTCAGGAAGGCAATGTCCAGGCCGCCAATGGATATCATCTTCTGAAGATGCTTTACAATGCCCTCCTGGGGCTCGATGATGACGTTGGGATAGAGCTGGTGGAAGGTGCCGTATACCTTTGTAAACATATTGATGCCGCGTCCTGCCGTAAAGCCCACGGAGAGATGGCCGCATTTGCCGTCAGACAGGTCGTGGATGGTCTGGTAGGTTTCCCGCTTCAGCCTCATAATTTCCTTGGCATTCCGGATGTAAATTTCCCCGGCCTCCGTCAGATGCCAGTTGGTGCGGGAACGGTGAAACAGGGGAGTGCCTAATTCCTGTTCCAGTTTAATGAGCTGCTGGTTCAAAGCGGACTGGGTGATGAACAGCTTATTAGCTGCATGGGTAATGTTGTTTTCTTCCGCAATTTTTAAAATATATTCAATCTGCCGTGTGTCCATGGTATTCTCCTTTTTCCATCCCGATGTATTTATTTTAACCCATAAAGGGAAAGCGTGCAAGATTAACTATAAGATTTATTAAGAGTAAATATAAGTTTTATAAACTTTACTTGATGAATCTGGTCGTTTATACTTGACAGTGTTAAGAAAACATTAAGAAACAAGGGAGCTGGGGCGAATAACATTAAGAAAACGTAAGGACAGCAATTAGAGATTCTTATTGACCCGATTAATATTAACAATTGGAATCCGAAAATCGTTCCTGTTATAATGCATACATAAAGAGGAATTATACAGCAAAAAGCATACATAATAACATCCTTATCTGGATGCGCTCAACTCGTATGTAAGCACTATGTACAAAGCAAGAAAAAGGGGACAAACAATATGATGGAACACAAAGGCACACCTGTTGTAACTGATATGCAGGTCATTCCCGTAGCCGGATATGACAGCATGCTGATGACATTAAGCGGAGCCCATGCGCCCTGGTTCACCAGGAACCTGGTCATCTTAAGGGACAGCTCCGGTCACACGGGCATTGGCGAGATTCACGGCGGGGATTACACATGCGAGGCGCTGAACAGCTGCATCCCTCTGGTAGTGGGACAGCCAGTGGGCAGATACAGGAATATCCTGGATACCATTCACAAGAGCAGTACACGGGCGGCGGAGGACGATGGGGAGGGTATCCAGACATTGGATATCAGCAAGCTGAAATTCGTTGTCAAAGCTGAATGGGCAGTCGAATGCGCCCTTCTGGACCTTCTGGGCCAGTATCTGGATTTGCCCATGTGTGAACTTCTGGGCGACGGAAAACAGAGGGACCAGGTGGAGACCCTGGGGTATCTGTTCTATGTAAGTGATAAGGAAAAGGCTGCGCCGGCCCTTCCCTATATCGATGAAACAGGAAGCAGCGATGCCTGGTTTCGTCTCAGGCGGCAGGAAATGCTGACGCCTGAGCGCATCGTGGAGCAGGCGCAGGCATTAAACGAAAAATACGGCTTCAGAAACTTCAAGCTGAAAGGCGGGGTCCTCAGGGGAGAGGAAGAGATGGAAGCCATGTGCGCATTGAAAAAGGCGTTTCCTGAGGGGCGGATTAACATTGACCCCAACGGGGCCTGGAGCCTGGAGGAGGCCATCCGCATCTGCAGGCCCATGGAGGGAGTGCTTACCTATGTGGAGGACCCATGCGGCCCGGAAGCAGGCTATTCCAGCCGGGAGGTGATGGCGGAATTCAAGAATGCGGTAAAGCTGCCTGTGGCCACCAACATGATAGCAACGGACTGGCGGCAGTTCTATCATGCAGCAGCCCTTAAATCCGTGGACATTGTCCTGGCAGATCCGCATTTCTGGGGATTCGGGGGAAGCGTCCGCATGGCCCAGATTTTAAACGACTGGGGTCTTACCTGGGGCAGCCATTCCAATAACCACTTTGACATCACCCTCACCGCATTTGCCCATGTGGCCGCGGCTGCTCCCGGAACTCCCACGGCACTTGACACACACTGGATTTGGCAGGACGGACAGAATCTGTTAAAGGATACGCCGGAAATCGCAAACGGGTATCTTCAGGTACCGGATAAGCCGGGTATGGGTGTTACCATCGACATGGGCAAGGTCATGGAGGCCAATGGGCGCTACAACCGCCTTCCCTCCCATGAAAGGGATGATGCCATGGCCATGCAGTATCTGATTCCCGGCTGGAAATACGACTGCAAAAAGCCTGCGCTGGTCAGGTAAATCCAGGCAAATCATAAAAAAAGGGGTAGAGAGAATGTTTATTAAAAAGTATGGGGATATCATTGTCGGAGTATTCTTCATTTTATTATCCGCAGCCATGATGGTCATGGCCAAGATGCTTCCCAAGTCAACGGTCATGGATATCGGACCTGATTTTATGCCCATGTGCATCGGCGTCATGACCTTTGTACTGGCAGCAGCCCTGGTATTGCTCAATATCAAAAACATGAAAATATATGTGGCCCAGGCTGAGGCCGAGGGACCGGAAAAGGCCGACTACAAGAGGGTGCTCACAAGCTTTATCATTATCCTGGTCTATGTGTTCGTGCTCAAGTCCGTGGGCTTCATCATCAGCACTCTGGTCTATCTTCCCGTCCAGATGTTCATCCTGGCGCCGGAAGAACGGAGAGGAAAAAAGGATGTCATTCAGCTGCTGATCACTGACGTATTGTTTACCTTCGTGGTATTTTTCTTGTTCCGCTACGGATTCAAGATTGTGCTGCCTGCAGGTATCTTTACCATCAACTTATAGGAGGTAGACCATGAACGCATTAGCATCTTTGGGCGGTGCCTTTGTAAGCATCTGCCGCCCCACATCCTTACTGCTCATGGCGGCAGGAGTGGCAGTGGGAATAATATTCGGTTCCATTCCGGGACTCTCAGCAGCCATGGCAGTGGCATTGTTCCTGCCTCTGACCTTCAGCATGACGCCTTCCATGGGCATGAACCTGCTGGTGGCCGTGTACATAGGCGGTATCTCAGGAGGTCTGATTTCAGCCATTCTGCTCAACATGCCGGGAACCGCGTCATCCATCGCAACCTGTTTTGACGGACACCCCATGGCAAAGAATGGGGAAGCCGGCAGAGCCCTTGGATACGGCATTGTATTCTCTTTCCTGGGTTCCGTGTTCTCCTTCCTGGTGCTCACCTTCTGCGCGCCGCTGCTGGCAGACATTGCCCTGAAGTTCACACCGGCTGAGAACTTCGGCATTTCATTCTTTGCGCTGACAATGGTGGCGGTACTGGCCTCCGGTTCCATGGTAAAGGGAGTGCTGGCCGGTATGCTGGGGCTTATATTTGCCCTGGTCGGCATGGCGCCCATTGACGGAACTCCCAGGTTTACCTTTGGAAGCAGCTCACTGATGGCCGGATTTGACACCCTTCCAACCCTGATTGGTATTTTCGCTATCTCCGAGATCCTGATAACGGCAGAGAGCATGGGAAACGGCAAGGTGGAAGCCATGAAGATGAAGCCCATCAAAGGCTTTGGATTTACATGGAAGGAGTTTGTATATCAGATTCCCAACGCCATCCGTTCCGCACTGATAGGAACAGGAATCGGCATCCTGCCCGGCATTGGCGGCAGCACGTCCGGCATGCTGTCCTATGTGACTGCCAAGAACATGTCCAAACATCCCGATGAATTCGGCAAAGGCTGCCCGGACGGTATCGTTGCCACAGAGACCGCCAATAACGCCACCATCGGCGGGGCCATGATTCCCCTGCTGGTACTGGGCATACCGGGAGACGGTGTTACAGCCATGATGTTAGGCGGATTCCTGATTCACGGACTTTCAGCAGGTCCATTGCTTTTTGTCAAAAACGCGGATGTGGTATACGGTATATTTGCAGCCTGTATGCTGTGCAGCCTTTTTATGCTGATAATCGAGTTCTTTGGAATCAAGGGATTTGTTCAGCTGCTCAAGATACCGAAGCACATCCTGATGCCTCTCATTCTGGTTCTGTGCTGTGTGGGCGCCTATGCCACCAACAACCGTATCTTCGATGTACAGTCCATCATCCTCTTCGGAGCCGTGGGCTACTTATATCACAAGTTCAAACTTCCCACCACGCCCTTTGTGCTCTGTTTCCTGATAGGCGAGATGGTGGAAACCTATCTGCGGCGCGGTATCATGCAGTATAAGTCCTTTGGCGCATTCTTCAAGCGGCCTATATTCGATGTGTTCTTCTTCATCGCCATAGCCGTTGTGGTCTGGTCCATTTATAAAGAATGGAAGATGACTAAGGCAAGGAAAATGCGGCAGGTTTCAAAGCAGGATGAGTAAGAAAATTTATATATGATTCCGGCCCCAATCGGCTGAACCGGAATTTCCGAAAAATCAGCCGAATCCGGGGCGGGTACATATAGAGGGGTATTACCAACTAAACAAAAGACCCGGATGGGTCATCAGAAAAGGAGAGTAAAAACAATGAAAAAAAGATGGTTAGCAGGAATGATGGCAGCAGCTATTGCACTGAGCATGACTGCTTGTGGAGGAGGAACTGCAAACAGCACTGCCGCAGCGGCAGCTGATACCACCGCTGCCCAGACAGGCGCTCAGGCAGCCGCGGCAGATACAGAGGCACAGGCATCTGACTGGGCCCCCAGCACAACGGTTTCCATCGTGGTTCCGGCTGGCGCCGGCGGCAATACTGACCTTTCCGCCCGTGTATTCGCGGAGTATGCCAAGAAGATGACAGGCGCTGATTTTATCGTTGTAAACGCAAACGGCGCGGCCGGCTCCGTGGCTGCCAACCAGGTGCTTTCCGCTGCGCCGGACGGCCATACCTTCCTGTACGGCCACAATCTGGTAAACGTAGCCAACATTGCCGGTGTAACGGATTATAACTACACTGCATTTAAATTAGGACCCACATTTGCACTTGATCCTGCACAGCAGATGTATGCAAACCCGGATAAATACAAGACCCTGGACGAGTTCATCGAGGCAGCCAAGGCAGCTCCCGGACAGCTAAAGGCATGTACCGAGGTTGGCGCCTACACCTACTACGAGCTGCTGGCATTTGAGGAGGCGGCGGGAATTGATCTGGATTTAGTGGACGTGGGATCCAACTCCGACAAGGTGGCAGCTATGCTGTCCGGACAGGTGGACCTGATGCCGGGCGCTTACATCAACTGCAAGGATTATCTGGAAGCAGGACAGTTTGTATGTCTGGGCGCTCCAACTGAGGAGAGATATGACCTGATTAAGGACATCCCAACCCTGAAAGAGCAAGGCGTTGACCTGGTATACCCTAACTGCGAATTCTCCTTCTACTTTCCAAAGGAAACACCTGACAGCGTAATCGCATGGTATGACAACCTGGTAAAAGAGATGACATCTGATCCGGAAGCCCAGGAAGCCATCAAGAAAGTGGAGATGGAGCCATATTACTTAAGCGCAGCCGACTCCGAGAAAAACGATGAGAGAATCTACACTGAAATCAAGGAGATTGCAGACGATTTAGCAAAATAACCATCTAATCCAGGCTTTCAGGCAGCAGGGACGGAAAACATGGCCCCGGACAGAATCCATCTGTTCCGGGGCCATGACGTTTAACCCTGATTGGAGAAGTAGTGGAGGATATCGTGGCAGAGAGTGCTTTCCGGCCGGTTCATGACCCAGTTCTTTCTGGTCACAAAGGCGTTCAAACGGTACAGCCTGGGCTCCAGCGGATAGTAGGATACATGCTCCCTGTCTATGGCACAGGAGGCTCCTATGAAGGTGATGCCGATTCCCATAGCCACCATGCTGCGGGTGGCTATGATGCTGTTGGTCTCGCACATGGTACTGGGAATCCAGCCGGCGGCCTCGATAATCTGGTCGGTCAGACAGCGGAGAGTGGAGCCCCTCTTGGACATCAGTATATTATCCTCGCTGAAATACCTGGCAAACTCAGGTATGGTAACGGGCCGCCCCGGATTAATCCTGCAGTAGGGATGGGTTCTGGGGATGGCAAAGAATATTTCCTCCCGTCTGAGCACATGGGCTTGGTCCCGCGAAAAGGGCTCCACGGTATTGAGAGCCATGATGCCGCAGTCAATGTTTTCCTCCAGAATAAGCTGGGTAAGGGAGGGAACATTGGTTTCGGATATCTCGATGGTCACATCCGGGAATCTGGATTTGAAAGGCGGAATCAGCTCTGTCAGCATCCTGAGGGCAAACTGGGAGGTGACTCCAATGGTGATGTGTCCCCGGTTGTCCAGGTTTTGTATGTTCTGATAAAGATTGTCCTTAATGGCCATGACCTTTTCCGCCGCGTCAATATAGAGCCTGCCTGCTGCTGTGAGAGTAAGCCTGCCCTTGCTCCGGTAAAAGAGCGGGGTGCCCAGTTCGCTCTCCAGCTTGGACAGATACTGGCTCAGAGTGGACTGGGATACAAACAGTTCCTCCGCGGCTTTTGTCATGTTCTCCTTTTTGGCTATGGTCAATATATAACTCAGGTATTTTGTGTCCAATTGGCTGGCCTCCTTGCGCTGAACCAGTTTTTTGCCGGTTCTTTAACGTTATTATAGCAAAGAAACACAGCCCTTGAAAGCAAAACAGAACTATTAATAATTCTAAGAGAAAGCTTAAATTTAATAATTTTACTTATGAGTACCCCATTGATATAATTAAGCCAATGAAAAATACCATAGATTTTGAATCCAATCACAGCAGGAGGAGACAAAAATGAGCAGTCCTTTATACATTAAAATCAGCGATAAAGACAACGTGGCCATTGCGGTCAATGACATTCCGGCCGGAACCCTGGTCATGGACGGCGTGCGCGCGAAGCAGGACATTCCGCAGGCCCATAAGATAGCCCTGTGCGACATACCGGAAGGCGGTAAGATTATCCGGTACGGCGTGGTCTTGGGATATGCCATTAACCCCATCGGAAAAGGGCAGTGGATTAACGAAAAGATGCTGGAGCTTCCCACCCCGCCCTCAGTGGACGAGATGAAATTTGCCGCCAATCTGGTGACAGATCTGCCAAAACCGCCTGTGGACACCTGGGAAGGGTATGTAAATCCAAATGGAGGATATGCCGGAACCCGCAACATACTGGGTATCAGCACCACGGTCCAGTGTGTCACAGGCGTTCTGAATATAGCCGTGGCCAGGATGAAGAGCGAGCTGCTTCCGAAATATCCCAATGTGGACGACATCGTCCCCATCAACCATGCTTACGGCTGCGGTGTGGCCATCAATGCACCCGAGGCAAAGGTCCCCATCCGCGCCCTGAGAAACCTGGCCAAGCATCCCAATTTTGGCGGGGAGCTGATGGTCGTGGGGCTGGGCTGTGAAAAGTTCACCGTGGAAATGCTCCTTGACCAGGCGGATATTTCCCCTGACAATGTCATCATACTGCAGGAGAAAAGGGGCTTTGACGATATGGTAAATTCCCTGATGGAGATGGCGGACAGGAAGCTGGCCAGGCTTAACCGGAGAAGGCGCCAGACACTGCCCCTTTCCGAACTTCTGATTGGCATGCAGTGCGGGGGCAGCGATGCCTTTTCCGGCGTCACGGCCAACCCCAGCGCAGGCTATGCCGCGGACATGCTGGTAAAGGGCGGCGCCACGGTCCTGTTTTCCGAGGTGACGGAGGTAAGGGACGGCGTGTACCTTCTGGGAGAGCGCTGCGTCAGCGAGAAAGTGGGGAAGAAACTGGCAGCCGAGATGAAATGGTATGACCATTACCTGGAAAACGGCCAGGTGGACCGCAGCGCCAACCCCACTCCGGGCAACAAAAAGGGCGGGCTCTCCAACATCGTGGAGAAGGCCATGGGCTCCATTGCCAAGTCCGGCACCTCCCCCATCGTGGAAGTACTGTCTCCGGCGGAAAAACCTTCCCAAAAGGGGCTGATTTACGCTGCCACACCGGCCAGCGACATAGTCTGCGGACCCTGCCAGCTGGCCAGCGGCATCGGACTTCAGGTGTTCATGACAGGAAGAGGAACTCCTTACGGCCTGGCCATTGCCCCGGTCATCAAGGTGTGTTCCAGAAATGACATGAAGATGCAGTGGCAGGACCTGATTGATGTAAACGCAGGCCCCATTGCCACCGGAGACGCCACCATCCAGGACATCGGAACCCAGCTGTTCCATGAGATTGTGGATGTGGCCAGCGGCAGGAAGCAGAGCTTTGCGGAGAAGTATAAACTGCACAATGATTTGTGCATCTTTAATCCTGCGCCGATAACCTGATGAAAAATCCATTCATTAATTTAATCCCAACCACTGGAACCCTCCGTAGCTGCATGTTATAATCAATATAATGTTGGGGTAAACAAATCGGAAGCGGCAGTTTTTACTGCCGCTTTTTTTGAACATTTTTCCGTATTGGCCTTCATATAAACACGGTTTTCCCAAAAGCCGGGCAGCCGAAAACAATAAGTTTTTCTAAGAATGAAAATAAATTTAAGTAATTTGACTAAGTGTACATTCTCTTATAAAATAAAGATAACAACAACGAAATTCAATCAAATCCTATCAAATAAAAGGAGAGCAACGATTATGACAACACCTGTAATCACAAAGATGGAAGTGTATCCGGTAGCAGGAAAGGATTGCATGGAGCTGAACCTGAGCGGCGCCCACGCACCTTATTTCACAAGGAATGTGGTGGTTCTTTACGCGGATAACGGCGAGATGGGCGTGGGTGAGGTTCCTGGCGGCCAAAAGATTACCAAGGCCCTGGAGGAATGCATTCCGATGGTGGAAGGAACCAGGATTGGCGAGTATAAAAGCACTCTGTTAAAGATAAAGAGATACCTGGATTCAAAAGGTGAGGAGGACGTGAGAGGAAATCAGACCTTTGACCTGAGGACCGGAGTTCATGTTATCACAGCCATTGAGGCGCCCTGTCTGGATTTGCTGGGAAAACATCTGGATGTTCCTGTATGTGAGCTGCTGGGCGATGGACAGCAGAGGGACAAGGTAAGAATGCTGGGCTACCTGTTCTTTGTGGGGGACCGCAATAAGACGGACCTGGCATACGATGCCGAACCGGACGCGGACTGCCAGTGGTACAGAATCCGCCATGAGGAGGCGCTCACCGCAGACAAGATTGTGGCTTTTGCCAGAGCCACAAAGGAGAAATACGGGTTCCAGGATTTCAAGTTAAAGGGCGGAGTCCTTGCAGGGAATGAAGAAATGGAAGTAATCCGCGCCTTAAAGAAGGAGTTTCCGGATGCAAGAATAGACCTGGATCCCAACGGAGGATGGCTCCTGGAGGAAGCCGTGGAGTATGTAAAAGGTATGCAGGGCATCCTGACCTATTGTGAGGACCCGTGCGGGGCCGAGGGCGTTTATTCGGGCCGTGAAATTATGAGCGAGTTCCGCCGCCGTACCGGATTCCCCACAGCTACCAACATGATAGCGACAGACTGGAGAGAGGTGGGTCATTCCCTGGAATCCCAGGCAGTGGATATTATTCTGGCCGACCCCCATTTCTGGACCATGAACGGTTCTGTAAGGGTTGCCCAGATGTGCCATGATTTCGGATATACATGGGGCAGCCATTCCAACAACCATTTTGATATTTCGCTGGCCATGTTTACCCAGGTGGGAGCAGCCGTGCCGGGTGAATATAATGCGCTGGATACCCACTGGATTTGGCAGGAGGGACTGGAGCGCCTGACCAAGGAACCCCTGCAGATTGTAAACGGCTGTGTGGAAGTTCCCAGGAAACCGGGACTTGGCATTGATGTGGACCTGGAACAGGTAAAGAAAGCCCATCAGCTGTATCTGGACAACTGTCTGGGCGGCAGGGATGACTCCGTTGTCATGCAGTATCTGATTCCGGGTTGGAAGTTTAATTCCAAGAAACCCTGCCTGGTACGCTAGATCCTGTCTGAAACGCCATTGCATTCAGCTGTTTCAACGACAGCGGATTCTGAGTATTCAACGGAATGTTCGGTCTGACAGGACTTGAAGGACCAGCTGAAATGTAAGACGGCAAGCTGTATATTGCATATACTTGAGCAGACAGAATTTCCCCGCTGTCTGCTCATACTGTTTTCTGTAAATCACACATTTTGATAATAATCCAGTACAGTATCTAAAAACTTGACACAGGCATTTGAATGTACCGCGTTGTTTTTCCAGGCAATTGTCTTGCGGGCAGCATAGGGATGCAGCTTTGAGACAAGGAGCAGCGTGGTTTCTAATTTCCCGATTCTTTTAATCGTCCAGGCTGAAGGCTGTCCGTGAAGCGATTGGGCCTGATGTGGACATTATTATTGAAAATCACTCCTTTACAGACGCACAGTCATCCACTCAGATTGGCCTGACAGCAAAAAAATATGATATCTTTTACTTCGAGGAGCCCACGACCCCCACGCCCCAGCTCAGCAAATATGTTCACGATAACACGGGACTGACCGTTGCAAACGGGGAACGGATTTATACAAGATGGCAGTATGCGGATTATTTTAAGGAAAATGCAATCCAGGTGATCCAGCCGGATATCGGAACCTGCGGCAGCCCTGCAGATTGAGGCCGCAATTCCGAATTTCGTCATCCATGAGCATCACACCTATGCATTAAGCCCATTCAACAGGGAGCTTTGCATTTATGATTACCAGCCGGAACATGGCAAATACCAGGTGCCGGACCGTCCCGACATGTATTGTTGTCCTGCCCTGTTCGTTTCATCTGTATTCTCATAAAAGCAGCATCAGAACCGGTATGGTTGCCAGGGACATGATGGTGGTGGTGACAATACAGCGGGAGGCGTAATCCTCATCCGCCCCGTATTTGGCTGCCAGAAGGGCACTGGTGCTTCCCGCAGGCATACCGGTAAGGATAAGGGAGACACCTGCCAGCATGGGCTCCGCGTGAATGAGGTTCAATATAAACAGGGCCACTAAGGGCAGCGCTATGAGACGCACAAAAGCCAGATAAAAAATACTTGGCTCCAGAAGTTTTTTCCACGGAACCCCGATGAGCATGGTGCCAATCACCATCATGGAAAGAGGTGTGGTGACGGCTCCTATATTGGCAACGGCCTCGTCTAAAAAGCCCGGAACCGGAAATCCGGTCATCCTGCGGATAATGCCCAGAAATACAGTGACGATACAGGGATTCAGAAGGATATTCCTGCATTTTGTCCTGAAATCAGCGGTGGTGAACATGGCCAGGCCCGCGGTCCACATGAAGATACGGTTGGGAATGATAAAGATGGATGCGGCAAAAAGACCGTCGCTTCCATATACCGCCGACACCATAGGCATTCCTAAAAACCCTGAATTATTGACCAAAGTACAGTATTGAAGGATACTCTTTTTCTTTTGCGGGTATTTATTATATATAACTTTTCCCAACAGAAAGGAGAGGATGGAGATGGCAACAGCCACCACCAGGATTAAGGCTGTCTGTATCAGCACCTCCGGGGTCAGGGGCTTGTTGAAGGAATTAAAAATCATGCACGGCAGGGTGATTTTAAGTATGATGTCCACCAGTTTTTTCTTGGTTTCCCGGTCAATGAGTCCTGCCTTCATGCAGTACATCCCCACAGCCAGGTAAACCAGAAGTACCATCTGGGCATTGAGCATTCTCGAAAAGCTTTCCATAAGTTCGGTTCCTCCAATGATGTATAAAATAATGGCACTGTTTCCAGGGTGTGCCAGTTAAAGTATACCGCAATTCCCATTGCATGGCTAATTAGTTTTTCAACGAGATACAATTAGAAATTTTAATTCATTGACAGCGGCCCTTTATTAAAATATAATCATGGATAGGCTGTTTTATTTTGATGAAAAAGAAGAGGTAATTATGCGTCGTATATCCTACATAATCACAAGTCTAATCATGGTCTTTTCAATGACCACCATCACTGCCTTTGCAAAACCGGACTGGCCCATAGATACAGGGGTTCAGTCAGAGGCAGGCATTGTCATGGATATGGATTCCGGGGCCGTGCTGTTTGCCCAGAACATACACGAGCAAAAGATTCCGGCCAGCATCACCAAACTGCTGACAGCTCTTGTGGTTATTGAAAATACCAATGACCTGGACGCGCCGGTTACATTTTCCCATGACGCCATATACAACGTGGAATCCGGGGCCGGCAACAAGTTCAACCTGGAGGAAGGGGATGTATTAAGCGTCCGCCAATGTCTCTACGCCATGCTGCTCCAGTCATCCAACCAGTCGGCCAACGCCCTGGCGGAGTATGTGGCGGGCAGCAGACAGGCTTTTGTGGACATGATGAACCAGAGGATTGAGGAGCTTGGCTGTAATGAAAGCCATTTTGCCAATCCCTCCGGTTTGAACGACGACACCCAGCGCACCACGGCCTACGACATGGCCATCATAGCCAGGGCCTGTTTCCAGAACCCCACCGTGCTGGAGATTGCCTCAGCCAGGACTTCTTCCATACCAGCCACTACCAACAATCCCAATGGGCGGACATTTTCCATCGAGCACAAGATGCTGCTGTCAGACGATTCCAACTATTATCCCGACGCCATTGCAGGTAAGACCGGCTGGACATCCCAGGCCGGACAGACCCTTGTCACCTACGCCAGACGGGAGGGCAGAGGCCAGATTGCAGTCACTCTTAAGAGTACCCAGAAAACCCACTATTCGGATACAAAGACCATTCTGGATTTCTGCTTTGCAAAATTCAAGAATGTGAACATAGCTGACAATGAAACCGAATACGTCACAGGCAGCGCGCCTGTAACCATTGGGGCGGAGACATATAATCCTTCGGAACTCTCCATTGACAGCGGAGCAGTCATCACCATCCCCAATGACGCGCAGTTTACAGATGCGAACAAGACACTTGAGACGGATTTGCCTGAGGGCCATCCCCAGGAAGCCGTGGCCAGACTGGTCTACACCTATAACGAGCGCAGGGTTGGGGACGCGTGGATTTACAGCTCCAGTGCGCAGGCAGTAAACGCAACTCCCTCTGAGCCCGGCGGGGACACTCCACCGGAGAGCCGGCCTGCAGAGGACGGACAGGAGGGAAATACCGGCTTTACGCTTCCAAGGGCAGTGCTCATAGGCGGCGGCGCGGTCCTGGTTCTGGCACTGCTTGCAGGCGGCGGAGTATTCTGGTTTAAAAGACGGCAGGCAGCGGAGCGGGAACGCCAGCGCATCCTCAGGGAAAAGCGCAGACAGCGTCTGGCGGATATAGGTTATACGGAAGAGGATTTCGAGCGCCTGTTAGATGAACGAAGAAAGCAGCATGACATGCGCTGATCCGCATTATGTGACAGATAAAAATAGCAGGAAAGAGACGCAGACAGGAGGTTTCGTGAATGGCTGTCTGCGTCTTTTTCGGTACTTTCGCCCGGACGGATATGCCCGGGGATATAATGGGAGGAGCAAACTTCATGGCATATTTTCCGTTTTTTGCAGATATTGAGGGAATGAAATGGCTGATTGCGGGCGGCGGAGGCGTGGCCTTGAGAAAGGTGCGGGATCTGCTTCCCTATGGAGCGGTCATCGAGGTGGTATCCCCGGACATGTGCCCTGGTCTGGATGCGCTGGCGCAAGACAATGCATACACGGACGTCCTTAAGCTGACAAGAAAAGAATTCGGGGACAGGGACCTGGACGGGGCCGACTTTGTCATTGCGGCCACGTCTGAGCCTGGCCTTAACAGCAGGATATCCGCCCTGTGCCGTTCAAAAAGGATTCCTGTAAATGTGGTGGATGTGAAGGAGGAATGTTCCTTTATCTTCCCGTCCATTGTGCGGGACGGTCCTGTGGTGGTGGGAATTTCTACCGGCGGCATGAGCCCTGTCATAGCCAGGTATCTGAAGGCCAGAATCCAGTCCGCAATGCCGGACAGCCTGGGAGATCTGACAGCCCGGCTGGGGGCTTACAGAAAGACGGTCAAAGACCTGTTCCCTGACTCGCCCCAGGTCCGTTCAGCCCTGTTTTACGAGCTGGCGGAGGAAGGGCTCAGCCATAACGGCTGTCTCACACAGGAACAGGCGCAAATCATAATAAACAGAAAGCTGGAACAGAAACATGAATGATATCATCCGCATTGGAACAAGAAAAAGCGCGCTGGCGCTGATTCAGACACAGCTTGTAGCTGATGAATTAAGGCAGGTCTGTCCTGGCATACAGGTGGAAATCGTGACAAAGGATACCCTGGGCGATCGGATACTGGACAAGCCTTTACAGGAATTCGGGGGCAAGGGTGTCTTTGTATCTGAGTTCGAGCAGGCCATACAGGAAGGGGTCATAGACCTGGCGGTCCACAGCGCCAAGGACCTTCCCATGGAGCTGGCCGAAGGACTGACCATTGCAGCGGTATCCGGGCGGGAAGACCCGAGAGATGTGCTGGTCACCATGAGAGGCCATGAGATTCAGCCGGAGAGCATGGTCCGCATCGGCACCTCCAGCCCAAGGCGGCAGCTTCAGGCCGGGTTGATGTGTAAAACACTGTGGCCGGGGGCTGCCGGGACAGAATGCAGCACCCTCAGGGGCAATGTGCATACCCGGCTCAGAAAACTGGAAGAGGGGAACTTTGACTGCATCATCCTGGCGGCTGCCGGATTAAAGAGACTGGGACTGCTTGAACAGGATACCTACGAATATACCTTTCTCAATCCGGAAGAATTCATACCTGCCGGAGGCCAGGGCCTGATGGCGGTGGAGGCAAAAGCAGGAACCATGGCTCACAGCCTCACCCAGGCCATGGACCATGCCCACGGACGCCTGTGCCTGGAACTGGAGCGGAGAGTCCTTAAACTGCTGGATGCCGGATGTCATGAGCCTATCGGCATCTACTCTGTCCCTGATAATGGGCAGTTGGAGGTATGGGGCATCAGCAGCCGCAGGGGAGAGGTAAAGAGGATTCATCTTACCGGCGGTACGTCCCGGGAGGATATGGAAAAACTGGCGTTAGAAGCATGGAAAGGATTGATGTGATATGGAGAATACGGGAATGGTATATCTGGTAGGCGCAGGTCCGGGAGACCCGTCTCTGATGACCCTGAAGGGCCGGGCGCTTCTTAGCGCCTGCGGCGCCCTGGTCTATGACCATCTGGCATCCAGACGGTTCCTGGAATGGGTGCCCTCCACATGCCGCAAAATCTATGTGGGCAAGCAGGCCGGGCATCACTCCATGAAACAGGATGAGATAAACGCGGTTCTGGTGGAACTGGCCCTTTCAGGGCTTACAGTGGTTCGTTTAAAGGGCGGGGATCCCTTTGTGTTCGGGCGGGGCGGCGAGGAAATCCAGGCACTTGAAGCCCACGGTATTCCCTACGAAACCGTTCCCGGCGTGACATCCGCCATAGCGGTCCCGGAATGCGCCGGGATACCCGTAACCCACCGGGGGGTAAGCAGAAGCTTCCATGTGATTACAGGCCACACCCTGGACGGAAAGGACTGTCTCCCCCCTGAGTTTGAAACATACGGGTCCCTGCCGGGCACTCTGGTGTTCTTAATGGGCCTGGGACAGCTTCCGGCCATTACAGCCAGGCTGATTGGGGGAGGATTGGCCCCGGACACGCCTGCGGCTGTCATTGAAAAGGGCACGCTGCCGGACCAGAAGGTAGTCCGGGCGCCGCTTTCAGGGATTCACGCCAAGGTCATGGAGGAGGGGATCGGCACCCCGGCCGTCATTGTTGTGGGCGAAACCGCCTCCTTTCATATGAACTGCGATATGAAATGCAGTTTTACCGGTCCTCTGGCCGGATACAGAATCGGCATGATTGGCACACGGCATTTTACAGACAGCCTTGGGCATGCCCTGGAACAGGAGGGAGGAGAGGCCCGCCCAATCCTGGAAATGGAAGTGATTTCCCATGCAGCAGATCCTGCCATGCAGGAAGCTTACAGGAACCTGTCCGCATATACATGGCTGATATTTACCAGCGCCAACGGCGTGCGCCTGTTCTTTCAGGGAATGCAGCAGGCCGGCAGGGATTACCGCTCACTCGGTCATGTGAAATTTGCCGTTATCGGCGACGGCACCGGCAGGGAACTGGCGAATTTCGGTTTCCACGCAGACTATATGCCGGATTCCTTCTGCGCAGAGGCACTGGCGCAGGGGCTGGCATCCGTCCTTACCGGCAGCGACCGTATCCTGATTGCCCGTTCCAGGGGCGGCTCCCCGGTTCTTACCAGAATACTGGAAGAAGCCGGACTGGTTTATGATGATATTGTTCTTTACCAGGTGGAAGGCAGGCCGGTGAATGAGCAGAGTACGGAGGATACAGAAGGTCCGGCGGATGCCAAATCTCCTGAGGAAGAGGGATTTGATTACATTACCTTTGCCAGCGCATCCGGGGTAAGGGCTTACCTTTCAAGTGGCCTGGTTATAAAACCAGGACAAAGGTCAGGGCAGACAAAGTTTGTATGCATCGGGGATATAACGGCAGAAGAGCTAAAAAAGCATGGAACAAAAGCAGATATCACTGCCGGAACATACCATATACAGGGATTGGTGCAGGCCATTGTGAAAGACGCCATATCCCGTAAGACGGAGGGACCGGCATCTGTATAACCTGTAGTTATGAACAATATATAAATAAAGTATAAAAAAAGTGTTAAAATATCATTGATTTCTCTGTGTTAAAGTGGTAAACTTCTTGACATCAAGAGTTTGATACTTGAGAAAAGCAATGACTGGGACATGTCATGGTTTCAGATTCCGGCACAGAGAGCAGCCCGGCTGGTGGAAGGGCGCGCGCGAGGAATCATGGCCTCACCCAACAGCTTCTGTTCTGAACCCCTTTCCTGAGAGGGAGGATAGTAGGGATGGACGGGTTTCTTTCCGTTAACAAAGATTCCGGCTGACTGAGAGCAGCAGGAACTTAAGGGGCTGTTCTTTTAACGGGGCGGCAAACAGAGTGGTAACGCGGATTGATTCGTCTCTGCATCGCAAGGTGCAGGGACCTTTTCTTTTTACGGGCCCGGTCATTATTCTTTTCAGGGCAGGATGCTGCGGCATGATGTTGAGGCATTGCCTGAACAAACTCTTTGAAACCTACTTTATATATGTGAGGAGACTTGATGATGAATGGTTTAGTGATGATGCTTTTAGCCGTAGTGGTATTAGGCGGTGCCTATTTGCTTTACGGCAGATATCTGGCAAAGAAATGGGGCGTTGACCCCGATGCAAAGACACCGGCCTATGAGATGGAGGACGGTGTGGACTATGTGCCGGCTGATACCAATGTGGTATTCGGCCACCAGTTTGCCTCCATTGCGGGAGCAGGCCCCATCAACGGACCCATCCAGGCCGCCATGTTCGGCTGGCTGCCCGTCATGCTGTGGATTCTTCTGGGAGGCGTATTCTTTGGCGCGGTTCAGGATTTTGCCGCCATGTATGCTTCCGTCAAGAACAAGGGCCGTTCCATAGGCTACATAATCGAGGTCTATATCGGCAAGCTTGGTAAAAGGCTGTTCCTTTTATTTACCTGGCTGTTCTCCATCCTGGTAGTGGCTGCCTTTGCTGACATTGTGGCAGGCACATTCAATGGTTTTGATGCCGCCACCGGCGAGAGAATCGCTGCTAACGGAGCCGTTGCCACCACATCTCTTTTATTCATTGCATTTGCGGTTGTATTGGGATGCTTCCTGAAGTATGGAAAATGCAGCAAACTGGTAAACACCCTGGTTGCCATCGGCCTTCTTGTGCTGGCTGTTGCGCTTGGACTGGCGTTTCCCGTCTATGTGCCCCAGAGCGCATGGCTCATTTTCGTATTCCTGTATGTGATTGTTGCCTGCGTGACTCCGGTATGGGCCTTGCTTCAGCCTAGGGATTATCTGAACAGTTACCTGCTGCTGGCCATGATTATCGGTGCGGTTTTGGGAATATGTGTTTATAATCCGGCCATCAACCTTCCCTCCTTTACATCATTTGTATTTACAGATGCAAAGGGAAATATTTCCTATCTGTTTCCAACCCTGTTCGTGACAATTGCCTGCGGCGCCGTATCCGGCTTCCATGCTCTGGTATCCTCCGGAACAGCCAGCAAGCAGATTAAAAATGAAAAGAACATGCTGTCGGTATCCTTTGGCGCCATGCTGTTAGAGAGCCTTCTGGCCATCACCGCGCTGATTGCTGTGGGTGCGCTGGCTACCAGCGAAGGCCTTCCCACCGGTACGCCTCCCCAGGTATTTGCTAAGGCCATCGCCATGTTCCTTACCGCACTGGGAATGCCGGATTCCATCAGCTATACGCTGATAACGCTGTCCATTTCCGCATTTGCATTGACCAGCCTGGATTCAGTGGCACGTGTGGGCCGTATTGCTTTCCAGGAATTTTTCACCAATGATGATATTGATCCGGCAAAGCAGAGTTCCCTGAACAAGGTGCTGACAAACAAATACTTCTCCACCATACTGACACTGGCTCTCTGCTATGCGTTATCCAGGGCAGGTTATGCAAGCATCTGGCCGCTGTTCGGCTCTGCCAACCAGCTGCTTTCCGCACTGGCCCTGATTGCCTGCGCCGTATTCTTGAAAAAGACCCACAGACAGGGCGTTATGCTCTGGGGGCCCATGGTCATCATGCTGGGCGTCACCTTTACGGCCCTGACTCTCAAAATAAAGGACCTCGTATCAGCCCTGTCAAACCAGTTTGTATTCGGCAATGCCCTTCAGCTGGTGTTCGCAATTCTTCTTCTGATTCTGGGCGTGATTGTTGCCTTTGAAGGCATCCGCAAGCTTTTGGCTAAGGATACGGAGGCTGATAAGGCGGCTTCAGACAAGGGCGTGACTGCGTAAAAGGCGTGTGACGCGCAGAAAGCCGGAAGTGGGAATAATCCCGCCTTGCTGAAACATGATAATAAATAACGCATTGTTTATCTGTAATAAAAGGATGCAGGCTCCAAACAAGAGCGACGCATCCTTTTATTGTGTTTTAACCCGGAAACGATTATATTTTAATCAGAAACATACTGAGGTTGTCAGAAACGGGAGTTTACTTCTCAAACAGGTTCATTTGCACTTGAAAAGCCGGGACAAGTCATGCATAATAATAAATAATAAAACGTGAACCTTGCGATATTTCTATCGTATATCTTGATAAAATATACGGATACAGGTTCCGGAAAGCAGGATGGAAAATGAAACGCAGATACAAATGGCTCCGCATATTGGCCGCGCTGGTTGTTTTGGCAGCCTTTGCTGCCGGCATCATGGCTTATCTGATATGGAACGGACGGATTCTCTTAAATAATCCTTCCAGAACCCGTTATCCGGTGCGCGGTGTGGATGTGTCCCATTATCAGGGAGAAATTGACTGGGTAGTACTGGGGCAGCAGGATATTGATTTTGCTTACATCAAAGCCACGGAGGGCAGCTCCCATATAGATGAGAAATTTTCTCAGAACTGGTCCGGGGCGGCCCTGTCAGGACTGGCTGTGGGAGCATACCATTTTTTCAGCTTTGACAGCAGCGGAAAAGACCAGCTGGCGCATTTCATTCAGTGTCTGCCCCCCGGGGACGGGATGCTTCCGCCGGCAGTTGACGTGGAGTTTTACGGAGACAAGGCTGCCAATCCTCCAAACCCGGCGGATGTGGAGCAGGAGCTTGCGGTCCTGCTTGAAGGTCTGGAAAGACAGTACGGGATGGTTCCTGTCATCTATGCCACGGAGGAATCCTGGAACCTGTACATCCGCGGAAGATTTGACCAATATCCCCTCTGGATTCGCAACGTAAAGACAAAGCCCCGCACAGACGGAAAACCATGGCTGCTGTGGCAGTATACCAACCGCCAGCGTCTGGCGGGATATGAAGGAGAAGAGACCTTCATTGACATGAACGTGTATTACGGAAGCCGTGAACAGTGGGAAACCTGGTACGGGAATCGTAATAAATCGTAAGGAGGAGCAACGATTTTATATGGAACCAACAACAGAAGAAAAAACAGGACTAAAGCAGGGAAAAAACAAATGTCTGATTGTGTCAGTCCTGGCCGCCATACTGGTCTTAGCAGCCGGTATGGCTGTATTCATGACAAGAAACAGGGACGCCGGCACCGTGATAGCCGGTATGAATTATCATGAAGCTGCAGTGGATAATAAAATCTATACCTCATATTCCCAGCGTGATACGCGCTGGAGCAGCAGTCCTCTGGGCATTTCCAAGGACACCATGGGAAGTTCCGGATGCCTGACCAGCTGTATCGCCGCATCCCTGACCGCTCAGGGAATACACAGTTTTTCACCGGGGGAACTAAATCAGGTTTTCAATGAAAATAATGTTTACAACGGCCAGGGCTCCATTGTGTGGAAGGAACTGGAACAGGCATTGCCCTATGCCAGGGTCCGGCTGGACTGCGGTACAGCCAGTGAGAGCATCGACCGCCTGCTGGAAGAAAAAATGTATCCCATTGTAAAGGTAAGGCGGAAAAGCGGAGCAGTGCACTGGATTATGCTCACGGGTACGGAAAAGGATACTCACGATATCACGGCCATGGATCCCATTGACGGGTTTGTTCACATGAGTGATTATGATAACCGTATCTATGGGGTCAGGGTAGTGACCGGCAGCGTGGAAACACTGGAAACAACGGATATGGACTGGGAAGGCAATTTGAATTCCTTTCCCTCCATTCCCTATACTTTTCCCCAGTTGAACAGCTGTCCCGGCGCTTGCCTATAAGCTTGATGAGGAGAAAAACACGGTCACATTCTACGATGAATCAGAAAAAATCGTATCCTTACCGTTAGAGGACCTGGACAGCAGCCGCATTCAGGATGTCATTTACACTGATTTCGTGGCCTTTAAGCCGAACCAGACCGTTATCCGGGATATTGAAAAGGCGGGGACTGATTGCGGGATTAAATTGCGCTTTACGACATTTTAGGTTTTTGGACATTTTAAGAACAATTTACAAACATTCTACACAATCCCTCTTGACTTGGAGTTGACTTTAAGTTGTAGACTCTCATTATATCCAGGATTTATCACCCCAACAGGCCATCTGTCAGGGGTTTTACCTGTCCTGGACATTCTGCACCACAGTCTGTAAGAACTGCTGAAATGCAGACTGCCGATATGCGGACTACAGCCTGACAACATTTCAAGGAGGACAATCATTATGTCTATTGTTTACATGACAAAGGAAATCACACCGGAAAGCCTGGTCCGGATTTACCATGCATTGGGTATCTCGTTACCCGGCAGCGTTGCGGTGAAGATCTCCACAGGTGAACCGGGTGGCCGTAACTTTCTGCAACCAGAACTTATCAGGAACCTTGTACAGGAACTTAAGGGTACCATTGTTGAGTGCAACACTGCCTATGAGGGAAGAAGGAACACTTCCAAGGCTCACTGGGAAACCATGCGGGACCATGGGTTCACAGCCATTGCACCCTGTGATATCCTGGACGAGGAGGACCACATGCCCCTTCCGGTAACAGGCGGTTTTCATCTGACGGAAAACTATGTGGGCTCCCATCTTCAAAGCTATGATTCCATGCTCATGCTTTCTCATTTCAAGGGCCATGCCATGGGAGGCTTTGGCGGAGCCTTAAAGAACATGTCCATTGGCCTGGCATCTTCTTACGGCAAGATATGGATTCATTCTTCCGGCACCAGCACCAGGTTTGAGGATGTATTCACAGCTGACCACGATTCATTCCTGGAATCCATGGCGGACGCTGACCGCTCCGTCATGGACTATATGGGCCGGGAAAATATAGTGTACATCAATGTGGCCAACCGTTTATCCGTGGACTGCGACTGCGACGCCCATCCACATGATCCGGAAATGGGGGACATCGGCATTTTCGCCTCCACTGACCCTGTGGCCCTGGACCAGGCGTGCGTGGATGCGGTATACGCTTCTGAGGATGGCGGAAAGGCTGCTCTGATAGAGCGAATAGAATCCCGGAACGGGATACACACCGTGGAGGCCGCCCATTCTCTTGGCCTTGGCAGCCGCGGATATGAACTCAGATGTATCGATTCATACTAGTACAACTCGATTTAAATAAGCTTACAATTTAAGCATTGGTAGTAATCTGATTTCTTGGCTTACGTGTCCGTGCTTTGGGCGCACGTTTCCCTTGGTTTTCAGGACTTGCTGCTTTCGCATTTACAACTTCATAGACGATTGTGCCCACATCCTCTTCCGAAAGATCAATCGTGTCCAAGCGGTATTTCCATTTGTAGGGGACGGGAACCTCATTGATTTCTTCAAAGTATTTCAAAATCCGTTCCTTTAGTTCCTCTTTCGAGCCTACACGAATCCCGGACAACATCTGGCGGGTCATTTTGCTG
>NZ_AUJR01000035.1 GCF_000424325.1 [Clostridium] clostridioforme AGR2157
ATATAGTAGCAAGAGTAGTTGAGAACTATGGGCGCAACAGCCTGATTAAAAGGCTACAAGCGAACAAATGCGAGTGGTGCGGCGCAGAGAATGTACCGCTCGAAATACACCATGTACGAAAACTCAAAGATTTAAGTGGCAGAAAACAATGGGAAATCGCCATGATTGGGCGCAGGCGCAAGACAATGGCACTCTGTATTGACTGTCACGATAAGTTACACGCAGGGAAATTAGACTGACATCTGGAGAGCCGGATACATCGAGAGGTGTAAGTCCGGTTCGGAGGGGAGTTCTCGGAAACCTGCCATAGCGATATGGCAAGGCGCTGGGTTCTTACCCTACTTGTGACCTCGGTGGCCCCCATCCCTATGGCCACCATGATGGGCAAGGAATGGGGCGGCATGGGCCAGAACTATCTGCGCTCGTTGATTGCCCTGGGCTTCCAGGCATTTCTCATCATCGTCTGTGTGGCGATCTACGCCGTGCTGGTGCAGAGTATCGCCACCGAATCCGACATCATCATGGCCATCTGGAGCTGCGTGGGTTATACGGTCCTGTTGTGCTTTACCCTCTTTAAGACCGGCAGCCTCGCAAAGTCTGTGTTCAATGCACACTAAGGAGGGTCTGTATGGGGAAATATCAAATCATTTATGCAGATCCTCCCTGGAGCTACCGGAGCGGCAAAGTAAGCGGGGCAGCCCAAAACCATTACCCAACCATGCCGGATGAACAGCTGTACCAGCTTCCGGTATCTACGCTGGCAGCCGATACAAGTGTTTTGTTTCTGTGGTGTACCTTTCCCAAACTGCCCGAAGCGCTGAAACTCATTACGGCGTGGGGATTCACTTTCAAAACCGTTGCGTTTGTCTGGCTCAAGCAGAATAAATCCGGCAGCGGTTTCTTCTTGGGCCTTGGCTGGTGGACGCGAAGCAACGCTGAGATTTGTCTGCTGGCTGTGAAAGGAAAACCCAAGAGAAAGAGCGCCAGCGTCCGGCAGCTGGTTTTTGCACCTGTTGAGCAGCACAGCAAGAAACCCGACATTGTTAGGGATCGGATTGTGGAACTCATGGGTGATTTGCCGCGCATTGAGCTGTTTGCCCGTCAAACCGCACCAGGATGGGATGCGTGGGGCAACGAAGTAGACAGCTCGATTTCATTTCCATAAAGAAGGAGGTAATCCCAATGGCTTATGTACCCGTACCCAAGGATCTTACAAAAGTCAAAACCAAGGTCGCATTCAACTTGACCAAGAGGCAGCTGGTCTGCTTCGGCGGCGGGGCGCTCATCGGCGTACCGCTTTTCTTTTTGCTCCGGGGGCCTGTGGGAAACAGCGTGGCAGCCATGTGTATGATGCTGGTCATGCTACCCTTCTTCATGCTGGCGATGTATGAAAAGCACGGCCAGCCCCTGGAAAAGATCGTGGGCAACATCATCAAGGTGGCCGTTATCCGACCCAAGGAGCGCCCGTATAGGACCAACAACTTTTATGCCGTTCTGGAACGGCAGGCAAAACTCGACAAGGAGGTGTATGACATTGTTCACCGCAAAGAAAAACCGGCAGGCCGATAAGGATGGCAAACAGCCGCCGGTTTCCAAAAAGAAACGATTGTCCCGTGCCGACAGAAGGCAGATCGAGGCCGCCATCGCCCGTGCCAACCGCACGGATCGGAAAGAAAAGTCGGCCCAGGACAGCATCCCTTATGAGCGGATGTGGCCGGACGGCATCTGCCGTGTGGCAGGCAGCCGCTACACAAAGACCATCCAATTCCAGGACATCAACTATCAGCTCTCGCAGAACGAGGACAAGACGGCGATCTTCGAGGGCTGGTGCGATTTCCTCAACTACTTCGACAGCTCCATTCAGTTCCAGCTGTCCTTTTTGAACCTCGCAGCCTCCGAGGAAACTTTTGCCCGCGCCATCAACATTCCTCTCCAGGGGGATGATTTTGACAGCATCCGGGTGGAGTACACCACCATGCTGCAAAACCAGTTGGCAAGAGGCAACAACGGTCTTATCAAGACCAAGTACCTGACCTTCGGCATCGACGCCGACAGCCTCAAGGCCGCCAAGCCTCGCCTGGAGCGCATTGAGACCGACATTCTCAATAACTTCAAGCGTCTGGGCGTGGCCGCCGAGACCCTGGACGGCAAGGCGCGACTGGCACAGCTCCACGGTATCTTCCACATGGATGAACAGGTGCCGTTCCGCTTTGAATGGGATTGGCTGGCTCCGTCTGGTCTGTCCACCAAGGACTTCATCGCCCCGTCCGGCTTCGAGTTCCGTACCGGCAAGCAGTTCCGTATGGGTAAGAAATACGGGGCTGTTTCTTTTTTGCAGATTCTCGCGCCGGAGCTGAATGACCGAATGCTGGCGGATTTCCTGGACATGGAATCCAGCCTGATTGTCAGCCTGCATATCCAGTCCGTGGACCAGATCAAGGCCATCAAGACGGTCAAGCGGAAAATCACCGACCTGGACCGTAGCAAGATTGAGGAACAGAAAAAGGCTGTCCGTGCCGGGTATGACATGGACATCATTCCCTCCGACCTTGCCACCTACGGTGCCGAGGCCAAGAAGCTCTTGCAGGACTTGCAGAGCCGGAACGAGCGAATGTTCCTTGTCACCTTCCTGGTGCTGAACACGGCGGACAATCCCCGGCAGCTGGACAACAATGTATTCCAGGCCAGCTCCATCGCACAGAAGTACAACTGCCAGCTGACAAGGCTTGACTTCCAGCAGGAAGAAGGGCTGATGTCCGCGCTGCCCCTGGGTCTCAATCAGATCGAGATTCAGCGAGGGCTGACCACCAGTTCCACAGCTATCTTTGTTCCGTTCACCACCCAGGAGCTTTTCCAGAACGGCAAAGAGGCGCTGTACTACGGGATCAACGCCCTGTCCAACAACCTCATCATGGTGGACCGCAAGCTGCTGAAAAATCCCAACGGACTGATTCTCGGTACGCCGGGTTCCGGCAAGTCCTTCAGCGCCAAGCGCGAGATCGCGAACTGTTTCCTGCTCACCAATGATGACATCATCATCTGTGACCCGGAGGCCGAGTACGCGCCCTTGGTGGAGCGCCTGCATGGGCAGGTCATTAAGATTTCGCCCACCTCCACCAACTACATCAACCCGATGGACCTGAACCTGGACTATTCGGACGATGAAAGTCCGTTGTCCCTCAAGTCTGACTTCATCCTGTCTTTGTGTGAGCTGATCGTGGGCGGCAAGGAGGGCTTGCAGCCGGTACAGAAAACCATCATTGACCGCTGTGTGCGGCTGGTCTATCAGACCTATCTCAATGACCCCCGCCCGGAGAATATGCCCATCTTGGAGGACCTTTACAACCTGCTGCGGACGCAGGAGGAAAAAGAGGCACAGTACATTGCCACGGCGCTGGAAATCTATGTAACCGGCTCCCTCAATGTGTTCAACCACCAGAGTAATGTGGACATCAACAACCGCATTGTCTGCTATGACATCAAGGAGCTGGGCAAGCAGCTGAAAAAGATCGGTATGCTGGTGGTCCAGGACCAGGTGTGGAACCGCGTCACCATCAACCGTGCCGCCCACAAGTCCACCCGTTACTACATCGACGAGATGCATCTGCTGCTGAAAGAAGAACAGACCGCCGCCTACACGGTGGAGATTTGGAAGCGATTCAGAAAGTGGGGCGGCATCCCCACCGGCATCACGCAGAATGTCAAGGACCTGCTTTCTTCCCGCGAGGTGGAGAACATCTTTGAGAACTCCGACTTCGTGTATATGCTCAACCAGGCGGGTGGAGACCGGCAGATTCTCGCCAAGCAGCTGGGCATTTCCCCGCACCAGCTTTCCTATGTGACCCACTCCAGCGAGGGCGAGGGCCTGCTGTTCTATGGCTCCACGATCTTGCCTTTCGTGGATCACTTCCCGAAGAATACCGAGCTGTACCGCATTATGACCACCAAACCCCAGGAACTGAAAAAGGAGGATGAATGACCATGAAACCCAATACTGAACTGAACACCATGATGTTTTTTGACGATGCCCTAGAGAGTGAGCGCACCTGTCTGCTCACCGAGCTGGCCGATGCCGTCAGCGAGACCCGCACGGCGGCGGATCAGGCGGCGGAGCTGAACGAGGATGGCGAGGCGGGTCTGCTGCGCCTGACGGAAATCTGGTGCGCCATGAACGGTGTTCCCGCCATCGTCATCTTCGAGGGCAGCCAGTCTGAGCTGCTGGCCAATGTGGTGGCGCAGATCTACGCCCATCTGCTTCAGCACCCCTTCCATGACCCTGTGGGGCTGGCCGTCTGTGTGGAGCTGCGCTACATGATGGACGCCCTCATGCTGGGTGAATGGGTTGAATAAGGAACCGCGCCTGCGCTTTACAGACGAGGAACGCTCTGACCCGGCGCTGGAGAAGCCCATTCGTAAGGCGGACAAGGCCGCCGCCAAAGCGGATAAGGCGCAGGCTAAAATTCCCAAAAAGCAGGTCCGGCAAAAGACGGTAGACCCGGAGACCGGTAAAGTGACCACCAAGCTGGTGCTGGAGGACAAGAAGAAGCCGCCCTCCAAGCTGTCCCATGCGGTGCGGGATACCCCCGCCAATGCCGCCCTGGGGAAAGTTCACAAGGAAATCCGGGAGACCGAACAGGACAATGTGGGCGTGGAGAGCGCCCACAAGTCCGAGGAGGCTGCTGAGACCGGCGCACGGTTGGTTCGGGAGGGCTACCGCAGCCACAAGTTGAAGCCCTACCGCAAGGCAGCCCAGGCCGAGCAGAAGCTGGAGAAGGCCAATGTGAACGCCCTGTATCAGAAGTCCCTGCGGGAAAATCCTCAGTTTGCCAGCAACCCCATTTCCCGCTGGCAGCAGAAACAGGCCATCAAAAAGGAATACGCTGCCGCCAAGCGCGCCGGTCAAACTGCCGGGAATACCGCAAGCGCAGCCCAAAAGACCGGCAAGGCCGCCAAGACGGTCAAGGAAAAGGCACAGGAGGCCGGGGCATTCGTCATGCGCCACAAAAAGGGCTTTCTGATTGCTGGCGCGATCTTCCTGCTGGTCTGTATGCTGCTCAACACCATGTCCTCTTGCTCCATGATGGCGCAGAGCATCGGTTCTGTGGTGTCCGGCACCACCTACCCGTCGGATGACCCGGAGCTGGTGGCGGTGGAGGCGGACTACGCTGCCAAGGAAGCGGCGCTGCAAGTCGAGATCGACAACATCGAAAGCAGCCATCCGGGGTATGACGAGTACCGCTACGACCTCGACATGATCGGGCATGACCCCCATGAGCTGGCGGCCTACCTGTCCGCTGTCTTGCAGGGCTACACCCGGCAGAGCGCCCAGGCAGAGCTGGAGCGTGTATTTGATGCCCAGTATCAGCTGACGCTCACCGAGGAAGTTGAAGTACGCTATCGGACGGAAACCCGGACTGACAGCGAGGGCAATAGCTACACCGTTCAGGTTCCTTACAACTACTACATTCTGAATGTGAAGCTCACCAGCAAGCCCATTTCGTCTGTTGCCTCGGAGCTGTTGACCCCGGAACAGCTGGAGATGTACCAGGTGTACCGGCAGACGCTGGGCAACAAGCCGCTGATTTTCGGCGGTGGTTCCTCCGACACCAGCGATTCCGAGAGTTTAGCTGGTGTTGAGTTCGTCAACGGCACCCGCCCCGGCAATCAGGCCGTGGTGGATATAGCCAAAAGCCAGGTGGGCAATGTGGGCGGTCAGCCCTACTGGAGCTGGTACGGCTTTAACAGTCGCGTGGAGTGGTGCGCCTGCTTTGTATCCTGGTGCTACGGCCAGATGGGGCTGTCCGAGCCGCGCTTTGCCGCCTGCCAGTCCCAGGGCATCCCGTGGTTCCAGTCTCACGGACAATGGGGCGGGCGTGATTACGCCAATATTGCCCCCGGCGACGCCATCTTCTTCGATTGGGACCTGGATGGCAGCGCCGACCATGTGGGCCTTGTGGTCGGCACGGACGGCAGCCGGGTCTACACCGTGGAGGGCAATTCCGGCGACGCCTGCAAGATCAAGAGTTATTCCCTGACCTACGAGTGCATCAAGGGTTACGGCCTGATGAACTGGTAAGGCCGATTTATGAGAAAAGGAGTGATTGAAATGGCTAAGAACAAAATCCAGCGCATTGACCAGGAGATTGCCAAGGTCCGCGAGAAGATCGCGGAGTACCAGGATAAGCTGAAAGCCCTGGAGGCGCAGAAAACCGAGGCGGAGAACCTGGAGATCGTCCAGATGGTGCGCGCTCTGCGGCTGACCCCGGAGCAGCTGAACGCCATGCTCTCCGGCGGTACGGTCCCTGGCATGGCCGCTGCCTCCGCCAACTACAACGAACAGGAGGACACCGACCATGAAGAATAAGAGAATTTTCAAAACCCTTTCGGCTCTCTGCGCCGCCCTGGTGCTGATGATGGGCCTTTCCGTGACCGCCTTTGCCCAGGGGACGGACCAGCCCCCGGCGGAGGACGCCACAAACGACGCCAATGTGGTGGTGGAGGAAACCGAGGACAGTCCGGCTCTGACCCCGGATGGCAACGCCGCCCTGGTGGATGATTTCGGCGGCAACAAGCAGCTCATCACCGTCACCACCAAGGCGGGCAACTATTTCTACATCCTCATTGACCGGGCCAACGAGGACAAGGAAACCGCTGTCCACTTCTTGAACCAGGTGGACGAGGCGGACCTGATGGCGCTGATGGAGGACGGTCAGACCACCCAGGAGCAGCCCGCCACCTGTACCTGTACGGAGAAATGTGTAGCCGGTGCGGTCAATACCGCCTGCCCGGTGTGTGCCACCAATATGAGCAGCTGCACGGGCAAGGAGCCGGAACCGGAGACCCCGGAAGAAACCCCGGAGCTGGAAGAACCGGCGCAGAAACCCGCAGGACTGAATCCGGCCATTCTTTTGGCGGTGCTGGCTCTGATGGGTGGCGGCGGTGCTTTTGCCTACTTTAAGCTGGTGAAAAACAAACCCAAGACCAAGGGAAACGACAATTTGGACGATTATGACTACGGCGAGGATGATACCGACCAGGAGGACGAGGACTCCTGGGAGACCGAGGAATCTGACGAGCTGGACGCTGACGGGGGCGGCGACGAGGAAAGCGAGGACAAGACGGTTTGACCCGCTTCACCGACAGCCCCTATGAACGCATGATGACACGCAGGCCGGAGGGCGGGATGGAAACTTCCCGTCCTCCTTCTTTATCTCCCGGCCACCCCTGTTATGGCTGCGGAAATTACCGTGACGGTCAGCCCTGCGTGGGATTCTGCCACCGGCAGCTGACCGCATGGCTGCGGGAAAGGAGGAAGAAAAACAATGAAGCTGGTGATCGCTGAGAAACCGTCCGTTGCCCAAAGTCTGGCCGCCGTGATCGGGGCCACCGCCCGCAAGGACGGCTATCTGGAGGGCAGCGGCTGGCGAGTGAGCTGGTGTGTGGGCCATCTGGCTGGTCTGGCCGACGCCGACGCTTATAACCCGGACTACGCCAAGTGGCGCTATGACGATCTGCCCATTCTGCCGGAACCCTGGCAGATGGTGGTGAGCAAGGACAAGAAGAAACAGTTTGATGTGCTGAAACAGCTGATGAACGCCCCGGATGTGACCGAGGTGGTGAACGCCTGCGATGCCGGACGCGAGGGGGAGCTGATTTTCCGCGCCGTCTACGAGCTGGCGGGCTGCCAGAAGCCCATGAAGCGGCTCTGGATTTCCTCGATGGAGGATTCCGCCATCCGGGAGGGCTTTGCGAACCTGCGCCCCGGCGCGGACTATGACGGCCTGCGGGATGCGGCACTCTGCCGCGCCAAGGCGGATTGGCTGGTGGGTATCAATGCCACCCGGCTGTTTTCCGTGCTGTACCACCGGACCCTCAACATCGGGCGCGTCATGTCCCCAACACTGGCCCTCATTGTCCAGAGGGAGGCCGAGATCGACACCTTTAAGCCGGTGCCGTTTTACACGGTGACGCTGGAGCTGCCCGGTTTCTCTGTTTCAGGGGAACGCATGGCGGACAAGGTCGCCGCCCAGCAGCTGAAAACGGCCTGCCAGGGTGCGGCTGCTACGGTGAAAAAGGTGGAGCGCAAGGACAAATCCGAGAAGCCGCCCGCCCTCTATGACCTGACCACCCTCCAGCGGGACGCCAACCGGTTGCTGGGGTTCACAGCCCAGCAAACCCTGGACTATTTGCAGAACCTCTATGAAAAGAAGCTCTGTACCTACCCCCGGACGGACAGCCGTTACCTGACTTCGGATATGGCAGCGAGTCTGCCGGAGCTGGTACGGCTCACTGCTGGGGCGCTGCCCTTTGCCGCTGGTATGGAGCTTGCCTGCAATGCGGCCCAGGTCATCAACGACAAGAAAGTGACCGACCACCATGCGGTGATCCCTACACGCAACCTCCAGGGCGCGGACCTGACCGGCCTGCCGATGGGTGAAAAGGCGGTACTGGAGCTGGTAGCCCTGCGGCTGCTGTGCGCTGTGGCCCAGCCCTATACCTTTGCGGAAACCGCCGTTGTTGTCGAGTGCGCCGGAGCGGAGTTTACTGCCAAGGGCCGCACAGTGAAAAATCACGGCTGGCGGGCGCTGGACGCTGCCTATCGCGCAGAGCTGAAGAATGTGGAGCAGGACAAAGAAACCGAGGACAAGGCGTTGCCGGAGCTGTCTGAAGGTCAGACGCTGCCCCTTTCTGGTGCTGCCGTCAAGGAGGGCAAGACCACCCCGCCCAAGCACTTCACCGAAGATACGCTGCTTTCCGCGATGGAGACTGCCGGGAAGGACGATATGCCGGAGGATGCCGAGCGCAAGGGCCTGGGGACCCCGGCCACCCGCGCCGGGATTCTGGAAAAGCTGGTTTCCACCGGCTTTCTGGAGCGCAAAAAGAGCAAGAAAACCGTTCAGCTCATGCCCTCCCATGATGCGGTATCCCTTATCACCGTGTTGCCGGAGCAGCTGCAATCGCCCCTTCTGACTGCTGAGTGGGAGTACCGGCTGGGTGAAATCGAGCGTGGCGAGCTGGCCCCGGAGGATTTCATGGCTGGGATTAGTGCCATGCTCAAAGAGCTGGTGGGAACCTATCGGATGATTAAAGGCACCGAGTATCTGTTCACTCCGCCCCGCGAAGTGGTGGGCAAATGCCCCCGCTGCGGCGGCGATGTGGCGGAGCTGCAAAAAGGCTTCTTCTGCCAGAACGAGGGCTGTAAATTTGCCATTTGGAAAAACAACAAGTGGTGGGAGCTGAAGCACAAGCAACCTACCAAAGCCATCGTAACGGCACTGCTCAAAGATGGCCGCGCTCATGTGAGGGGCCTGTACTCCGAGAAAACCGGCAAGACCTACGATGCCACTGTGGTGCTGGAGGACGATGGGCAGTACGCCAATTTCAAGCTGGAGTTTGACCAGCAGAAAGGCGGCAAACGATGAAACTCTCCCTTTATGAACAGGAAACCATTATCCTCTACAACCAGGCCGAGGCTACCGCCGAAGTCTATACCCATGATTCCCGGCTGCTGGAGAAATTGCGACGGCTGGCGGAGAAATACCCGGACCAGATCGTGAAAAAGGACCGCCAAACCTTTCTCGTTCCCAAACGCTGCGTGTCTGTCCGGGAACCGTACAGCGCCGAGCGTCGTAAGGCTGCCAGTGAACGGGCCAAGGCTGCCGGGTACAGGCCGCCCACCCCCAAGAAAGGCAATGAGTAAGCATGGCTGAAAGTGTCTTTGAGACCGTCAAGCAGTCCATCACCGTCCGGGAAGCGGCGCAGATGTATGGGATCGAGGTCAATCGGAGCGGTATGGCCTGTTGCCCGTTCCACGATGACAAAAATCCCAGCATGAAGCTGAATGAGGAATATTTCTACTGCTTTGGCTGCGGAGCCACCGGCGATGTGATTGACTTCACCGCGAGGCTCTACAATCTGTCCCCCAAAGAGGCCGCCGAGAAGCTGGCCCAGGATTTTGGCCTGGCTTATGACAGTCAGGCTCCTCCCCGGAGGCGCTATGTCCGGCAGAAATCCGAGGCCCAGAAATTCAAGGAGGACCGGGACCATACCTTTCGGGTTCTGGCCGACTACTTTCACTTGCTCCGCAAGTGGGAAACGGACTATACACCCAAAACACCGGAGGAAAATCCCCACCCCCGGTTTATGGAAGCAATCCAACGAAAGGACTATGTGGGCTATCTGCTGGATTTTTTTCTGGAGGATACTCCCGATGAACAAAGACTGTGGATTGCCGAACATCATTCAGAAATCGCCAATTTGGAAAGGAGAGTGAAATTCATGGCTGATAAGCCCACCAACCGGGAACGGTTGCAGGAGATCACGGCGGGCATTGAACAGGGTATCAAGGAGCTGTTTGAGAGCGAGAAGTATATGCGCTATCTGTCCGTCATGTCCAAGTTCCACCGATATTCGGTCAACAACACCATGCTTATCTATATGCAGCGCCCGGACGCTACCCTGGTGGCCGGGTTCAACAAGTGGAAAAACCAGTTTGAGCGCCATGTGAAAAAGGGTGAGCATGGTATCACCATCATTGCCCCCACGCCCTACAAAAAGAAGATCGAGGAAATGAAGCGCGACCCGGATACTCATGCACCCATCCTGGACGCGGATGGCAAGGCGGTCATGGAGGAAAAAGAAATTGAAATCCCCATGTTCCGTCCGGTGAAGGTGTTCGATGTGAGCCAGACGGACGGAAAGCCCCTGCCAGAGCTGGCCTCCAGCCTGTCCGGGACGGTGCCGCACTATGAGGCTTTCATGGAAGCTCTGCGCCGCTCCGCCCCGGTCCCCATCGAGTTTGAGCCGATGGCCGAGAACATGGACGGCTATTTCTCCTCTGACCAGCAGCGGATCGCAATCCGGGAAGGCATGAGCGAGGTGCAGACCGTTTCCGCCGCTGTCCATGAGACCGCGCACAGCAAGCTCCACGACCCCAAAAAGTATGAAGCGGAGCCGACCTGGAAGATCGTGATGGTGAGCGAGGGCGGCACCAAGCATGACTTCCGTCTGGACTTCGCCACCGAGGCAGAGGCGGAACAGGCCGCCGCCGAGGAAGGCTGGCGCTTTGTGGACGAGAATCGGTTTGAGTGGCGGCTGGAGGTGGAGGAAGATCTGACGGCGGTGAAACAGGCCGCCAAGAACCGCAACACCGAGGAAGTAGAGGCCGAGAGCATTTCCTATGCGGTCTGTCAGTATTTCGGCATCCAGACCGGCGAGAACAGTTTTGGCTACATCGCTTCCTGGTCGAAGGACAAGGAGCTGAAGGAGCTGCGGGCCAGTCTGGAGACCATCAACAAGACTTCCTGTGAGCTGATTAACGACATCGAGCGCAACTACAAGGAAATCTGCAAGGAGCGCGGCATTGACCTGACTGCCGCCCCGGACCCGGAGCAGACACCCCCGCAGGCTGCGGAAGAAGTATCTCAGCCCAGCGCCGAGTACCAGGAGGCCCTGCTGGTGTTGGATGATGCCACATATCTTCATGTTCAGCCCTGCGATACCGGCTGGGACTACACGCTCTACGATGTGGCAACCATGAAGCAGATGGACGGCGGCCAGCTGGATGGACCGGACATGGGCCGTTCCGCAGCGGTCAGCCACATCTGCAAGGACCTGGGGCTGGGTGACAAATCCATCAAGTATGCGCCGCTGTCCATGATCGAGACTTTGTATGAACAGGCCAGCCAGCAGACCGCAGAAGCCGCAGCCGCCCTGCTGCCGGATGCTCAGGAACAGGCGCTGGACGAATATCCCATGCCGGACCCGGTTCTGACCCAGGACGATCTGGAGAAATGCGGCTGCCTGGACAGCGACCTTTTGCCCCTCTCCAAAGAGAGAGCCTATGAGCTGATGGAGCGTGACCTGACCGTTTACATTATCCAGGAGGGCGAAAATCCGGTGATGGCCTTTGACACCGCTGATCTGGATGCCCATGACGGTATCTTTGCCCTGCCCCGCGAGGAATGGGAGGAAAGCCCGGAGTTTGATAAGCTGGTCAAGGATCGCATGGCCCACCAGGAGGAACGGGAGCAGGCGTTTCTCTCCCACAAGGGGGACTGCTTCGCTATTTATCAGGTGAAGCACACCGACGAGCTGCGGGACATCCGCTATGAGGGCCTGGAATGGCTCCAGTCCATCGGGCAGACGGTGCAGCGGGACAACTATGAGTTGGTCTACACCGCTCCGCTGCTGCCCTCCGATCTGAAAGGCGATACCGCCGAACAGCTCTTTTACCGCTTCAACAATGAACATCCCGCCGATTACCGCCATCCGTCCATGAGCGTAAGCGACATCGTTGCCATTAAGCGGGATGGCAAGGTATCCTGTCATTACTGCGACAGCTTCGGCTTTGAGCAGGTTCCCGGATTCCTGCCGGACAATCCGCTGAAAAATGCGGAAATGGTCGTGGAGGATGACTACGGTATGATCGACGGCATCATCAACAACGGACCCAAGGAGCCGACAGTGGCCCAGCTGGAACAGCAGGCCCGCAGCGGCCAGCCGATTTCTCTCATGGATTTGGCTGCCGCCGCCCACCGGGAGGACCGGGAAAAGAAAAAGTCCGTCATGGAGCAGCTGAAAAACCAGCCCAAGGCGGAACACAAAAAGACAGCGCCCAAAAAGAGCGCGGAAAGTCTAATGGTATGAAGTCAAGAGGGTGATGGCAGGAAAAATCGAGAATAAATGCAGGAAAACAGTTGCGTAAGCAGAAAAAAGGCAACACCAACCTAAGCCCTGCCCCCTAAGATTTTTTGAAACAGGGCGGGAGCGCCAGAGCTGCGAGTGGTGTACTCAGCTCTCCGGCGGGATATACAGGCGGTTGTCCTTCAGCAGCCGAAAGACCAACCGAACCAGTTTTCTGGCAGTTAAAGCGAGTGCGCGTTTATGCTGGTACTTGTTGACCTCTTTGAATTTGAGGTCGTAGTAGCGCCGGAACTCGGAGTCGCATCTTCTCACAGAGTTGGCGGCTTCCAGCAGATAGTAGCGGAGATAGCGGTTGCCGGATTTAATCATTCGGGAATGCTCCGCTTCAAATTCACCGGACTGATTTTTGTGCCAGACAAGGCCGGCAAACTTGGCAACGGAGGCTTGAGAATCAAACCGGTGAATGTCGCCGATTTCAGCGATGATGCCGGCGGAGTAAACCTTGCCAATGCCAGGAATGGAAGTCAGGGTATTGGGGATGATTTCAAACTGCTGCTCAATGGCCTTGTCCAAAACCTTGACTTGCTCTTTCAAGGCCCGCATAGAGGCAATGGAGACAGACATGGCCTGATTCACGGTGTCATTTACCGTTTTGGGCAGACGATAGGAGCCCTTGGCAGCAGCTCGCACCGCTTTGGCTGTGGCAGCTGGATCTGCAAATCTTCCACGTCCTGTTTCTGTAACGAAGGCGGTCAGTTCTTCCAGATCAGAGTTTGCCAGATCATCCACTGTTTCAAAGCGCTCCATGAGAGCAATCGTGGTGGAGCTGGAATTAGCAATATCCTTATCTTGGGCCATGCCGGAGCATTTGAGAAACAGGTAGTTGGCAAACCGCTGTTTTTCACGAGTCAGATTTTGAATGACCTCAAATCTGGCCCGCGTCAGGGTTTGGAGTGCTTTGTAACGGTAATCATCCATGTAGACCTCCCTGGCGATTCTGCCAAAACGCAGATGGTCGGCAATCACAAAGGCGTCCACCCAGTCGTTCTTAGGCAGGTCAGGATAGGCTTCCTTGAATTTCCGCACCTGCTTGGGGTTAAGAACATGAATCTTTCGCTGGAACTGCCCCAGTCTGCCATCTTCTCGGAGAGCGTAGACAAGGCTGTCCCCGTAGATAGAGGTGGCCTCCAGACCGATCACAACATCACTGAGCTGCATGGAGCCGAGTGCCGATACGATTCTTTCTGACAACAGTTTAGCCCCGCCAAGGTTGTTCTGCACAGAAAAACTGGAGTACTTGCTGCCGTCTGGTTTCATCAGGTAGGCCACATTGTTCCTGCTGCTCACATCAATACCAACGAATAATGGGTTCATAATTTTCACCTCCCCGCATGGAGATTTCAGGCCAGCAGGCTTTGAGATACCCATGATAACCGGAGCATCCGCAACCTCGCCTATCAGAATCATTCCAGAGCAGGCCGATGCGATATCCCTCACTGCTGAAAGGGCGGCCTACACCCGGGCAAACAGCCAATGAGTTTGCAGCTAACTTCCGGCTCAGGGGAACGGACTTTCCGTGAAGCAACCTTTCGGTTCAACGGGAGATTTCAGAACTTAACCCTGCTGTCCTACAGCTATTGTATCATGGGCATCTCTAAGCCTGCTGATATCTAATCTAACAAGTGCACTAAGCAGACACACTTACAAAACGGTCTGCAAATCATATTATACGAGGGAGATTTGATATGGGAAACTTCACTTTTGAGGAAACGAACCTGCTTTGTATCTACAACACCGGCAGCCGCACCGGGCTGATCGAGGCTCTGACCGAGATGCGCGGCGAGCTTTCCCCGGAGGAAGCCGAGCTGCGGGAGCTGACGGACAGCGCCCTCTCCAAGCTCCGGGCTATGAGCGACGCCGAGTTTGCCGAGCTGGAGCTGTACCCGGATTTCGACGAGTAAAAACCACACCAAGACCCAGCGGGGCGGCCTGATGTGCCGCCCCATTTCTATTTAACATGAAGGGAGGACAGAAAACCATGCCATCCAAAGCTGAATTTTACCGGCAGATGGCCGAGCAGGTATCGACCCGGCTTGTGGGAAGCTGGAAAGAATGGACAGCCTTTCTCACTACTGCCGCCCGCCTCTACAAATACCCATTCCATGAACAGATGATGATTTACGCCCAGCGCCCGGACGCCACCGCCTGCGCCGAGTACGACCTGTGGAATGAAAAAATGGGACGGTATGTGCGCCGTGGCTCCAAGGGTATCGCCCTGGTGGACGATTCCGGCGACAGGCCCCGCCTGCGCTATGTGTTCGATATTTCCGACACCGGGACCCGTGAACATTCCCGCACCCCCTGGCTGTGGCAGCTGGAGGAACAGCACATCGGGCCTGTGTCGGCCATGCTGGAGCGCAACTACGGTGTTGCCGGTGACGATCTTGCCCAGCAGCTCACCGATGTGGCCGGAAAGCTGGCGAGTGAGTATTGGGACGAGCATCAGCAGGACTTCCGCTACATCGTTGACGGTTCGTTCCTGGAGGAGTACGATGAACTCAACATCGAAGTCCAATTTAAGTCCGCCGCCACCGTCAGCATTGCCTACGCCCTGATGTCCCGCTGCGGACTGGATACGGAACAATATTTCCAGCATGAGGACTTCATGCCGATTTTCGATTTCAATACCCCGGCCACGGTTGGGGCGTTGGGAGCGGCGGTCAGCCAGATGAACCAGCAGGTGCTGCGGCAGATCGGCGTCACCATCCAGAACTATGAGCGCGAACAACTCGCGGAAAGGAGCGTTACACATGGAGAACAACCTGACTTACACGAGGAACGGCGATTACCTGATTCCCGACCTGAGCCTGAGCGAACAGCCGGAGAAGCCCCTGGGCAAGTACGGCAGGATGCGGAAAGCGTACCTGAAGGAACACCGGCCCCTGATCTACAACCAGCTGCTGCTGACCGAGAAGCTGTACCCGCACCTCATCGAGATCGACGAGACGGCGAACAGCCGTCTGGAGCAGATGATGCCCCAGCTGGCGGAGTCGGCGGGCGCGACGGAGGAGCTGAAAGCCCGCGATCCGATGCGCTGGGTGGGTCTGATGAACACCTGCAAGGCCCAAGTGGAGGAGATTTTGATGGCGGAGCTTATCAACAGCTAACCCTAAACCTGTTCCTCTCCGAAGCGGAACAAATCCAAAGAATAGATGAAGCAGAGAATGTGAAAACATCCTCTGCTTTTTCTTTTGCCCAAGAACAGCCGCAGCCGGACCCGGCTGTGTGGGAATACAACGGTGTCAAGGAGCGACACCCGGATGATATGGTCCTGTATCAGATGGGCGATTTCTTCGAGATTTATGGCGAGGACGCCAAAGAAGCCGCGCCGGAGCTGGGGTTGCAACTGGTCTCCCGTGCTATCCCTGGCGGTGGCCGTGTGGAAATGTGCGGGTTCCCGGCAAACCGGCTGGAGCAGTACCTGGAACAGCTCAGGGCCAAGCATGATGTGACGGTCTCCGCCACCCTGGAGGGCAGCACCCAGCGCCGGGAGTATTCCGTCCTCTCTATCGACCATGAGGCCGAACAGGACATCAACGCCCATGAAGCGGAGTATGGTGCTGACGGGTTCCGGGCGTTCCGGGACGAAGAAGCCATCCAAGCCGCCACCCTCCGGGAGCTGCATGAGCAATACAAGCCCATCGTGCTGGAGGCTGTTACCCAGGACACCAGATACCGGAACGCCTGCGGACACAGTGATTACGAGAACGCCGTGATTGAGGGCAACGCCGCTATTCGTCGTGCTGTCCTGGGGTCCAGCAATATGGGCCTGCTTCGTCTCTATTCTGACACCCCGGAGTTCCGGCAGCGCCTGCACCGGGAGGTAATCGACGAGACCTATCCCAAACTCCATGAGCTGCTGCGCCCTCTTTCGGACAATGACATTGACCGGGCTATCCAGGAGTGGAACGGCAAGATCGAGAGCAAACACGCCGTTGTTCGCTACATGAGGGACCATGCACGGGAGAAAGACACCGCTGCGTGGCTGGCCCATGAGTTTGACGGCGGCGACGGCAAAACTCCGTTTGCGGTCCGACCGGAAAGCCCCGAAGGAACGGTGCTGCCCTGGCCCAAGGTACAGCGCCGGATCGCCCAGCTCATCAAGGAGGATCGGTTCTACACCGAAGCGGAACAGGACCGATTTGACAACATCGACCCCATCGCCATCCGGGATGCGCTGGCCGAGCGCGGCATTGTGAATGGCGAGCTGGTGGACGAGGAAAAGCTGGATAATGACCCGTTCATCCAGCGTGTTATGGCAGATGTGGAGCAGATTGCCGCTGAAGAACAGGAGCAGTCGAACCAACCGCTCTCCGATGCCGAGTATGCCCGAAAGAACCTCATTCCGGGCAAAACCACCTTTGCGTTGGATGGACGTACTTTCCAGATCAGCAAGCTGGAACCGGATATTGGCCGGGTAGAGCTGCAAGATGTGACCTTTGCAAATGCGGTGGGATTCCCCATCTTCCGGGTGGAGCCGATTTCAGTGATCCGTCAGCATTTGGAGCAGGAACTGGAACCGCCTACACCTGCCGCCCAGCCGGAGAAAACCCTGGATGAGGTGCTGGACGAACACCCCGTTTCCATCCAGGTAAACGGCGAGTGGCAGACTTTCCCTAATGTCAAAGCTGCCGAGAAAGCCTCCTATGAGGAATACAAGGCCAATCTGCGTCGCACCGCCGAGAATTTCCGTATCACTGACGATCACCTGGGCGAAGGCGGCCCCAAGGCCAAGTTCCAGGCCAATGTCGAGGCAATCAAGCTGCTGAAATACCTGGAGGAAACCACCGGGCAGGCAACGCCGGAACAGCAGAAAATCCTTTCCCGGTATGTGGGCTGGGGCGGCCTTGCCGATGCTTTTGACCCCGACAAGGAAAGCTGGAGCAAGGAATATGCCCAGCTGAAGGAGCTGCTGACCCCGGAGGAATACGCTGCTGCCAGAGGTTCCACCCTCAACGCGCACTACACCAGCCCTACGGTCATCAAAGCGATTTACGAGGCTGTGGGCCGCATGGGATTTGAGACCGGCAACATCCTGGAGCCGTCCTGTGGTGTAGGCAATTTCTTCGGTATGTTTCCGGAGGAAATGCGAAACAGCCGTCTTTATGGCGTGGAGCTGGATTCCATCAGCGGGCGGATTGCCCAGCAGCTCTACCCCAAGGCCGACATCACCGTGGCAGGGTTTGAGACCACCGACAGGCGGGATTTCTATGATCTGGCGGTGGGTAATGTTCCGTTTGGCCAGTATCAGGTTCGGGATAAAGCCTATGACAAGCTGAATTTCAGCATTCATAACTACTTTTTTGCCAAGGCGTTGGACCAGGTGCGTCCCGGTGGCGTGGTGGCCTTTGTCACCAGCCGCTATACGATGGACGCCAAAGATTCCACCGTGCGCCGGTATCTGGCCCAGCGCGCCGAGCTGCTGGGGGCTATCCGTCTGCCCAACAATGCGTTCAAGGCCAATGCCGGGACCGAGGTTGTATCGGACATCATCTTCCTCCAAAAGCGAGATCGCCCGCTGGACATCGTGCCGGAGTGGACGCAGACCGGACAGACCGAGGACGGCTTTGCCATCAACCGCTATTTCCTGGACCACCCGGAAATGGTGCTGGGCCGACAGGAGCCGGAAAGCACCGCACACGGCATGGACTACACCGTGAACCCCATCGAGGGCCTGGAGCTGGCCGATCAGCTGCATGATGCCGTGAAGTACATTCGCGGCACCTACCAGGAGGCCGAGCTGCCGGAGCTGGGCGAAGGCGAAGCCATCGACACCTCTATCCCCGCTGACCCCAATGTGAAGAACTACTCCTATACCGTGGTGGACGGAGCTGTGTATTTCCGGGAGAACAGCCGCATGGTGCGCCCCGATCTCAACGCCACCGCCGAGGCCCGCATTAAAGGCATGGTGAGGCTGCGGGATTGTGTCCAGGAACTGATCGACCTGCAAATGGACGCAGCTACACCGGACAGCGACATTCGTGAGAAACAGGTGGAGCTGAACCAGCTCTATGACGATTTTTCCACCAAGCACGGCCTTATCAATGACCGGGCAAACCGGCTGGCCTTTGCTGATGATTCCAGCTACTATCTGCTCTGCGCGCTGGAAGTCATTGACGAGAATGGCCAACTGAAGCACAAAGCAGATATGTTCACAAAGCGCACCATCAAGCCCCATGAGGCGGTGACTTCCGTGGACACCGCAAGCGAAGCTCTGGCCGTATCCATCGCGGAAAAGGCCCGTGTGGACATGGAGTATATGGAACAACTCACCGGCAAGACCATTGACGAGCTGGCCGCCGAGCTGCAAGGCGTGATCTTCCGTCTGCCTGGGCCTGTGCCGGAGGGAGAACGGCCCACCTATGTGACCGCCGACGAATACCTTTCCGGCAATGTTCGGCGCAAGCTCCGTCAGGCACAGCGAGCCGCACAGCAGGACCCGGCCTTTGCCATCAATGTGGAGGCCCTGACCGCCGCCCAGCCCAAAGACCTGGACGCTTCGGAGATCGAGGTGCGCCTGGGCGCTACCTGGATTGACAAGAAGTACATCCAGCAGTTCATGTATGAGACTTTCAACACCCCGAACTACCTTCAACGCGCCATCCAGGTCAACTATACCTCCTATACCGCCGAGTGGCAGATCACGGGCAAAAGCTCTGTCTCCGAAAACAATGTGGCGGCCTACACCACTTACGGAACCAGCCGTGCCAACGCCTACAAGATTCTGGAGGACAGCCTGAATCTGCGGGATGTCCGCATTTACGACACCGTGGAGGACGCAGACGGCAAGGAACGCCGGGTGCTGAACGCCAAGGAGACCACTCTGGCCGCCCAAAAGCAGCAGGCCATCCGGGACGCTTTCCGTGATTGGATTTGGAGGGACCCGGAGCGCCGCCAGACCCTGGTGCGCCAGTACAACGAGGAAATGAACTCCACCCGGCCCCGTGAATACGACGGGTCCCACATCACCTTTGGCGGCATGAACCCGTCCATTACCCTGCGGGATCACCAGCTGGGTGCTATTGCTCATGTGCTGTATGGCGGCAATACACTATTGGCACACGAGGTAGGCGCTGGCAAAACCTTTGAGATGGTGGCCGCTGCGATGGAATCCAAGCGCCTGGGGCTATGCCAGAAGTCCCTCTTTGTGGTGCCGAACCACCTGACAGAACAGTGGGCATCGGAGTTTCTGCGGCTTTATCCCTCTGCAAAAATCCTGGTCACGACCCGCAAGGATTTTGAGACCCACAACCGCAAAAAATTCTGTGCCAGAATTGCCACCGGAGACTACGATGCCGTTATCATCGGACATTCGCAGTTTGAAAAAATCCCCATCAGCCGGGAGCGCCAGGAACGGCTCCTCTACGAGCAGATCGACGAGATCACCGAGGGTATTGCTGAGGTGCAGGCCAGCGGCGGTGAGCGTTTCACGGTCAAACAGCTGGAACGGACCCGCAAATCCCTGGAGGCCAGACTGGAAAAGCTCCAGGCTGAGAGCCGCAAGGACGATGTGGTGACTTTTGAGCAGCTTGGCGTGGACAGGTTATTTGTCGATGAAGCTCATAACTACAAAAATTTGTTCCTTTACACAAAAATGAGGAATGTGGCGGGCCTCTCCACCAGCGATGCCCAAAAGTCCAGCGATATGTTCGCCAAGTGTCGCTACATGGACGAGATCACCGGCAGCCGAGGGGTTATCTTTGCCACCGGCACCCCGGTCAGCAACTCCATGACCGAGCTTTACACCATGCAGCGGTATCTCCAGTATGACCGCTTGCAGGAACTGAGTATGACCCACTTTGACTGCTGGGCGTCGCGCTTTGGTGAAACGACGACGGCGCTGGAGCTGGCACCGGAAGGCACCGGCTACCGGGCGCGCACCCGCTTCTCCAAGTTTTTCAATCTCCCGGAGCTGATGAACCTGTTCAAAGAGGTGGCGGACATTAAAACCGCCGATCAGCTTCATCTGCCCACCCCGGAGGTAGAATACCACAACATCGTGGCCCAGCCCACCGAGCAGCAGCAGGAAATGGTGAAGGCGCTATCCGAGCGTGCTTCCCTGGTACACAGCGGCACGGTGGACCCCTCCCAGGACAATATGCTCAAGATCACCAGCGATGGCCGCAAGCTGGGCCTGGACCAGCGCATTATCAATCAGGCGCTGCCGGACGAACCCGGCACCAAGGTCAACCAATGTGTCGCAAACATCATGCAGATCTGGCGAGACGGCGAGGCTGACAAGCTGACCCAGCTGGTGTTCTGCGATATTTCCACGCCCCAGGCGGCCCCTTCCAAAAAGGCAGCCAAGGCGCTGGACAACCCCACGCTCCATGCGCTGGAACAGGCTGTGCCGCTGGAAGAGCCGGAGCCGGTCTTTACCATCTACGAGGACATCCGGCAAAAGCTCATCGCCCAGGGGATGCCCGCCGATCAAATTGCCTTTATCCATGAGGCCAACACCGAAGTGAGGAAAAAGGAACTGTTCGCCAAGGTCCGCACCGGCCAGGTGCGTGTCCTGCTGGGCAGCACCGCCAAGATGGGCGCTGGCACCAATGTGCAGGACCGGCTTGTGGCGCTCCATGACCTGGACTGCTCGTGGCGGCCGGGAGACCTTGCCCAGCGCAAGGGCCGTATCGAGCGCCAGGGCAACCAAAATCCCCTGGTCCATGTGTACCGCTATGTGACTGAGGGAACCTTTGACGCCTATTTGTGGCAGACAGTGGAGAACAAACAGAAATTCATCAGCCAGATTATGACTTCCAAATCGCCGGTGAGAAGCTGCGACGATGTGGACGAAACGGCATTGTCCTTTGCCGAGATCAAGGCCCTGTGCGCCGGAGACCCCCGTATCAAGGAGCGCATGGACCTGGATGTGGAGGTCTCCAAGCTGAAGCTGATGAAAGCCGACCACCAGAGCAAGCAGTATCGTCTGGAGGACCAGCTGCTGAAATACTTCCCGGAGGAAATCGAAAAGCACAAGGGCTTTATCCAGGGGTTTGAGGCAGACCTGGAGACCCTGGCCGCCCATCCTCACCCGGAGGATGGCTTTGCCGGGATGGAGATCCGGGGCGATGTGCTGACCGACAAAGAAAACGCCGGTGCAGCCCTGCTGGACGCCTGTAAGGAGGTCAAAGGCTCCGAACCGGTGCAGATCGGCAGTTACCGGGGCTTTACTATGTCCGTGGAGTTTTCCGCTTGGAAACAGGAATATACGCTCCTGTTGAAAGGCCAGATGACCCACCGGGCAAGCCTCGGCACAGACCCACGCGGCAACCTGACCCGCATTGACAATGCGCTCTCTCAAATGCCCCAGCGCCTGGAGGCGACCAAGGCCCAGCTGGACAATCTGTACCAGCAGCAGGCCGCCGCCAAGGAGGAAGTTGGCAAGCCTTTCTCTTATGAGGATGATCTGCGGGTAAAGTCCGCCCGTCTGGTGGAGCTGGACACGCTTCTGAATCTGGACGGCAAGGGCCGCTCTCAGCCGGAGTCCGTGATTGCCAAGAGCGCACGGCCCTCGGTGCTGGACAGCTTGAAGCGTCCGGTGCCGCCCCGCAGCCCCGAAAAGAAACCGAAACAGCATGAGGAGGTGCGATAACATGAATACCAACGATCTGAATACGGCCCTCTATGAGAAGATGGCCGCTGAACAGGACAAATACCGGGACTGGCTGAAAAGCCAGCCCCCGGCAGAGGTCCTGAACCATGCCTATGAGTACACTGTTCGGGAGGACATCGTGATGGCGATGGAGCAGCTGGAGCTGACCGACGCCCAGGCCCAGGCCCTCTTGGATTCGCCCACACCGCTGGCCGATGTGTACCGTCACTTTGAGAAGCTGGAGACCGGCTACATGGATGTGATCCGGGACAGCATTGAGAACCGGGCCGATGATGCTTGCAAGGCCCAGGCGGAGCTGCGGAAAGCCGCCATTTACCCTCACTCTGCTGTGTATGCGAAAGAGCATGGGGAGCTGGAACAGTACCGGGCTTCCAATAACGCCAATCTCCAATGCAAGGAGGCCATTGAAGCAGCGGTGCGGGAACACTTCGACGGGATGTATCTCAGTCACGATGCCGCCAAGGGTGTAATTGAGACCTACGGCATGGACCGGGTCATGCTGGTCCTTGCCAACACCGTCCAGCTCCAGGACTGGGATGGGCGCTACTCGCCCCGCAACAAGGAATGGGCAAAGACCATCCCCAACTACAACTCCGATACCGTCCGGTGTGGGTATGCCCTGAACAGCCACCCTGCTGTTTTGAACGGGTTTATTGATCTGGTGCGCGAGGAACATCTGCGCCGCCAACCCTTGACGGCAGGGGACATCCAGGCAGAGGCAGAACGGATTTTGCGGGAGCTGCGCGCACCGGATATGCCGAACAGCCCCCACGGGACCCATTACATGGCCCGCATTTCCCCGGAGTTTCTGAATCGTGCCGGGAGCAAAGACCATGATCGGCTGATGAATCTCCTGCCGTTTCGCAGTCTGGCGTTTACCGGTATGAAGGGACTTCCTGGGACCTATGCCACCATCCTGGCCAGCGAGGACCGCTCCAAGGAGCTGCGCCAGCCCCGGCCTTCTGTCCGGGAGCATTTGAAGCAGGAACCGAAACAGGCAGCCCCCAAAGCTCCGGGCCATAAGAAACGGGAGCCGGAACGGTGAGCGCCCCAAAGCGCAAACGGGAGGTCCAGGTGAATTTTCGGGTCTCCCCGGAGGAGCTGGCGCTGATCGAGCAGAAAATGTCCCAACTTGGGACGAAGAACCGAGAAGCCTATCTGCGGAAGATGGCCCTGGACGGTTATGTGGTGCAGCTGGACTTGCCGGAGCTGAAGGAGCTGGTGTCTCTGCTGCGCCGGAGCAGCAACAACCTGAACCAGCTCACCCGCCGAGTGCATGAGACCGGGCGTGTCTACGACGCTGACCTGGAGGATATAGCCCAGCGTCAGGAACAGCTATGGGAGGGCGTGAAGGAAATCCTGACCCAGCTCTCCAATCTATCGTGACCGGGGTATATATCCCATCTGCGGAGGGAGGAACGGCGTTCTTTTCGCCGCGCCTCCCTCCGCTTTTTCTTTTTGTCCGCATCCTTGCCTTTTGACAGGGCTTGCCGGATAATAAAGGCAGATAGCAAAATGTTCTCACATCTCACAAAGGAGTTGAGATACCGATGTTGACCTTTGAAAAGGTTTTAGAGATTTTCGAGGACTATCTGGCGCAGGATATGGAGCTGGAAGTCTACAAGAGCCGGTACGGATATGTCTGCGTGTCCTTCAACGGCTCGCCCCCGGACCCGCCCTATTGCGAGGGTGATGTGTGCCGGACCCCGGAGGAACTGTTTAACCATCTGCTGGTTGAGTACGAATCCTTTGCCTCCATTCAGCTGACAAAGGGACGCCGGGAAGAAAACGAGGCCGACGAGGAACAGGTCCGCCGTCTGTGCCAGAAGTATTTGGATCGTCGAGAGGAGGCCATGAAATGACCGTATTGAAGCTGATTATGAAGATTGTGATTGCGCCGGTGATCCTGCTGCTCACCCTGGCCATCTGGATTTGCGTGGGGCTGGTCTATGTATCTGGCCTGGTGCTGGGGCTGCTCAGTACGGTGATCGCCCTGCTGGGCGTGGCCGTCCTGATGACATACTCCCCGCAGAACGGCCTTATTCTGTTGGTAATCGCGTTTCTCATAAGCCCCTTTGGGCTGCCGAAGCTGGCCTTTTGGCTGCTGGGCAAGGTGCAGGATTTGAAATATGCAATACAGGATTTGGTTTACGGTTAAAAAGACACCCTCTCCCGTTGGTGGAGAGGGTGTTCGGCTTATGATAAGACCTCCGGCGAAGCTCGTCGGAGGTCTTATGGTTCCAGATTATCTTCTTTGAAAAGTGGCGAAGCAAAAAAGGTGTCTATTCCAATTCCCAGCCCCTGGCACATCTCATGGATGATCCGCAGCTTCACGGAATCGTAAGAACAGTTGATGATATTGCCGATGGTGGACTTGGGAACACCGCTTTTCATATACAGCTGATACTGCGTCATCTTACGCTCCTCCAGCAATTCTGAAAGGCGTCTGCTGACCGCCTGATTTAGCTTCAATCGCACTCACCGTCCCTGTCCCTGTACTAAAGTTATTATATGGGCAGGCGTGTGAAAATTAGTCCCTGTACCTGTACTAATGGCGCTATTTGCGCTATGATGGAATCAGGGGTGTTTTTATGACTGTGACCTTTTGCGGTCATGCACAGATTTCGCAGAGCAAGAAAATTGAGCAATGGTTATGCGATGTTACGCAGAAACTGATTGAGCAAGGCGCGATTACCTTTTACCTGGGTGGCTATGGAGCTTTTGACAGCTTGGCAGCGTCTGTTCTGAGATCGCAGAAAAAGCGGTATCCACAGATTGAGCTGATTCTTGTCTTGGCCTATCTTAACACCGGGAGAGACACTTCCGGTTACGATAGCACGGTGTACCCACCGCTGGAGACTGTGCCGCGCCGTTTCGCAATTTCGCATAGGAACCGCTGGATGGTAGAATCCGCTGATGTGGTAGTAGCGTATGTCCTCCATGATTGGGGTGGAGCTGCCACAACGCTGCGGTGCGCCAAACAGAAAAAGAAACAGATTATTTCATACCGTGACGAGATGGGCAGCTGAGGCTGCCCATTTTTTTGAAGGGAGGGAAACTTCATGGCAACCACACGCATCATACCGCTGCATATCGGCAAGGGCCGGACCGAGAGCCGAGCCATCAGCGCGATTATCGACTATGTGGCCAACCCGCAAAAGACAGACCACGGCAGGCTCATCACCGGCTATGAGTGCGACAGCCGCGTGGCCGATGCCGAGTTCATGCTGGCCAAGCGCCAGTATATTGCCGCCACCGGACGGGTCCGTGGCGCGGACGATGTGATCGCCTACCATGTTCGCCAGTCCTTCTGTCCTGGGGAGATCACCCCGGAGGACGCCAACCGGCTGGGCGTGGAATTTGCCAAACGGTTCACCAAGGGCAAACACGCCTTTATCGTCTGCACTCACATTGACAAGGCCCATGTCCATAATCATATCATTTGGAGTTCGGTCAACCTGGACTGTGACCGGAAGTTCCGCAACTTTTGGGGCAGCACAAAAGCCGTCTGTCGATTGAGCGACACCATCTGCATTGAGAACGGACTGTCCATTGTTGAGAACCCAAAGCCCCACGGTAAAAGTTACGACCAATGGCTGGGCGATCAGGCGAAGCCCTCCCATCGGGAATTGCTCCGTGCTGCCATTGACAACGCCCTGGCACAAAAGCCTGCTGACCTGGACGAGCTGCTGAAGCTGCTCCGGGAATCCGGCTGTGAAGTGTCCAAGCGCGGAAAATCCTACCGTTTGAAGCTCCCTGGCTGGGGTAAAGTGTCCCGCTTGGACAGTTTGGGCGACGGCTACACCCTGGAGGACCTGCTGGCTGTCCTCGCCGGACAAAAGGAGCATACACCCCGTCGGAAGCTGGTCAAGCAAGCAGATCCGCCGAAGGTCAATCTGCTGGTTGACATCCAGGCAAAGCTCCAGGCTGGAAAAGGTGCCGGATATGCGAGATGGGCCAAGGTCTTTAATCTGAAACAGATGGCACAGACCGTAAACTATCTCACGGAGCATAACCTGTTGGAGTATGCGGTTCTGGAGGAAAAGGCTGCGGCAGCCACGGCCCACCATAATGAGCTATCCGCAAAAATCAAGGCAGCGGAGAAACGCATGGCGGAGATCGCCGTCCTGCGGACCCATATCATCAACTATGCCAAAACTCGTGACACCTATGTGGCCTACCGGAAGTCCGGTTACTCCAAGAAATTCCGAGAGGAACATGAGGAGGAAATCCTGCTCCATCAGGCTGCTAAAAATGCCTTTGATGATATGGGGGTCAAGAAGCTCCCCAAAGTTAAGGAGCTGCAAGCTGAGTACGCCCGGCTCCTGGATGAAAAGAAAAAGACCTATGCCGAGTACCGGCGCTCCCGTGAGGAAATGCGGGAGCTGCTGGCGGCAAAGGCCAATGTGGATCGGCTTATGAGTATGGAGAAAGAAAGGCAAGTAGAACAAGAGAACGAACGCTAAGAATACTAATATTTTAATAATAAGAACAATAAAGAAGCGCCTGTAACCTTGTAAGTTACAGGCGCTTCTCCATTTTGCCAATAGTTTAACCAATATTCAAAGAGGAAATCCAGGTTTGAATTGCTTCCACCAGTACATACTGCTGACGCAAGACGGCCATACCTGTCGTTGGAATACTGGGGTCATTTCCTTTTTCCCGTAAATTATCTTCCAGATAGGATTTTAGGAGACTAACATTTTCCTGAATCTCTGCTATGCACGATTTTTGTTTTTCGGGCGGCAAGGAATCTAAATTCACAATAACAGCGTTAAAGTCCAGAAAAATGTTAATCGGCTTTGCGGAAATCTCAAACATAAGGCGTTCAAATTCTGCTTCTCCGGCTTCCGTTAGGGAGTAAATTGCTTTTTCTGGCATCTTTCCTTCCTTTACGATTTCGCCTCGTATTAGTCCTTTTTCTTCCAGCTGGATAGCCTTTTTATAAATTGAGGGGGTGCTGATTTTTACCCATTTTGATATATTTCTATATTCTACCAACTTTTGAATATCGTAGGCACTCATTGGCTCCTTTTTCAAAATTCCCAACACGATTAAATCTATGGTAGCCATGTGGATCACGCCCTTTCGCTTTGTTCTCTGCATAAAAGAATACTGTCAAATTCACTATAAAATATAGTATTAGATTTTATAGTATTTGTCAAGGCAAATCGCTTTGCCTCTCTTGACATATACTATAAATTATAGTAGTATGATTTATACGGTGGTGTGCTATAATTTATACTACTGTAAATTACACTCGCAAGGAGCGAAAGGAGTATTAACAATGAGTGAACGTAACAGCAAACTTGAGCTTTTGGGAAGTGCGCCCATACCAAAAGCTCTGATGGCGCTCGGCGTACCGATTATGATTGGGATGTTAATCAACGCCCTATATAATCTGGTGGATGCCTATTTTGTGGGCGGACTGGGCAGAAGTCAAATGGGAGCTATTTCCATCGTTTTTCCGTTGGGGCAAGTCGTGGTTGGTTTGGGCCTTATGTTTGGCAACGGAGCCGCATCCTATCTGTCAAGACTTCTGGGACGTGGCGATAAGGATACTGCCAACAAAGTGGCAAGTACAGCCCTGTATAGCAGCCTTCTGATTGGTGCTATTATCATCCTTTTTTCTACGATCTTCCTCAAACCAATTTTGACCATGTTAGGCGCGACAGAAACTATCATGCCGTATGCCCTGACGTACTCAAGAATTTATATACTGTCCTGTGTTTTCAACGTGTTTAACGTAACCATGAACAACATTGTGAGCAGCGAAGGTGCAGCAAAGACAACTATGTGTGCGTTACTGCTGGGAGCTGTCTTGAATATCGGATTAGACCCTCTTTTTATTTACACTTTTAACATGGGGGTTGCCGGTGCAGCAATCGCCACCGCGATTTCGCAGATGGTATCTACACTTGTTTATCTTACATACGTTCTGCGGAAAAGAAGCGCATTTTCTTTCAGCGTAAAAGCATTTTCTCCAACTGGGCAAATGATGGTGGAAATCTTGAAAATCGGTATCCCTACTTTGGTGTTCCAGTTGCTTACAAGTCTTTCGATTACACTGATTAACCGTGCAGCCAGCGATTATGGTGATTCCGTCATTGCAGGCATGGGGGCGGTTACACGAATTACTTCTATGGGAACACTGGTTGTCTTTGGCTTTCTGAAAGGATTCCAGCCTATTGCCGGATTCAGCTATGGGGCAAAGAAGTTTGACCGTCTGCGCGAAGCAATCAAAACCTCGATCATTTGGTCTACAAGTTTCTGCTTGGTTGTGGGCTTGGCAATGGCCATTTTCTCCACACAGATTATCTCTCAATTTACTGATGGAGATACCCAAATGATTTTAGCTGGTCAAAAATCACTGTTTGCAAATGGGATCACATTCATTCTTTTTGGTTTCTACACGGTATATTCCTCTCTATTCCTTGCATTGGGAAAAGGTGCAGCAGGCTTCTTTTTGGGAGCGTGCCGACAAGGCATCTGTTTTGTTCCTGTCATTCTGTTGCTGCCTATGGTATGGGACATGAATGGTATTTTGTATGCTCAACCTATCGCTGATGTGCTTTCCGTAGTGATTACTGTATTTATGGCGGTACATCTTCACAAAGAACTATCTATTGCTGAAAAAAAGGCGACGGCTAACTCCGAAAAGTGAGGGAAAGCCTCTTGACTTTTACTATCGTCAATAGTACTATTGATAATAGTGAAAGTTGGAGGTGTCATTATGTCGTCAATCGATTTGGTCATACTTGGTATTGTATTGGAGAAACCGCAAAGCGCCTATGACATTCAAAAGGATGTGGAGTACCACCATTTTTCGCGCTGGACAAAAATAAGCGTACCTTCTATTTATCGTAAGGTACTCCAGTTGAGCGAGAAGGGGTATCTGCAAAGCGACATTGTTAAAGGTGATAAGTTTGCGGATAAGGCCATCTATTCTATTACCGATCAGGGCAGAGCGTATTTCAAGGAGCTGATGGCCTCTTGCGCCGCTGGCCCCGTACCCTTGTTATTCGATTTCAATGTGGTAATTACCAATTTGAACAAGATGGACAAAGCTGAAGCGTTGGAGCTGGTTTCGGCTTTGCGCCGGAGCATACAGTCCTCGGCTGAATCGAATGAGGGCTATGCGCAGGAATTTGCAGACATTCCTTTGGTTGGGAGAACGATTTTTGAGCAACAGCAGCTTCTCTATCGCGCCCTACTGGAATGGCTGGATCACTTTGAAGGGCAGTTCTTAAAAGAATGAGTACGGCTCCCCAAAGCAGTTTGACCATCCTGTTTGAAGCTCCGTTTTGGATAGGTCTATACGAAAGAACGGATAACGGTAGGTACGAGGTATGCAAAATAACTTTTGGCTCAGAGCCTAAAGACTATGAGGTCTATGAGTTTCTGCTTAAAAATTGGCACAAGTTGAAATTCAGTCCCCCGATCCAGGCCGAAGTAGCCATAGAGAGAAAAGTCAATCCCAAACGTATGCAGCGTGAAATTCAAAGCCAGCTGCAAGATAAAGGCATTGGAACAAAGGCGCAGCAGGCGTTGAAACTCCAGCATGAGCAATGTAAGCTGGAACGGAAAACCAAGAGCCGTGAGCAGAAAGAGGCGGAGAAAGACCGCCAGTTTGCCATACGGCAGGAAAAGAAGAAAGCCAAGCACAGAGGAAGATAACATGAAGATAGAATGGATTTTATGCCCTTTTTGTGGCAGCAAAACGCGATTGAAAATCCGCGATGATACGGTGCTGGAAAACTTTCCGCTATATTGTCCCAAGTGTAAGCACGAAACCTTGATTGCGGTGAGACAACTTAATCTATCCATCATCCAAGAGCCAGACGCTAAGACGCAGAGCCGATAACCCAGAGGAAAAACCTCGCAGGGTATCGGCTCCATTTTTATATTCTCTATAATCTGCCCGGCGGCAGAAAAGAAAAAAACCGTTGCCGGGCAGGGTGGTTTCGTGCGCTTACTCCAAATATCCCAGCGGCGGTTTTGAGAAATCAAGGCCGCCGCTTTCTTTATACCTGAAGGAGTGTGATACCAGAATCGGCGGCCAGCTGAGGGAGCCGCCATGAAAATAATAGTATGTAGTTTATCAAAAAAAGCCTTGCTCATGCCTCGACTCCTTACGCACCGGTATCGGCATTATCCTACTGGTTGATCGGCAATCAGAAGGTATGGAATAAGTATGACGCCAGTTTCCTGCTTTGGGATGCTGGCGTTTTTGCTTGTCCTTTTTTGTGGAAGGGACCCGTATTATGCCGGTGTCGTTCTCCGCCCCATTTCGGCTCACTCGCCAACTGGACCTGTGAACCGAAATGGAGGTACATAATGCAGAAAATCAATCTCCGGGAACTGTATCCCGATATTTATAAAACGGACACTTTTTTGGAAGTGACCGATGAAGTTCAGGCGGTGTTCCTGGCCGACAAACGAGCTGAAGCACGCTACCTGCGCCAGATGTATAACTACAAAGCGCACTACTCTCTGGACTGCGACAATGGCATTGAGAAGGCACTGGTGCAGCACCCGCCGACCCCGGAAGAAATCCTGGAGGACAAGCAGCTGCGCGATCAGCTCTATGCTGCGGTGATGGAGCTGCCGGACAAACAAGCCAAGTGGATCTATGCCCGGTTTTACCTGGGCATGACCGTCAAGGAAATTGCCCAGGCTGAAAGTGTTGATCTCAGCTGGGTATATAAGAGCATAAAGCGCGGTTTGAAGCGCCTGACCAAGAGCTTTTCTGAATAAAACTCTCAGCTTAAATAGGCTGTTTCTGCTAACAGCAATCAGCCTATAATTTGCAGAATGCGGTCCCGTTTTGCGGGCCGCATTCTTTTTCTGTTTTGCGTGATTTCAAAATCCGCACAAATAGAAAAAGACCACGGCCAGCGGTGCGCTGGTCATGGTCGAAAGCGTCCATCGGACGCGCAGCCGCAGAATAAAATTCTGCGTTCATGGGGGCTTGGGGGATACCCTCAACAAGCAGCGCCGGGAGCCGAATGGCTATCCAGGGGCATTGCTTGCCAGTTTTGTCCTTTCGTGCTTCGAATAGACAATAAACTGTTTACGCATTCTCGTTACTCTTGCAACAGTTTATTATCCCCATAAGGATTTACATAATCCGGCGGGCAGAGATTTGTTTCACTCCACAACATCATCTGATTTAAGATTGGAACAAAGCTCTGCCCCATTTCTGTCAAAGAATACTCTACTTTTGGCGGTATCTCTTTATAAATTTCACGGTGTAAAAAGCCGTCCTGTTCCAATTCACGAAGCTGCTTTGTCAGCGAAGATTGAGTAATACCATCCAAACGACGCATTAACTCGTTGAATCTTTGGACTTTATAAAAAGCAATGTACCACAAAATCAATATTTTCCATTTTCCACCTAACACAGCTTGAAGGCTACTCATTGGTACACATCTGGTCATCATATCAGGATTCATAAATTTGTTTTCTGCCATATCGCTATACACCTCCACTAACAGTATATCATATACAGCGCAGAATTTCAATGTACACAACATTTTCACTATTAGTATGAAAAATAATACTACTACTAAAAAAGTTGCGTACTTGAAAAAATTGTTGCATAACAGTACCATTGAAGCAAGCAAAAAGAAAAGGAGTTGATTGCTTATGGAAAACAGACTTTTTACTTCGGAATCGGTTACAGAGGGACATCCTGATAAAGTATGCGACCAAGTTTCAGATGCTGTTCTTGATGCGATTTTAGCGATAGAACCCGAAGCACATGTGGCTTGTGAAGTATCTGCTACAACTGGAGTGATTGTCCTGATGGGCGAGATTTCTGCGAATGCTCTGAATCATGTTGATGTGGAGCAGGTTGTCCGGGATACCGTCAGAAATATTGGTTATTTCGGTAATGATTTCGGTTTTAATGCCGATGGAATCGCAGTAATTTCTGCGCTACATGCTCAATCGCCAGATATTGCACAGGGCGTAAATAATGCGTTGGAAACACGCTCTGGCAAAGATGCTGATATTGGCGCAGGTGATCAGGGTATGGTCTTCGGTTATGCGACGGATGAAACAGAAACATTCATGCCAACCCCTATTTATCTGGCGCATCGGCTTACCCGAAAACTGGCAGAAGTTCGCAAAACTGGCACAATCCCTTATTTGGGGCCGGATGGAAAGGCTCAAGTTTCCGTCGAATATGCAGGACGTAAAGCTGTGAGGGTAGATAGCGTGGTTTTGTCTACGCAGCATTTACCAAATGTGTCCCACGAAATGATTGAGAAAGATATTATTAACAAAGTAATCGTTCCTGTCATTCCGAAAGAATTATTAGACAAGAATACTCGTTACCTTATCAACCCTACCGGGCGTTTTGTTGTAGGTGGCCCACAGGGAGATACTGGACTGACTGGACGAAAAATAATTGTAGATACTTATGGAGGCTTTGCCCGCCACGGCGGTGGTGCTTTTTCAGGAAAAGACCCGACCAAAGTTGACCGCAGTGCTGCTTATGCGGCTCGCTATGTTGCAAAAAATCTGGTGGCCGCCGGTATCGCACACCAATGTGAGATTCAGATTGCCTATGCGATTGGGGTAGCAAAGCCTGTCTCTGTTTTCGTTGATACCTTTGGTACTGGCATTATACCAGACGAACAAATATTAAAGTTGGTTATGGAGCATTTTGATCTTCGTCCATCTGCCATTATGAAAGAACTCAATCTTCGCAGACCGATTTACAAACCAACTGCTGCCTATGGTCACTTCGGCAGAGACGATTTATCTCTCCCGTGGGAACAGATAAATAAAGCCGACATTTTACGGCAGGAATTACTTAAAAACGCATGATTTTGAAAGGAGAAATGATTTATGCACTACGATGGAACGATTTGGCGGCCGCCATATGAAGCCTATTCTTTATTGATTCAGGTCACAGCAGGATGTACGCACCATTCCTGCAAATTCTGTACCTTGTACGAGGACTTGCCTTTCAAATTCCGAATGTCCCCACTGTCGGAAGTGAAAGAAGATCTCGCAGAAGCAAGCCATTATGTAAGGAACACTCCCCGAATTTTCTTTACTGGCGCAAACCCGTTTGTTCTTAGCACAGACAAGCTGAAAACACTGGCAAAGATGGTAAAGGAATATTATCCGAATTACAAGTCGATTGGGTGCTTTGGACGCATAACTGATGTGAAAAATAAAACGGTGGAAGAATTGAAAGAGCTCCGTGCTCTTGGCTATGATGGAATTACCTTTGGTGTGGAAACTGGAGATGATGAAGCCCTTGCTTTTATGAATAAAGGGTATCGGCGGGAAGATATTATTGAACAATGTAAGAAAATGGAAGAATCGGGTATTAGCTACAATTTCTTCTATCTGACCGGAATTTCTGGTGCGGGCCGTGGAGAAATTGGAGCTAAAGCAACCGCAGAGGTCTTTAACCAGTGTCATCCCAAAATCATTGACGCTTCTATGATGACAATTTACAAGACTTCTGAATTGTATAAAGAAATTCAGAAAGGGAATTGGAAAGAAGAAAGCGAGATTGAAAAACTTGCCGAGCTGAAAACCCTGATTGAAAATCTTACTGTAGAAGCCAGATTTGCTACTGATGGCGCCTCCAATCTAATTCAGGTTCGCGGCAACCTCCCTGAAGATCAGAAAAAGCTGGTCAAATATCTGGAACGATTGATTGCAACTGCTGATGAAGCAGCTTTGCGGGAATACAGAGTCAACTTGAAGCACTTATAAGGGACATAAGTATGATACAGGATATTTTCCCTAATATTTATGACAGAACATATTCTAATGAAATCCCGTCTCCTGATGATATGATAATTGCTTTTCGTAACGGCATGGTATTACTTGTTAATACCATGCCCGGAAAGCTCCGTATTCCGCAATTTTCGGATTTTAAGACTGGCTGTAAAACAAAATACCTATTCCGTATCAATACCAGAAAACTCTTTTTGGCAGAGGGATATAAGGAATCAGATTTAGACTGTAAAACAATAGACTGGTATAGTTTAGAAATGGTCTTTACACAATTTCCTGAATGGACACAATTCGCAGTAGTGACGGCCAGACATCTATCAGATTGGTATTACAGAAACCGTTATTGCGGCTGTTGTGGTTCCCTTATGCGGGCTCATTATTCCGAAAGAGCTATGGTATGTTCTGAATGTGGAGATATCGTCTATCCAGTTATTTCTCCGGTTATCATTGTAGGCGTAACTGACCATGACAAACTGCTTCTTACCAAATATGCCAATAATGAATTTAAGATGCACGGATTGATTGCCGGGTATGTAGAAATCGGAGAAACTTTAGAGGCCGCTGTGATACGTGAAGTACGCGAAGAAGTAGGACTTGCAATCAAAAATCTCCGCTATTTTGGAAGTCAGCCTTGGGGTTTAACACATATACTGATTGCTGGATTCTTTGCTGAAGTAGATGGAAACAGCCAGATTCATTTGGATGAAAAGGAATTATCTAAGGGCATTTGGGTTTCAAGGGATGAACTGCCACATGAATTAAATGATATAAGTATCACATACGAGATGATAGAAGCATTTCGTAATAATCAAATATAGAAAGGGGATGCTTATGCACTTTACAGGTCGTACATGGCGCCCACCATATGAAGCGAGCTCATTTATTGTTCAGGTCACCTCCGGCTGTACCCATAATAAATGTCATTTTTGCAGTCTTTACAAAAACGAATGTTTTCGGATGTCGCCTATTCAAGAATTTGAAGAAGATTTGGCTGAACTTCAAAAATATCAGCCAACAGCCCGACGCATTTTCCTGACAGGAGCTAACCCGTTTGTAATGAGCTATGAGAATTTAGTGAAGAGGGCACTTCTGGTGCATGACTATCTTGTGGAATGCCAAAACATAGCGATGTTCTCAAGCATCCGGGATATAAAAAGCAAAAAGGTGTGGCAGTTAAGACGATTGCGGGCGTTGGGTATTAACGGACTTAGCATCGGTACAGAATCCGGCGATGATGCGACCTTGCTACTTGCAAATAAAGGTTACACAGCAAAAGAATTAATTGAACAATGCCGAAAACTGGACGATGCAAGAATGGAATATTACTTTGTCTACATGACAGGACTTGCCGGGAAAGGGAATAGCTATCGAAATGCCGTCAACAGTGCAAAAGTATTCAGTAAAGTAAATCCCCGATTCATTTCCGTTGATTCACTGACCCTATTTCCTGATACTGAACTATACCAAATGGCACAGCGAGGCGAGTTTATTCCCGCTGGAGAAAAAGAACGAATTGAAGAATTACAGGTTTTTATCAGTAATCTTCAAATTCGTACACACCTGTTTGCAAATTCCAAATCTAATTATTATCCAGTGACCGCATACTTGCCCAATGAGCGCGAAAAAGTGATTGGACAATTACAATATATCCTGGATACTGTGGATGAATCAGAGATGGTTGAATATAGAAACAACCTAAAATCATTATAATAAAAAACATCTGCCGCAATGCCCAGAATTTTACTTTTGGTTTTGGCTACAAAGGAGCTGGACATCCAGACCGTCCAGATAGCGGTTTCCCCATTGGCACATTGCATCCAGAATGGGAACAATGCTCTGTCCAAATTGGGTAAGGGAATATACCGTCTTGGGCGGCTTTTCTGGAATCACTTCTCGATGAATCATGCCGCTGTTTTCCAGGTCGTGAAGCTGCTGCGAAAGCATCTTCGGCGTGGCGTTTGGAATCAACCGCTGCAACTCCATATAGTGTAATGGATGGTCAATCAGATGCCAGAGGATTAACGGCTTATACTTGCCGCCGATCAAAGACAAGGTTGCCTCCACCGGGCAGTTGAATTGATTTTTTTCACATTTCATAAAATGAATCTCCTTTCCCGCAAGGTGCTATCTTTTTGGGAAGTATCTTCCGAAAAGGTGCATTCTTGCGGATTTGTTTTCAAGTGCTACAATTAGGTCAATGGTTGATTTGATATGTTCAAAATAAAAATAATGAAAGGACTTTATACTATGGATTTTGTTACGATTGCAAAGCAGCGTATGTCGGTACGCGATTACAAGGAAACGAAGGTGGAGCCTGAGAAGCTGGAGAAGATTCTGGAGGCTGCTCATGTGGCCCCGACCGCCGCCAACCTTCAGCCGGTTCGTCTGATCGCTGTTCAGAGCGAGGAAGGTCTTGCGAAGATCAGCAAAGCGGCCAACATCTATGGTGCGCCCCTGGCCATCATTGTTTGCGCCGATCACGACAAGGCGTGGGTACGGCCTTTCGATCAGAAGCAGACCGGCGACATTGACGCCTCCATCCTGACCGACCACATGATGCTCCAGGCCACGGAGCTGGGCCTTGGAACGGTGTGGGTGTGCTACTTCAAACCCGATGTTCTGCGTAAGGAATTTGACCTTCCGGCCAACCTGGAGCCGGTCAACATTCTGGTTGTCGGCTATTCCGATGAAGGAACCGGCGACCCCAATCGTTTCGATAAGCAGCGCATCCCGATGAGCCAGTTGGTTTCCTACGAAACTCTGTAATTGAATAACCGGCGCAGCCCCTGCAAAACAGCACAGGGGCTGCGTTTTTATCTTTCTGAAATATGGGCGTAGGTTTCTTCAAGAATCCACCGGATATGTTCGTCCTGCAAGGAATAGATCACATTTTTCCCGGCTTTACGCGATTGCACTAATCGGACGATCCGAAGCGCACGAAGCTGGTGGGATATGGCCGATTCTGTAACCTCCATCTTTTGTGCCAGCTCACTGACACAGGAATCTTTCTGCATCAGATACCAAAGTATCCGCATCCGTGTGTAGTCTCCCATAGCTTTGTGAAGTTCGGTTAGTTGTTCCAATTCTCTGGGGCTTGGAACGGAAAAGGTTGTTTTCTCTGTTTCGTTCATGTATTTTCTCCAATCTACAATGAAGCTGTTTGACAGGCAAGAGTTATGTCGGTATCATAGTCAAAGGAAGGAGCTGATCTTTATGCCGCATTATAATCTACCCCACAACCACGGACAGAATATTGAAAAGGTATTAAATAAAATGCCCTCTGCGGAAGGCTTTAAGGATATAGCGTTTCTATTTCAGCAGCTTGGCGATCCGACCCGGCTGCGGATTCTATGGCTGCTGTGCCATTGCGAGGAATGTGTATGTAATCTTGCGGTGGCTGTGGATATGAGCGCCCCTGCTGTGTCGCATCATTTGCGAATACTAAAAAAGAGCGGGATCATTTCAAGCCGGAGGGACGGAAAAGAAGTCTATTATTCTTTGTCGGATACGCCGCAGGCAAAGCTCCTGCACCGCTCCATAGATGCACTGTTTGAAATATCATGTCCGACTGAAATATAATAAAGAAATGCGCCGCAGCGTTTGAAAGTTGCGGCGCATTTCTATTGCGCTTAACCCTGATCCCGGCTGCCCGCTGGCATATCCGGCAGCTTAACCCGCATAGCGCGGATCGCATTGAGAATAGCAATAATAGAAACGCCTACATCAGCGAACACAGCCGCCCACATATTCGCATAACCCAGCGCACCCAAAATCAGAACCAGGAACTTAACGCCCAGGGCAAAGACGATGTTCTGATTTGCAATGCGGATTGTTTTGCGGGCAATCTTCATAACTGCGGCAATTTTGGACGGTTCATCCGTCATAAGAACAACGTCGGCAGCTTCAATGGCCGCATCGGAACCCAAGTCGCCCATAGCAATACCTACATCGGCCCTCGCCAGTACGGGAGCGTCATTGATACCATCCCCGACAAAGGCCAGCGTACCTTTTTCGCTTTTCTGATTCAGCAGGCTTTCCACACGGTCAACCTTATCAGCCGGAAGTAGCTCTGTATAAGCCTGATCCAGCCCCAGCCGCCCCGCGACTTTCTTACCAACGGCATCTGCATCACCGGTCAACATGACCGTTTTGCGGATACCGGCAGATTTCAGAAGCTTGATTGCCGCCGGAGCGTCGCTCTTGATCTCGTCCTCAATGACGATACATCCAGCGTATTTCCCGTCACAGGCCAGATAGACCACGGTGCCGACAGCGGAGGATGGCGTGTACTTAATATGTTCTTTCTCCATCAGCTTGGTGTTTCCGGCCAGAATCGTTTTCCCGTCAATCACGGCCTGTACGCCGTGACCGGCAATTTCCTGGACATCGGAAACCCGGCTGTTGTCGATTTTCTCTCCATAGGCGTTCTTGATAGAAAGAGAAATCGGGTGGTTGGAGTAATCCTCTGCGTATGCGGCCAGCTCCAAAAGCTGCGCTTCCTCCATGCCGACAGGGTGGATCTCGCTGACCGCAAAGGAGCCTTTTGTCAGTGTGCCGGTCTTATCAAAGACCACGACCTCGGTATTTGCCAGCGCCTCCAGATAGTTGCTGCCCTTTACCAGAACGCCGATCTTGGATGCGCCGCCGATGCCTCCGAAGAAACTAAGCGGAATGGAAATGACCAGCGCACAGGGGCAGGAAATCACCAGGAAGGTCAAGGCCCGGTAAATCCAGGTGCTGAATGGCTGCTGGGTAATCAATGGCGGCAGGATCGCCAGCGCCAGAGCAGCGAATACCACTACCGGGGTGTAGTACCTGGCAAAGCGCGTGATGAAATTCTCAATACGGCCCTTCTTATCGCTTGCGTTTTCCACAAGGTCAAGGATTTTGGCTACGGTGGATTCTCCAAATTCCTTTGTGGTCTGGATGTTCAGGATGCCGGTCTGGTTGATACAGCCACTGATGACCTCCATTCCCGGCTCCACCTCGCGGGACATGGATTCTCCGGTCAGGGCCGAAGTGTCCAGGGTGGAAAAGCCTTTGAGAATCGTACCGTCCAGCGGGATGCGCTCTCCAGGTTTCACAACAATGGTTTCTCCGATCTGAACCTCGTCCGGGTCAACCTGAACCAGCTTTCCGTCCCTTTCGATGTTGGCATAGTCCGGGCGAATGTCCATCAGGCTTGCGATAGATTTTCTGGACTTGGACACCGCATAGGACTGGAACCATTCGCCCACCTGATAAAACAGCATAACGGCAACGCCTTCGGAATGTTCTCCTAAAATCAGTGCGCCGATGGTGGCAATCGTCATAAGGAAATTTTCGTCAAACACCTGTCCATGCAGGATGTTTGTGATCGCTTTCCACACAATATCCCATCCGACAACTGCATAGCAGACGAGAAAGACGATCATCTCCGCCAATTCGGGAAGATGGAGCAAACTGCCAGCAAGAAACAGCACTGCCGCCACGATAATGCGGGCGAGTAAGTGCTTTTGTTTTCGTGTCATAGTATGTTCTCCTTTCGTCGCAGCAAAAGCGTGTCACGCTTCTGCTGTGTATTGATGAAAAAACACCGGCTACCAGGTTGGCAGCCGGTGTCCAGCTTTTCATTACGCCTTAACAGTTACATCCGGCTCGATCTTCTTAATCAGCGCCTTTGCTTCGGCCAGAACAGCGTCAAACTGATCGTCCGGCGCTTCCAGAATCATCTTCTGGCCCAGGAAGTTGACGGATACGCTGGTCACGCCATCGATCTTCTTTACGGCGTTCTGGATTTTGTCAGCACAATGACCGCAGTCCAGGTCAATCAGTTTAATGGTCTTTTTCATGGAGAAAGCCCCCTTTCATTTTGATATTTGGTTGGTTTGATATGGTTGAACAATTAAAAGATTGTTTAATCGTTCATGCTGCCAGTATATTCACGAAAGCCCTCAAAGTCAATGGATTCGGGAGCGGTTCTGCCCTTTGGATTGGAAAACCTGCTGATTGGATTTTCTGCAAAAAAATCCGTTTCTCTTTGGATGAAAAAAGATCCATTTGGATGAAAAAAGATCCATTATGGAGCGGACTGGAACAAAAGTTATCTTGTATAATGAAATTTAACCATATAGTTAGGAGATACAAGACTTGAAATTATTTGTAGCTGTTCTGCTTGGCTTGATAAGTGCCGCTGTCGGTATCTGGTTCTCGTTTTTTAATCCCGGTATGGGGCCGGTAATGTCGATCAGTATTATTGGGGCCGGAATTATATACGTTCTATCGCAGAAGAAGGATAGTTGATAAAATTTGAGAATGGGGAGAGATAAAGCATGGATAGTAACACAAAAGTTCTTTTTGGCATCTTTTGCTTGATGCTCACGCTTATATTTCTATACGCTTTAACGGCGGTGGGTTTGACGGCAACGATTCGGCTTTCATAGTTCTTATTTTAGCGGTAATATCCTTGATAGTCGGTTTGATTTCCGGCATTTCGGGTTTTATTTCAAGTCGGAAAAAATAATAATGCTCTGTCACACGGGGGAGTTTGCTGTTGAAGCAAGCTCCCCTTGTTCTTTTCAGAAAACAGCTAAATGGAGTTGAAAGCCTGCCCATCAGAGCGGACAAAAAGCCATGCTGGCCGCTATAATGAAAATCGTTCAAAGACCTTGTGCGTAGACTTTATGATCGGGGCTGTGGCATCTTTCCCCCAAGGTGTCAAACGCCCCTTTTCATAACAGTATTTAGTTCCCTACGGGGGAGGGGTACTCGCACAAATCTTCATAAGAAAGAAGGGATGATTTTGCAAAAGGAGCAATTTGACATTACGGGTATGACTTGCTCGGCCTGCTCTACCAGAGTGGAAAAGAACGTGGCAAAGCTACCTGGCATCAAAGAAGTGTCCGTCAACCTGTTAAAAAACAGCATGGTTGCTTCTTATGATGAATCCGTTTTGGATACGGCGGGAATCGTCCAGGCCGTTGAAAAGGCCGGTTATGGTGCTATTCCCAAAGCCTCCACACAAAACAAGAGCCGCACGACTACACCGGCAGCAAAACCGGAGGTCAGTACGGCGCAGGCAGAATACAAGCAGATGAAACAGCGGCTGCTGCTTTCTGCCCTGTTCACAATTCCGCTGTTCTATATATCTATGGGTCACATGATGGGATGGCCGCTCCCCGGCTTCCTGCTGGGGATGGAAAATGCAATCAGCTTTGCATTTACCCAATTCCTGCTGCTGATCCCGGTAGTGTTTATCAACTTCAAATACTACCGGATGGGCTTCAAGACCCTGTTCCACGGTTCGCCTAACATGGATTCGCTGATTGCGATAGGTTCCAGCGCCGCAATCGTTTATGGCGTTTACGCCATTTACAAAATCGGCATTGGATTCGGTCATAGTGATATGGCTACGGTTCACAGCTTTATGATGGATTTGTATTTTGAATCCGCAGGCATGATCCTGACCCTCATTACCCTGGGCAAAACCTTGGAGGCCCGCGCAAAGGGTAAGACTTCGGATGCAATCACAAAGCTGATGAATCTGGCTCCCAAAACGGCTACCGTGGAGCGGGACGGGAAAGAGCTTCAAGTGCCTGTGGAAGAAGTGCAGTTGGGCGAAACCCTGATTGTCAAGGCCGGTGAGTCTGTGGCGGTGGATGGTATTGTCATAGAGGGCTTTTCTTCCGTTGATGAATCTGCTCTGACCGGCGAGAGCATTCCGGTGGAGAAGCATATCGGGGACAAAGTGATCGGCGCAACCACAAGTAAGTCCGGCTATTTCAAGATGCAGGCTACCAAGGTGGGTGACGATACCACGCTGGCACAGATCGTCCGGCTGGTGGATGAAGCGACCAGTTCCAAGGCCCCTATTGCGAAACTGGCCGATAAGGTCAGCGGCATGTTTGTGCCGGTAGTCATCAGCATTGCGCTGATCGCGGTTGTTGTTTGGCTGCTGTTGGGATACGGATTTGAATTTGCCCTGTCAATCGGTATTTCCGTCCTGGTTATTTCCTGCCCCTGTGCGCTGGGACTTGCAACGCCTACGGCCATTATGGTCGGGACCGGAAAGGGTGCAAATAACGGTATCCTGATTAAGTCGGCGGAGGCCCTGGAAACGGCTCATAGTATTGATACGGTTGTTCTGGATAAGACCGGAACAATCACCCAGGGAACGCCCATCGTGACAAGTATGCTCTGCAAGGAGGGCATCCGGCAAAAAGAGCTGCTGCGGATCGCCGCCTCGCTGGAGAAGCTGTCCGAGCATCCTTTGGCGGACGCGATTGTGGCGGAGGCTGAAAAAGCAGAGCTTTCTTTCCTCCCGGTGGATGATTTCAAGCAGATTCCCGGCCAGGGCCTTGTCGGTCAGATTAAAAATGAAACCTGTCTTGCCGGAAACCGCCGACTGATGGCGGCAAATGGTATCAACGGCGGCTCACTCCTTCCATTAGGTGAGGAAATGGCTGTTGACGGGAAAACACCGCTGTTCTTTGCCCGTGGCGGGCAGCTCATTGGTGTCATTGCCGTGGCAGATGTAGTCAAGCCTACCAGCAAGCAGGCCATAGCGGAATTGACCGGCATGGGCATTGAGGTGATCATGCTGACCGGCGATAATGCGAAAACCGCAGAAGCAATTCGCCGTCAGGTCGGCGTGGATCGTGTCGTGGCAGAGGTATTTCCCCAGGACAAGGAAAAGGAGATCCGCCGTTTACAGAACGCCGGTAAGAAAGTGGCGATGGTCGGTGACGGTATCAACGATGCTCCGGCTCTTGCCAGAGCTGATGTTGGCATTGCCATCGGAGCCGGTACAGATGTGGCGATTGAATCAGCGGATATTGTTTTGATGAAAAGCGATCTGCTGGATGTGTCTACGGCGATCCAGCTTAGTAAGGCGGTTATCCGCAACATCAAGCAAAATCTGTTTTGGGCTTTTATCTACAACATCATCGGGATTCCGGTGGCGGCAGGCGTGTTCTATCTGCCCTTTGCATTGAAGCTGAACCCCATGATCGGCGCTTTTGCCATGAGCTTCAGCTCGGTATTTGTGGTGTCCAATGCCCTGCGGCTGCGGTGGTTCAAGGCAAAACACATCTCTCACATAGAGCCGAATATGGTTCAGATGGGTCAATCGACAGTTATCAAAAAAGAACGAAAAGGAGCAATTCAAATGGAAAAAGTATTGAACATCGAAGGTATGGTTTGCGGAAACTGTGTAAAGCACGTTGATAAGGCGCTGCGGGGCATCCAGGGGGTCAAGGATGTAGCGGTTCACCTGGAGAGCAAGTCGGCCCAGGTGCAGCTTAACCAAGATGTGCCGGATGATGTGCTGAAAACTGCCATCGAGGATGCTGGCTATCAGCTCGTCAGTATCCAGTGACGGGCCGTTTATGAAGGCAAAAAAAGGCGATATTACGCATAAGCTAAAGATCGCCAGAGGACAATTAGACGGTATCCTGCAAATGGTCGAGGAAGATCGTTATTGCGTGGATATTTCCAATCAGCTTCTTGCTACGCAGGCGTTATTAAAAAGCGCCAATCAGCAGATTTTGCAGGCCCATATACGAAGCTGCGTCCGAGAGGCCCTGCAAACGGACGCTGTAAATCCAAAACTGGAAGAAGCCCTGAAACTGCTGGAAAAAATGATACAGTAACACTGGGAGCGGAAAGGGATTGTGTGCCTTTCCGCTCCTGATTTTGTTTCAGATTGGATTGCAAATTCTGCGATTAGGAGCGTACAAAGAAGCCCGGATTTTATATACTTTATATGGTTGGTTAGACATGGCTAATAAATATAGACCAGGAGGAATAGAGTGATGAAACAGGCACTTGACACAAGAACAAAACTTTTAACAAAAAGTCCCTGGCCCCTTATGATTGAACTTAGCATCCCTGCGGTTCTCGGTATGGTGGTTGTTGGGCTTTATAACATGATGGATTCCATCTTTGTCGGCCAAATGGTCGGTGATGTGCAGATGGGAGCCATATCGGTATCTTATCCATTGACGCTGATAAATGCCGGATCAGCGGCCATGCTGGGCGTGGGTTCTGCATCGGTGCTGTCCCGCGCTATCGGCAAGAAGGACGAAAACACGATTAAGAAGATCATGGGCAATCTGGTTGCGATGGTTCTTCTGCTGTCCGTTATTTACACCGTTGTGGGTATGGTGTTCACCCGCCAGCTCCTGTCCCTGACCGGAGCCAGCGACAACATTCTGAATTACGCTGAGAAATATCTGCGGATCGTGTTCGCCGGTTCTCTGTTCGTAAACTTCTTCCAGAGCGCCAACATGGTAATCCGTGGAGAAGGTCAGCTCAAAAAGGCAATGACGATTATTGCCAGCGGCGCTATTTTGAACATCATCCTTGACCCCATTTTTATCAGCATCCTGAATCCTTATGGTATGGGAATTGAAGCCGCTGCTTATGCAACGATTTTCTCCCAATTTGTCCAGGCCGCGATTACTCTGTGGTATTTCAAGAAGAAAAGCCCTCATGTGAAGATCGGACGCGTCCGCATTGACGGAGAGCTGCTTCCCCAGGTTCTTTCTGTTGGCGTATCTGCCCTGTTAATGCAGATTTTGACCCTGGTACAGCAGACGGTGATCTATCGTGTGGCCGCGGGTTATGGCGGTGAAACTTCACAGCTCCTGTTGAGCGCGGCTCTCCGCTTCTGGAATTTCTCTTTTGTCCCGCTGTGGGGTATCAGTCAGGGCTTCCAGCCTGCCGCCGGTACAAACTACGGTGCAAAGGACTATGACCGGGTAAAGACCCTGACCAGAGTTTTCATTACCGCTGCAACGCTGCTATCTCTGGTATTCTATATCCCCGCCGAGCTGTTCCCGGAAAAGATTTTGTCCATGTTCCTGACAACGCCGGGTATCGCCGCATCGGGTGCTACAAACTTCCGTATCATGTTCAGCACCTATGTCCTGCAAGGCAGCTTTATGATTGCCGTAACCCTGTTCCAGTCTTTGGGTAAGGCGAAAAAGGCAACCTGGCTGGTGCTGTTCCGTCAGATCATCCTGTTTATCCCGCTCTGTGTGGTTCTGCCGATGATCGGCGGCATGGGTATCCGTGGTGTCTGGCTGGCGATTGCTCTGACCGATGCAATCCTAGTTGTCATTACCGTTTCCATGATGCTTTTTGAGTTCCGTAAGCTGCCAGCGACTTCTTCCGTGAACCGGTAAGGAGGGAACGCTTATGTACCTTTGCGATGGAAAAATAGGAAACGAATATAAAGTTGAGGATATTGAGCTGCCTACCAATATAGAAAAGCGCCTGGAGGCCCTGGGGATGACCCGTGGAACCTCTGTCGCTGTTCTGAACAGTAAAAATCACGGTGTCTTGATTGTGAAAGTAAGGGGGACACGTTTTGCACTTGGGCGCAATATCACAAAGAATATTTTAGTGGGGTAAAATTCCGATGAGAGAAAATTTGACTATCGGCTTCATCGGAAATCCGAACTGCGGAAAGACAACGCTTTTCAACGCTTACACCGGCGCAAACCTGAAAGTGGCAAACTGGCCCGGTGTAACCGTTGAGAAAGTGGAGGGTGCTATCAAAGACCACGACATGAACATTCGTCTGGTTGATCTTCCCGGTACTTATAGCCTGACTTCTTACACGATGGAGGAGCAGGTTTCCCGGCAGTTTATACTTAGTGATGAAGTCGATGTAATTATTGATGTTGCAGATGCCTCCGCTCTGGAGCGTAATCTGTATTTGACCTTGCAACTCTTGGAGTTGGGCAAGCCGGTTGTGCTGGCTCTGAACATGATGGACATTGTAGAAAAACGCGGTATGGAGATCGACACGCACAGGCTCCCGGAAATGCTGGGGATTCCAGTTATCCCGGTTTCAGCCAGAAAGCGGACGGGCCTGGATGTGCTGCTACATGCGGCGGCGCACCATAAGGACTGCAAAGACCCGGACTGCCTGATCCATCATCACAATTATACTTCAAAGCACCGGCACGACCACCATTCCGAGTATGCGATGGTTTACAGCGATGCTATTGAGGACAAAATCGACCTTATCATGGTGGAGCTGAAAAAGAAATACCCTGGTCTGACAAACTATCGCTGGTATGCAATCAAGCTGTTGGAACAGGATAAGGAAATTACAGCCAATTACCCAGTGAGTCTGCCCGATGTGCTGGATCGCAATTATGAATCGGACATCATCAACCAGAAATATGATTTTATTCAGGAGATCATTCGGGAAGTGCTGGTGAATAAAGACCGGCAGGATGCCCTGACGGAAAAAGTGGATCGCGTACTGACGCATAAAGTGTGGAGCATCCCTATTTTCCTTGTTATTATGGCCGCGGTATTTTTCTTGACTTTTACGATTGGGGACTGGCTGAAAGGGTACTTTGAGATGGGGATTGAAAGCCTGTCTGCCTTAATCGATGACGGGTTGGCCGCTGCCGGTGTCAATGAGATGCTATGCTCCCTGCTGGTAGATGGCATTATCGCTGGTGTAGGTGGTATCCTGACCTTTTTGCCAAACATTTTTATCCTGTTCCTTGCTTTGGCATTTCTTGAGGACAGCGGCTATATGGCTCGTGTTGCCTATGTTATGGAGGGAATTATGAGCAAGCTGGGATTATCCGGCAGGGCTTTTATTCCTATGATCTTAGGGTTTGGCTGTACGGTTCCGGCAATTATGGCATCACGGACGCTGGAAAACCGGCGTGACCGATTTAAGGTCATGCTGGTTACTCCCTTTATGAGTTGTAGCGCCCGTCTGCCAATTTACATACTGTTTGCGGAAATGTTTTTTGCCGAACAAGCTATGCTGGTAGCGTACTCCATGTACCTGATTGGTTTGATGGTTGCGATCCTTGTAGCTGCGGTAATTCATCTGATTGACCGGAAAACTTCGGAAAACTATTTGCTGATCGAGCTGCCGGAATACAAAGCGCCAAGTGGCCGAACCGTTGCCATTTATGTATGGGAAAAAGTAAAGGATTATCTTACCAAGGCCGGAACCACAATTTTTATGGCTTCTATCCTCATGTGGGTCATTCTGAACTTTGGTCCTCATGGTTACACCACGGAAATGACAGAGAGTTTCGGAGCCATTCTGGGGCACTGGCTGGTGCCGTTCTTTGCGCCGGTGGGATTAGGCTTCTGGCAGATCGCCGTTGCTTTGATTGCCGGTATCTCTGCAAAAGAGGTTGTAGTATCCAGTTGCGCCGTCTTGTTTGGAGTACCGAATATCAACTCTGAGGCAGGTATGAATACGCTGGTAGGTATTTTGGGGACTGCTGGTTTTGGACAGCTCAATGCCTTCTGCCTGATGATTTTCTGCCTGCTCTACGTTCCCTGCGCGGCGGCATTGGCCACGATCCGTAAGGAGTCTGGCAGTACAAAGTGGATGCTGTTCTCGGCCCTGTTCCAGTTGGTTGTGGCCTGGGGTGTTACCTTTGTTGTTTATCGTGTTGGACTTTTATTGTGAAGTAAGAATATGACATTTGGAAAAGTTTTTCTTTCAGCGGCCATTTTATCAGTGGTTGGCGTTGGACTTTACATTTTGAAGAATCTTCTTTGCGAGGATTAGACATAAAATATAGGAGAAAGCTAGCAGGCAAAGGGATTCCGGTCAGAAAGGAGTTTAAGATGATCGTTACAGGTATAATCGTCGTTGGGGTTGTTATTTACGCAATATGGGCTGTTCGGAAAATCCATCGGGATCGCAAAAATGGCTCCTGTTGCGGTGATAGCTGCTCTGGTTGTGCAGGAAAAGAGTATTGCAGCAAATAAAATCTACATAAAGCCGATGCTTTTCCGGTTGGAGGGCATCGACTTTTTTCTCCGTTTGCACAGTTAGCGAGGATGTAATATAATCTAATTTGGTTTCAAATTGGATTGTAAATCCTGCTGATTGGAGCGGAGTAAAATGCAAAAAAACTATATAATAAAAGATACTAGGAGAATCCTGGCAGAACAAATACGAGATACCGGAAGGAATACTATGAACGAAAACCCTATTACCAACGCTACGGGGTTGTCTGCGGTTATTCCAAAAGATAATGACGGATATTGTACCGTCTATAAAATGGACTGTGCAGATGGCCTGGGGCTTATGACGGTCTATCAGGTTTATCCCGGTATTCAGCTCATTTATAATGATTTTGAGGCAACAAGCTGTTATTGGGATGGAAACCTTGGTAAAAACACACTGGAGATCAATCACTGCCGGGAAGGACGGGAAGGGAGTAAATTACAAAGAGGCTCCTGCCTGTATCTTGGCGAAGGTGATCTTTCCATTCACACAATGGATAACTGTGCCTCTGAAATGTCCTTCCCTTTGAAGCATTACCGTGGAATCTCTGTGGTGCTTGATCTGGAGACTGTTTCACAAAATCCGCCTGGAATCCTTGCGGAGAGCGGTGTTGACATTACAGACTTCAAAGAGAAATTCTGTGCAGACGGAGCCTGCTTTGTCATGCGGGCAAAGGACGAGATTGAGCATATCTTTTCTGAGCTTTATTCTGTACCGGATTGTCTGCAAAAACCGTATTTCATGCTGAAAGTTCAGGAGTTGATCTTATTCCTGTGCATGGTGGATGTGAAGAAAGAAAAACAGCGGGAATTATACACTTCTCCGCAGGTGGAGATTGTACGGGAGATTCATAAACGGTTGACTACCAACTTGCAGGAGCGTCCAACGATTGATGAGCTTTCCAAAGAATACCTTATCAATACTGCGACGTTAAAAGATACGTTCAAAGGGGTCTATGGACAGCCCATTGGAACCTATATGAAAACGTATCGCATTAAGCAGGCCGCTGTACTTCTCCGTCAGACACAGGCAACCATAGCAGAAATTGCGAACCAGGTCGGATATGAGAATCAGAGTAAGTTTGCAACGGCATTTCGAGATGTCTTGAAGATTGCACCGGCTGAATACCGGAAACAGAACGTCAGTGATTGATAAGTAGTGCTGAAATTTGCTTGTTGTATATTTCGATATATTCCCTTGCAATCGTGCAGGAGTAGAAAAAATGAAGCCAGTGGGCAAGGGTATTTCCTCACCTGCTGGCTTCATTTGTTAGATTCATGTTCTAGGTTTGTGTCCATCAGCTCATTGGCTAAGGCCCGTGTAGTGGCTGCAATCAACCGCTTTCCATTAGGAGGACAAGCCTTATACAGACTTACGATTTCCTGAAGCTCTGCGCCCTCCTTATCCGTTGCCGGATTGTAGAAAGCATCGAAAGAGATTCCGAGAGCTGTTATCAGTTTCTCCAGTATATCAAAAGACGGATTGATAACACCCTTTTCAATTTTAGCTATATGACGGACAGAAACGCCAGACGCATCAGACAACCGCTCCTGAGTGAAGCCACGGCTTTTCCGGGCATTTCTCATAGCGTTGCCAAGTTTTGAAAAATCACCTTCCGGCATAATCGTTCACCTCAATAGTATTATATCGTTCTGGAAGGTGAAATTTAATCACCTTATCAAACTGGTAAACCGGTATTATTGTTCAGGTTTTGGAGGATGATATTCTAAAAATCATCCCAGGCAGCCGTTAAAAAAAACGGCAGCTATCTGGGACGTTTTTGTACGCTCAAATTTAAGTAGCCGCCATTGGAGGCGGCTATGATCTTTTTACCCCATTTCTTCATCGTTCTCGCAGCTCACCTTTCTGGTGAACTGCAAAAAAAATCCCAGGTTATTCCCCGCCCCTTTATACCCATGAACCAGAACGATTAACGTATGTAAATCAGAATAATCCGTCTAGCAGGAGTTTTTACGCCGGATGCTCTATAAGAGTATCCGGCGCTTTTTGTCGAAAACGGGGGATTCATGTTGGCTCCTATGGGTGCCGCTCTCCGCCGCTTCCGTTTCAGTTACCCTTTGTCCCCAACAACTGAAATGGAGGAAAATTATGACCAAGATCAATCTGCGGGAGCAGTATCCCGATTATTATAAGACCGATTACATTATCGAGGTTCCTGACGAAGTAGCCGCTGTTATGAAGGAGCATGACCGCCTGGAAGCTGCATACCGTCGCCGTACATATTACAACAAGGCCCATTATTCCCTGGATCGGGGAGACAGAATTGAGTATGATGCTCTTTTCGTTTCCATGACCCCTTATGAGCTGTATGAGCGCAAGGTGACGATGGAGCAGCTTCACGCGGCGATTGCCGCTTTGCCGTACAAGCAGGCCAAGCGCATCTACGCTCATTACTTCCTGGGGCTGACGGAATCAGCAATTGCCAAGAGTGAAGGAGTCAGCGTTGCATCGATCAGCGAATCCATTCAGCGTGGCCTTCGGAACTTGGAGGTTTTTCTGAAAAATCGTCTATAATGCCCCTGAATTAAGGCTCCAAAGTCTCACGGTTATTAGAAGGACACGCTATCCGCGTGACCTCACGATCTTTGAAAACTGAATATTACGGTATTACAGGTACGAAACCCGCGTGAGTAGCGGCATAAGACCCGGCGCGATGACGGCAGCTTGCAAGGAGGTGAAGCAGACAAGCTCCAGAGCGATGAACGGAAGTCTTAGACCCGGATTGGCAATCCGGGCGCGATGACAGCGTGGGGGCTAACGATACTTTCTCACGACCTCCCACAGACTTGAGGGGGAACCCTGCGGCGCACGAGTGAAACGACGCTGTGGAGTTATGACAGCCCTGCCAAGGGCGGCCTGTAATATTCCCATCGTCAGGGGCGCGTGGCAAATGTGACGAATGCAACGGATGAAATCTGAGAGTGCTGCGTCCATTTGCTGTTAGCAACAACAGGCCATGATTTGGGTGCAGTCCTTTCTTTTCAAAGTCAGATACCATGCGCTGGCAGCTCTGGTTGCCAGCGCATTCATGTGATTTTGAAAGCCACAACAAGGAAAGGAGAATCCTTATGAGCAAATTGACACAAACCAGTACACAAGTGGCAGCCGATGAATTGGTTGATATCCGCGAAGTCACAGTGGACAAAGACCTCCCCAAAGAGGAGCGGATCACGGCCTTTCTTCGCCAGATCAAAAACCCATATCGCTTTCGCTGCGGCGATTTTGTGGTAAACGCCGCATTTGCCAGCAACGGGGTCACATTGGAGGAGTGCCTGCAAGGGATTTTAAGGTAATCGACATCCTCGCTCTTTTTCCAAAAGCGTGCTACGATGTGTATGGAAAAGGATGAAAACTGAAAACCTCGAAATCCACTCTTTTCTTGCGGGAGCTTCCGGGAGGAAAGGAGTGCTTTTTCATGCCAAAATATCAGGCGACAGCTTACATTCGGCTCTCTTACACAGATGATCGCTCCAGCGAAAGCGACAGCGTTACCAACCAGCGGAAGCTGATTGAGAACTTCATTGAACGAAACCCGGACATCCAAATCGTATCCGAAAAAATCGACGATGGTTACAGCGGTATCATTTTTGACCGTCCGGCGTTTAAGGAAATGATGCAGGACATCACCGATGGCAAGATCAACTGCGTCATTGTAAAGGACCTCTCCCGCCTGGGACGAGAGTACATCGAAACCGGCCGCTACCTGCGCCGGGTATTCCCCGCTTACGGGGTGCGCTTTATTGCCATCACGGATAACATCGACACCGCCCAGGAAGGCAGCGGTGACGATCTGACGGTATCTGTCAAAAACATTATGAATGAAGCCTACTGCCGGGATATTTCCATCAAGACCCGTACCTCTTTGGATATAAAGCGACGTAACGGAGATTTTGTTGGAGCCTTTCCCGTTTACGGCTATATGAAGTCCGAAGAAAATAAAAACCTACTTGTACCTGACCCATATGCTTCCCGCGTTGTCCGGGACATCTTCCGTATGCGTCTGGATGGAACAAGCGCCCTGCGGATTGCCACCGTGCTGAACAATATGAGCATCCTCTCCCCGCTGGCCTATAAGAAAAACAATGGTTTTCCTTATGCCAAGCACGGCTATGCCGACAAAGAGGATTGCAAGTGGTCCGCCACAACAATCATCCGCATTTTACAGGATGAGACCTATATCGGCACCCTGGTACAGGGTAAGCAAGGCACACCGCACTACAAGATCAAGCAGATGGAGCAGCGGCCATCCTCTGAATGGATTCGCGTCCCCGACGCTCATGAGCCGCTGGTTCCCAAGCAGGATTTTGAACTGGTCCAGCGTATCCGCAGACTGGATACCCGGACTTCTCCCAAGCAAGATACGGTGTATCTGTTCTCTGGCGTCCTGATCTGCGGCTGCTGCGGGAACCGCATGACACGAAAGACAAACCGGGTCAAAGGCAAGGAATACCACTACTATTACTGCCCAACCGGAAAAAAGCATGGCTGTGACAACCCGGTGATGCTCAAGGAAAGCGATCTGGTGGAGTGCGTCAAGGACAGTCTGAAGGGCTACATTGACAATGTGAGCTGCCTGCAAGCCATTCTGGACGGTATCGACCAGAGTAGCATCAATCAGGCGCTCGCTAACGAATATGCCTCCCACATCGCCGCGAATGAGCAGCAGGTGGAACAGGCGCTGGAATTTAAGGCGCGTCTGTACGAAAGCCTGATTACCGGCACAATCAGCAAAGAGGAATATACCGATTATAAGGCCAGATACGCGAGAATTGCAGAAAATGCAAAAGAAAGTATCCGGGTCTTAAAGGAAAAGCTGGCTGATGTCCTGGAGAACCGGAGCGAACGGAACCGCTGGATTTCCCACTTCACACAGTTTTCCACGATGGAAACCCTGGACCGCAAGGCTGTGGTTCACATGATACAGAGCATCCGGGTGATCGGAAAAAAGGAATTGGAGATCACTTTCACATACCAGGATGAATACCAGAAAGCGATCCAGCTGATTCAGCTGGCAGAGCAAACAAGCCAAAGAAAGGTGGGATGATTTGTGGCAAGAAAAAGCAGAAAAGAAACAGCGGTGCTTCCTGCACCGGAGATAGATACCACTTGCCGCGCCGGGATTTATGTGCGGCTTTCCGTTGAGGATAAGCATACCCACACTGCGTCTATCGAGACCCAGCAGTTGATTGTCTCCCGGTATCTGGAGCAGAACCCGGAAATTATTGTGGTCCAGACCTACATTGACAATGGTGCAACGGGTACGAACTTCCATCGTCCCGGTTTCCAACAGATGCTTTCCGATATTGAATCGGGCCTTATCAACTGCGTCATTGTAAAAGACTTATCCCGCCTGGGGCGAAATGTCATCGACACCGGCTATTATATCGAGCGTTACTTCCCCATGCAGAAGGTCCGGTTTATTGCCGTGAATGACCGTTATGATTCCGCTTCGCCGGACAACGCCCATGACGGTATCGTCATCCCGCTGCGGAACATGATAAACGAAGCCTATGCGCTGGATATTGCCAGAAAAATCAAAGCCCAGCAGCGGCAGGCTATGAAAGACGGTAAGTATGTTGGTGCACGTACACCCTATGGATATTTGAAATCCCCCGATGACTGCCATCAGCTGATTGTTGATCCGGTGGCTGCCGAGGTAGTCAAAACCATGTTTCAATGGGCCGCCGAGGGCGCAGGATTAAACACCATCGCGGTACGCCTGAACGAGGCCGGGTATCTCGCTCCCAGCCACTACAAGAGAACCTTGGGAGAGATCACCCACGAGAATCTGGTGGGCAATGGGCATTGGCAAACCCGCACCGTTTCCAAAATCCTCCGGGCAGAAGTTTATACCGGCGATCTTGTGCAAGGAGTATCTAAAATCATTGATCACAAGCAGGTCAGAGCCAGCGCCGATGAATGGACGACTGTACGTGGCACACATGAAGCTATTGTCAGCCGGGAACTATTTGATGCCGTTCAAAAAGCATTGGACCAGGCCGCACAGCAGGCCAAAGACAGGGACATACATTCCTGGTCCCCAAATCTTCTGAAAGGAAAAATCTTCTGTGCCCACTGCGGACACAGCCTTCACCGGCAAAAATGCGTTCGTAAAAAGACGCCGGAGGTGTATGTCTACCACTGTATCAGCAATAACCGCATCAAAAAGGGCATCTGTCCCGGTGTCTTTATCTTTGAAAAAGAACTGCTGGATGCTCTGGCCGATATGATACAGGAACAGCTTGATACCACATTAGGGCAATACTCTCTCGGTTTGGAAAACCTTTCACAAGAAGCCGAGGAGCAGAAAAACATACAGGATAAAATCTCCAGCCGGAAACAGGAAATTCAACAGCTGCGTACCTACCAGCGCGGATTGTATGAGGGCCTGATCCAGAACCATCTGTCAAAAGACGAGTATTTTACTTTGAAAGAGAAATACGAAGCCAAAATCGAAACAAACAGTAAGGAAATCGAACAGCTGAAAGCAGGACTTACAATCATCGCCAAGCAGCTGGAGCAGTATAAAATGCTGTCTCAGGATGCACAGCACATCAAGGAAGATCGCCAGCTAACGGCAGCTCTGATTGACCGCCTGATTGACCGTGTAGAGGTTTCAAGAGAAAAAAGGATCACTGTTCATTTCCGTTTCCAGAGTGAATTTGAGCATTGCAAGGAGGTGTTGAGCCAGTGCAGAAATATGTGATTGCCCTTTATATCCGCCTTTCCCTGGAGGATTACAAATACGACAGCATGAGCATTGAGAACCAGCACCTTGCGCTGAATGAGTTTGTTTCTTCCATGCCGGAGTCCGTCAATGCGGAGGTCCTGGAGTTTATCGACAACGGGTATAGCGGGACAAACTTCGAGCGTCCCAAAGTTCAGGAATTGATCGAGCTGGTGCGGGCAAATAAGATTGACTGCATCATCGTAAAAGACTTTTCCCGGTTTGGACGAAACAGCATTGAGACTGGATACTTCATTGAGCGTGTGTTCCCACTGTTTCACACGCGGTTCATCTCGATCAATGATGATTTTGACAGCGACAAGCATAAGGGCGATACCGGGGGCATGGATGTGGCTTTCAAGTATCTTATCAGCGAGTATTACAGCCGGGATATGTCCATCAAGACGAAAAGCGCCAAGTACGCCAAAATGCAGCGTGGTGAATACCAGAGCAAGGTTTGCCCTTATGGGTATCGCAAAAGCACCGATGGCAGAATGGAGCCGAACCCGGAAACCGCTGCGGTGGTGCAACTCATTTTCCAACTTGCCGCAACAGGCATTGGCGCGGCGGCAATCACCAGAGAATTGTTCAAGCGAGACATTCCAACCCCCGGTGAATATAAAGCAGCCCACGGTCAACAGTACCATGATGTTTCCCGTACCCGTGGACGCTGGAGTGGTTCTACGGTTCTCCGCATTCTGGAGGATGAACGCTATATCGGCTCCTATGTCATCGGGCGGCGCGCCGTTATTGAAGTGGGGGGCACACGGAGCCGCTTGAAAGACCGTGACAAGTGGTTCATTATTCCCGACCATCACCCGGCAATCATTGACAAAGAGCTGTTTGAGCAGGTTCAAGCTGTACAGCGACGGTTTTCCTTGCCTACCAGGAAAACCAGGGATTACCCATTGAAAGGTAAAGTCTATTGTGGCTGCTGCGATCACACGCTCTCCCGCATCACACAAAAGAAACCGTTTTATATGTGCCGCCACTCTACTGCCGATGTGAACAGCAGTTGCCGTGATGTGCGGGCAGATGCTGCCGCTCTTGAAGAAGCGGTTCTCCTCACTTTGAAAAAGCAGCTGGAAATCCTGCTGCCCGTGCATGAGGACGGCACCATTCACCTGGAAGCCACCGCTGCCAAATGCTCCGAGTATGAGAAGCAGCTGGAAGCTCTGAAGGATCAGAAGCAAGCCCTCTTTGAACAGTATCTCTTGGGTCGGATTGAGTTGAATACCTACAAATCCGAGAAAGCTGTTTATGACGCAGAAATTCTAAAGGTCAAAAACGCTTATGCAACTGTCACCGCCCAGGCAAAGCTGAAGCGTGAAGAACAGTCCCGCCAAAGCAGCCGACAAGAGATTGCACACTCAATTGCTGAAGCCGATGTGCTGACTTCGGAGCTGACTGAGCTTCTGATTGAAAAGGTGTATGTATTCCCCGATAATCGCATTGAGATTGTTTACAAGGTTCATGACCTCTTTGAATAATTGAAAATGCAAAAACAGAAAACCCAGGCTATCAAATTCATCTTGGTGGCTTGGGTTTTCTGCTTTTCGGCGCTTTTATAGATAAGTAATAAGTGGTACAATATGTAAAGGGGGTGAAGCAATGTACATATCTAAGATAACAATTAGAAATTTTAGAATATTCGATGAAATAGGCATAACAGCTTTTTTTAAAAGGGGCGTTAATGCTATTATTAGCGAAAATAATTGTGGTAAAACAGCGATAATTGATGCAATGCGAATCGCATTTTCCACAGTACCATATAAAAAAGACATATATTTCAACTTATCGGACTTTCATGTCCGTAATGATGGCGTTCGTTCTGATGAAGCGTTTATTAGTGTTTATTTTGATGAAATATCACCGGATTTTTTTGAGATTTGGGACCCTGAGAATCCATCCAAAGGAGAATTTCATATTCGGTATTATACGATAAAAACTCCTGAGGGAAAGGAAAAAATTCGCTATAATATTTGGGGAGGCCCTGTTGAAGGTAATCCCGTTTCTGCTGATATTTTTGAAGCAATTCAGTTAGTGTTTCTTGGCGCATTAAGAGATGCCGAAACTGAGATGCGTCCTTCTCGGTCAAGTAAGTTAGCCTCGCTATTTAGTACTGCCACAAATACAGACGAAGCGAAGGAAGAAATCATAAATGTTTTGCGCATGGCAAACAGTGAAATTTTAAAAAGGGATTCTTTAATTCGAGTGGGGCACATAGTCAACGATAACCTTTCAACGATTGAACAGGATGTTTTAAAGCAAAGTATAGAACTTGGCTTAGTAGAGCCGCGTTTTGAGGCCATTGCAGGAGCCTTAAGAGCATGGATCAAGCCCCGTTGGGTGTACTTACGAAAAGATCATTCGGAATTTCAGATGCTCAAGGATTCATATTCTGAAGAAGAATGGACGAAAAACACTTCAGAAGACGAGACGGGAGCATATCTTGACATCTTGGCACTAAGACAACTGAAAAAGGATCTCCCAGCTGCTGTTGTAATGCTATTAGACACATTATCATTAAATTCTTTTGAGCTTTTTCAAAACGGCTTAGGTTATAATAATATTTTGTTTATGTCCACTGTATTAGGAGACATGAAAACAAGCGCAGACACTGCATTATTCAACCTTTTATTGGTCGAAGAACCAGAAGCCCATCTGCACCCACAATTACAGGAATTAGTACATGGCTTTTTTGATAAAAACTCAAACCGTGAAAGTTTTCAGGTAATATATACATCGCACTCTCCCACATTGGTTTCGCGTATTGGGATAGATAAACTTGTGCTTCTTTATGAGCAAAAACATCGAGTAAATTGTCTTTCTCTGTCACAAAGTAATATTGATGAAGATGATAGAGATAATCTTGAACGGTATCTTGATGTTACAAAATCTCAAATGCTTTTTGCAAAAGGAATTTTGTTTGTAGAGGGAATTAGCGAGGCGCTATTACTCCCAATCTTTGCTGAATATTTAAATCGTCCCCTAGATAAATACGCAGTTGAGGTTATCAATGTAGATGGTGTTTCTTTTAAACCCTTTGCAAATCTGTTATGTTATGCAAATGATACTCACCAAGTAACTATTAAAGCAACCATTATTACCGATGATGACAGGTGTACTAACAAAGAAGATAAAGAAACCTATATTGTGAAAGACATTGATTATGACACAGACGATATTGATTCCATTGTTTTGAAACTCAAATCAACTACGCCCTCTGAACGTTTTCAAAGTATTGATGCCTTATGTCAAACAGCGCACGTAAATATTTTTGGAGCCCGAAAAACTTTCGAGTACGAACTTGCTGCTTATCCGGAAAATATTCCTTATCTTCTTGAGGCAATTATTCAGGCTCAGCCTGTAGCTGGTAAGAGACTAGCCTCTGTTCTTGCGAAGCTTCATACTGATGAAGAAAAGGCCGCGTGTCTGTGGTTGTATATTCGAGATCGATCTAAATATAAAGGCGAAATAGCACAAAACCTTGCTCGTCGATTAAAAAGAGAATTAACCACTATGCTATGGCCACGTCCTGAAAGCTCTGATATTTGCGCCATTACTAAACCGTTTATTGTTCCAGATTACATTAAAAAAGCAGTATATTCTGTAACGGAGGAAGCATAACGCCTATGGGACTAACCGTGGAGCAACAAGATTTTTTGGCTGCTGAGGGGCGTATTGTGCTATGCGCAGTCCCTGGAAGTGGCAAAACTTTTATCGTTGCAAAAAAAATAATTAAATATTTAGAAGATTGGTGCTTTCCACACCGGGGAGTTGCAGCACTTTCGTTTACAAATGTAGCTAGTGACGAGATACGAAATCAAGTATCAGATACAACTTATGCGTATAGCGACATCGGGTATCCCCATTTTGTTGGTACGCTGGATAGCTTCATAAACAATTTTATTCTTCTTAGGTTTGGCTATCTAATGCAAAAAGAGAATCGTACGCGTCCAATAATTGTGCATGAAAATTTCAGCAAACTTACATTTCAATCGAAATATGCAGTTTGTCATAAACAAATGTGTACACAACACCCAGAATGGTTTCACTGGTCAACGACAAAGCTCTTAAAAGAAGGAAAAATTATTGATTGTGATGTTTCTCCCAAACCTTGCGTCCTCTACAAAAGAAGTTTGCTAAAACGTGGGATGGTGTTCCAACGCGAGGCTCCAGCACTTTCTTTGCTGTTAATGAAGAAATATCCGCAAATTGCCAAAGAGGTTGCCTATCGATTTCCGGTCATTATTGTTGACGAAGCACAAGACACATCCTGTGAACAAATGGAGATATTAGAGTGTCTTGCACAGGCTGGCGTTCAGACAATGATACTGGTAGGAGATCCAGATCAATCATTGTATGAATGGCGAGATGCTACTCCTGAATACTTTCTCAAGAAAATGAGCGATGCAAATTGGCATTGTATGTATTTAACATATAATTTCCGCAGCTCACAATTAATTTGCAATGCAGTTCAACCGTTTTCGAGTATCCTTTCTGAACCTGGAAAATCACCAGCTCTTGCAAAAGGAGAAAATGCAGCTTTTGCTAGTAAACCAGTGCTTCTACAAGTTTCTAAAGGAAAAAGCAAAGACGATATTATAGAGATGTTTTTAAAAATATGCTGTAAAAACAGCATTACCATTTCTCCACAAAATGTTGCGATCTTAACACGAGGGAAAATCCATTCTGACATTATTTCTGATGCGTGGAAAACGCCCGAAACGGAATTGCTAGCCAAAGCCTCATACTTATGGCATTGCTCAGATCGAAAAGAGGCATATCGAATTTGCGAAAAAGTACTCTATGAAATTGAAATTGGTAACCCTATTGGGCTATCTCGTAATGAAATTACTGCTATATCTGAAGAAAGATTTACACCAACTCTTTGGAAAAATAAAATTATCAATCTGCTAAAAGTATTACCACATCCCACTCTTACTCTAGTGGATTGGAAAGACCAAATGACTGTGAGCATTTCCCACCAAATAGATTCCGGCACAATAAAACCATATGATAGTAAATGCGCCCCAGATATAATCAAGATAAAGTCTAGGGATAAAAAACAACCAGATTTTAAAGAGCATAGGATAATAGAGTACTTTGAAAAACGAGCAGAAACCAATTATACACTTTCTTCTGTACACGGCGTAAAAGGCGAGACTTTTGACGCAACTTTGCTAATTGTTGATAGTACGAGAGGCGCAAATACATTAACTCCTACGGTGCTTAATAGTGGAAATCTGAACACAGAGCTTATTCGCATAGCATATGTTGCAATGACGCGTCCTCGAAAACTTTTGGTGGTTTCGGTTCCTAAAACAAAAACTACACTATCTAGATTTTCTACAGCCTTGTGGGATTATCAAGAACTTTAAATAAAAATAGCGAATTTAAGGTATCTAGCCATTTATGATCTGCTCTACGTCAATTACAAAAGCAGAAAACCCAGATTATTAGGTCAATTCTCTGATAGTTTGGGTTTTCTACTTTTCAGAATTATATTTTTTGTCGTGTGCTTGACATACGGGTGACTAAGCTCGTGGAAGCGACAAATGGATATTCCCTCGTGGAAGCGGAAAATGACATATGGTATGATATTGCCAGTGGCTACGGTTTTTGCCGTAGCCTTTTCTATTGAAAGGGGTATTTTCATGGCACGAAAAAGCAGGAAACATCAATATACAGAAGGACTGAAATCTTCTGCCCCTGTTGCAGTAGGATATATTCGACTTTCAGTTGCAGAGGGTATGAAAAAAAGTCTGTAAATTGAAATCTTCTATGATAGGTTAATGAGAAAGGTAGGTGGCTGTCGTGACCACCTACCTTTACTATACGGATGCTTTTGGCTTCTGTCAAGATATTTTGGAAAGATCTATCAAATGTGGTACACTTCTGATATAAGATCATCAGGAGGTATCTCATGAAGCTAAAAACAGACGAACCCTTTGTGCCAGAAAATATCAGGGTAAAAATCAATAAACTGCAGGCTTTGCTGGATCAGGCCGCAGACTTATATAATGATATCTATGAATGGTACGACCGCGAACTGA
>NZ_AUJR01000036.1 GCF_000424325.1 [Clostridium] clostridioforme AGR2157
CCTACGCGAGTAAACTCGCAAGAGATGATTTCCGTCTTCCGGTTATCTGATTTCCAGATTTCCGGAAGCGCGATTTCATCGCGCAAGAATAATCAATGGCAGATAGCGGTTGGGGAGAAGAACTGTTTTACCGGCCCATTCGGACCGAGAAGGGTGAGATTTATATTGGGTTCTGGGATACGGACAATAATGACAATCTGTTCATAAAAACGGAAGAGGAGTTTCGGCGGGACTGCCTGGGAGGAAGTCAGATTGGACAGGTGCCGCAGCTTTAAACGTAAGTCTTTCAATGCAAACCAAAAACAGTGGCTAAATATGAAAAGAACAAATGTTCTAAAAAACGTATTGCGATCTCATGTCTGCTCCTGTATAATAGCACTAGTATAGTTAACATTAAATAGCTTTATGATTCAGCTTGTTTTTGGCCTTTCCTTTTTCGTTTTGTTGGAATAGGCCGCAATAAACTCATTGGAAAGCCTCTGGGATTTTAAGAGAAGTATTTTTGCTCTTTTATAAACTCTGGCCTGAACCGTTCCTTTTTGAGTGACTGATGTCAGATATCGCAACTCGTCATCAGTAAGCGAAATTGAATTTGCGTTTTTAGGCATAAGTTCTTTCCTCCGAATTTGGTATGAATAAGAGTATACCATAAAAGGGGAATAACATAAAGTTATTTAAAAACATTTATACTAGAAAGAGGAAGCGATAGTGGCGAGGTGGTATTATGACAAGCGGGACCCCCTGGCATGGATATAAGAGTATCAGCCCTGAGTGTATGTAATGCTATGTACCGTAGGAGATACTGATTTAATGGAGGGCGGCGATGGATAAGAATGAATTAACATTTTCCATTAATCAGGATTTCTTTCAGAGTATATCTAACATTCTGGAAGAAGCTCGTAGAAATGCCAAAACTGCCGTCAACCTTTCCATGGTTTACGCATACTACGAGATCGGCAGAAAGATTGTCGAGGAAGAGCAGAATGGGGAGAATCGTGCCGCTTATGGCAGGCAGCTTTTAAAGGAATTATCTAAATTCCTGACAAAAAATTATGGCAAAGGCTATTCTGCAGAGAATTTAAAACTGATGCGGAGATTTTATATGGTATATTCTCAGGATCAAATTGGGGGTGGAGTAACCAGAAGATTGTTCCGGAACTGAACGATCAGCTGATTTTGGAACATTTGCGGAAGATCCAACGCAAAAATCAGTTCGTGGGCGGCGGCTAGAAAATAGGGCGCTTTTGATGGATATGAGGTGAAATATAGGTGAATTGTTATCGCTGGCGTGACGATTTAACGAGGATTTTTTAAGAATCACTTGAATTTCATAGGTGGATTGATTATAATAGAAGTGTAATAAAAAAGGAACAACCACCTCGTACAAGAGGTTGGCCTATATCAACGATAGAAAAATCCACCCTTTTAACGGCCAAGTTTACAAGGGTGGTTTTTCTGTACCCGTTTCCGGGATTAAGAAAACGCTACTGACTAATCTTTAAGATAAAGGTCAGTAATGCGAGAATGAACATACCAAAGGCCATTAAGTCCTTGAAGTCAAATTTCATTCGCACCACCTCCCATCTTATGTAAAATGGAAGGCCAACACCTTGTAATAACATGATTGTTCCCTACGGATATTTTAGCAAATTATTTTCTATCTTTCAATGATGGAAAAACGAATTTATAAAGGCTCTTTTATATTTCACATAATTACATTATAATATATTGTATTGGAGGTATTAATATGTTTAAACTCTATTCAGAAAGAAATGCTAATCCTAACGAATTACCAGATGTATATGAATATAAAGTATCAGTGCTACTTTTTCACGAGAAATCGGAACTAAAAGTTTAGTACCCAGCAAAGGATATTTTAATGATAAGAAAAAACAAATTGAGTTTTTTATAGCATCTTGTCAGACAACATATTTTTTAGATTTCATTGATTTTATTTCTAATATTTTCTTCCAATTAAAAAAGGAGCCTCCCTATTCTTATGACACCGAATATGTAGACTGCATAGAGCAAGCCTTTATAGTTTCTGATACAATCTTTTCAAAACATGAGAGGAATCGCCACTCCATCTCTGGTTGCGGGTATCATGAATGCAAAATATGTCAACGGCATGCCGCTGGCAAGACAGGAACGGGAATTCGCAGGATATGATTTAAAGCTGTCAACAAAGACCATGGCAAACTGGATCATCAACTGCGCAGACAGATACCTGAAACGGCTCTATGACCGATGAAGGAAGAATTCCTGAAAAGCCGATATATCCATTGCGATGAGACACGTCTTCAGGTAATCGGCGAATCGGAGAAGCAAGGGTCCACTCAAAACTGGATGTGGGTTTATCTGACAGACCGTTACAGCGAAGCCCCGCAGATGGTTCTTTTTGATTATGAGCGGACACGCGCCGGTTATCATCCGGCGAACTTCCTGGGAGACCAGTTTCAGGGATATCTTACCTGCGATAGTTATCAGGCATATCATGGGCTGAAGGATTCCATCATCATTTCCGGATGCTTTACCCATGCCAGACGCCGGTTTGACGCAGCGCTTACCGCACTGAAAAAGGATTTCACGAAGGAGCAGCTGAAAGAAACGGTCGCATATCAGGCCATGGCCAGAATCGGTGCCAGCGCTGTGGTTTACAGTATCACAGAGACAGCGCTTTTAAATGGTGTGAAACCCTATCTTTATCTTACATACGTTCTGGATCAGCTGCGGCGGATGGACCCGTTCCCGAAGCCGGAAGACCTGGATCGGCTTCTGCCCTGGTCGGGCGAACTTCCGGAAGAACTTCGAACAAAAGAATAAAATTTGAGCCGCCCTTTTGGGGCGGCTTATTTTGAAAAATCAAGGTACGGATGATTACCTACTTACGTTCTATCTTATACAAGAATATGAAGCTTTTGCAGGGAATCCTGAATTCTCTTCGTCCGGCTGTGGTAGCTATGATCGGATCTGCCGGGATCCTCATTCTGATTTCCGTATTCTGGGGAAGCGCAGAGCAGATCGCCCTAGTACATACCAACTGAGTGCTGGCAGGCATCTTCGCTGTATGCCTGGTTTTGCTGCAGAAGTGTAAGATGAATCCGATTTGGGTTATGGGCTGGCGGGGGTCATGAAAGTGGCGGCTTCGCTGTCTTTCGAAGTTTTATCGTGACAATGTGTCTAATAATTATCAAAATCCCCTACAGCTTTTGCACATAAAGCTGCAAAACCTACAGCTTTGTGAAAAAATAGAATGAAGTTGTTGAAAGTAAAAAAAACGTATGTTAATCTTGAACTAATAAAAAAGAAACTGTTGTATGAAAAAATCAAAATTAACAAAAGGAGAAGGGTCATGAAGAAAAAAATGTTAGCACTTGGGTTGGCTGCTTTGACTGCAGTCATGTCTCTTGCAGGATGTTCCGAAAAGACGGAAACCTGGACGGTTACCTGTCCGTGGGCGCCATCTGGTGTGGCAGCCATGGTAAGCCAGAAAGCAGCCAGTCTTTCAAACACTTACTCAGACAAGATTGTACTGGTGGCGGATGCCGTAAAAGGGGATGCGGCAACGGTAAACAGCTGGGTGGCAGAAACAAAAGCAAATGATTCGGAACTGGTATTTGCAGGAGAAGGTCTTTTTTCCATTACCTCAATTCTGGATCCGGCGAAGATGCAGTTCAGTTATGACGATTTTGAATTTGTTGAAAATTTGTATTCCTCCGTATTTGTCATGTCGGCAGATGCAAAGCTTGGAATCACTTCTATCGATGAATTAAAGTCTTACATGGATCAGGGAAATCAGATTTCCATTGCAACAAACGGAGCAACCGGATCGGAGGCCTTTTTGGCGGCTGCACTGTTTGGATCCATGGGCTATGGAGACCAGATCAAGATCGTTGCGTACAGCTCAGCGGCTGAGGCAGCCCAAGCTGTGGCAAAGGGAGAGACAAACTTTGCAGTATCCCATCAGTCCCAGATTTTAGAGACCTATCAGCAGAATGGTGTCAGCATTGTCTGTGCCTTTGATGGCGAGGATATTGCAGACGGTCCGTTTGCAGGAGTGGAAGGTGTCGGTAAGTACGGATATCCTTACTTCAGAAACCGTTGCCTGATCCTTGCACGCAAAGGTACGGATGCAAAGAAGATTGCGGCATTAAAAGAACTCTATGACAAAATCCTTGCAGACCAGAGTGTCAGCGAGTGGCTGGCGGATACCATGCTTCTGGAGGTAGACACCATGACCAATGATCAGGTTTTGGAACACATTGAAAACGTAAAGAGCATTGTAAACGAATACAAGGATCTGGTTGTACAGTAACCAGTGAAGGAAATATCATAATCATGAGGATGCTGTGTAACGGCAGCATTCTCATTTTACACTTAGCCGCGGCGATCTGATGTTATGTCAGCCGTGAGACATATTCATTGCAATAACGGGAGGAAGGAAAACGATGCAGGAAAAGAAACTGGATCAGATCGCATCCAGATTAAAGGAAAAGCAATTTACAATTCCGACCGATCTGGTCGGAGCCATATTATTTTTTGCATTGGGGGCATTTTTGTTTCTGATCATGCCGGAACAGGTCTCTGTTTCGGAAAGTGATGTTGTAAATGGAAGAGTATTTCCAAGACTTTTATTTTTGCTCATGATGATCTGCAGCTTGATTCTGATCATTCAGAATGTTTCAAAGCTGCTGAGAAAGGAACCGGTTCAGACGTATACGTTTCATCTGTTGACAGAGATCAAGGCATTGTTGATTCTCGGCATCCTCATTATGACTTATCTGATCTGCAAAGTAACGGATCTGTTTGTGCTGGGCGCTGTTTTCTGTGCAGTCAGTTTCCTGCTTTATTTCCGGTGCCGGAAAAAAAGCTATTATGTGATTACGCTGGGGCTGGCTGTGCTGATCTGGGCGGCGTTCTGTTTTGGACTGAACGTAAAATTTTAGAGGAGGAATGTGAGATGGGTGCTTATATCGGACCGGCGCTGAAAATGCTGTTTACACCGGAAAACTTTATCTGGATGAATCTCGGGGTGTTTATCGGCTCTGTGTTTGCTGCAATCCCCGGACTTACCGTAATCTTATGCATTATCCTGTTTTTGCCGTTTACCTACAAGATGACAGCGATCCCGGGCATGATGTTTCTGCTTGGAATTTACTGCGCGGGAGGTTACGGCGGAAGCGTATCTGCAATTTTGATCAATACGCCGGGAACACCGCATGCAGCCACCACCATGCTGGACGGACATCCCCTGTCAGAAAAAGGACGGACAAAGGCGGCCTTGAAGATAGCTCTGTATGCATCTACATTTGGAGGTATATTCTCCGCTTTAACGCTTTTGTTTTTAGCACCGCAGGTGGCGAAGGTTGCAGCAAACATCGGAACGGCAGAATATTTTCTGGTTTGTGTCTTCGGTCTTACGATCATCGCCGGAATTTCCGGAAAGAGCATGCTTAAGGGAATCATCTCAGCTTGTGTCGGTCTATTTGTTTCCTGTATTGGAGCGGATCCGCAAACCAGTTATGACCGTTTTACCTTTGGCATTTCCAGACTGTATCTGGGGCTGGATCTTGCAATCTGCCTGATCGGCCTGTTTGCGCTGATTGAGATTTTGAAAAAGGCAGAACTGAAGCCGGATCGTTTAAAGCTGGATACGTCCAGAATTGCAGATGATGGAAAAATCAGTAAAGATGAGTACCGCCGCATGGTGCGCCCGGCATTTATTTCCTCGATTATAGGCACGATTATCGGAATCATTCCCGGAACCGGAGCGTCTATGGCATCCTGGTTCAGCTATGACGTGGCGAAAAATATGTCGAAGCACAAGGAAGAGTTCGGACACGGATCGGTAGAAGGAATTGCTGCTGCGGAAAGCGCAAACAACGCAGTAACCGGTGCAACGCTCATTCCTCTGCTTACGCTCGGAATTCCGGGAGACGGCTGCGTGGCCATCATGCTGTCCGCGCTGATGATCAATGGACTGAATCCTGGCTTAAGCCTCTTTACGACACAGGGAGATATTATGTACGCGATCATGATCGGGCTTTTATTTGTAAACCTTTTCATGCTGCTGCAGGGAAAATATCTGACGAAACTGTTTGCTAAGGTTGTCTCTATCCCGCAGGAAATACTTACACCGATCATTGTGATTTTCTGCTTTGCGGGAGCTTATTCGGTGAATAAGTCCTACTTCGATGTAGCAGTAACGCTGACATTTGCCGTGATTGCCTGGATCTTGTATAAGCTTGATTTCCCGACAGTTCCGATTCTCCTCGGTCTGGTGCTTGGGAATATGACAGAAACTAATTTCCGCCGTGCGCTTTTGATCTCAGAAGGAAATCCATCCATTTTTGTAAGCAGTCCGTACTGTCTGATTTTTATTGCGCTGATCGTTGGTGCAGTGGCTATGATTGTGAGAAGCAAAGTTATGGAACGCAATGCCCGAAAAGTCCAGCTAAGAAATGTCAAGGAATGATTTGAAAAAGATGTTCTGCCGCATAGCGGCTGCAGTGCTCTTCGGGCGTGATGATTTCAAAAGGCTTGTTATCCCTAAGCATGGCGAAAATAATGTTACAGATCTTGTGCATGACCGCGCCAACAGCAACATTCTTTTTCTTACAGGTACATTTGCGAATGTAATAATCGTAAATAAAGGCTTGAACCCCGCTTCGACATATGGACTTTATCCCCGTTGAACTTGCCAGACTGTTTTACAGCCGGATCAAGCCCAAAGTAAGCGTAGAGCTTCTTGGGTGAAGGGAACAGGTCAAAGGAGCCCATTTCCGCAATTAGGACAACCGCACTTAAAAAGCCGACACCACGAAGGGATTGAAGAAGGTTAATGCGTTCATAAACAGGCTTCCCTTGCAGCTTGTCTACAGCTTTGTGCAGTTCTTCCAGTATGGAGTCCAGATGCTTCTGGTATTCCTGGTAGGAATCTGTGTACATCTTGATGCGGAGTGCATTGCTGGGCAGGGCGCGCCCAAATACAGAGGCATCCCTTGCAGCGGCGCAGATGGCGTCATATTTGGCAAGTGCATACTTTTCCCCGAAACGCGCCGTACTCCGGATGATTTCAGTGATTTCATCCTTTGGGGCTGCGAGCATGTCCGAAGCAAGAGGATATGCCTGCAGCAGCTTCAAGGAAGTCTGTGTCGTGACCTTGCTGAACACCTGCAGGTAAGCAGGAAAGGACACTTTGAGTTCCGCATTCAGCTTGAGGACGATTGCCGATTGGAGGTCTTTGAAGTAATAGTAGTCGCGGACCTGGTTTCGGAGGTCAATGATGTCATCATCCGGGACAATGGAAGTTTTCAGGGAAGCGTCCAGACCAACTTTGGCAGCCTTTTTTGAATCAAATTTATCATTATGTAGTTTCCTTATGTTCAAATTTGTGCTATTCTTAGTGATTATAGGATTGATGACGGAGCAGTCAAACCAGCCTGGTGCATTATGGAAGCCGCAGACATGATAAATATTTTATGCTTTATAGACCCTCTGATGGAGGGGGAATCCTCCTTCGGCATCTATACAAATATATTTAAATTGGACTTTGTAACTATTAACCAGTAGTCACTCTTGACTACACCATTATTATACTAGGAGTTTAAACCATGAGAGAAAACATTATCTTTTATTTTACAGATCAGCAGAGAGCGGATACCTGCGGCTGTTTCGGACAGCCTCTGGACATTACGCCGAATCTGGACAGCCTCGCAAAGGAAGGCGTAAAGTTTGATCACGCTTATTCTCCGCAGCCGGTCTGTGGACCCTGCCGTGCATTGTTTCAGACGGGAAAATATCCTACGGAGACTGGGTGCTTTCGGAATAATATTATGCTTCCAAAAGGTGTAAAAACACTTGCAGATTATATCGAGGAGGCTGGATACGAGACAGCCTACATTGGAAAATGGCATTTGGCAAGTGATGGAGAACTTGAGAAAGCGCCGGTGATTGATCATACCATTACAGCCATTCCGAAAGAGCTGCGCGGCGGCTATACCGGATTCTGGAGAACGGCGGATGTTCTGGAATTTACTTCTCATGGTTATGACGGTTATGTCTTTGATGAAAATGATAACCGCATCGATTTTAAAGGCTACCGGGCAGACTGCATTATGGATATGGCGCTGCAGTTTTTTGATCAGTATGACCGGAAGAAACCGTTCTTTATGACGATTTCCCAGATTGAACCGCATCATCAGAATGATCACAAGCATTATGAAGGACCGCATGGATCCAAAGAAAAATACAAGAATTTTGTCCTTCCGGGAGATCTGGCAGCGTTAAAGGGAAATGCGGCAGAAGAGTATCCGGATTACCTGGGACAGTGTGCAAGCCTGGATGAGAATCTGGGGCGTCTGATTGAGAGACTGAAGGAAGAGCATCTGTATGAGAATACCGTCATCATTTTTGCATCAGATCATGGTTCCCATTTTATGACAAGAAATACAGACAGTCATCTGCATGGCTACGACGATTACAAGCGTACCTGCCATGCGGCGGCGACTCATGTACCGCTTGTTATAGCGGGGGGTCCCTATCAGGGCGGAAAGGAAGTAGAGGAGCTGGTCAGCACGGAGAGTCTTCCAAAGACGATTCTGGCGATTGCCGGTGTCGATGTGGGGGACGCCATGATCGGGGAGAATCTTCTTGACGTTGTCTGCGGAAAGACAGATAATAGACCTGATGAGGTGTTCTCGCAGATTTCGGAGAGCCGTGTTGGAAGATGTATCCGAACCAGGTATTATCTGTATTCTGTCTATGCACCGGATAAGGATGGAGGTGCTTGTGCAGCATCGGATCTGTATGCGGATGATTTCCTCTATGATTTGAGGACGGATCCGTATGAGTTGAATAATCTGATCCATGATCCGGCATATGACAAGGTCCGGCTGGAGTTGCGGGAGAAACTGCTTGGATGGATCGAGAAGGCGGAACATAGCCGTCCGCGCATTGTAGATGGGGAATAATGTTTGAAAATGGCAGAACTTCCATCTGTAGTGTGAAGAAAAATTGAAAAAGAACTGGCGGGAGGAGTGCATTGAATACAGGGTTATCTACTAACAAAAAGAAGTCAGACATCATTTATAACCGGCTTCGCGCGTATATTGACGAAAATAAATTTTCGGCGAATCTGAGGCTCCCGTCTGAGAATGCACTCTGCCGTCAGTTTCAGGTCAGCCGGGATACAGTCAGGCTGGCCATGGCGAGACTGGTAGAGGAAAAAATTGTGATCCGGGTCAAAGGGAGCGGTTCCTATATTAATAAAGCGACTGCGCTATCCAGTCGAGTCGGTTTGCAAAACTCCTGTCTGAAGATCGGACTGATTCTGCAGGGCCAGGATTCCAACGCGAATTCCGGTCTGATTGACGGGATTCGGGAAGTACTGACCGATACGGATGCAGATCTGCAGACATTCTTTACGGACAATAAATTTTCCAGTGAGCGGAACTGTCTGGATGTGGTAGCGCATCAGGGCTTTGATGGGTTTATTGTGGATGGTGTGAAGGCAAGTCTTTTAAATCCCAATCTGGACTGTTATCGGAACATTTATTCCAAAAAAATCCCGGTGATTTTTTATAACAACTATTACAAAGAGTTAAAGTACCCCCGTGTGATCAATAATGATTATAAATGTGCTCGGGAACTGATCGGACTGCTGACTCGAGCAGGGCATAAAAATATAGCCGGCATCTTTGTGTACGATAATTATCAGAGTATTGAAAAATTCAGAGGATATGTGAGTGCATTAAGAAGCGCCGGGATTGTATTTGAAGACGATTATGTGAAGTGGTGCATTTCCAATGAAGCGCATTCGGACGGCTTTTATAAGGAGATTGGAAAATTTTTAAAGAGTCTGCAAAAATGTACTGCCGTGGTCTGCTGTAACTATATGATCCTGCAGTCTGTACTGGCCAGTCTGAAGGAGATGAAAAAGAATGTTCCGGAGGATTATTCCCTTGTCTGCTTTGATTATTCCAATAAGGACTGGAAAGAAACAGGCATTACCTGCTCGATCCATCCTGGTTATGAAATGGGAGTTTTGGTCGGAAGCCGGTTGATGCAGATGATCCGACAGAAGGATTATTCGGATAATGGATATTCGTATCTGATGAAGCCGCGCATTTATGAGGGAAGATCGATCAGGGTGATCAGATAAGAGGTGCAGATAAGATGAAACAGCTTACCGTGATGCTGAAACCGGCATCGTCACTTTGTAATCTCCGCTGCAGCTATTGCTTTTATGATGATATCAGCAGTTTGCGGGAGGTGTCCTCCTTTGGGATTATGACGGAGTCGGTTGCCAGAACAGTGCTCGATCACATTCTGACTGAACTGGAAGCCGGAGACCGGCTGACATTGTCCTTTCAGGGCGGAGAGCCAACGCTTGCAGGGCTTGATTTTTACCGGAATCTGACTGAGTATATAAAGCAAAAGAAAACAGAGGTGCAGATTTTTTACACGATTCAGACCAACGGCCTTCTTTTGAATGAGGAGTGGTGTGAATTTCTGACAGAGAATCATGTTCTGATTGGAATTTCCTGTGATATTCTTTCGCAAGCACATGATCATGCGCGGACGGACGAAAAAAAGAATGGAACATACCGGCGTGTGGTGGAAACGATCAGGCGGCTTACGCGGTATCGTGTGGAATACAATGTACTATGCACATTAACCCGGCAGATAGCCAGACATCCGAAACAGGTCTGGAATGAAATTAAAAAGCTTGGAATTGAATACGTTCAGTTTACGCCATGCTTGCGTGATCTTACGTGTTCCAAAACGGAAGCGTTTGCGCTGACGCCAGAGCGGTTTGCATCATTTTATCAGGAACTGTTTGACTTATGGTATAAGGAACTCTGTGACGGACAGTACCGGAGCGTGAAGCTGTTTGATGATCTGGTCCAGCTGCTTTCCAGAGGGCTTGTAACAGCTTGCGGAATCGGCGGATACTGCCAGCCGCAGATTGTTGTGGAGGCAGACGGAACCGTGTATCCCTGTGATTTTTACTGCCTGGATCCTTTTGCAGTAGGTAATTTGACGCGGGACTCTTTGCGTACAGTCTACGAACGTTCAGCTGTATCGGCATGCAAAAAGAGGGAGAAGCTCCCCGTACTTTGCGGCGATTGCCGATACCGGAAGCTCTGCGGAGGAGGCTGCAGGCGGATGCAGGAGGAAGTGTGCTGCAGTTTTGAAGATACATATTGCGGGTATCGGGATTTTCTGAATCATATATGGGAGAGACTTGTAAAGATCAGTAGTAGATGAACGGCTGGATCTTTCTTTGCATGAAAACTTTTTCAAGAGATGTTTGCCAATGCCATTGAGGAATCCTATCAGGAGTCTCTTACAAGAAAGCAGGCACGCGCCTCTAAAGGCAATCAGAAGGCTTATGCTGGAATCAAATGGTCTCATTACCATAGCTTTTAGAAGGGGTTATATCAAAGATGGATTGGGGAAACCCAGAAACGATATGGGACAACAGGAATACCATATCAATGAATACTTTAAATCAAGGGAATGGACGCAAATCATCCAAAAATAGGTTTAAGCTGTCCGGATATTATATCATCGGGAAACCGCAGTGACAAAGGAGGTTCGGAACATGAGGAAAGTAAAGATAACTGTTTTAAAAACCACCCTGGACAAAGAACTGGCCCGGGAATACGGGGCAGAGGGCCTGACTGCCTGTCCCATGATGAAGGAAGGGCAGGTATTTTATGCGGATTATGCAAAGCCTGAAGGGCTTTGTGATGAGGCATGGAAAGCCATTTATCAGTACGTATTTGCCCTGGCCCATGGTGCGGGAAATGAACTGTTTTATTACGGAGACTGGATTAGAAAGCCGGGAGTCGCCATATGCAGCTGCAATGACGGACTGCGGCCTGTCATATTCAAACTGGAGTCCACCGGCCAGGAGTCTGCCATGGATTACGAGCCGGTCCGGTAAAATGAATCGACCGGTTTGACGGGTATGAATGGACCGTATTATGAGAATACAGAACCTGTATTTACAGTGTATAATGTCATTATAATCTGCATAAATGGCGAAATAGCAATGCCCGTCAGCCATACTGCATTCTAAGATTATGCAGCATGGCCGGACGGGCATTAGCTTACGCAAATCAGCGTATAATTACAGACAGTTTATAAATTCCAAAATGGACGATAACGGGCTATTTCGAAGTTCTGTTACGGGTGATATCGGCTATTTCAAAGTCCCATTCCAGTCAGTATTTAATGGCGTTAAAATTTTGGTTTCGCCGTCATTCTGCCGTCATACCTCCGTCACCCTTCCGGATCCTTAAAAATAGAAAATCCCGGCGGAAAATAAGTAAACAGCAGAAAACAAATCAATAAAAGAAACACGGTCATGGATGTCATATGACTGTATTTTTCCAAAAGACAGCTCCCTGACAGTCCGCGGTATATGAGAAAGGCAGCAATTACACAAATGTAAAATAGTGTTATATCCACAGCCAAAATGCTACGTCCCAGCACGCTTGTATAGGAGTAAAACAGCACTGGCATCAGGAGCGTTCCCATAAGCAGTCCTGCGTGAAATGCAGATAAGCGGCAGGCGTCGGTCACGCCCTTTAAGCTCCATAGACCAAACAGGAGCATGGGGAAAAACAGCAGTTTCATATGTTCCCAGACAGACTCATTGACAGGGGCAATAAGGCCGATGAGAGGATTGCGGCCGGACCAGCGGTAGGTGAAATGGAGAAGGGTCCCCAGTACGGATACGAACAGAATCCCGGCTATTGTTTGTGAAATATTCATATGCACCTCCTGTTACACTATATGAAACCGGGACATATGGTAGAACATTGGACTGGAAAGGGCTTTCGTTTTCTTTTTGACAAATATTATAAAACAATGTACACTGAAAATATAGCTAAAAGTCAGGAATATGCCCATGGAGGATGATATGCTGAGGGATAATATGGAGGATGGATTCAGCCCGGGTTCCATGCTGCATTTGTGGACAGCTCAGACATACGCAGTCCTTATTGTCCGGTACCTTTGTGCTTGCCATGTTCTCATCCAAGGGAGACCTGAATCCGAAGAACGGAAGAAAGGTTCTGTGGGGCGTTGTACAGTCTCTTCTGGCTGTGGGACTTCTGATTGCGGGTGGATTGAAACCGCTTCAGACAATTTCCTTGCGGCGGCATTCCCCTTTATATTTATTATGCTGTTTGCGGGGGCTGCCCTTGTTAAGGCTATGATGAAAGAGAAATAGTTGTGTGTTAAGAAATATTCGCGGGCGCAGAGCCAGCAGAGTAAGATTGGGTGTCCTGGAAGCTGCCTTTTATATGGAGGGCGGGCTTTCAGGACATGTTTGCTTTGTTGGATGGGGGAGAATGCGGAAATAAAAGATTGCAGAAGGAAGGAATTGACATTTTGGTTAGCCAATGCTAATCTTATCACATAAACCACACATTAGCTAAGCAAAAGGGAGATGATATTATGTCAACAGCCATTATATGTGCAGTTCTGATTGTCATTGCAATAATTGGGCTCAAGAGCTACGCCAAAAAACTAACCTCCGGGTGCTGCGGGGCCTCGTCCCAGGCATCGGTGAAAAAAATCAAAGTCAGTGATAAGGATAAGTCCCATTATCCCTATTCACGGATTCTCAAGGTGGACGGCATGTCCTGCGGTAATTGTGCCGGCCATGTGGAAAATGCCCTCAACAGCCTGGAAGGGGTGTGGGCCCAGGTGGACCTGGAAAAAGGCGAGGCTCTGGTGCGGATGAAACAGAAGTACGGAAACAATGAGCTTAAACAGGCTGTTAAGGACGCAGGATATGTGGTCTATAAAATAGAAGAAATCATACTGACAGGGAGGGGAAGCATCTATGGCTTTGGAGGATCTGAAAACATCAGAAGACCGGAAAAAAGCATTGCGTCGAGAGACAAAAGAGGCGGTTGCAGCGCTGGATGAAGGGTACACAAAGGAGGCGGACCTTCAGATATTCCGGCATGTGACCGGGCTGACGGAATATGAGCAGGCGGAGACTCTGTTCTGCTTTGTGGGAACCAGCGGTGAGATTAATACAGCGCCCATACTGGAGGAGGCTTTAAGGCAGGGAAAACGGGTGGGTGTTCCCAAGTGCACTGCCAGAGGGATCATGGAGGTACGTGAAATCAGGAGCCTTCGGGATTTGGAGGCAGGAAAATACGGTATATTGGAACCGGGAGCACATGCTCCGGTCATACAGCCGGAGGAAATCAATCTGGCCATTGTGCCATGCATGTCATGCAGTTACGACGGCAGGCGGCTGGGGTACGGCGGCGGGTACTATGACCGCTATCTGGGCGGGACCCGGGCCGTGAAGGCAGTCATATGCAGGGAACGAATCATGCGCGCGGACATACCTATGGAGCCCCACGACCAGATGATGGATATAGTGATATCGGAAAATGGAGTCAGGCGGTTGGGGAGTCAGTGAAATGGCGGTCATCCGTATGGGAATACCTGCTGGAAGTAAAATAGTCTTGAAAAAATTCACTAAACTGATTAAACTGATACCATGAGAATATTATATGAAAAAACGCTGGACGGGATCTGCCTCCAGCGTTGTTATGGTTTGGACAAAAGTCTGGAGATTCCGGGGACGGCTGACGGCATGCCGGTGACAGAGCTGGCCGCCTACCTTTTTTCAGATACAGTCCGCAGGCGGGAACCGCCGCCCGGTGAGTACCAGGGAGAGCCGGAGCTTTGCGGCAGCCGGGTGGAGGAAATCAGCCTGCCGGATACAATCAGGAAGGTGGGGGCCTATGGCTTTTACAACTGCTACGGCCTGAAGAGGCTTTCATGCAACAGTGCCGTGGAGGACTGGGGAGCCGGGGTATTTACCGGCTGTACAGGCCTGGAATGCCTGGATATCCGTATTGCCAAGGGCAGGAAGTCCTGCTTTAAGGACATCCTGTCGGAGCTTCACCAGACCCTGTCCGTAAATTACAGGTCCGGTTCGGGTACGCTTCTGGCAAAGCTTATATTTCCGGAATTTTTTGAGGAGTCCGTGGAAAACACACCGGCCCGCATCATCATGAGGGAGATGCATGGCTGCGGTCATATGTACCGGTACTGTTTTGACGGAGGGGATTTCCGTTTCGATGAATACGACAGGCTGTTTCCCCATGTAAAGGTCCAGGAAAAGCCGGAGCTGGCGGTGCGCCTGGCCCTGTACCGCCTGTACTGGCCCTATGGTTTAAGGGAAAATGCAGAGGATGAGTACTGGGATTATGTAAGGATTCATGCCGGGGAAGGCACAAAGGGACTGATTGAACGTGGAGAGCGGGATATCCTGGGCTTCATGGCCCGGTCAGCCCGGCTGGGAGACGCTGAGATTAAGAAGATGATAGATGCCGCCGCCAGGTCCGGTGATGCCCAGTCCTCCGCCCTGTTGCTGGATGTGAAGCACAGCCGCCGTAAGGCGGCAGGCAGGACCGGATGGGGCGGGGTGGAGCCGCGCGGCGGACGGGAACGGACATTTGAATTATAAATGCCGCAACCGTCATAACTTAAGTCAGTAAAGCATCAGTTTATAAAATAAAATATACCAGGAGGATAATAATGGCTAAGAATACAATAGGACAGGAATTACAGGAACAGCTTACATGGGCGTTCCCTCATATTGGAAAGGATAAACCGGAGCAGGCGGGAAAGGCGTTCAAATACTGCGAGGGCTATAAGGAATTTCTGGATGCGGGAAAGACCGAGCGGGAGTGTGTGAAGGAAGCTGTAAAGATGCTTAAAAAGGCAGGCTATAAGCCCTTTGACTCCAGGGAATCCTATAAGCCTGGTGATAAGGTGTATTATGTGAACCGCGGTAAATCACTGATTGCCACCACATTTGGTAAGAAGCCCCTGGACCAGGGCCTGAGAATCAACGGAGCTCATATTGATTCCCCCAGGTTGGATTTAAAGCCCAATCCTCTGTACGAGAAGGAGGATATTGCATTCTTCAAAACCCATTATTACGGCGGCATCCGCAAATACCAGTGGGGAACCATTCCCCTGGCCATGCACGGCGTGGTGGTGAAGAAAAACGGAGAGACCGTGGAGGTTTCCTTTGGAGAGGATGAGAAGGAGCCGGTATTCTGCGTGACGGACCTGCTTCCCCATCTGGCTGCCAAGCAGAACGAGCGTCCCTTAAAGGACGGGTTAAAGGGAGAGGAACTGAATATTGTGGTTGGCTCCCTCCCCTTCCAGGATGAGGAGGTTAAAGAGCCTGTAAAGCTGATGGCTTTAAGCCTTTTAAATGAGAAGTACGGAATTACGGAAAAGGACTTTTTCCGCGCTGAGATTGAAATGGTTCCCGCTGTAAAGGCCAGGGACGTTGGTTTTGACGCCAGCATGATAGGCGCTTACGGGCAGGATGACAGGGTTTGCGCGTATACGGCCCTGACAGCTGAGATAGATGCAAAGAAGCCGGCCCACACCACGGTGACCATTCTGGCTGACAAGGAAGAGATCGGCTCCACCGGCAACACGGGACTGAATTCGGATTTTGTGCTTCATTACATAGAAGATTTGGCGGAACAGGCAGGTGTCAGCCCAAGGGAAGTGATGAGAAAATCCCTGTGCCTTTCTTCGGATGTGAACGCTGCATTTGACCCCAGCTTTCCGGATGTGTACGAGGGCCGCAACACAAGCTATATCAACAAAGGCTGTGTGCTGACCAAGTATACGGGAGCCAGGGGAAAGTCCGGCTCCAACGATGCCAGCGCCGAGACCATGGCAAAGGTCATTGCCATTATGGAGGAAGAAGGCGTGTATTGGCAGGCCGGTGAGCTGGGAGCCGTGGATGTGGGCGGCGGCGGTACCATTGCCCAGTTCGTGGCGCACATGGATGTGGATACCGTGGATTTGGGCGTGCCCATCCTTTCCATGCATTCTCCTTTTGAGCTGGCTTCCAAGCTGGATGTCTATAATACGTATAAGGCGTTTAAGGCATTCTACAAATAGTCTGTGGACTGTTGCTTAAATTTTCATGAAATTGGTGGAAAGTCTTTTTTTTCACGGACAGGTATGATATAACTATGTACAGCGCACGCTATTTGGGGATGAATGGAAAAATAAGGATAATTCAAGGTCCTGCGTGTGAAATCAGGATAGAAAAGGGATATGTAAAATGAAAAAATCAGCACTCATATGTTTATGCGGACTGGTTGCGGCCTCCATCATGACAGGCTGCGGGGCCAGCCAGACAGAAGGAAAGGAAAATCTCGGCACAGTTGAGCTGGCAGAGTATAAGGGCGTGAAGGTAAATGTACCGGCTGTTATGGTAACAGATGCCGAGGTGGAGTCAAAAATCAACCAGGTACTCAGCCAGAATCCTAAAATTGAGGAAGTGGACAGGCCAGCCGCGGAAGGCGACATTGTCAACATTGATTATGTGGGAAAACAGGACGGAGTGGAATTCGCAGGCGGCACCGGCGAAGGACAGGACCTGACCCTGGGCTCCGGCAAAATGATCGACGGATTCGAGGACGGACTGATTGGCACAAAGAAGGGCGATAAGAAGGAACTGAACCTGACGTTCCCGGAGGACTACAGCGAAAAAGCCCTGGCAGGACAGGACGTTGTATTTGAAGTGACTGTGAATGCTGTAAAGGAAAAGCAGTCAGCCGTACTGGACGACGCATTTGTACAGAGTGTTTCTGATTTCAAGACAGTGGATGAGTACAGGGCCAGCGTTAAGGAAGACCTTTTAAAGCAGAAGCAGCAGTCTGCCGACCTTCAGATTCAGCAGTATGTACTTAAGAATGTGGTTGAGAACTCCAAGTTCAAGCTGAACAGGAATACCCTTTCCAGACGTTATAATGACCGCATCAAGCAGTATGAAGAGCAGGCTAAGATGTACGGCACCAACCTGTCCGGCATGGCTAAGGCCAATGGCATGGATGTGCCCGGATTACAGGAAGCTGTTTACGCGTCAGTGAAGGATGATGTGAAGAACCAGCTGGTCATCCTTAAGGTTGCCGAGCTGGAGGGCATTACCCTGGAGGATGCCGACCGTCAGGCATTTGCGGAGTTGAACGGCCAGACCCTCGAGGCCGCAGTGGAATATTTCGGCCAGGAGACCCTGGATGAAATGGCCCTGAACCAGAAGGTCATGAAGTTCATGGCGGACAACGCAGTCAACGAAGCCCAGGATGCAGCTGCTCCGGCAGAGGAGACAACGGCCGCAGAAGGGACTGCCGCCGCAGAGGAAACAACGGCAGCGGAAGAGACTGCTGCCGCAGAGGAAACCACAGCTCCGGCAGAAACCACAGCTGCAGAGACAACTGCCGCACAGTAAAGAAGGATTGCCAAAAGAAAAAGGAGGACTCGTACATGCAGATTTTAAAGGACAGGATACGCAAGGACGGCAAGATAAAAGCCGGAAACGTTCTGAAGGTGGACAGCTTCTTAAACCATCAGATGGACATCAAGCTTTTTGGAGAGATTGGGAAAGAATTCAAGCGCAGGTTCGCCGATGTGGAGGTCACCAAGATTCTTACCATTGAGGCCTCCGGAATCGGGATTGCATGTATTGTGGCCCAGTATTTTGATGTGCCGGTTGTATTTGCCAAGAAGACGCAGACCAAAAATATTGCAGGCGAGGTTTATACCACCAAGGTGGAGTCCTACACCCATGGCAGGGTTTATGATATCATTGTGTCAAAAGAGTTTCTGGGAGCCGGTGATAAGGTGCTGCTCATTGATGACTTCCTTGCCAATGGAAAGGCTCTGGAGGGCCTGGCTGCCCTTGTACGGGATTCCGGCGCTGAGCTGGTAGGCGCGGGCATTGTCATCGAGAAGGGATTCCAGGTAGGCGGAGACCTGCTGCGTTCAGAGGGAATCCGGCTGGAGTCACTGGCAATCGTGGAGAGCATGGACGAGGAAGCACAGACCATTGTGTTCAGAGATGATGAATAAGAAAACGAAAGCTTTATTTTATGATATTGACGGAACCCTCCTGTCTGAGAAAACAGGCCGGGTTCCCGAAAGTGCGGTACAGGCGCTGAAGGAGGCGCGGGCAAAGGGACATCTGGTGTTCATCAATACAGGCCGTGTATATGCCCATCTGGGTGAAATTAAGAAGCTGGTGGAAGCAGACGGATATCTGTGCGGCTGCGGGACATATATCCTTGCGGAGGGCAGGGTAATGTACAGCTACCACATTCCTCATGAGAGAGGGCTGGATATCAAGAGCCATATTGATGCGTGCGGACTGGACGGAGCCCTTGAAGCGTCGGACGGAATCCACATTCACAGGTCACAGTCACCTATTCCAAGGGTGGAGCAGCTGAAGGCGTCGCTCAGGCGTTCGGGCTGTCTGTCTGAATATGACTGGGAAGACGACTGCTATGACTATGATAAGTTTTATCTTATCTCGGATGAAAACAGCAGGCCCAAGGAGCTTTTTGGACGGCTCAGGGACATGGAAATCATAGACCGGGGAAACGGGGAATATGAATGTGTGCCCAGAGGACATTCCAAGGCAACTGCCATTGATTTGGTATTGAAGCATTATGGCATCTCTCTGGATGACGCCTATGTGTTCGGTGACAGCGGCAATGACCTTGCCATGTTCCGCTACGCAAGGAACTGTATCCTGATGGGAAAGCATGACGAGGTGCTGGAGCCCTACGCGACGTTCGAGACAAAGGATGTGGAGGAGGACGGAATCGCGTATGCCATGAAGGAACTGGGCATAATATAACACAGCGATAGTTAATACGGAAAGAGCAGACTGCATGAAGAGAAAGACCTGGATGATAAGTGCCCTGATGTATGCCATGGTATTTATGGCATGCTTTGGGGTACTGCACGTTTTAAAGACTTTAATGGAGCCTTCAGGGCCTGTATCGGTTGAGAGCAGCGGGGTGCCTGAGGGCACCCGGGAAGCGGAAACAGGGGAGGAATGGGAGGAGCAGGCCGGGCCTGCATTGGCTACGGATTCCCAGGCCCGGGAACCCCAGGATGAAGTAATCAGGCAGGAGGGCTATAAGGAGTGGAAGAAGAAATTCACCGGTATGTGGAGCCCTCCGGCAGCCCCGGAGGAGCCCTACATACCGCCCAAGCTGATCCTGGCAACAGACCTTCACTATCAAAGCGCTTTAGCCGGGGACGGCGGGGAAGCTTTCCGGCTGTTCGTGGAGCGGTGCGACGGAAAGGTGGTCCAGTATCTGCCTGAGCTTTTGGAAGCATTTCTGGACGAGGTCATAAAGGAGCGGCCCTCTGCCCTGGTTCTCAGCGGCGATATTACCATGAACGGGGAGCGAATGAACCATGGGGAGCTGGCGGCAAGACTCAAGCGGGTCCAGGACGCCGGCATACAGGTCCTGGTGATACCGGGAAACCATGATATCAATAACCACGACGCTGCGGTATACTACGGCGCCCGGAAAGAGCCGGCTCCCTATATTGACGGACCTGAATTCCATGAGATTTACCATGAATACGGTTATGACCAGGCATTGGGCCGGGACAGCAGCTCACTGAGCTATGTCTATGCCCTGGATGACAGAAACTGGCTCCTGATGCTGGACTCCTGTCAATATGAGCCGGATAACAGGGTGGAGGGAAGGCTGAAAGACAGCACCATGGCCTGGGCCGATGAACAGCTGGCCAGGGCAAAGGAGGAGGGCGTGTTTGTGATACCCATTGCCCACCATAATCTGTTGGCCCAGAGCAGGATGTATACCACCCAGTGCGCCATGGACAACAATGGGGAGGTGATTTCCCTTCTTCAGAAATATGAGCTCCCGCTTTTTTTCAGCGGACATCTGCATGTGCAGCGCATACGCAAGCATAAGAGCGGGCCCGGAGTTCCGGAAGGAAATTACGGCATACAGGAAATCGTGACAGATGCCCTCAGCATACCGCCCTGCCAGTATGGAGAGGTGTTATGGGAGGAGGACGGAAGTATTTCCTATGCCACCAGAGCCGTGGATGTGTCGGCCTGGGCCCGGAAAAACGGAAGCACCAATCCGGACCTGCTGGATTTTGAGGACTGGTCCTACCGATACATACAAAAGCTGATCAGTGACCAGATAAGGGGCGTTGTGAAGAACCTGGGAGCAGACGTGGAACATTCCATGGCAGCTACATATGCGGGGGTATACATTGATTACTATGCAGGACGGGAAATTGACGTCAAGGGCATAAAGAGCACCAAGGGATACCGGTTCTGGGAGAGGAACATGCCGGACAGCTATCTGATTCGGGAGCTGGATGCCATGATTGCTGATTCGGACAGGGACAATAACTATTTCCTGCTTCCGGAGGAGGAAGGGTGGCTGACCGGAGATTAGGCAGGGAGTATGGACGGGAGATTAGGCGTTAAATCAACTGGCGGTAAACCGTCCGGGATGTTACAATAGGCGTATACCATAATATGTAAGGAGGGCCTGCTGTGAATAGAGGAATGTGGAAAAGGAATCTGAGGCGCGGGGCAGCGCTGGCCCTGACTTTGGTCATGTCCCTGTCCATTGCCGCCTGCGGCGCGGCTCAGGAAAGATTGGCTGCCCAGGCAGCGGGAAATGCCGGCGGGGCCGGTGTGAAGGTCCATGAAGCCGTACCCTATTCCCAGAGGCCATACGAGCATTATGACCCGGCCGTCATGGAACAGGCCATGGCTGACTTTGAACAGGCCTGTGCCGTTGAAGGCCGGGATGAGGAAGTGCTGAGGCTCTACGATGCCATTGTGGATGAGTATGACCGTCTGGCTACCCTGACTTATATGGCCCAGCTGAAATATGACGCAGATGTGTCGGATGAGCAGGCTGCCGCAGAGCAGGCATATACCACGGACATCTATTCCGAGATGGGGGATAAGGCCGCGGCCTGCCTTAAGAAGGGCATGAACTCATCCTATAAAGAAGTCCTGACGGATAAGATGGGGATTGAAAATGCGCCCTACATCGAATATTACAGGGAAAATACAGGGGAGCTGACCGAACTGAACCGGAAGGAGCAGGAGCTTCTCAGGGAGTATGACAAACTGGCTGCCGGTGATTTTACGGTGGAGCTGGAGGGCGGACAGTGGAGCTACAGCCGGCTGGAACGGGAACCGGACTTTGACGACGGGCAGTACGCAGAGATAGAGGATGCATTGGTCAGGGAAAAGAACCGGGTGCTGGGCAGCAAGTTCCGGGAACTGGTTCAGGTGCGCCGCCGGATAGCGGAGCTTAAGGGCTATGATAACTACGCCCAGTATTGTTTTGAGGCTGTTTACGGAAGGGACTATACCCTTCAGGATGCAGAGGGGCTTTGTTCGGATGTAAAGACCAGTATTGTTTCCCTGAATAATGACATCTGGCATATGGATGTGGCCCAGGAATCCTATGACTCCCTGGACCTTATGGAAGAGAGTTCCACAGAGGATATACTGGCCTGTGTGGGAAGAACGGTCAAGTCGGTGAATCCTGAGCTGGGTGAGATTTTCCGGTATATGCAGGACAATGAGCTGTATGATATCCGGTCAGGGGAAGACGGACAGGACCGGGTGGATAATAATTATACCGTAGGGTTCCCAAGCTATGGAGACGCATTTATTTTCATCAACAGAAACCACACATTTACGGATTACCAGTCCCTGATTCATGAATTCGGGCATTTCAGCTCCTATTATTATAATTCGGTGCCTGAGCTGTTCCAGGGTTACAGTGTGGATGTGTGCGAGGTCCAGTCACAGGGATTGGAGATGCTGGCCAACCAGTATGCGGGGGATATGTTCGGCGAAGGGGCAGAGGCCTTTGAGTTTGAGTCCGTTACGGATATGCTGTATGTGACAATTATGTCCTGCATGCTGCAGGAATTTGAGGAAGCTGTTTACATGGAGCCGGACATGAGTCTGGAGGACATGAACCGCACATTCAAAGAGATACAGGATTCCTATCATGGATGGTATTATGATGTCTACGATGAGGGTGTGTGCTATGACTGGGTGGATGTGTCCCATTTGTTTTACAGCCCCCTGTACTATATGGGATATGGAACCTCGGCGCTGTCGGCCCTTGACCTCTGGACCATGTCCAGGAGCGACTGGGACGGCGCTGTGGATACCTACATGGGACTTTTGCATGAAGGTCTGGATGCACCTTATTGCGGCACCATGAACCGCTGCGGGCTGCGGGATGTGTTTGACAGCAGGGAACTGGAATCCCTGGCCGGGGATGTGCGCAGGCTCCAGGGACTGGAGCAGGATGGTGAGGGATCCGAAGTTCCGTCACAGGAGGACGCGGGCCAGGCAGGAACGGACCTTGAGGGAAGTTCTGACAGCGGATTAAGGGTTGTAGGCCTTCTGGTGCTGGCAGGCATCTGTGTCATCCTTATATTTCAGGTTATGATTTTATGCACCGGGTTTGTAATCATCTGGCTGATTGTCAGGAAGAAGAGAGAAGAGTAATAATGGCAATACAGAGTCCGGGAGGCAGCTGCTTCCCGGACTCTGACATTTTGGATATATGAAAATATTTCTACCAGATATGGGGCCTGTCCTCCGGCCTGCGGTACATCCCGTCGCCCTCCTTGACTCCAAAGGCAGTATAAAAGTCATCGGTGGCGGACAGTACGGCATTTACCCTGGTGATGCCAGGGGAATGTGTATCATTGGTCATGATGTAGGAAAGGTATTCATCCCTGTATTTTGTGGCCCATATGACACCATAGGCATGGTACAGCTCCTTCAGGTCATATCCCTTTTCCCTGGCTATTTCTGTTATGCAGGAAACGCCGCCCAGGTCGGCGATATTTTCCGTAACGCTCAGTGTACCGTTTACCTGGATGCCGTTTACTTCCATGGTATCATAGTAGTCAATGACCTTTTGGGCCAGTTCCCTGAAACGCTGTTTATCCTGGGCAGTCCACCAATCCCGCAGGTTTCCCTTTTCATCATACTGGGAACCGCTTGTGTCAAATGCATGGGTGATTTCGTGGCCGATGACAGCACCGATGCCTCCCAGGTTGGCCACAGGCTCTGCCTCCGGGTCATAAAACGGGGCCTGAAGGATTCCGGCCGGAAACACGATTTCGTTGTTTCCGGGGTTATAATAGGCATTGACTGTCTGGGGCGTCATGCCCCATTCATTCCGGTCCACCGGGTCGTGTCTGGTCTTAAAGGAGTAGTCCTGGGATGCCTTCAGGATTTCCATGATATTGTCAATGTAGACGCCGCCCTCGTCCGGGGATTTCAGTACCAGGCTGTATTTGTCCTGGGGCCATTGGTCGGGATAACCAACCTTGACTGTAATGGCTTTCAGTTTTTTCCTTGCCTCCTGACGGGTGGATTCTGTCATCCATTCCATATGGGCAAGGCGGTTGTCGTATACATCTATGATTTGACGGATGATGGAAGCCACATCCTGTTTGGCGTCCTCGTTAAAATAGGTTTCACAGAATACACGGCCGCACTGGAAACCAAGTTTTTCCTGGACTGTTTCAGACACGGTCCTCTCAAAATCCTTTTTCTTTTCTATACCGCCTGCCGCTGTCTGATACTCCTGGGCAGCAGCCAGGGAAGCGGTGTCTGTCATCATGGACAGATCCGAATAGAGACAGGTTTTGACATATTCTTTCAGGAGAGGTAGGTTTTCTTCCTTCAGATAGCTTCCAAGCTTCCTGCAGGCATCCGGCTGGGAGACAACTGTCTTTTCACCTTCCAGTATGCCGAATATGCTGTTTAGAAGGCTGAAGGGCAGGGCGCCGGAATACAGGTTTGCTGCCTCGCCGGCTGTGCAGACATTGTATGTTTTTTCCGCGTCATAGACCTCCTCTATCTTAAGGGTGGAGGATGCCAGTTCCTTCATCATATCCGTTACCCGGGCTACGGTGGCCGCAGCTTCCTCCGGGCTCAGGCCGTTGTTTTCGTGAAGCTTTGTGAGATATTTTTTGTATTCCTCCACCCGCTTCTGGTTGGATGCATCTTCGGAGAACCAGACTTCCCTCCTGAGACCGGAATCCGGCTGCGAGAGATAGAGGACCTTTACCGAGGAGTCCTCACTGTCCCCTTCATAATACCAGCCCATAAGGCTCAACAGGCCGGTATCCCTCTGGAACTGAAGGCATGCCTTCAGAAGCTCAGATACAGAGTCCGCTGAATCTATTTCCTTTAAAAATGCTCCGGCTGTACGGCCGTATCCTTCCCTGTCCCTGGTCTCCCGGTCCAGCCCGGTCAAATTCAGCGCGCGTATGTTGTACAGGTCGCTTCCCGCTTCCTGACCTGCCTGGCCTGCTTCGGATGAAGCCTGGCGAATCAGGTCATGTACCTTGGAATAATTGTCCTCCCGCGCCTTCCTGAACCAGCTCATATCGGCCTGTTCAGCCGGAATCTCCCAGCTTTCCAGTGTGTCATGGTTTACCGCATCATAGAAATCATCCACATAGGCTGCCGGGCCTTCGCCGGTTTGGCCGCCGTTGGGCTGCTTTAGGCTTTCAGGCTGGTTAACTGCCGGGCCGGCTGTGATTTCAGCCTGGCTTTCCGGTTCTGTATCTGTCCGGCCTGCACCGGAGCATCCGGTGACAGCCATGGCGGCTGCCAGTACCGCGGCTGTGAACGCCAGGGCTGTCCGGGTTGAGGCTGCCCGGGCTTCGGTGATTCGTGCCGCCAGGCTTTTTCTTTTTTTCATTATTAATTCCTCCTTGATTGCTTGATTACAGAGCGTGTTTGAAAATTGCTTAAGTCCTGCCCTGTATGAATAACAGAGCGGGCAGAGTACCAAACATCTGCCACAGCATTTAATATACCCTGGTAAATGCAATGATATAAAAGCTCCGTGGGGACGGAGGCCGGGTGGGATTTTGGGGTTATTCCGGGATTGACATTTTGCCGGGTTACGGCCGGTGATATGGGCCAGACTATAGTTGGTCCTTATAATACGCCAGCATCAAATCCACCATCCGGCCATAGCTTCTGACGCCGTCCTCCTGACTGTGAGCTTTAAGATACCTGTCATTCATCTGGGTGGAGGCCTTTGCCACCGGTCCTTCAAAACGCTCCCAGTACTGGTTGTTCCAGTCCAGGTCCCGGGCTGCCTGAGGGGACAGCTTTGTATAGAGGTCATAATAACTTTCAGGGTCCACCTTGGCAAGGGCATTGCCTGCGTAGACCCAGCCGGTCAGGTAGCCGCTGTAGCGAAAGTCCGGGGAGTCGGAGCCGATACATGCCAGATATCCGATGAAGTTGGCCTCATCTTCCCGCATAAAGCCCTTCAGATGGGACAGTTCGTGGCATATGGTATGGGGGATGTTATAGTAGGGCATTTCCCTGTTGTAGTTTGCCTCTATGGTGAAGGGGGAGTAGATGCCGCAGAGCTGCTGTACGGACAGCAGTCTGGAGTTGATGAGGGGTTTTGGATAGGGATAATATCCACCCAGCTGGGGATAGGATTGGCCCAGCCGAATCATGGCTGCCCTGCCGTCCTTACCCAGTCTGGAAAGTTCCCGGGCCGAGGGTGCAGGGGTTGCTTCTGTCTGCCCGGGATACAGACCGTCCAGGAGTTCGCCTGAGTGGTCTATTTCCGGCAGAGAGCTGTTGATTTGGTTTGTAAGATAACGGCACAGCGCCAGCAGCTCCTCGGTGGAGGATTTTTCTGCAGCAATACCTGCCTCATAGGAAAAGGGAGTCCGGTAATAGTTGATGCCGCAGTTTACCGTGAACAGAAATAACAGGACACCGCAAAGAAAAAGGACACGGGAGAACAGCGCAACAGGCTGTCTGATATGCAGAATCATGTAGCATATGCAAAGCAGGCAGAGGAAATACAGCCCGATTTCGGAAAGGGAAAATGGAAACAGGCTGCAGAACCGTCCTAATGTCCCTGCCAGGAGAGGGTACACGGTGACGGAGTAAAACTGGGCAAACCCGGGCACCGTCCGGGCACAGAGCCCCAGCAGACCAGAGACAGCAGCCAGAACCAGGCCGGCTGCGAAGAAAACCAGGGAACGGACTTTTTTTTCTGTTCTTTCAGGAGCCGCGTTTTGGGGTCCGGGGGATTTTGCTGTGTTTTTAGTGGAAAACGCCGGTGGAATCTTGGCTGTAACGTTATGGAAGAACTTCATATACAACACCTGCCTTTGGAGTATGGTTGTGTTCTTGCCTGGTGGGATGCTGCGGTGGGTAAAGCATGGTGGGTAAAGCGTGGGTGGGTAAAGCGTAAGTGGGGAAAGCGCAGGCGGTGGGAATGGTCATAACGTAAACATGGGGGAGCCAGGGGGAGACTGGAGGTTAAACCTGGTCCTGAGTGGGGAGGTTATTTCCGCTGTGCAGTTCGGCCAGTACGGTGGCGGTTATGGGAAACAGGAATATACCGGTCAAACCCAGAAGCTTGCCGCCTGCAAAGATACACAGCAGGGTGGCTGCGGGGGACAGGCCCATCTGATGGCCGATGATTTTGGGCTCCAGGGTCTGGCGGACCACTGCTGTGAGCAGGTACAGGCACACAAGGCCCAGGGCCAGGCTTCCCGATCCCGTCATCCAGGCCATGAATGCCCAGGGAAGAAGCACGGTGCCTGTGCCCAGGACCGGCAGGATATCCACCAGCGAGGTGATGCAGGCAAGAGTGAATCTGGCCGGAATGCCCAGCACCAGGAAACCGATATAAAGTTCCGTAAATGTCAGAAGCATCAGGAGAGCATAGGCCCTCAGAAGCCGGCAGGCAACATTACGGACATGGAGAAGTACCTGTAAGAGCATTTGCCGTCTGTCCTCAGGAATCTGGCACAGCAGGAAATCCAGCGTCTCCCTGTAATTGCCTGTCAGGAAAAAGGATGCTATCACAGCGATGATGAAATCAAGGAACAGGGCGGGAATCCCGCTTATGGCAGAGGCGCCCCAGCCAAGCAGCCCGGAGGAGATGCCCACGGAAGCATTTTCCATGAAATGCTCCAGGCTTTGTCCAAGGGCAGATATGTGGATGCTGTGGCCCGGGAAACTGTTCTCCAATAAGGAAAAGAAATGGGACAGACCTGGTTCGATGGTCTGGCTGTAGATGCCGGGCAGTTTTTTTGCCTGTTCCTGGATAGATGCCAGGATTTGGCTGCCGGACACGCACATGATTGTCAGAATGGAACCATAAAAAACCAGCAGCACAACCGCGGCGGCCACGCCCTTTCCGCCCTTCATATGTCTGTCCAGCAAGGACACTGCCGGTTCCAGCAAGGCTGCAATAGCCATGGCTGCCATAAAGGGAATCAGTATGGGCAGGAGTTTCTTTAATCCTATATAGCAGAGCACACCTATGATTCCAAAGTAAATAAAGCTGATGATGAACGTCCTGCGTTTTTGAATGTCCATATATGTATCCTGTTGTTTGCTTAGTTCCATTATAGGCTCAGGAGACCCGGCAGTCAAGAAAGAATCCCCAGAAAATGGGGGACATGCCCTGGAAGATATTTCCGGGGCAGGGCCATGTTCCGGGGAATGCTTTTATGTGAGGGAAAGGTATTGCTGAATCATGATGGAGCGAAGGTGTCAACCGGATACTTTGCCTGTCAGAGCTATGAGAGAGCACAGGATGATGCCGAGAATGAACACCAGCAGCCGTCCTGATAAGAAGTACAGGGTATGGCCAGGCCTTCTGCGCAGCTTCAGACAGGCAGTAAGGCTTGGAAAGCGGGTCAGGGCCATGAGACAGGTGCACAGTGCTGTGCGCCAGGTCCATCCGTGATTTGCCAGCAGCTGTCCAAGGATGAAGGGGGATGAAGGGGAAGGAGCGCCTCCTGTTTTCAGATATATCATCATCATGGCGGGAAGTGTCATTCCATGAGAAAAAATACCCAGGATAAAAGCAGTCAGTATGGTGCCGTCCAGTCCAAGGAGGCGGGCCGGATGATCAAGAAAAAGTATGATGACTTCCAACAGGCTCCCGCCGGATATGCCTGGGGACAGGAAGGCTAAATGACCAGTTTCCGGTCCAACGTATGCCATGCTGCCAAGAAACCATATGAGAATGCCGGACGTGACAGCCGCCGCCGCTGCCCTGTCAAGGATGGGAATGGTGTGGTCTGCGGTACAGGAGCAAAGGGTGGAAAATATGCCGTGTGGCTTGTAACGGCTGGCGGTATTGCAGGGTTTTTCAATAAAAAACTCCGTCAGCAGGTCAGACAGATATACGGCCCGGGGAAAGCAGCCGCTTCTTCCCAACAATCCTAACAGAGGAAATAGCAGAAAAAGCGGCGGAAGCATCACGAGTATGGTGCATGACACGGCGCAAAATGCACCATGGATGATGGGGGCAATCAGCCAGGCAGGCATTCCAGGCCATTCTGCCCAAGCCCACAGGATGGTTTCAGTTTCGAAAAATAACGGCCAGAAGCAATCCGTGAGCCGGACTGACAGACAGGCGGTAAGTCCAAATAAAAGCAAAAGCAGCAGTGCCTTACAAATTATTCTGTTCCATCCCGCTTCCGGACGTATGTTCCATTGCCTTCCATGGGATGTTTTTATTTCAGCCATCATACACTCATGAGCCAGACGGCAGGGGGAAAAGTCCAGGCAGTCGTAGTGAAAATCATGCTTGTGATGGGGCTGGAGGGCATAGTGGAGGACTGCTTTTAAGTCGTCCATCTGTTCCTTGCCGTATCCATGAAGGGGGACGACCGGAATCTGGAGTACATCGTGAAGAAGTGAAAAATCAATGCGGATGCCCTGCCGTCTGGCTTCTTCACAGCGGATGACACACAGTACAACGGGGATGGAAGAATCCCTGACCGGTCCAAGACTCAGAATTTCTTTTAATAGCCCCAGAAGGATTTCCAGATGAAGTGCATGGCCTATCACCAGGATGGCATCCGGATTTCCTGAGCAGAGATAGGTTGCAGTGCAGTTGGCTTCCTCTGATGGGGAGCTGAGGGACAGGATGCCGGGAAGATTTACTGCCTTATAGCAGCGGCTGTCATATAGAAAATCACCATGGGGGCAGGACATGTCCCGTATGCAGGAAGGTTTAACAGAGCCTTTTTGGGCAGTGAGCTTTTTAAATAAGACCTCCTTGCCAGTCTGTTCATTACCGGTAAAAGCGATGACAAAATGTGGGTGTTCCATCCAGTCACTCCTGAAATATAAATCTGCCTGCGGGCGGGCAGATTGAGTCTTAGGATAGCGTATGTGCCGTAAAACCTTTGGGTGCATGGCAGCCAGGTCCCTATCTGCCATTGGTTCATCATTGTGACAACAGACTGCTTGACGGAGGAAAGGTTATCAACTATACTAAGTTTAAATGTGCCATAAACAGAATACACTAAATTCAGGAGATGAAACGATATGGGATATCAGGACGATTATGTTATGAGGACAATCAGCGATCTGGTGAGGGCGATTGCCAGGCTGGTTCTTGGCAAGAACGATATTGATTATGACCTTCCGGAGGATGAGGACAAGTATACGGACCTTGACCGGGTATATAAGAGGCTTAAGGACCTGGTTGATGAGGGAAACATCAATGATGCGGAGAACCTTCTTACCGACGAGCTGGACACGGACAGCCTGGACTGCCTGGAGATGGCCCTTACATTTTATATGTACCTTAACCAGCTGAAGGATGACGAACTCTACACCGCCAATTACTCACGGGAGGAAATAGTGGATGGAATCAACAGCGTGTGTGCAGAATATGGTATATCGGGGTTTGAACATTTTGTAGATACAACCATGGTATAATGTGCTGCCAGATGGATATGGAAACATATGCGTCTGGCTGCTTTTACGAATATTTGAAAGAAAGAGGAAGTCCATGGAGATAAAAAAGGATTGCGAGCAGTATCTGGCGGAATATTACCAGGGCCTGTTCTTTGGGAATGTGAACAAACGCTACCGGGCCATGAAAGGTGCCGAACTCAGGAAACGCCTGAGCCGGCTGACTGAGGCCAATCTGAAGCCGCTGGTGAAGTCCAACGAACTCAGCGATGTCCACGCCATGCTGTCAAAGGTGTGCGCCTATCTCATGCGCAGGGAAGGTCACCTGACAGGGCCGGCCCTGGAGCAGTGGGAAGCCAGCTGCCGTCAGATGAATGAATTCTGTGAAGCCCTTGCCCGGAAGGACCTGGAATATGTAAACGGCCTGTCCCGTGAGGATTTGGAACAGGTGCTGAAGATGCAGGGCATCCGCCGTTATCTCCTCACCAATTCTCTTGAGAGAGCGTACCAGCTGTTCTACATTCCGAAAACCATCAAGAGGGGAATCCTGGAGTCTGTGAAACAGAAGCCGGAGCAGGAATACCCGGGGGCCAGGGAGATGAAACGCAGGTTCATTCTTCATGTGGGCCCTACCAACAGCGGTAAGACCCACGACGCCCTGGAGCGTCTTAAGGAGTGCAGGCATGGCGCCTACTTCGGGCCTTTAAGGCTGCTGGCCCTGGAGGTCTATGACAAGCTCAACACAGAGGGCCTGTCCTGTTCCATGGTTACAGGAGAGGAGACATTGGAGGTGCCTGGATCTGTCTGCCAGTCCTGTACCGTGGAGATGCTGAATGACCACGAATATTTCGATATCGTGGTGGTGGACGAGTGCCAGATGATAGCCGACCCCTACCGCGGACATAACTGGACCAGGGCAGTGCTGGGGCTTCGGGCAGAGGAAATTCACCTGTGCATGGCTCCGGAGGCAGAGGATATTGTGGTGCAGATGATTAAGCGGTGCGGCGACCAGTACAGGGTGGTGCGCCATAAGAGAAACACCAGGCTGACCATGGAGAAAAAGCCCTATAATCTGAAACGGGATTTAAAAAAGGGCGATGCCCTCATAGTATTTTCCAAGAAATCAGTGCTGGCCCTGGCAGCCCATCTGGAGAACGAGGGAATCCATTGCAGCGTTATTTACGGAAGTCTGCCTCCCGCCACCAGGCGTGAACAGGTGCGCAGGTTCCTGGCCAGGGAGACAGAGGTGGTGGTCAGCACTGACGCCATCGGCATGGGGTTAAACCTGCCCATACGCAGAATCGTGTTTGTGGAGACACGCAAGTTTGACGGGGTGAATAAGCGTTCCCTGAATCCGGAGGAGATAAAACAGATTGCTGGACGGGCCGGAAGATACGGTCTTTACGACGAGGGATTCGTGGCTGCCATCGACGAGGCGGAGGTCATTGAGGACGGCCTTTCCAGAATGCCCATGCCCATCATGAAGGCATATGTGGGATTCCCTGAGCAGCTTCTTAACCTTCCTGCTGAGATTGATACACTGGTTAAGATATGGGCCGGCTTGGATACGCCTTCCATCTATGAGAAGATGGAGGTGGACGAGCTGCTGGCGCTGTATATGAGCTTTGAGCATGTACACCGGGATGATATGGGGGAATACTCCCGGCAGGAAATTTATAAGCTCATCACCTGTTCCATCGACATAGACAATAAGATGGTTATGGACCTGTGGAAGGATTACTGCAGGGATTACCGTGACGTGACGGAACTGGAGTTTCCTTACAGTCCGGGGGAAGACCTGTATGATTTGGAGAGCTACTATAAAATGCTGGACCTTTATTTCCAGTTCTCCAGGAAGGTGGGGCTTCCTGTGCAGGTGGAGAACCTGGCCGAGGAGAGGCGCAGCACAGAGGAGGAAATCAGCCGTATTTTAAGGACGGAATGTGCCAGCTATACCCGCAAATGTTCAGCCTGCGGGAAGGAACTGTCATGGGATTACCCGTCCTCTATCTGCGAACGGTGTTTTGATAGGGGTAAGATAAGCCGGGGGCATAACTGCTCAGGGCGGAGACGCGCGGCAGGAAAAAGAGTATGAAACAAGTGAACAACTAAGGAGGACGACAATGGAAAATCAACGCATCATTCAAGTAGAGGACAAGGTACCCTTTAACCTGCTGGTACCCCTCAGCATCCAGCACATGTTCGCCATGTTCGGCGCATCCATCCTGGTGCCGTTCATATTTGGCATAAACCCGGCTGTGGTGCTGTTCATGAACGGCGCGGGCACCTTGCTCTTTATCGGAGTAACAAAGGGAAAGGCGCCGGCCTATCTGGGATCCAGCTTTGCATTTTTGGCACCGGCAGGCGTGGTCATAAGTAATTTTGGATATGAATATGCCCTGGGCGGGTTCGTGGCAGTGGGTTTCTGCGGATGTATCCTGGCATTCATCGTATATAAATTCGGAACAGAGTGGATTGAAGTGGTCCTTCCGCCGGCAGCCATGGGCCCGGTAGTGGCGCTCATCGGACTGGAGCTCTCCGGTTCAGCGGCCAGTAATGCAGGGCTCTTGGACGAGGTGCTGGACCCCAGAAAGATAATCGTGTTCGTGTTTACCCTGGGAACTGCTGTATTTGGTTCCATCCTGTTCAGAAAGTTCTTCTCGGTAATCCCTATTCTCATAGCAGTCATTGTGGGCTATGTGTCGGCCCTGGCCTGCGGTATCGTGGATTTTGCCGAGGTAGCGGCGGCTCCTGTTTTTGCCCTGCCTAATTTCAGCACGCCTAAGTTCAATCTGGAAGCTATCATGATTATCCTTCCGGTGCTCCTGGTCATTACCTCCGAGCACATCGGGCATCAGGTAGTCACCAGCAAGATTGTGGGAAGGGACCTGTTAAAGGATCCGGGCCTTCACCGCTCTCTGCTCGGAGATAATTTCTCCACCATGATATCAGGACTGATAGGTTCCGTGCCCACCACCACCTATGGCGAGAACATCGGCGTCATGGCAATCACCCGTGTATACAGTGTGCACGTGATTGCGGGAGCAGCTGTGCTGTCCATTGTATGCTCCTTCATCGGCAAGTTCTCCACCCTTATCAGCACCATACCTGGTCCTGTTATCGGCGGTATTTCCTTCCTTCTCTACGGTATGATTGGAACCTCAGGTCTGCGCATTCTGGTGGATTCCAGGGTAGATTACGGAAACTCCAGAAATCTGGCCCTTACTTCAGTCATATTTGTCACAGGCCTGTCAGGAATTGCCGTGAAGTTTGGAAATGTGCAGCTCACCGGTATGGTGCTGGCCTGCGTGGTAGGCATGATTTTGAGCCTGGTATTTTATGTTCTGGATTACTTTAAGCTGACCAATGATCAGTAGATGGTTCAGCGGAAGATATTTTAAACTGGCTTCACAGCCCGGACCAGCACTTCCCTGGCATTCTGGGGCCTGAGGGCGATGACTGTGCCCTGTATCTGGTAGGCGGACATGTGGCCGCGCCGGCCCTTCAGAATACAGGTCACCTGGGCTGCGGCTGTAAAACCCAGCTCTTCCAGCCGCAGGGACATAGGCGGTTCGCTGATAACCCAGACGATTTCCGCCTGTTCTCCCGGTTTCAGTTCATGTAACGGATAGACCATAGTGAATCACCGTTCAGGTTTGTTATGATATTATATGCAGAGCACGTATCTGTGGGAATAAAAGGAAGGTTGTCACACTTTTGGCCCAGCCCCGTATAATAAAGTACAACCTAGATGAAAGGAGATTAACACTATGAATTATAATGATTGTAATGGTTGGAATGGATATGCAGGAACTTATGAGGGAGCTTATTATGACGAGGATGCAGCATTTGCCAGAACGGCGGCTGCCAGTGGAAACTGCGGCAGTACTGCGGCCGCGGCCGCAGCCGGTACGTCCGAGTCATTCGGTGGAACAGGCCGGACCTGCGATTTATACTGGCAGGGATATATGGCAGGGTTCTATGCCAACCACAACTGTAATCAGTCGGCTGAGGCAAGGACGGCTGCCCAGGCAGCAGGCCGGACCGCTGGGGCTTCAAACTGCCGCTGCTCCTGCAATAACTGCAATAATTGCCGTAACTGGAACAATTGCAGCAACTGGAATAACTGCCGCTCCTAAAATACCTGCAGCTTGGGGTTATAATATTCAACATGAATTCTAAACCGGCCAGGGCCTCCTTCGCGGAAGCCCTGGCCCGGAGCGTTTGAAGTGTATGTTATGACACGATCTAATCCAGCATGACCTTTACCGGCGAATCCACAGTCATGGTATCGGGGGTTACGAGGCAGTCATATGCCAGTACATGAACGCCGGCTTCACGGGCCTGCCTGAGCGCATCCCCAAAGGCCGGATGGGTAATGTCATTGGGGGTAAAACCCCGGATACCCTTCATCTGTATGACAAACAGGACATAAGCCTCATAGCCCTCCTCATGGGCCCTTATAAGGCCTTTCAGGTGTTTGATGCCCCGTTCCGTGGGCGCGTCAGGAAACATAGCCAGACCATTTTCCTCCAGGGTCACGCCTTTGACTTCCATGAAGGCCGGGGACACTGCTTTCGTATTCCGGTTTCTCAGGGAGAATGCCAGGTCAAACCGTGAGTCGCCGTGGGTGACCTCCCGCCGTATGTCAAAGGGTACATAAGAACCAAGGGGGGAGCGTTTTTTTTCCGTACATTGGCCGTCGCCCAGTGAGGCCAGCCACTCCCATGCAGCCTTGTTGGGGGCCTGGGAGTCCATGTTGATGAGCAGACCGTTTTTATATACGCCAATCAGGTCATACCCGGTCTTTCTTCCGGAAAGGGCTGCATCCGAATGGAATTCCAGTATAACCGTGACTCCGGGAATCAGAAGCTCCCTGCACCGTCCGGTGTTCTTTACATGGCATACCACCGTCCTGTTCTCTGTCTCCACATGGGCGATAAAGCGGTTGGGCCGGCTTATGAAGGTTCCGGCAACTATATGTTCATAGGTCATGATGATGTTCCTCCCGGGCTTATTGGGCCTGCCCCGGATCCTGCGGGGGATGAGGACACGGCAGTATCGGGACAGGCTGTATCAGTATACCAGATAAAGGGCGGAAAAGGAAGGTATCCGTGTTTACAGTTGCGTCTGTCCGGGAAATATGTTAATATTTTGGTAACATTACTAATTGAGAATTTTAAAAGCGAGGAAAAAGAGTATGGGATTAACCTATCAGAGTACAAGAGGCGGTGAAAAGGAAGTGACGGCTTCCATGGCCATCTTACAGGGCCTTGCAAAGGACGGCGGCCTGTTCATGCCGTCCTGTATTCCGGAGCTGGATGTGCCCATTGAAAAGCTGGCGTCCATGACATACCAGGAAACAGCGTACGAGGTCATGAAGCTGTTCCTGACAGATTATACGGAAGCAGAGCTTAAGGACTGTATTGCCAGGGCCTATGACAGCAAGTTTGATACAGAGGAGATAGCGCCCCTTGCAAAGGCTGACGGATCATATTATCTTGAACTGTACCATGGAAGCACCATTGCATTCAAGGACATGGCTCTGTCCATCCTGCCGCATCTTATGACCACAGCGGCCAGGAAGAACCATGTGGACCGGGAAATCGTCATTCTCACGGCCACGTCCGGGGATACGGGCAAGGCGGCCATGGCCGGATTTGCGGATGTGCCCGGGACCCGGATCATTGTATTCTATCCCAAGGACGGAGTCAGCAAGGTCCAGGAGCTTCAGATGCGTACCCAGAAAGGGGACAACACCTCTGTGGTGGCAATCCACGGCAATTTTGATGACGCCCAGACCGGCGTGAAGAAAATTTTCGGGGACAAGGACCTGGAAGCAGAGCTTGCGGGAAAGGGTTTCCGGTTTTCCTCGGCAAACTCCATTAACATTGGCCGTCTGGTTCCCCAGATTGTGTACTATGTATATGCTTATGCCAAACTGTTAGAAGCAGGAGAGATAGAAAAGGGCGAGAAAATCAATGTGGTGGTGCCAACAGGTAATTTCGGCAACATCCTTGCAGCCTATTTTGCGAAGCGTATGGGACTTCCTGTAAAGACTCTGGTATGCGCCTCCAATGATAATAAAGTCCTGTATGACTTTTTCACCACAGGAATTTATGACAGGAAGAGAGAGTTCATCCTCACCAATTCACCGTCCATGGATATCCTTATATCCAGCAACCTGGAGCGTCTCATCTATCTGAGTACAGGATGTGATGCCCAGGCCAACGAAAACCTGATGCGGGGGCTTTCCGAGGAGGGAAGATATGAGGTGACGCCTGAGATGCGCGCCTTCATGTCCGATTTCGTGGGAGGCTTTGCCACACAGGAGCAGAACGCTGTCACCATCAGGAAGCTGTTTGATGATACGGGTTATCTCATCGACACCCATACAGGCGTTGCGGCTGCCGTATACGGAAATTACAGGAAGGAAAGCGGGGATGACACAAAGACAGTCATAGCGTCCACTGCCAGCCCTTATAAATTCTCCCGCAGTGTCATGGAAGCCATTGCAGGCAGGGAAGGACTGGAGGGCAAGGATGAATTTGAAATCGTAGATGCATTAAGCGCCCTGTCCGGCGTCGCTGTTCCCCAGGCAGTGGAGGAAATCCGCCATGCAGCCATCCACCATAACAGGGAGTGCGGCGTGGATGATATGAAGAACGAGGTAAAGGACATCCTTGGCCTCAGCTGATTTAATAAAAACCATCTTCCTTTTTGTTCGCGTATGCGATATAATGGGTGAGATGGTTAATAAAATAACAAAGTTATAAGGAGGTATAATATGTTAGTTTCAGCAAAAGACATGCTTGAGAAAGCAAGGGAAGGCAAGTACGCAGTTGGCCAGTTCAACATCAATAACCTTGAGTGGACCAAATCCGTACTGCTGACAGCAGAAGAACTGAAATCTCCGGTTATCCTGGGCGTATCCGAGGGCGCAGGAAAGTATATGACGGGATTTAAGACAGTTGCAGCCATGGTCCGGGCTATGATGGAAGAACTGAACATCACGGTACCGGTTGCCCTGCATCTGGACCATGGTACTTACGATGGCTGCTATAAATGTATCAAAGCAGGATTTTCCTCCATCATGTTTGATGGTTCCCACTATCCCATCGAAGAGAACATCGAGAAGACAAAGGAGCTGGTTAAGGTAGCACATGCCATGGGTCTGTCCCTGGAGGCAGAGGTTGGCTCCATCGGCGGTGAGGAAGACGGCGTGGTAGGCTTAGGCGAGTGCGCTGATCCTCAGGAGTGCAAGGCCATCGCTGATCTGGGAATTGACTTCCTGGCAGCAGGTATCGGCAATATTCACGGCAAATATCCTGAGAACTGGCCAGGCCTTCGTTTCGACGTATTAGAGCAGGTAAAGGCAGCTGTAGGCGACATGCCTCTGGTTCTTCACGGCGGTACAGGTATCCCTGAGGATATGATTAAGAAGGCTGTCAGCCTGGGCGTTGCAAAAATCAATGTAAACACAGAGTGCCAGCTGTCCTTCGCAGCAGCCACCAGGGAATACATCGAGGCTGGCAAGGACCTGAAGGGCAAGGGCTTTGATCCAAGGAAGCTTCTGGCTCCGGGCGCTGATGCTATCAGGGCAACTGTTAAGGAAAAGATGGAGCTGTTCGGTTCTGTTGGCAAGGCAAAAGAATAAAAATGTATTTTTATTTAAAAACCACTTGCAATTTCGGTGGAAATGGTTTATTTTAATAAAGAACAAAGGTGTTCTCTCTCAGAGGGGGAACGCCTTTTTATTATATATCCGTGCGGACTTAATATAATTACGTGAAAAGAGATGTATGACCTGAGAGAACTATGACCTGAGGATTTTAGAAACGATTTTGGAAAAGGAAGATAAAAAAAGAGAGGATGGATAATTCTATGAGCGATGTATTGAATGTCTCGGAGATGTTCGGTAAAAATGTATTCAATGATGCGGTGATGAGGGACCGTCTGCCAAAGAGCGTGTACAAGAAGTTGAAGAAAACGATTGAAGACGGGGCAGAGCTGGACCCCAGTATTGCAGATGTGGTTGCCCATGCCATGAAGGACTGGGCAATCGAGAGGGGAGCCACCCACTATACCCACTGGTTCCAGCCGCTGACAGGCGTGACTGCAGAGAAGCATGATTCCTTTATCTCTGCTCCCTCCGACGGAAAAGTAATCATGGAATTCTCCGGCAAGGAGCTGATTAAGGGCGAGCCGGACGCATCCTCCTTTCCATCCGGCGGCCTGCGCGCCACCTTTGAAGCAAGGGGATATACGGTTTGGGATTGTACCTCACCGGCCTTCCTGCGGGAAGACGCCATCGGCGTGACCCTGTGCATCCCCACTTCCTTCTGTTCCTATAAGGGGGAGGCGCTGGATAAGAAGACCCCATTGCTGCGTTCCATGCAGGCTGTCAATGAGCAGGCCTTAAGGATACTCCGTCTTTTTGGCAACACCACAGCCAAGCGGGTCGCACCGTCCGTAGGCGCGGAGCAGGAATATTTCCTGGTAGACAGAGAGAAATATTTGCAGCGCAAGGACCTGATTTACACCGGCCGCACCTTATTCGGCGCAATGCCTCCCAAGGGCCAGGAGCTGGAGGACCATTACTTTGGCGCCATCCGTGAGAGAATCGGTTCTTACATGAACGATGTAAATAAAGAGCTGTGGAAATTAGGCGTGCCTGCCAAGACACAGCACAACGAGGTGGCTCCGGCCCAGCATGAGCTTGCGCCTATCTACGAGGGTGTGAATCAGGCTGTTGACCACAACCAGATTGTCATGGAGACACTTAAGAAGGTGGCCGGACGCCACGGCATGGCCTGCCTCCTTCATGAGAAGCCCTTCGCGGGCGTCAATGGTTCCGGTAAGCATGACAACTGGTCCCTGACCGCTGATGACGGTACCAATCTTCTGAATCCTGGCGACACGCCTCATGAAAACATCCAGTTCCTCCTGGTACTGGCATGTATCATCAAGGCTGTGGATGTCCATGCAGACCTTCTTAGGGAATCTGCATCCGTTGTGGGAAATGACCACAGACTGGGAGCCAACGAGGCGCCGCCTGCCATCATATCCATTTTCCTGGGAGAGCAGCTTGAGGATGTAATCGATCAGCTGTGCAGCACCGGCGAAGCCACCCACTCCAAACAGGGCGGCACCTTAAAGACCGGCGTTGACATTCTTCCTGACCTGGATAAGGATGCCACGGACAGGAACCGTACATCACCCTTTGCCTTTACCGGCAATAAATTCGAGTTCCGCATGGTGGGTTCCTCGGATTCCATCGCTTCTCCCAATACCGTGCTGAACACCATTGTGGCAGAAGCCTTTAAGGAAGCGGCAGACATACTGGAGAAGGCAGAGGACTTCGATATGGCTGTACATGATTTCATCAAGGAGACCCTGGCCGCCCATAAGAGAATCATTTTCAATGGAAATGGATATTCAGATGAGTGGGTGGCCGAGGCTGAGAGAAGAGGCCTTCCAAACATCCGCTCCATGGTGGATGCAATCCCGGCCCTGACAACGGATAAGGCAGTGAAGCTGTTCGAGGCGTTTGGGGTATTTACAAAGGCTGAGCTGGAATCCAGGTCTGAGGTGGAATATGAGAACTATTCCAAAGCCATTAACATTGAGGCCAGGACCATGTATGACATGGCCAGCAAGTCCATCATCCCGGCAGTCATCAAGTATACCACACAGCTGGCTGCATCCATCGGAGCCGTGAAAGGCGTATGCCAGGAGGCAGATGTGAGCACCCAGACAGAGCTGCTTATAAAGACCTCAAAGCTGCTCACTGAGATAAGGACAGCCCTTGCCCACCTTTTGGAGGTGACAGAAAAGGCCTCCGCCGCCGAGGGCGGTAAGGTTCAGGCAGTCGTCTACCACAGCCAGGTAGTACCGGCCATGGAAGCACTCAGGGCTCCTGTGGACCAGCTGGAGATGATTGTGGATAAGGAACTGTGGCCAATGCCAAGTTATGGGGATTTGATATTTGAAGTGTAAGTTTATAGGTAGGAAAGCCAGGCTCCGGGAAATGCTTCGGAACCTGGCTTTTTAGTGCTTATGGTTTCAAAAAGGAAATATTTCCATTTTGCTTGCTTTTTTAAGCGGGTGTGATATAATGTTCATATATTTTTATAAAATGATAAATTTGAACATAAACAGGCAGGGAAGCGAGGATTACACAATGGACAGACATGGACTTGTATGCAGGGCGGTGCTGGAGCAGCCGGATATCACCCAAAGGGGGCTGGCCGGAAAGCTGGACGTCTCCCTGGGCACGGCCAATGGTTTGATTAAGGAATGCCTGGCAAAGGGATATATAGGAGAGGAAAGCAGCCAAAAGGGCAAGGCCCGATGGAGGCTTATGCCCGCTGGACAGAAACTGTTAGACCAATATAAGGTGGACGGCGCTCTTATTATTGCAGCCGGATTCGGTTCTCGTTTTGTACCCCTGACCTTTGAGACGCCCAAGGGGCTCCTGGAGGTCTTTGGGGAGCGTATGATTGAGCGTCAGATTAAGCAGCTCCACGAAGTTGGTATAAGGAACATAACCATAGCAGTGGGATATCTGAAGGAGAAGTTCGAATACCTCATTGATAAATACGGTGTGGAGCTTCTGTACAATCCTGAATATACCAGCAAAAACACCCTGACCACCATCTATCGGGCCAGGAAGGTGCTGGAAGGACGCAATATGTACATCCTGTCATCGGACAACTGGATGCGGAAGAACATGTATCATGCCTATGAATGCGGGGCCTGGTACAGCTCAGTCTTTCAGAGGGGAGAAACCAGGGAATGGTGCCTTTATTTTAATAAAAAGGGAAGGATCACGGATGTGAAAGTAGGCGGGCGGGACCAGTGGGTCATGTATGGTCCGGCTTATTTTTCCCGGGAATTTTCACGGCAGTTTCTTCCCGTGCTGGAAGCCTATTATAAGACGCCGGGAACAGAGCAGTTCTACTGGGAACAGGTCTATGCGGACATGCTGGAAGGAGAGGCCAGACAGCGTCTGGAGGAGGAAGCCGGCGGACTGCTGGAAGCGGCCCAGGAAGCCAGCGGCCTGGCAGCTTCCAGATGGGATGAGATAGAGATGGATGTGAACCGTCAGCCGGATGACCAGGTATATGAGTTTGAGAACCTGGAGGAGCTGCGCCTGTTTGACCCCCGCTATCAGAATCATTCTGACAATGCGGCCATGAAGCTGGTCGCAGAGGTATTCAATGTACCGGAATCCCACATTAAGGATATCCGCTGCCTGAAAGCAGGCATGACCAACAAGTCGTTTCTGTTTAAGGTGGAGGACCGCCGCTGCATCTGCCGCATACCGGGTCCGGGTACAGAACTTCTGATTAACAGGGAACAGGAAAAAACTGTCTACGATGCGGTTGCTCCACTTGAAATTACCGAGCATGTGCTGTACATGAACGAAAAGACGGGGTATAAGATAGCGGATTACTATGAAGGCACCAGAAATGCGGATTCAGCGGTTTGGGATGATATGGAAAAATGCATGTCCATGGTGCGCTGCCTTCATCAGTCTGGCATCACGGTGGCCCATTCCTTTGACATCCGGGAAAGAATCAGCTTTTACGAAAAGCTGTGCGGGAGCCACGGGACTCTTTTGTTTGAGGATTACGAGGAAGTGAAGAGGGGGATGGACTGGCTTATGGATACGCTTGATTCCATGGAACGCCCAAAATGCCTGTGCCATATTGACGCAAATGTGGATAACTTTCTCTTTTTTGAGGACGGCAGTGTAAAACTTCTGGATTGGGAGTATGCAGGCATGTGTGACCCGGTGATGGATGTGTCCATGTGCGCTATTTATTCCTATTACAATGAAGAGGACATGGAACGGCTCTTCAGGCTTTATCTCCGGAGGGAGCCCTCGGAGGACGAACTGTTCGCCCTTTATGCCAATGCTGCTCTGGGCGGATTCCTGTGGTGTCTGTGGGCTGTATATAAAAGCTTCCTGGGAGAGGAGTTTGGGGAATACACCATTATCATGTACCGGTATGCAAAAAAATATTATAGTAAATTACGGAAATTGTAATAAATTTGTTACCAAATGAATATGGGATTGTGCTATAATCGAAGATATGTAAAAGGTTGGGGACTACTATGCCCCTGGCCAGATATACCAGGCGAGGAGGATGACAAATGGGATATAAAAAGTACTGGGCAGCAATCGCGGCAGCCGGTATGATTGGGGCCATGTCATTGGGGTCTGTATTTACCAGCTATGCGGCAGACGGATGGAGTAAATCCAATGATAATTGGACTTATATCTATAATGGACAGATACATACAGGATGGCTTCAGACCAGCGAGGGCTGGTATTATATGGATTTATCCACGGGATATATGTCTACTGGTTTTAAGCAGATTGACGGAAAATGGTATTTCTTCAGGCCGAACGGCCTCATGGCCATGGGCTGGATTAATCCGGAGGACGGCAAGTGGTATTATATGCTGAACGACGGAAGTATGGTTACAGGCTGGCTGAAGATTGGCAATGACTACTACTTCATGCGTGGCAACGGAACCATGGCAACCGGCTGGCGTGAGATGGACGGCGCATGGTATTATTTCCAGAGCAACGGAAAGTGCGTGGTTAATTCCTGGGCACAGATTAAGGACAACTGGTACCTCTTTGGCACGGACGGCAAGATGATGACGGGCTGGGCTAAAGTGGATAATGATTATTTCTACCTGAATACGGATGGCCGGATGCTGATAGGCTGGCTGAGCGACAGCGAAGGCAACAAATATTATATGGATACAAGCAACGGTAAGATGTCCACAGGCTGGAAGCAGATTGATAATTCCTGGCATTACTTCAACAGCAATGGACATATGATGACGGGATGGATTCAGCTGGACGGCAAGTACTACTATCTGAACCCTGCCAACGAGGGCAAGATGATTGCAGGCACGACAGCTACCATCAACGGCGTACAGTATAATTTTGACGGCAGCGGCATATGCCAGAATGCCAACGGCGTATCGGCCCAGACACCGGGTACCGTGAACAATAATTCCGTCAGTTCCGGCGGCAGCGGCGGACCTGGCGTATCCGGTTCTTCCGGCTCCGGTATCAGCAGCGGCACACCGGGCAGCTCCGGAAACAGCAGCGGCACACCAGGCAGATCCGGAAACAGTACAAACGGCCCGACCAGCGGCAATTCCAATAACAGCCCATCCGGCTCATCAACTGCGCTTGAACCAGGACGGACAGACGGACCAGGTTGATTTACTGCAGTTTAATAAGGGGGGTGTGACAGCGGATGGCTGGACATCCCTTCTTTTTTTGAAAAATACAAAGGGATGAGGAGAAGACTATGAAAAATACGACGCAGATAATGAGGCGCTGCCACGCACTCGCTCTGGCAGGGCTCATCGGGGCAGGTACAATCGTGCCCGCAGGTACAACCCTGGCCGTGGGACCGGGGGAGACCCAGTCCGCCACGGTCATATCTCCCGTAGGGCCTGGGCAGAGTTCCACTGGCAGCACAGGAACCACCTCCGGAACAGGAAGCACTTCAGGACAGTCTGCTTCCACCGCAAATCCTAATGCGTGGAAGAAGGCAAACGGCGTATACCAGATGCCGGACGGCTCAGCCATCAATAATGTGCTGTTCCGGGGAATCGACGTATCCAGGTGGCAGGGGGATATCAACTGGAGCCAGGTAGCTGCGGACGACGTGTCCTTCGTCATGCTGGGCACCCGTTCAAAGGGCGCGGTGGACCCTTATTTCCACAGGAATATCCAGCAGGCCAGCGCGGCAGGCGTCAAGGTGGGCGTATATATCTATTCCCTGGCCATGACACCGGAGATGGCGGTGGAGGAGGCGAACTTTGTCCTCAACTTGATTCACGATTATCCGGTCTCCTATCCGGTGGCGTTTGACATGGAGGATTCCACCCAGGGAACCCTGTCCAAGGATGAGCTGGCAGCCATCGCCAATGCGTTCTGCGGGCGGATTTCAGAGGCGGGCTATTATCCGGTCATCTATGCCAATGACAACTGGCTTGTCAATAAGCTGGATATGAGCAAGATGAACTATCCTGTATGGGTGGCGCGCTATTCCGCCAAACCGGCCTACCAGAATCCGGTTATGTGGCAGGCAACCAGCACCGGCGCTGTAAACGGTATAAGCGGAAATGTGGATATTGATTTTCAGTTCAGGGATTTCACCTCCGTGATTCCGGCTAATACGTGGAGGACCATCAACGGCCAGACCTACTATTACCAGAACTATGCAAAGCAGAAGAACAACTGGATTCAGGATGACGGCGCGTGGTATTATATGGACGGGGACGGTTTGGTGTTCAAGGGCTGGCTCAACCAGTCCGGCAAGTCTTACTATCTGGATGACGCCACCGGCAAGATGATAACCGGCTGGAAATCCGACAGCGGGAAATGGTATTACTTCGGCAGCTCAGGAGCCCTTTCCAAGGGTTGGATCAATGACAACGGAACCTGGTATTACAGCAATCAGGAGGGCGTGATGCAGACAGGCTGGCTGGATGAAGGCGGCCGCAGATACTTCCTCGAGGGGAATGGGGCCATGGCAAAAGGCTGGACCAGCCAGAACGGGAAGTGGTACTATCTGGACAGCTTAGGAGCCCTTTCCAGGGGGTGGATTAATGACAATGGAACCTGGTATTACAGCAACCAGGAGGGCGTGATGCAGACAGGCTGGCTGGATGAAGGCGGTGAGCGGTATTACCTTAAGGGGTCCGGCGCCATGGCCACGGGCTGGCGTGAGATGGATGGGGCCTGGTATTATTTTGAGGGCTCCGGACGTATGGCTAAAGGTGTGATAGATGTGGGCGGACTCCACTACTACATGGACCCGTCCACAGGCCGGATGGCGGCAGGCACCACCGTGGATATAGGCGGCGTGGCCTATACTGCTGACGGAAGCGGAGTGCTCAGCCAGGTTGTTCAAGAAACGGGAAATGAAACCGGGGACGGCCAGACAGGAAATGTCCAGACAGGAAATGTCCGGACTCAGGCGCCGGACGGCAGCCAGGGAGGACAGGCACCTCAGCCTTCACAGAACGGCGTGGTATCTAACCAGGCTCCGGGTTCCGGTCAGTCTGTCACAGGTTCATCCGGCGGACCGGGCGTGGTGGTCACACCAATAGGAACAGGACAGTAATTCAATATGATGTAAGTTCAGCCGAGCGGCGCCGGGAACATCCCGGCGCTGTTTTCTTCTTTTCACACATTTTGTGAAGTCTTAGAAAGTCAGGAAAAGGTAAAAGCATTTTTACATTGTCCCTGCACATATACTGGATAGATAAGGATGTGAAATAAGCGAGGGAAAACAGGGTGAAGCTGATAAATAAGTCAAAAATCCTGGCAGCTGTCTGCATAGCGGACCTTTTGCTGCTAGGCGGCCTTATCCATGCGGTAAGGGGGGAAATGCCGGCCCATGTGTCCGCTGACAAGGGCTCCTGGGTCAGGGAGGGAGGGGATACCCTGGACCGGGTCAAGGGGCTGGAAGGGAAATTTGTGGCTCTGACCTTTGACGACGGACCAAATGAGGATTACACGGAAAAACTGCTGGACGGGCTGAAAGAGCGAAATGTCCGGGCATCCTTTTTCCTTATGGGACAGAACATAGTGGGAAACGAGAAAATCGTAAAGCGCATGAAGGCAGAGGGGCATTTGATTGGAAACCACAGCTACAGCCATGTGCAGCTCACAAAGGCCGGCTCTGAAAAGGTCTGCCAGGCCGTGGACAGAACCAGCCGGATGATAGAAGGGATTACGGGAGAGCGGCCCCAGTATATGCGCCCGCCCTATGGGGACTGGAATGAGGAGCTGGAGTGCAGGGTCGGCATGACCACCGTTCTATGGTCCGTGGACTCGCTGGACTGGAAACTGCGCAATACCAACCGTGTTGTGAAACGCGTGCTAAAGGAGGTGGAGAACGGGGATATCATATTGATGCATGATATTTTTCCCACTTCTGTGGAAGCAGCCCTGGAAATCGTTGACACGCTCACGAAGCGGGGCTATACTTTTGTTACGGTGGATGAACTGCTGATTGACTGAGGAGAATACAGATATGGATTTATTTGATTATATGAGAGAAAAGGATATGGAGAAGGAGTCGCCTCTGGCATCCAGGCTCCGTCCAAGGACCCTGGACGAGGTGGTGGGGCAGCAGCATATTGTGGGAAAGGATAAGCTGCTGTACCGGGCCATACAGGCGGATAAGCTGGGGTCTATTATTTTTTACGGACCTCCGGGAACCGGTAAGACAACCCTGGCCAAGGTCATTGCCAATACTACCAGTGCGGATTTCAGGCAGATTAACGCCACGGTGGCAGGAAAAAAGGACATGGAGGAAGTGGTGAAGGAGGCCAAGGACAACATTGGCATGTATGGAAGGAAGACCATACTGTTCGTGGATGAGATCCACCGATTTAATAAAGGACAGCAGGATTACCTTCTGCCCTTTGTGGAGGACGGGACGCTGATACTGATAGGGGCCACTACGGAGAATCCTTATTTTGAGGTAAACGGAGCGCTTCTTTCCAGGTCCAGGATATTTGAGCTTAAGCCCCTGGAAAAGGACGATGTCAAGGAGCTGATCCGCAGGGCGGTTTATGACAGGGAACGTGGAATGGGCATTTACGATGCCGACATTGACGAGGATGCCGCTGATTTCCTGGCGGACACGGCCAACGGGGATGCGAGGGCCGCGTTAAATGCCGTGGAGCTGGGGGTACTGACCACTGCAAAGGGACCGGACGGGCGGATTCACATTGATATGGCAGTGGCCCAGGAATGCATTCAGAAAAGGGCTGTCCGGTATGACAAGAACGGGGACAACCACTATGATACCATATCCGCGTTTATTAAAAGCATGCGCGGGTCGGACCCGGACGCGGCCGTGTATTATCTGGCGCGGATGCTGTACGCGGGGGAAGACATCAAGTTCATAGCCAGAAGAATTATGATATGCGCTGCGGAGGATGTGGGAAATGCGGACCCTCAGGCCCTCGTGGTGGCGGTAAACGCAGCCCAGGCCGCAGAGCGCATCGGACTTCCCGAGGCCAATATCATCCTTTCACAGGCAGTGACCTATGTGGCCACGGCGCCAAAGAGCAACGCAGCCTGTATGGCGGTACAGAAGGCCATGGAAGCGGTGAGGAATGAACGGACCATGCCTGTGCCTGTCCATCTGCAGGACAAGCATTATAAGGGAGCGGAAAAGCTGGGGCATGGGGCAGGCTACCGGTATGCCCACGACTATCCCAAGCATTATGTGCAGCAGCAGTATCTGCCTGACGGAATGGAGGGAACCGTATTTTACGAACCTTCTGACAATGGTTACGAGAAACAGATAAGTTCGCATATGAAATGGCTTAAAAGCTGAATTTCTCAAATTTTAACTTTACAATCTCTGATATTCGTGTATATAATAGGGCTATACATAGATTGGCTGGCAGTTTTCTTGATACTGCCGGCAGTCTGTTAGTCCCTGAGCAATTCCCAAATCTGGAATAAACCCCGAATTTGAATGAACAGAAGATAATATGAACTTAGACAGAAGGCATACACCGGCTCATTTTGCGGGTGAAGAATTCAATTTAATAAGGAGAGATACTATGCGTGAAAAACTGCAGACCCTGCCTCTTTCAGAACTAAAGGAAATGGCCAAGAGCCGTGGAATTAAGGGCATCAGCTCATTGAGAAAGGCAGAAATCATTGATTTGCTCTGCGATGAGGCGGAGAAAAACCCGGAAGTAAAGCCGGCGGAGATAAAACGGGAAGAAAAGGCTGAAACGCCCCGCAGCCAGGATATGCCCCGGAGCCAGGAAACGTCTCGGAGCCAGGAATCCTACCGTTCCCAGGACCAGTCCCATGCCCCTGAGCGTAACCAGTCAAGGAGCCAGGATTATCAGGAAAACCGGAATGACAGCAGAGGAACGGATAACCGCCGCCCTGTTTCAAGAGGGTACGACAACAAGTATACGCAGAACAGGACCCAGTCTCCCAAACCCCATGGAAACAGCAGTATGAATAACAGCATGGGACAGAACAGCGCGCCTTCCCAGAGTGAGGGAGAGCGTTTTACCAGAGCGGACAATAGGAGTGACGCAATCGGCCTATCCAGCCAGGATATGGCTGAGTTAGACAGCGGGATTGAGGCAAACGGCATACTGGAAGTCATGCCGGACGGATTTGGATTCATCCGTTGTGAAAATTTCCTTCCAGGTGAAAACGACGTCTATGTGGCGCCATCCCAAATCCGCCGTTTCAATCTGAAAACAGGAGATATAATAGTGGGAAACCGCAGGGTGAAGTCTGCAACAGAGAAGTTTGCGGCCCTGCTCTACATCAAGACGGTGAACGGCTATCCGTTAAGCGCCACGGAGACAAGGCCCAACTTTGAGGACCTGACACCAATCTTCCCCAACAGGCGCCTTCACATGGAAACACCTGGCGAGAGGAATACAATGGCCATGCGTGTCCTGGATCTTCTGGCTCCCATTGGCAAGGGACAGCGTGGCATGATTGTATCCCCGCCAAAGGCAGGCAAGACCACACTGTTAAAGCAGGTAGCAAAGGCAGTCACAACCAATAATCCGGACATGCATCTGATGATCCTTCTGATCGACGAGCGCCCTGAGGAGGTTACGGACATAAAAGAAGCCATTGTGGGCCCCAATGTAGAGGTCATCTACTCTACCTTTGACGAGCTGCCTGACCGTCATAAGAGGGTATCCGAGATGGTGATTGAGCGGGCCAAGCGTCTGGTGGAGCACGGACGTGACGTTATCATCCTGCTGGACAGCATTACCAGGCTGGCAAGGGCATACAACCTGACGGTCGCGCCCAGCGGCCGTACATTATCCGGCGGTCTGGATCCGGTGGCCCTTCATATGCCAAAGCGTTTCTTCGGCGCAGCCAGAAATATGCGCGAGGGCGGAAGCCTGACCGTTCTGGCCACTGCTCTGGTGGAGACGGGAAGCCGTATGGATGATGTTGTGTATGAGGAATTTAAGGGCACCGGCAATATGGAGCTGGTGCTTGACAGGAAACTGTCTGAGAAACGTATCTTCCCGGCCATCGACATATTGAAGTCCGGTACCAGAAGGGATGATCTCCTGCTGTCTAAGGAGGAAGCCGAGGCAGTGGATATCATCCGCAAAGCCACCAATTCCCTGAAACCCGAGGACGCAGTGGAAAAGATACTTGACCTTTTCGCAAGGACCAGGAATAACAGGGAATTTGTGGAGAATGCCAAGCGGATACGTTTCTTTTAGGAATATCAGGCTATGTCCTTTCGTTCCTTCAAAAGGTCGCGGATTTCAGCCAGAAGTTCTTCCTGTGTGGGCCCAGCCGGTGCAGGTGCCTCTTCCTTGACTTCTTCTTCATGGCGTAACCGGCTGCTGATGACGGCAACTGTCTTAATCATAAAGAACATGCACACGCCGATAATGAGAAAATCCAATATATTTTGCAGGAAGCTGCCATAGAGTATGGCGGCTTCTTCTACTTCTGCCCCGTTTATCGTGGCCGCGGGATGGATGACATATTTGAGTGTGTTGAAGCTTGCGCCGCCGGTCAGGGCGCCCAGTAGGGGCATCAGGATGTCATTGACAAGGGAAGTCACAATCTTGCTGAAAGCGCCGCCGATAATGACGCCCACAGCCATGTCGATGATGTTTCCTTTGAGGATAAATGCCTTGAATTCTTTCATTACGCTGTTAATGTTGTTCATTGGTAAAGCCTCCTGTCATTTGTGATGACTTAAGTTTACACGAAATGTCCTTAATCTTCAAGAGACAGGAGCCGGATAGGTGAGATTTCCCGGCTTTACATTGGCTGTGGCGGGTGCTAAAATAAACTGGACATAGAGCAAACGGTATTTAACAATCGAGGTATGAATCATGGAGACAAAAAGAATTATTATAGAAGACAGGAATCATATAAAGGATGAGGAACTGAGGGAGGCAGCCGGTATACTGCGTTCTGGGGGCCTGGTGGCATTTCCCACGGAAACCGTATACGGTCTGGGCGGCAATGCACTGGACGAGGACGCGGCGAGGAAAATTTATGCCGCAAAAGGGAGGCCTTCCGATAATCCTCTTATTGCCCATGTCTCCTGCATGGAGGAGGTTGCGCCTCTTGTAAAGGAGATACCGGAGGCAGGGAGGAAGCTGATGGAGGCTTTCTGGCCGGGTCCCCTGACCATGATATTTCCCAAGAGTGACAAGGTCCCCTGCGGCACAACCGGCGGGCTGGATACCGTGGCAATCCGGATGCCGGACGACCCGGTGGCAAACCGGCTCATCGCCCTGGCCGGAGTACCTGTGGCCGCGCCCAGCGCCAACACATCTGGCCGTCCAAGTCCCACTACGGCCGACCATGTATGGCAGGATATGAACGGCAGGATTGAGATGATTATAGACGGGGGTCCCGTGGGAATCGGGGTGGAGTCCACCATAGTGGATGTTTCATCCGCAGTGCCGGCTGTTCTGAGGCCCGGGGCCATCACCATGGAAATGCTTGAGGAGGTGCTGGGGGAGGTGAGCGTGGACCCGGCTATCCTGGGCCCTCTTTCTGCGGATGTCAGGCCAAAGGCGCCGGGAATGAAGTATAAGCACTATGCCCCCAAGGCTGACCTTACACTGGTGGAGCCGAATGCTGAAACGGACTGGAAGACCGGAACAGATCGGAAGCACGGAACAGACCGGGAGAACGGAACAGACTGGAAGAATGGAACAGACCGGAACACGGGCGCGGACCCGGAAAATGGATTGGATGAGAGACAGCTTCAGGCCATGATTCGCAAGGTGCAGGAGCTCTCCCATGAGAAGATTGAGGCCGGATACAAGGTGGGAGTCATCTGTACGGACGAGTCCAGGGATTGCTATACAGACGGCGCGGTGCGCAGCATCGGCGCAAGAAAAAGCCAGGCATCCGTGGCCCATAATCTTTACGCTTTGCTCAGGGAATTTGATGATTTGGGAGTGGATTACATATTTTCGGAGAGCTTTCCGAAGGATCACCTGGGGCAGGCCATCATGAACCGGCTTTCCAAGGCGGCGGGATATAAGATTGTAAAGGTGTAATGCATCAGGCAGGAGGAAACATGGAAAAACAGACCTTAGGGGAGATTGCTTCCCAAAAGCTTTTTGAGATGATACAAAAGGACGGCTATACGGCCGGAGATAAGCTTCCCACGGAAGCCGAGCTGGTGGAACTTCTGGGGGTTGGCCGCAACACGGTGCGGGAAGCTCTTAGAATCCTCATGTCCAGAAATATCGTCACCATACGCCAGGGTTCAGGCACCTTTATTTCAGATAAAAACGGTGTATCCGATGATCCCCTGGGGTTTGCCATGATAGAGGACCGAAGAAAACTGACAGAGGACCTGATCCAGGTGCGTGTCATGCTGGAACCGCCCATTGCGGCCCTGGCAGCCCAGAACGCTGAGAAGGAGGATATCCGCGAGCTGGAGGACATACTTCTGGGGCTGGAGGAACAGATGATGCACAGGGAGGACTATTCGGACAAGGATTCGCAGTTTCACGCCCAGATTGCAAATTGTTCCCATAATCTGGTCATGACCAACCTGGTGCCGGTAATCACAGACGGCGTCCGTGTGTTTGCCGGCGCTGTCCAGGAAACAGAGTATGAGCAGACGCTTAAATCCCATCGCAGGATATTTGAGGCTATCCGGGACAGGAAACCTGTGGAGGCGCAGCAGGCTATGTATTTCCACCTGATGTATAATGACAACCGGTATAAAGGCGAAATGCGGGAAGAGAAGCAGGGGGATGAGAGTTGAGGAATAGCGGGAAATAAGTAATAGTGGAAAGTATGGAATAGAATTGAGGCTGGGGGCGCTGTGGTTATGGCTCTCAAAATAACTCACCATAAAAAGGACCGGTTATCCGGTCTTTTTTTTGCACTTTTGTTAGCAGGTTTTTGTGCTTGTTTTCAGATAAGGATAACTTTTGTGGCGGAATGAAAATAGAAAAATATTCATCCTATAAATATTTTCGTTTTCTTCGATTTTGTATTGACTATACCCGCCGAATATGGTAAAAATAAAATATATTCATAGGATGAATTTTTGCAATTATCCTTTAGGAGGAAAGCGGCATGAAACAACTGTATGATGTAATCATTATCGGCGGCGGCGTGGTGGGCAGCGCCATTGCCAGGGAAATGTCCAGATACCGTCTGAAAATAGGCGTATTGGAAAAGAACCTGGATGTTTGTTATGAGACCAGCGGCAGGAATTCCGGTGTGGTCCATGGCGGGTTTGCCTATGACACAGGCTCGTTGAAGGCCAGGCTCTGTGTGGAAGGCAATCAATTCATGGGACAACTGGCAGAGGAGCTGGATTTTAAGTTCATCCGCTGCGGTAAGGTTTTGGTGGGCAATACGGCGGAGGACATGGAAACCCTGAAACGGACCATAAGGCAGGGGGAGGAAAATGGGGCTTCAGGACTGGAGCTCATCGGAAAGGAGCGGCTCCATCAACTGGTTCCTGCTGTGGTAGGGGAATTTGCCATGTTTTCGGCGAACAGCGGAATTGTGGACCCATTCAATTATACCATAGCCCTGGCGGAGAATGCCCATGCCAACGGGGCAGCGTATTATTTTGACCATGAAGTGACAGGAATACGGCGGGACAGCGAGGGCAATTATATTCTTACGACGCCAAAGGGTGAATTTTACACCCGGTGGGTGGTGAACAGTGCGGGACTGGGCTGCGGTAAAATATCCGATATGCTGGGTATCCGCGGATATAAGGTGATTGGTTCCAAGGGTGATTACATTATTCTGGACAAGCGCACAGGTCCTCTTCTTCCCATGCCTGTATATCCGGTTCCCAGCAACACATACATGGGAATCCATGTGACCAACACTACAGACGGCAATGTCATTATTGGTCCCAACGCGGAGATGGTAACAGATTTTACATACTATGGTGTCCCCCAGGAAAATATGGATTACCTGGCTAAGAGCTCAGACCTGTGGCCATGTATCCATAAAAAGGATTATATCCGCAACTATTCCGGTATTCTGCCTAAATGGGTGGATGAGAACGGGGTTATACAGGATTTTAAGATAGAGATAAGGGATGACATTGCGCCCCGCGCCATTAATCTGGTGGGCATCGAGTCTCCAGGGCTTACTGCGGCAGTCCCCATTGCCCGTCATGCAATCAGCCTTATGGAAGAAAGGGAGAAGCTGACGCCGAATCCAGAGTTTAATCCTGTGAGAAAAGGAATTCCTCATTTTGCCGGGATGACTAAAGAAGAGCAGGAGCAGATGATAAGGCAGAATCCTGATTACGGCCAGGTCGTCTGCCGATGCGAAAAGGTAACCAGGGCGGAAATCCTGGCAGCCATCCATAATCCATTGGGAGTTGACACCATGGCAGGGGTCAAATACAGGACCCGTTCCATGATGGGGCGGTGCCAGGGAGGATACTGCCAGATGCGTATTGCGCAGATGATAGAAGAGGAATTGGGAAAAAAGGAAACAGAAGTAAGGTATGCCAGAAAAGATTCACAGATGTTTTTCGGCAGAGTACGGGAGGAGGCGTAGGGAATGGAAATGGACGTACTCATTGTGGGCGGCGGACCGGCGGGACTGGCTGCGGCTGTCCGGTTATACAGGAAGGGAATACATAACATATTGATTGTGGAACGGGAAAAACAGTTGGGAGGAATACTCAGGCAGTGCATTCATGACGGTTTTGGACTGACCCGTTTTAAAACCACATTGAGCGGGCCGGAATATGCCCAGAGATTTATCGATGAGGTGGAGGAATTAGGAATTCCTTATATCACGGACGCGACTGTGCTGGAGGTGGCAGAAGACAGGACTGTCACAGCAGCAACCCGCCAGGGGCTTAAGGTGTGGAAGGCCAAGTCCGTCATCCTTACCATGGGATGCAGGGAGCGCACCAGAGGCGCTTTGGGAATCCCGGGTGAGCGTCCTGCCGGTGTGTTTACGGCTGGGGTTGCCCAGGCTTATATTAACCTTTACAATGCAATGCCTGCAAAGGAAGTGGTCATCCTGGGCTCCGGCGACATCGGCATGATTATGGCCCGCAGGCTTACGCTGGAAGGCGCCCATGTCCAGGCCGTGTTTGAGATCCAGCCATATCCCAGCGGCCTGCCCCGCAATGTGGAGCAGTGCCTGAATGATTACGGCATTCCGCTGTACCTGAGCCATACGGTAACGGCTGTCCACGGGGACAACCGCCTGACAGGCGTCACGGTGTCCCGGGTGGATGAACACTTAAGACCCATTCCGGGAACAGAAAAGGAATACAAGTGTGATACCCTGATACTTTCCGTGGGCCTGATTCCCGAAAATGAACTTTCTCTGGACGCTGGCGTGACCCTGGATGACAGGACAAAAGGCGCTGTGGTGGATGAACATTTCCAGACGGATGTGGCGGGAATCTTTGCCGCGGGAAACGTGCTCCACGTCCATGATTTAGTGGACTTTGTTTCCATGGAAGCAGAGAGCTTGGCGGATTCAGCCGCGGAATATGTGCAGAAGGGATGCCTGGCCCCCTGTCCCATCGATATAGGAACAGACAGCCATATTAACCATACCGTTCCCCAGAGAGTGAGCGGCACCAGGGATTTTAAGCTGTCCCTGAGGGTAAACAGTCCCTTGAAGGAATGCCGCATTGAGGTAAGGCAGGACGGAATATTGGTGGCATCCAGGAAAATGAAGAAGGCGATACCGGCCGAGATGATTGAACTTGCCGTTAAGGCAGATAAACTGGTGTCCCTGAGCCGGCTGGAGGTGAGCGCTGAATGTTGAGAGAATATACATGTATTATCTGCCCCAACGGATGTGATATAAGGGCGCAGATTGAAGAGAGGGAAGACGGAACCAGACGGATTTGCTCCGTGGAGGGCGCCGCATGCCCAAAGGGCAGGGCGTATGTGGAACAGGAATTGACGAACCCCCAGAGAAATATTGCCACATCTGTATTGGTAAAGGGCGGTATACTCCCCCTGGCCAGCGTGAGGCTGACAAACCCCATACCCCGGGACCGGATTTTTGATGCAATGGGTGAGATAAAGAAATGTACCCTGACCGCCCCTGTGAAAGCGGGAACCGTTGTTATACCGCATTTGCTGGGGTATGACGCGGATGTAATTGTGACTAAGTCAGTGCCGGAAAATGGATGCAGGCAAAGTTCGGACTGATGAAAAAATAAAGAAGAGTCTGTTATTGTTTTATGCACTTTTTTTTTCAATCCCCAGGAATTTTCCTGACAAACTAATTGTAACATATAAGTAATTAATGACACTCCTGGTAAATTATGCTATTCTTGTTTTAAGAAGTTATCGTGTTACAGGGTGTGTTGGCCTCATTCTAATGGGGGTGATGCCAATGAAAAATCATTTTGATTTTAAGGATATGATGACCTTTGGTCTATTCCTTTTGGCATTATTTACATTCGTTTTTACGTTTTGTAAGAAGCTACATAGAAAAACCACCCTGATACTTGGCAGTTAAGAGGGTGGTATTTCTATCTTCATATTCAGCTAACCCCTTGTGGGCGGTTGTTTCTTTTATGTTTATATAATAGCAGATTTTGGTAATTTATTCAAGGTTTTTCTAATATTGAGTTTCGGTTTACCAATGATGGTTCTGTAATCAATACAATAATAAAGCGTATTTAAGTGGTACAATGTCTGCTCTTTACAATGAACAACACTACTCAGTAAAGGCCAATATACTCAAAAAAATCCTTAAGCCGATGGGCAGTCTGCTATATAAAGTTTTTTAAAATTACTAAATTCCGAACTCCTTAAACAACTGTTCCTGATAAGTCCTATCCGATGCTGCCCGGATGATATCATCCGCCCTACCTGCATCTGCCAGCTTCATATTCAGCGCATTTGCGCGCCCCAGCCCCTGCTGAACGCCTTTTTCTATTCCTTTCTCCACACCGTCCTCAAACAGCATTTTGCCTAAAACAGTCATTCCGATCCTCTCCTTTATCATCTTTAATTCATCTCTGTCCAAAAATTTTACTGCCAGCGCATATAGTACTGACTGCATTCTTTTTCGCTCATCATCCCCTGCTTTGAGTTCCTTACACTGAAGAAACTCCATGCCCTGGTAAATCCGCTGGCTCATCTCCATCTTTCCCGACATCAAAGGGGTCAAAAGCAGAGGAAATACATCATGGCGTCTCAGGGTCTTGCCCCGGTTGATTTTCCGCCTCAGCTTTTCAAAGACCTTGTCCGCATTCCTGTCCCTTAGCCGAACCACCTCTACTCTGTATACGTTCATTCCGTTGACCAGTTCCTTTTTCAGGATTTTCACCCGGGATGTACATATTACAGTTGTGGTGACCGGAACATCATATGTAAGCCCTATGTAAGCCTCATATTCCCGGAACCGTCTCAAGTCTTTCTCCCGTATGCTGTCGCTCTCAAATTCCAGATGTCTCCACGAACCGTCCTTCATGATGAAATTAAAGTCTTCTTCCAGCCTTCGCATCTCCAGATGGACATGCTCTGTAGGTGCCACGCAGGCAATCCGGCCCTTTATACCAGCATAGGGAAGCAAATCCTCCCCGAAAAACTGTGCCGCTGTCTTCATTACCTTGTCCTCCAGCTGGCTGAACCCGCTGGCCCCTGCTGATTCCTGTTCACGCAGGTATTCTTTTCCCATACAGCCTCCTGTTCCGGCAAGCCATATAAGAACCTATCCCCATTATAGCGTT
>NZ_AUJR01000037.1 GCF_000424325.1 [Clostridium] clostridioforme AGR2157
CACTGTTTTTTATGGTCTGGTCCATCGTTTCCAGTGTCTCTACCAGAATGTTCCGTGCCAGATTCAGGCTTCTTTCCTGAAGTTCTTTCCCATAGGAATCAATATCAAGAGTTCCTTCCACAAATTTCCTCATGGTCTTTTCAATTTCATAGGTTTCTTTTTCGATAAAATGTTGTATACTGTTAATCATGGAAAGCACCTTTCTTTGGGAGTGTATGTTTGCAAAACTATATTATCACAAAGGGGTGCTTTCTTTTCATTCCTTTTTATGGTTTACATAAATTCCCATTACCCGAAATTTATTTTACGCTACTGTTTCATCCAAAAAGCTCCTGCCCGGAAATAAATTCCGTTTCTTTCCCGCTATACGTAAGCGTAAGCCTGTGCATGGCCCGCGTACATGCGATGTATAATAGACTGCGGTCAAAATCAGAGGCATAGGTTCTTGAGTCCGCCTGAGGAATCAAGACCTCATCAAACTCCAGACCTTTAGACATGCGGACCGATGTAATGGAAATCCCGTTTTGGAAGCTGGCACTCTCCTGGGTAATCAAGTTCATATCCCATTCTTTTGCTCCATTTCCTACTATTCCACTCCCTTCCATTCCATTTTCGTCCACCCCATCATATCCTGCCAGCACCTCATACATATTCTTTGCCGCTGTATCTGTCTTTAAGATAATCCCCAGTGACACATTTCCCCCTGCCCTGAAGCAGCGGATCACTTCTCTTATCTTCCTGATTTCATCCTCTGCGTCCAGGCACGGAATCAGCGCCGGAGGTTCCCCGTGGCGCTTCACCGGTTCCAGGGCAGCTACATGATTGATTTTCTTTGCAAAACACATTATTTCATAGGTAGAACGGTAACTCTTATTCAATTCCACAAACTGGGCCTTGTCATAGATTGTGCGCAAATCCTCCAGACCGTGCAGATGGTTAGGATTAATATACTGTCCGTAATCCCCCAAAATGGTTTTCTGGCATGGAAACATACGGTTTAAGGCGGCATACTGGATCGGCGTGTAATCCTGCATCTCGTCAATCACCAGATGCCTGGTGATATGGCTTTCTTTTAAGCCCTGGAAGGCGGCATGAAGATATAAAAACGGGTACACATCCGCCCACTCCAATGTCCTCCTGCCGGCCATGACAAACTGTTCCGGAATTCCCATCCGCTTATAGAAATCCTTATAGACAGCCAGCGTGTCCTTCATGGCAAGCATGGAATTCAGCTGTTTCAGTATCACCCGCGGCCGGGGCACCTCCTGTTCCATGATATTATCCGTCTCAAAACGGTCATGGATATCATCTGCAACCATTGCCAGCCGCTTCCTTACCGGACAGGTTCCATAGGCCAGGAACCGCTCCCTGAGCCATTCACCCGTTGCCCTAAAACTTTCATACACATAATCTGTGGGAACAAAAATAAACTCCGGCATCTGCTCTATGTACCGGTCCATCAGGTAAACAAAGTCCAGTGTTGACTTAAACCGCACCCTCTCACCCCAAGCCCTATCCTGTGTCTCAAAGGGATCCCTGTCCGGTTCAAAACCAATGACTCCCTCCAACTGGATTTCAGCCAGTTCCCCAAAGCTCATCTCATAAATGGGTTCTTCTCCAAGCTCAGGAATCACGCCTGATATATAGTCCCCGAATACCTTGTTGGGTGAGAGAATCGTAACATTCCTGGCGCTCAGCCTGTCCTTAAAGCGGTACAGCAAAAACGCAATATGGTGGAGGGCAATGGAGGTCTTGCCGGAGCCGGCCACTCCCTGGATAATCATTGTTCCCTCCTTCTCATTTCTGATAATCTGGTTCTGCTCTCTCTGAATGGTGGAAATAATGGATTTCATCTTTTCATCAGAAGTATGGCTCAGCTCCCTCTGCAAAACATCATCCTGCACATTTGCAGAGCTTTCAAGTGCATATTCCATGATCCCGTTTCTGATTTTAAACTGGCGTTTTCTGGTAAGCTCTCCTGCTGTCCACCCGGCCGGCGCCAAAAATCCGGCATCTCCAACCTCGCAGTCATAAAACATGCTGGATATAGGGGCACGCCAGTCAAAAATCAACGGTTCATTTTCATACTGAAAGGCAAATCTCCCGATATAGTACGGCTGCCCTTCCTCCTCCTGCTCCTCCCTGAAATCAATTCTGGCAAAATATGGGGAATCCTTTAATTTCGCAATCCGATCCCGCATCTCCACAGCAAAGGCACCTGTCCTGTCTGTCTGTTTTAACAGCAGTTCGTTCTGGAACATTTCATGGGGGTCTATTTCTCCCCTGTGGTCCGCCATGTATTTCTTGGTATCCGTGTATTCCCTGTCCGCCTTCTTGACAGATGCCTCTGCCCTTTGCAGGGCTTTTGAGAGCCTGGCACTCACCTGTTCCAAATGTACCAATTCATCGGGGAATGGAATGGCTGGATAATCACTCATGCTTCCTTTCCTCCTGCTGTAAGATAAAACGCTGGGTCGGGTATCCGTATTCCACCAATAGCTCTGCCTCCGCAAAACCCAGCCCCTTTATTTCCTTCCGGTAACCGGTGTCTGCCTTATCGCCTTCCCGGTAGGTTGTAATGCTGATTTCCTTACCCTTAAGCAGTTCCTTCATGACCTTGTCCAGCATGGCCTTCGGAACCCCCTTTTTCCTGTAAAGGGGATGGCTTCCCATGAAATCAATGCTCCCGTTCTCATAGGAAAACAGCATAATGCCGATGGCAGCCCCTCTGTCCTTCAGAATAAGTGCCTGTCCTGTGCTGATTTTCTGTCTTAAAACCTGGATATACTCCTCCTCATTCAGATGGGGAAAGCCGTCAATCACAAGCCTCACCAGTTCCATCCAGCTTGGAATATCCTCTTTTGATGCAAACGAAATCTCCCATGAAGCCTTTTCTTTTCTGTCAAGCATTTCATATCTCCCTTTAAAATTAAATTTGAGCTGTAAGGGATAAAACCGTTCATTTTCCCTGTACATATTGGGAGGCATCTTATACATGGCTGTAAAAGCATTGGTAAATGCCTGCTGGCTCTGATAGCCGGATAAAAATGCAATCTGCACAATCGGTTTACCGGAAAACACAAGCAGTTTGGCCGCCTCTGTCAGCTGCCTGCGCTGAATGTAGTCATGAATGGTAAGACCCACTGTGTCGGAAAACACACGGTGAAGATGATATTTGGAATAATGGACCGCGCCGGAAATCATGTCCAAATCCATTTTTTTCGTCAGATTGGCTTCGATAAAATTAATTGTCAGGATTACCTCATCCATACTGCTCATTACACAATTGCCTCCTTGCCGCCGGCACCTTTGGACCGTGTCCCGGTTCCCCAAGTGCCGTGTATTCCACAATAGTATAATCAAAACCAATCTGGTTGTCTTAAGAAATCTTGCGCTTTTTCCGTTGAATCATACATGGCAACTCCCCGCCGGTCTGAAACCGCGCCTGGTCATCTCTTAAGCTCCCACAGATGGGAAACAACACCGGAGCCTGACCGCTCCAATACCTTGCATCCCCCTGCCAGAGATACTCGATACCATCTCTGTCTTTGATGGAAGACAATGCGCCGCCCAAAGAGGAGACTTCCAGGCTTTTACCCGCTCCTTGCCCGCGGCTCCATATTTTTTCGGATCAATGGTCTCCGGGTTCTTATTCAGGACTTCCTTAACACCATCACTGTACGCAATCCGAAGCTCTGTGGCATAGTTCACTTTGCATATTCCCCTGCGTATGGCTTCACGCACCGCTTCATCCGGCACGCCGGAAGCTCCATGAAGAACCAGTGGGACAGAGACTACCTGACGAATTTCCGACAGACGCTCCTGATCCAGTTTCGGCTCTCCCTGATATAGGCCATGGATAATAAACGGGGACAGGTTTTAATGGGTATGGTGTCCGTTTTCCCTGTCTCAATTTAAGTGCAATGCATGCACGTTTTGGCGCACTAAATAAGCCCGTGAATATGCAATGTTGCTACATACTCATGGACTTATTTAGATGTACAAATATTTAGTTTTCTATAGTATGCCCTTCCCTTAATCGCCTACAACTCTGACACCAATTCGCCATTATATCTCTGGAACCTTGAGTTTCCTTGTTTTCTCAGGTATTCCTACTCCTCCGCATCCAGCAAATAAGGCGTTACCTGATACACATAATAATTCAGCCAGTTGGTATACAGCGTATTGGAAGTATTCCTCCATGTCAGCGGCGGCGCTGAAAACGGGTCGTTGTCGACGTAATAATTATAAGGAACCTCCGGATTCAATCCCTTATTTAAGTCCCTGTGGTACTCATTATTTAATGTCATCCTGTCATATTCAGGATGGCCCTGGACAAATACCTGCCGTCCGTCCCGGCTCATAACCAGGAACACGCCGGCCTCATCGGATTCAGCCAGGATGGCCAGCTCCGGATGCTTTAAGATATCTGCCTTCCTCACCTCCGTATATCTGGAGTGGGGAGCCAGGAAAAAGTCATTAAGGCTTCTCACCAGCGGAACCTTCCGGTCCAGGACCCTGTGATTATAAATGCCCGACAGTTTCTTCTTCATAGGGTATTTTGGGATACCGTAGTGATAATAAAGCCCTGCCTGGGCCCCCCAGCATATATGTATGGTAGAGGTCACATGGGTCTTGCTCCACTCCATCATCATGGACAGCTCCGGCCAGTAATTCACTTCCTCGTACTCCAGATTCTCCACCGGAGCCCCGGTTATAATCATCCCGTCAAACTTTTTCTTCTTTATCTCATCAAAGGTGACATAGAATTTGTTGAGATGACTGGCTGACGTGTTTTTTGACACATGGGTGGACAGCATCAGGAAGGTACAGTCCACCTGGAGGGGTGTATTGGACAATGCCCGCATAAGCTGGGTCTCTGTTTCTTCCTTGAGAGGCATCAGATTCAGAATCAGGATTTCCAACGGACGGATATCCTGACTCATGGCCCTGTCCTCATCCATAATGAATATATTCTCTTCCTCCAGAATCGCTTTTGCTGGCAGATCTCTCTGTACTTTTATAGGCATATTCGCTCTCTCCTTTCAAATGTTGGCTGAATTTCACACGGAAACCGCACAGCGTCTGCCAAAACCGGCAGATACTGTGCTACAACATTCGCAGGAACTCCTCCTCTGAGATAATGGGAACCCCCAGTTCCTTTGCCTTTTTATTCTTGGTCGAGTTGGACGCCGCATCGTTGTTAATCAGATATGCTGTCTTTGCTGTGACGGAACCAGTGACCTTGCCGCCCTTGCTTTCAATCAGCTCCTGGAGCTCCTTCCGGTTTGCAAAATGCTCCACGGACCCGGTTACCACAAAGTTCATTCCCTCAAAGACTGCCTCCCCTGCTGCCTCCGGCTGTTCCTTTTCAATGTTCAGCTCCGCCAGCAGACGGTCCACCATCTGGTTGTTTCTCCCGGAAGCAAAGTAGTCCATCCAGGCCTGGGCCAGAACACCGCCGATACCGTCCACTGCCACCAGTTCTTCCTCTCCGGCATGACGCATTTTATCAAAATCATACTTGAACTCACGGCACAGCATCTTTGCGTTAGCCAGTCCGATTCCCGCGATTCCCAGGCCGTACACCATCCTGGGAAGGGTGGTACTGGACGCTGTCTTTATGGATGCAATCAGGTTATCATAAGACTTCTGTCCCAGACCTTCCATTTCCACGATTGCATCCCTGTGTTCTTCCAGATGGAATATATCCGCAAATTCGTGAATAAAACCTGCCTGGATGAACTTCTCCAGGGTAGCCTCAGACAAACCGTCAATATTAAGCGCATCGCGGCTGACAAACAGGGTAAAGCTCTTTATCTTTTTGGCCTGGCAGTCAGGATTGGTGCAGTACAGGCTCTTTACATCATTTACCTTGCGGATTTCCGTCCTGCCTCCGCATACGGGACATTCCTCCGGTATGTCCTTTACCCCGCTCCGGGTCAGGTTTTCCTCTATCTGAGGGATAATCATGTTGGCCTTATACACGGTTATGGTATCTCCCACGCCCAGCTCCAGTCCCTCCATGATGCTCAGATTGTGGACACTGGCCCTGCTGACCGTGGTTCCTTCTAACTCCACCGGCTCAAACACCGCCACCGGATTGATTAACCCTGTCCTGGAAGCACTCCACTCGATGTAGGAAAGAGTCGTCTCCCTTATTTCATCCTTCCACTTAAACGCGATGGAATTGCGGGGGAACTTGGCTGTACGTCCAAGGGATTCGCCGTAAGCAATATCATCATAGGTCAGCACCAGGCCGTCAGAGGGAATGTCGTTTCCTTCCACTGCCTTCGCAAACCCCTCCACTGCCTCAGGCAGGCTTCCCGCATCCACTTCTTCATAGTGGACCACCTCAAATCCCTGGCCTTTAAGCCACTCAAACTGGGCTTTCCTGGAGTTGCAAAAGTCCACCCCATCCGCCTTCACCAGGGCAAATGCCTCAAAATGCACATTCCGTTCCGCCGTAATCTGGCTGTTAAGCTGGCGGACAGAACCGCTGCACAGGTTTCTGGGATTTTTATATTTGGCATCCACATCCTCGATTCCGCTGTTAATCCGCTCAAAATCCGAATAGGTGATGACAGCCTCTCCCCTGAGAATCAGCTGTCCCCTGTATGAAATGTTCAGCGGGATATTGACAAACACCCTGGCGTTAGGCGTAATGACCTCGCCAATCTCTCCGTTTCCCCTTGTAACCGCCTTTGCAAGGGTTCCCTCCTCATAGGTGAGCACAATGGTAAGACCGTCCATCTTCCAGGACAGCAGCCCCTTCTGGTCTCCCAGCCATTCCTGCAAATCCTCCACACTCTTTGTCTTGTCCAAAGAAAGCATGGGAGAACCGTGGGTCTCCTTAGGCAGCTCGCTTAATATCTCATACCCCACCTGCTGCGACGGACTTCCTGACAAGGTGACTCCGGTCTCCTTTTCCAGGGATACCAACTCGTCATACAGCTTGTCATATTCAAAATTGCTCATGATTTCCCGGCTTTCCTGATAATAAGCCTTTCCTGCTTCCCGCAGGACGGAAACCAGTTCCTTCATTCTCTGAATCCTGTCTTCCATTCCGTTCTCCTGATTATCGATTCTTTCTCTCCTTAAGGGACAGACTGGAGGAGTCCTTAAGAAGCCCTGTAAGCTCCTCATACTCCTCCTTCGTTATCTGACGGTAAGCGCCAGTCCTCAAATTACCCAGGCGTATGTTCATGATGCGCACCCGCACCAGCCGCTTTACCTGACAGCCGCAGACTTCACACATCCGCCGTATCTGCCGGTTCAGGCCCTGAGTGAGGATGATGGAAAATGTATTCCGCTCCACCTTCTTCACCTTGCAGGGCCTGGTCACCTGGTCCAGTTCAGGAAGCCTGATCCCTCCTGCCATCTGTTCCAGAAAACGTTCCGTCACCGGCTTATCTATGGTGACAATATACTCTTTCTCATGAGCATTTCCGCTTCTCATGATTTTATTCACCAGATCCCCCTGGTTGGTCATGAGAAGCAGTCCCTCTGAATCCTTATCCAGCCTTCCCACAGGGTAAATCCGCTCAGGATACCCCAAAAAGTCCACGATATTCTCAGCTCTGTCCTTGTCAGTCGTGGTACATACAATGCCCTTTGGCTTATTCACTGCCAAAAGCACCGGTCTGGGCCTGTGGCTTTTGTCTACCCGGACCATCTTTCCATTGCAGACCACCTTCTGCCCCGGTGTTACTTTCTGCCCCATGGAGGCAGGGCGGTTGTCCACCAGCACCTTGCCGGCCTCAATCAGACGGTCCGCCTCGCGTCTGGAACAGACTCCCATCTGGCTCAGCCATTTATTTAAACGTTCTTCCATTTTTTCCCGCTTTCTTCTGACATTCCCGCAATCCCTACCGCTTCTCAGCAGCCGGATGGGCCGCAATAAACATAGCGTCCCCAAAGGAGAAGAAACGGTAACGTTCCTTCACAGCTTCCCGATAGGCATCCAATATATGCTCCCGTCCGGCCAGCGCGCTGACCAGCATCACCAGTGTGGACTGGGGCAGGTGGAAATTCGTAATCAGGGCATCCAATACCTTAAAGCGGTAGCCCGGATAAATGAATATCTCTGTCCAGCCGGTTCCGGCCTTAAGCACACCGTCCTCTGTGGAGGCTGATTCAACGGTCCTGCAGCTGGTAGTGCCCACGCAGATGACCCGGCCTCCGGCAGTCTTGGTGTCATTCACCTTCTTTGCCTCGGACTCCTCCACAATATAAAACTCGGAATGCATATGGTGGTCCTGGACATTCTCCACCTTGACAGGGCGGAATGTGCCCAATCCCACATGGAGGGTCACGTGGGCAATCTTCACTCCCATGCCCTCGATCTCAGCCAAAAGCTCCCGGGTAAAATGCAGACCCGCCGTAGGCGCTGCCGCAGATCCTTCATGCCTGGCATACACGGTCTGGTAGCGGTTCTTGTCCTTCAGCTGGTGTGTAATATAAGGCGGCAGGGGCATCTGGCCCAGCTGGTCCAGGATTTCCTCAAAAATCCCCTTGTAATGGAACTGAATCAGACGGTTCCCGTCATCCACGGTATCCACCACGGTTCCTGTCAGCAGGCCCTCGCCGAATTCGATGACAGTCCCCGGCTTTGCCTTCTTGCCCGGGCGCACCAGTGTCTCCCATATATCATTCTCCCTGCGTTTCAGCAGAAGTATCTCTATCTTGGCCCCTGTGTCCTTCTTCACCCCGAAAAGCCGGGCCGGTATGACCTTTGTATCGTTAATCACCAGGCAGTCCCCTGGCCGTAAGTATTCCGTGATATCCTTAAAAATTCTGTGCTGTATCTCCCCTGTTTCCCGATCTAACACCATCAGCCTCGACGCAGAACGGTCCTCCAGCGGGTCCTGGGCAATCAGTTCTTCCGGCAGTTCATAATCAAAATCCTTTACATCCATGGTCAATCTTATCCTCCAAGCCTATTCTATCTTCACACTGGAACCGCCTTCTGTACCGGAACCGCCTGCCGTGCCGGAACCGCCTTCTGTACCGGAACTGCCTGCCGTGCCGGAACCGCCTGCCGGGCCGGAACCAGTCCCCTGGCTTTCCTGGGTGGCTGCCGGTGTTCCTTCACTTTCCTGGGTCTTTGTGCCTTCCTGTCCGGCCGGGACATTCTGTATCCCTTCTCCCTGGGAATTCCGGCCCGCGTCAGCAGGCGGTTCCTGAGACGGCTGTCCGCCCCCGGTTTCCTGGCCCTCACTGCCTTCCTCCTCCAGAATAACCGTACTGTCTCCTGTCCCGGTCTCTTCCTCGGAGGAATGGACCACTGCTCCATTCCTTAAATCCTTGTAAATTCCCGCAAGAACCGTATCACTCTCAATGGCCTGTCTCAGCCTCTCATTGACCTGGTTGGACAGCAGCTTCACATCCTCAGACTGGTTCTGCTTTGCCACATAATCCGCCTCATCACCTACTACATTCTCGCGGATAATGTAATTGCCGTTGTCATCCTTGACCACATAGCACCACATAAGGCCCGGCGCCAATGTCTCCACGCGCCTGAACTTCACTTCATAGGTGACATAGGCCACATAGGAATCCTCTGTAAGCCCCGGCTTGGTATAGCAGACGATATCCACATAATCCTCAATGTATACCGCCTCATTCTTCAGTTCTTCCTTACGCGCATCCAGCCCGGTATCATCGCTCTTCCCGAATATCCGGTACAGCGTCTGGGCATCCTGGTCCACCTTTGCCTGAAAATACTCGCTGATCAGCTGGTTTACCTGGGGTATCTCGTCCTTTTTCAGCTCATACTGGGAAAAATCCGTGGTGTACTGGTTATTGTCCGGCTCCACCCCTCCATCCTCCGGCGCAGCGGAGCTGTCGCTGCTTATATTGATATCCTCATCCGAGGAAAGTGATACGTCCGTTGGGGCGGATGCCTCCTTATCCGACGGCTTCCTGTCCATCACAAGTATGATTGCCACCAGCACAATCACAATGACCAGCGGGATTGCCGCCATACGCATATATTTTATCTTTTCGTCCGCAGAACGTCTGCTGCCTGTCCTTTTTCTGTTTTGTCTCATGATTCAGTCCTCCTGTCCCGACTGCGAAGCCCGGAGTATGTTAGTATTCAAGTATCTCCGCTCTATTCTAGCAAAAAGCGGTTCAAATTGCAATCTGTACCAAAAAAATACCGCGGATAATCCAACACTGAGACAGATTATCTGCGGAATCCTGACAAGGGCATCCTGCCCCTTTTTGACCAATACAAAATGCGTCTGATAGGAATCGAACCTACGCACGCGGCTCCGGAGGCCACTGCTCTATCCACTGAGCTACAGACGCATCTCCATTATGATACTATATTTTTCCTGAAACTTCAAGTCCTAATTTTACACTTTTATCCTTTTCTTCTTCCCCACCAGTTTAAACACGGAATCCATCAGAAACACCGCCAGGGCAATGGCGCCCGCGATCTGAAGGGTTTCCACCAGATAATACATGGATTCTTCCCTGCTGTTGCGGATAACATAATACACACTGTTATAGATGGATGTACCGGGCACCAGGGGAAGGATTCCCGGCACCAGGAACACACTGACCGGAGCCCTGAAAAACCTGGCAAACAGATGCCCCATAAGGGCCACGGACAAGCTGGAAAGAAATGCTCCCAGTATCATGGAGCCGGTGCCCGCCTTTACCAGCAGATATACCAGCCAGCACACCCCGCCGGTCAGCCCTGACCAGCCCAGATATTTCCTCGGCATCTCTAACACCAGTCCGAAGCTGAGCACCGCCATAAACGAACCTGTCACCTGAATCGCAGCTACCATATTCCGCCTCCTCCTGTCAGCTGATGGAACAGGGCCATGCCTGCACCCACACCGGCAGCCACCGCGAGAGCAGTCACCACTGCCTCCAGCATCCTGGCTGCCCCCGAGGAATAATCCCCGTTCAGAGTATCCCTTACCGCCGTGGTAAAGATAACGCCGGGCAGCAAAGGCATGATGGCGCTGATGATAACCACGTCATTACTGGCCCCAGTAAGAATCCACCGGTTCATGGCCAGGGCAGCAATCCCGATGGTGAACGCCCCCAACCCATTGACGCAGAAATCATTGAATCCCAGACCAGATATGGCGTATACCACCAGTCCCAGAATACCGCCGATCACAGCAGCCCCCAGGCAGTCCGCAGGTCTCCCGCCAAGGACCACGCCGAAGAATGCAGCGATAAACGCATAACTAAGGGCCTTTAACTCCCTTTTATACTGGCAGCTGTCCTTTATTTTCTCCAGCTCCCGGTAGGCCTCCCTGGGACTCATGAGGCCGCCGCACAGCTTCCTGGATACCTCATTCACACGGTATATCCGGTTCAGGTTGGTAGAGCGCGCCTCCACCCTTCGCACCAGGGTCAGTGCCTCCCCATCGGGGCTTTCCAGACTCACAAAAATGCCTGTGCTGAATACCATGGTTTGTGCATTCCTGCCATGGCAGCACCCCAGTATATAATGTATGGTTCCCTCTATCCTGGCAATCTCGGCTCCGCTTATCAGCATGATTTCCCCGGCCAGGACAGCGGTACTGGCTATCAGATGGTCCTCGCTCCAATGATGTTCGTCCACTCGTCTCCATTCCTTTCTGAAACTATAATCGAGTATATCAGTCCCATGACCATCCGTCAATTCGATTTCTTGCCATTTCCCCGTCATTTCTCCATTATTCCCGCCGTGTAGTCAATAAAATGACAATACATCCCTGGAAACCCCGATAAAATATGGCTTTATCCGCCATGATCCGCTCTCTGGCAGCTTGGCAGCAAAAAAATCTCTTTCCCATCTATTGACAAACATGTCCTTATGGATTAAGCTGGTGTCAATTCATTTAATTTCTGATATTCATATATATTTTGATATTATTTTATCCATCTTGTAATTTTCCAAGGCGATTTCACCGGAAGTTTCCCTTATTATTCAGTTCAGGAAGATATGGAACTGTTATTCAGTTTACATAAATATCATCAAAAGGGGGTATACATTTGGTATACGAACAATTTTTAGCTGCTGTAAAAGAACGCATGGAGACGGCCCTGGGAGACGGCTATGAGCTGGAGCTGCGAAAGGTCCCCAAAAACAACGGACTCATTCTGGACGGACTGTGCATCACCAGAGGGAATACCCATATCGCTCCTGCCATCTACCTGAATCCCTGCTATGACCAGTACCGCGAAGGAAGGCCTTTAGACCATATCGTGGCAGAACTTCTGACCCTGTACCGCCAGAACGATACGCCGCCTCCCCTGGATTATCAGATGCTGTCCGATTATGAGGGCATACGCCCTAATATTGCCTGCAAACTGATACATGCTGCCTCCAATGAAGCCATTCTGAGGGACGTCCCTCATATTCCCTGGATGGACCTGGCCATTGTATTCTACCTCTGCATTCATGAGGATGACACCGGCCTCATGACCGCCATGATTCACAACAGTCATCTGCGTATCTGGAACATTTCCCTGGAAGATTTAAAAACCTCTGCCCTTGCCAATTCCCCCAAGCTGTTTCCTCCTGTCATCTCCAGCATGGCTTGTATCATTGAAGAACTGAACCGCGAACTGCATCCCCATTTTCAGGAAACCGGACCAAGGCCGGAAACCCCTGCCCCATTTTACGTTCTCAGCAACCGTTCCGGTATCAACGGCGCTGCCTGTATCCTGTATAAGGACGTATTAAAAAACTTCGCGGACGGGGTGGAAAAGGATTTGATCATCCTTCCATCCAGCATCCACGAAGTCCTGCTGCTGCCTGACGACGGCGATATTTCCTATGCGGAGATGAGCCGGCTGGTGACTCACATTAACCGGTCCGAGGTCCCAGAGGAAGACCGCCTGTCCAATCAGGTATATCTCTATTCAAGGAATACGGGAGACATCACCATGGCATCCGCCGGCCCCGCTTCCATTTGCTGACCTTAAAATCACAGGCAGCCCCGGCTGTTCCACGGTACGGCCATTATCCAAATATCAGACTGCCCAGCTGGAATACCAGCATAGCCCCTGCCCAGGCCACGGCCAGCTGGAACAGCACCATTCCTATGGTCCATCTCCAGGATCCTGTCTCCCGTTTAATGGTTGCCACTGCCGCGATACAGGGTGAATACAGGAGGCAGAATATCATCAGGGCATAGGCGTTCATACCCCCAAAACCAGCCATGGCAAGCTGAGTGGAAAGTGCTGTCATACCGGCAGCGGAGTTTACATTGTTGATTCCGTAAAGGACACTGAAACTGGAGACAACCACTTCCTTTGCAGAAAGACCGGAAATAAGGGCCACCGCCACCTGCCACTGCCCCAGACCAGCCGGCCTCAGCACCGGCACCAGAACATGACCGATGATTGCGGCAAAGCTGTCGGACACATCCGGCACGAATCCCTCCGGCCCAAGGTTTAGTACGAACCAGAGCACGATGGAAGCAATGAAAATCGTGGTTCCGGCCTTGCTGAGATAGTCCTTCACCTTATCCCATACATAGATGGCTACCGTGCGGCCGTTAGGTGTCTTGTACTCAGGCAGCTCTATCAGCAGGGCGTTCTGGGCGCTGTCATTCTTACCATGGATATGTACGATGAATGCCACCAGGATTGCCATGCAAAGGCCGATGATATAGAGGGAGTAGGCCACAATCAGGGCCCGGTCCGGAAAAAACATTTCCGCAAATAATACGTAAATCGGCAGTCTGGCGGAACAGGACATAAAGGGCGTGATTAAAATAGTCCTCCGCCTGTCCTTCACACTCTCCAGAGCCCTGGTAGCCATGACCGCGGGAACCGTACAGCCAAACCCTAAAAGCATGGGCAAAAACGCCTTGCCCGACAGTCCTACCATACCCATGGTTTCATTCATCACATATGCCACCCTTGCCATATATCCGCTGTCCTCCAGGAAAGCCAGAGCAAGGAACAGGATAAAAATATTGGGCAGGAATGTAAGTATGCCGCCCACCCCTGCAATGATACCGTCCACAATCAGGGAAGTGAGCCACTGGGCCGCGTGTACACTGGTGAGAAATGACAGGACTGCACCGGAAAACATATCCAGTCCCATCTGAAAATACTCCTTTAAAAAATCACCCACTGTAAACGTGAGGAAAAATACCAGAGCCATGATGCCTAAGAACACAGGAATCCCCCACACAGGATGAGTCATAAGCCGGTCCACCTTATCCGTGATGGCAGCCTTTTCATCCTTATTAAACAGGCACTCCTTTATGACCTCTTCTATATAGTCATACTTCTCGTTGATAATTTGTTTTTCATAATTACGTGGAAGAATCTGGCCTGCATCGTCCAGAGGATGATCGTCAGTCACCACCTGGTCAAACTCCAGGAACTTAATGGCATGCCAGCGCATGTTATCCATCTCACCGTACCTTTTATACAGCGCTTCCTCAATCAGCCTGATTTTCTCCTCCACCTCCTGGCCGTAGCGTATGACCACACCCTGAGGCCCTTCCTCATAGTGGTGGACCACTGCATGCATCAGCACATCCAGTCCTGTCCGCTTCCTGGCTGATACGGGGACAACGGGTATCTCACCCAGCATCTCAGGCAGACGGTGCATATCTATCTCCATGCCCCGTTCTTCCACAATATCCATCATATTCAAAGCCAGGATTACCGGCTTCTTAAGCTCAATGAGCTGCATGGTCAGATACAGGTTCCTCTCCAGAGAAGACGCATCCACCACATTGATGATGACATCCACGCCGCCGTCCTCAATGCATTTGCGGGTGACCTTTTCCTCTATGGTATAGGAGGTGAGGCTGTAGATGCCCGGCAGGTCGATGACCTTGATGGGACGCCCTTTATAGCTGGTCTCGCCTTCCACCCGCTCCACCGTAACACCGGGCCAGTTAGCCACCTTAAGCTTAGCGCCGGTAAAGGCGTTAAACAACGTGGTCTTGCCGCAGTTGGGATTGCCCACGAATCCAACTGTGATCGGCGTCCTGTCATCCTCATGCTGCTTTGAAGAATCCAACCTCTTCTCCCTGCTGTCTCCCAGAATCACACTGCCGTACGTATCCGTCCCATTTGCCCTTGCATGTCCGTTCATGATGCCTGTTCCTCCCTGACCGTAATACCTTCAGACAAGCGCTTTCCCAGGGCCAGACGTGTCCCGCGCACCTTGATGATAACACTTCCGCTGCCTTTCTTATTCAATATATTCACAGGCGTCCCCTCATTGACCCCCAGGGCCTCAAGACGTCTGGTAATGCTCTCATCCACCTGCACGCCCGATACAACATACCGGCCGCCGATCTCACACTCATTCAGCTTTTTCTGCATTGATGCCTGTCTCCTTTTGTAGTTACATTTAAACCATATTCATTGTATGCTTATCGCGAAAAAATGTCAACAAAAAGAGTTTGTTATGACAAACTCAATTTCAAAAAAGGATGCAGCGAATCTCTCCGCTGCATCTTTTCTATACTTTCCGGTTCTATATATTCGTTTTAGGTTTTACTGCACCCAGGCTCCGGAACCATCCACATATTTTCCATCCGGCGTCCATGTATTATAATACATGGCTCCGTTGGTGCCCAGATAGTAGTACTTGCCATTGATAGCCTGCCAGCCCGTAAGCATGGAGCCGCTTGCGTCTAAGTAATACCACTGGCCTCCCAGCCTCTGCCAGCCGGTCTGCATGGCGCCGCTGCCGTCCAGATAATACCATCTGCCGTTAATGGCCTGCCAGCCGGTCTGCATCTCACCGCTGCCGTTCATGTAATACCATTTGCCGTTGATGGCCTGCCAGCCGGTCATCATAATACCGTTGGACGGATTCAGATAATACCAGGTTCCGTCCAGCTTCTGCCAGCCGGTGACAATATATCCCTTGTTATTGAAATAATACCATGCGCCGTTAATCTGCTTCCAGCAGGATGCCGGATATCCGCCGGTATCATAAGCATACCACACGCCTGTACCGTCCTGCTCCCAATGTCCGCTTCCGCCATAGCGGCCAAGCTCATCCTCATCAATATACAGGGAGTTGGAATCCTCGGACCATTCACCGGTCTTATTGTTGTAACGGGAAATAGCCCTTACACGGAAGGTATAGTCTCCTTCCCGGTTAAAATAGCCTGCAAAGTTATACGAGGTTCCTGTGGTGCTGACCGTAGTGACTGTCTTGTCGTCACGGAGCAGTTTCACATCGTAGCTCTTAGCGCCCTCAATCTCCTCCCACTCAGCTGTGGTGTCACTCCACTCCAGATCCGACGCGCCCTGAAGCTTACCGCCGATACGTTTTAACTCAGCATACACTTCAATGTACTGACCATCGTCATAAATCTTTGCTTTCTTGAAATCCGCATTACATCCGGAAAGAGAGAAATGGCTTTTGGATGTGTAGGAGAACTTGTATCCGTCCTTGGCAGACAGTTCCACCTTTACCTCAGGTATGTCACCTACTGTCCAGGTATCCTGGTCCTCAATATTGGTATACTCGGCAGAGTCCACTTCAAATCCGCTGCTGCCCGCCTTAACTGTAATGTCTCCTATCTCATCTCCGCTTTCAGGCGCCTTTGAATAGGAAAAGGTCAGCTTCACCGTGTCAATCTTCTTATCTGCTGCCAATGCCATGAAACTACTGCCCAATACCATGGATGCTGCCAGCAGCAGACACAGCCCTCTTTTTCTCCTCATAAAACTTATCCTCCTCGTCTATATTTGCAACCAGTTGTATTATTGCCTATCTTTATTATAAAGTAGTGGCATCTATTGTACAATTTAATAATCCTTAAAAGAATATTACATTTTTAGGTATAATGTTCCATGAGTTACAGAAAATTACATATCTTGCAGCATTTTCTTGATTTCTATCATTCTGTCACGCAGTCTTGCCGCTTCCTCGAAATTCAGCTCCGCAGCAGCCTGGTGCATCTTCTTCTCCAGTTCCTTTGACAGCTTCTTTAATTCCTTCTCGTCCATGGACTCCGGATCCTTCTTAAAGTGCTTGTCATCTGCATTCACAGCCTTGGATATGGCAATCAAATCCCTGACAGCCTTCTTGATGGTGGTGGGGGTGATTCCATGTTCCTCGTTGTACTTCTGCTGTATCCGGCGCCTTCGATTGGTCTCCTCGATAGCCACAGCCATGGAGTCTGTCACCTTGTCCGCATACATGATTACATGGCCTTCGCTGTTGCGGGCAGCACGGCCAATGGTCTGGATCAGGGATGTCTCCGAACGCAGGAAACCCTCCTTATCAGCATCCAGAATAGCCACCAGTGTGATTTCCGGTATATCCAGTCCTTCCCGCAGCAGGTTTATGCCCACCAGGACATCGAACACATCCATACGCATATCCCGGATGATTTCAGCCCGTTCCAGTGTATCGATATCTGAGTGAAGATATTTTACGCGGATGCCTATCTCTCTCATATAGTCGGTCAGGTCCTCTGCCATCCGTTTTGTCAGAGTGGTGATAAGCACCTTGTGACGGGCCGCCACTTCCTTGTTTACTTCAGAAACCAGGTCGTCAATCTGGCCCTCCACAGGCCGCACCGATATCTCCGGATCCAAAAGTCCAGTGGGACGTATGATTTGTTCCACCCTCATAAGCTCATGCTCTGCCTCATAGACGGACGGAGTCGCGGAAACAAACATCATCTGATTGATTTTAGACTCAAACTCAGGAAACGCCAGAGGTCTGTTATCCAGGGCAGATGGAAGGCGGAACCCAAAATCCACCAGCGTGGTCTTTCTGGACCGGTCGCCGGCATACATTCCGCGCACCTGCGGAAGGGTTATGTGAGACTCGTCCACAATAATCAGGAAATCTTCCGGGAAGTAGTCAAGCAGTGTACAGGGAGGTTCCCCGGGCAGGCCTCCGGTCAGATGCCGGGAATAATTCTCAATGCCCGAACAAAATCCGGTCTCACGCATCATCTCCACATCAAAGTTAGTCCGTTCCGATATGCGCTGGGCCTCCAGAAGCTTATCCTCACTCTTAAAGAATGTGACACGCTCCTCCAGCTCTGCCAGGATGTTCTCTGTCGCTTCCATCATCTTTTCCTTTGGCACCACATAATGGGATGCCGGGAAAATAGCCACATGGCCCAGCTGAGCTTTGGTTTCATCGGTCAGCGTATCAATTTCCGATATCCGATCCACCTCGTCCCCAAAGAATTCCACCCGGTAGGCCACCCCATCGGAGTACGCCGGATAAATATCCAGTACATCCCCCCGTACCCGGAAGGTTCCCCGCTTAAAGTCCATATCATTCCGGTCATACTGGATGTCAATGAGCTTGTGAATGACCTCATCCCTGTCCTTAATCATACCGGGTCTCAGTGAAATGACCATCTCCTTATAATCAATAGGGCTGCCCAGTCCGTAGATACAGGATACGGAAGCCACGATAATCACATCCTCCCGTTCGGACAGGGCGGCGGTGGCGGAATGGCGCAGCTTGTCTATCTCATCATTAATAGAAGAATCCTTTTCAATGTAGGTGTCCGTGGATGGGACGTAGGCTTCGGGTTGGTAGTAGTCGTAGTAGGATACAAAATATTCCACAGCGTTATTCGGAAAAAACTCCTTAAATTCGCTGTAAAGCTGCGCCGCCAATGTCTTATTATGAGCGATAATCAGCGTCGGCTTGTTTAACGCCTGGATGACATTCGCCATCGTGAAGGTCTTGCCGGAGCCGGTGACGCCCAGCAAGGTCTGAAATTGGTTGCCTTCCCGAAAACCTTTGACCAGCTCGGCGATGGCCTGAGGCTGGTCGCCGGTGGGGGCGTATTCGGATATTAATTCGAAATGATCCATGATTTACTCCTCTGTTATCTAATCAACATGTTTTATAATCCAGCGTCCTTTCCTGTTAGAACCTTTCCTTTCAAGTTTGCCTTCTTCCTGCAGTTCTTTTATGTCTGTTTGAATTTGCTTTCTCATACATGGGCATACGCCGACAACGTTCCCATATAAGGTTCAAAATGTCCATATAGCGGCGTTTATTAATTCCTGTCAACGGCCGAAATAAATCTTCATGAGCAATATCAAAAAAATTCATATATCCCCTTTCTCCTCATATGATACAAGATGCCGAACCCCTAGTAAAGTCTGGAATTGGTTGCCTTCTTGGAAGCCATTTACAAGGGCTTCAATCGCCTGCGGCTGGTATTCTGAGTGTAGTTTGAACTCCATTTTCGTTTTTTCCTTCCTTGGTGACCACTTAAAAAGTTCGCCTATTAGGCAAAAATTCGTAAAGGAAGACCACTTTGCTCTGCCTAATAGACGAACTTTAGCCATTTTACGAATGAAGGTCACCAAAATGCTATTTTATTGACACCGCAACACCATATAAGCTATAGTGAAATTAGTAATACCAAAGGTCACCAAAATTATAACATAGCTGAAGAAAAAAGTATAGGCGCAAGTGTGAACATTTGTTCTTTTTCTTGCGCCTTTTTTATTCTGATATTAAAGTTAAAGTTAATCTTTGCCTGCCAGCAATTCTAAAAATAGTCCTCTGCTGGAACCACTAACATTCAGCCAGTCCATGCAGATTATTTTGGATGCCCTGTTGGATACGGTGATGGAGTTTTTCCACATCACGGAAGCTAAGAGAAAGGAAGAGTAGCAAAGAGCCGAAGACTTAAAGAAGGCGATATAGCAAAAAGCCAATATCAGCAATTCTTTTTAAGGGGAACAGTACAAAGCTGTTGAATAAGAAAGATAATATCAGATACCGTTTTACGGGTTATGTATTAGCAGCTTTCTCCTTTCTGCAACCAAAAAAGAGACACCAAAACAATTCATTTTGACGTCTCTTCATTCCCGCAGCACAATAGCCGAATTTCAATCCCTGTAATAAATATCCCTTGTATAAACCTTTCCCATCACATCAGACAATTCATCACTGTATCGGTTCGCTATGATAATATGGGTTTTTTCCTTAAAATCCTCCAATGATTTCTCTACCGGACAGTCACAGAACTGATTCTCTTTTAATGCAGGTTCATACACAATCATCCTTATCCCATGTGCTTTAAGACGGCGCATGACACCTTGTATGGACGATTGACGGAAGTTATCCGAGCCTGCTTTCATGGTGAGGCGGAAAATCCCTACCGTGCACCCCCCTGATTCATGCACTTTGTTCCCCACCCTTTCCACTATCCTCTGGGCTACAAAGTCCTTTCGTATGCGGTTGGATTCCACAATCGCCCTTATTAACTGTTCCGGAATATCTTTATAATTCGCCAGAAGCTGCTTTGTATCCTTGGGCAGACAATATCCGCCGTATCCAAAGGAGGGATTGTTATAATGATTCCCTATTCTTGGGTCGAGGCATACACCTTCAATGATCTGCCTGGTATTTAAATTCCTTGCCTCCCCATAGGTGTCCAGTTCATTGAAAAATGAAATCCGCAGAGCCAGATATGTATTGGCAAACAGCTTCACTGCTTCCGCTTCCGTACTGTCGGTCAGAAGCACTGGAATCTCTTTCTTCCGGGCCCCGTTTTCCAACATATTCGCAAACAGCCGCGCTTTGTTCAGCAGTACTCTGTCATTTAACTCTGTTCCCACAATAATTCTGGAAGGGTATAAATTGTCATATAAGGCTTTTCCTTCTCTTAAAAACTCGGGTGAAAACATGATATTTCTGTAATTCAGCTTTTTACGAATTTCCTCTGTATAACCCACAGGAACCGTTGACTTGATAACAATCATCGCATTTGGATTTACAGCCTTGACCTGGCATACGGCACTCTCCACTGTAGAAGTATCAAAATAGTTTTTTACCGGATCATAATTGGTAGGCGTGCTGATAATTACATACTCAGCATCTTTATAAGCCGATTCTCCATCTGTCGTGGCCTTAAGGTCCAAATTTCCTTTTTTAAGGTATTCCTCCAATTCCCTGTCCTCAATCGGTGAACAGCCATTGTTTATTAATTCGGCCTTGTCCTTCACGATGTCCACACCTGTGACCTTATGATGTTGTGCTAAAAGAACAGCATTGGCCAGGCCAACATATCCCAACCCTGCAACTGCAATATTCATAAGCATACTCTCCTTAATAACTCTTTAGCTGCACTTTCAGGATTCTGTAAACGTAGTTGTACATCCTTCATGGTCTGCTCCCATAAACGCCCTCAGGCCGCCTGTTCCAAAAACAGGACAGCTGTTTTGTCTGGATTCCATTTTGGTTCATCCATTGATTCATGCCGCGCCCCTTTATATACAAATGGTAATCCGGGCTTTCTGTTTCCATATCCACTAATTCAAAATAGTCTCCTTGGTCCAACTCCCTATTTACCAGTCCTTTGGGTGAAACTATTATCATATCTTTTATATGTGTCCGGTTATCATCCCTGCCTGTCACAATATAGTAATCACGGAACATATACTGATAGGAGCTCCTGGTAATCTCATCATCCAGAAAAATTACTTTGTAATCCTCTGGAAGCTGTTCAAGACCTTTTACCAGGTTCCTTGTCATTTCCATGTTCTCCATCTCATATTTGTCCATTCGGTAAATCACGTTATAGGAACTCCAAACAAAGATTGAAATAAAAACAGCTATCACCCCCGTACAAACCATTCTCTGCTTTTTATGGAATATTAATATTGACACAAGAATTACAACGGCCAATGCCCCATAGGCAGCCAGGCCCTGCGCCAGGTTACGGATGGCGCTGTACCCATGTCTGCACTGGGCCAGATTACTGAATATATTGATAGTCATTGTATTTTGGGGCCATGTGACCACCCCATTAATCCTGCCAGCAATATTAACAAGAAAAAACAAATATACAGATACCATGATTAAAAAGATATATCTTCTGCGCTTTATGAAAAGAAAGCCCTTCTCCAGCAAAAAATACATGCCCATAAACACAGGTATCAATATGGAGGACTCCAGATATCTTCCATAAATAAGCTTGTCGCATCTTCTAACCATTTCTCCGGTATAATACAGATAAATATCGGAGAAGAAAAAAATGCCTCCCAAGGCAAATGCACCAACAAAGCATAAAAGGGAAAATACACTGATTAAATGTATGTAATATCTCTTTTCACCGGACCCGTATCTGAAAAAGCAGACCAAGATGACACATAGACCCAGACAAACCAGACCGCCGCTGCCGGTAAACACATTAAATAGCCAGCCGTATATGATCTTTATTATGGTTTGAAGCCCGGTAAAGGACAGCAGCCTGTCCCACATGTTAGCATCCCAAAGGGAAAATGTACTGTTTGCCGTGTTCACATCCGCATTGAACACATACTGTTTTACCAGCCGGTCCATGAACCTGTCAGCAATCAGCAAAACCATAGCTGTAACCAAATAAAACCCAATTCTCAGATTTGCCTTTTTCCGAACAAAACGTATATATATAACTGTCAAAAACGTGGCCAGAACCACCACAATGCCTCTTTGATGCGCCATGTACGCAAATACGGAGGAACACGCAATTAAGATGCTGTCCCTTACCTGTTTCCCGGCATCCCCGTCTTCGTGGATTCTCAGCAGAAGAAGGAGTATCATCCAAGGTGAGACCAGAAGAACGGTCTCCGCCCATGTGTATTTTATATTCAGTGTTAGCGCCGGCAAAAAGGCGGTTACGCCTGCTATAAGAAGTGCGTTTTCTTTTTTCCGTATATTCAGATAATCCACGGCTATCTTATATGCAATGACAGGAACTGCCCCTGCAGCTAAAACATTCAACAGCAGCATGGCCCGGTACAGCACAACCGGGGAACAAAACAGGTAAAATAATGGCAGATATAAAACTGTCATACCATATTTGTAATAATACCCGTCTGCATACAGATATCTGTGCCAATCAGAGCCGCTCATATAAGCCGATACCGCGATTGTGTTCAGTCCATCGCAAAAAACAGGCACAGTCAGGAAAAAGCATGGAATACTGTTTATTAAAACAAATGCGGCATACAAAAAAATCTCATACCTGTATTTTCTTATATTAATTTTTCTCTTAAGCATGGGTACTTCCTTTATTATTGTATTTTCGCTGATAATGTGTAAATGATATCCGCCATCAAAAACCCTCCTATATCCCCTAACACATTCACAAACCGATAAAGCAGAATTGCTTCCAGTATTATCTTCTGTTCAAACGAGGCTGATAAAATCACAACCGTGACAGCTTCCCTTACACCTATACCCCCCGGAGCTCCCGGTATCACAAACCCCACAGCCCATCCAAACAGATATCCTCCCATAAGCAGCGGAACCTGTGATACTGATACATTCTCCCCCAATACTACAGCTACAATGAAGTAAAACATAAGACCTGTATAAATACCCAGGAAAAAATAATAGGCCATACAGAACATGCCTCTGGGAACTATTTCTTTCATCACTTTCTTTCCGAACAATAACTCCCGGCCGTATCCTTTCTTCCCGCGAGTCCGTATACCAATAATACCAGCGGCGGCTGCAAGCAGGATTAGGATACCGCCTCCAAGGCATAGTACCCAAAGGTGCTGTTCAAGATTATAATATAACCATATGTCCCTGAGCCCGCTTCTGCAAAGCATCATGGACAGCAGGGCCACAGATACCAGATTCATCAGAATATCCCCGAATGTTGACAATGCCACCTTTCCATGGCTGATATTCTGTCTCACAGCCATTTCATTCCGTCCAACATATTGAAACACATTTCCTGGCAGGTATTTGTACAGATTTGCCTTACATATAACAAATGCTACCAGGGGATACGGTATCTTAATCCCGGTTACATATTCCGTGATGCATTTCCAGGGAACTCCCAGTATTACCATATGTACCGCAAACAGTAAGCTCAAAAGCATCAGATACCCCAGTCTGACGGTTTCCAGAATCTGTTCCGCCTTCAGATTAAAGGAACACAGCTTCCTGATAAGGAAGAATACAGAAAAAACGGTCACTGCGGTTCCCATTGCTTTTATGACCTTTTTGCTCATTCCTCCTCCCTCCTTTCATTTGCGGCTAAACTTAAGCATCTTCCTGCCTGCTTTCACCAGGGAAGGTACATGCATCAGAATATTGGAATAACCCTGGTTGGCTAATGGGCAGGCGCAGTTTTCGGATTTTATATAGGCTCTCACCTCTTCAGCCCTGGGGGAATGCCATAATTTCTGGAAATCATACCCATAATCCCTCAGATTTCCCATCTCCTGCTCATATCCAAGAACGCAGCATGGCCACACGCCTCCATCATAATTGATATGAACATTGGAAACTCCCGCATAACATGGAATAACCTGTTTTCCTGTTTCTAATATCTTTCCTGCAATTTCATAATAAACCACACGCAGGGCTTCCGTTGTCTTGGCCAATGACTTCTTTGACCCAATATTGTCTTCTACCTTTCTTGCAAACTCCTTAATAAGCTTCTGATAAGCCTCCGCCGGCGGGGTTATATTGTCTCCCAGGTTAAAAAACTCTGTGCGGCATTCCGCCACTTCATTTCGGTAACTCTCCACACCCAGCCCATGGACAAAATCCTCTATTTCATCCAGATAGTCAATATTAAAATTGGATACAACGGTGCCTAATTCCAAATGAAAATTATCATAGCGCTCTTCTAATCTTTTAAGTGATTCAATTGTCTTTAAAAGCCGGTTAAAATTCCCCTCCACACCACGGATTTCATCGTGCAGTTTTCCCACCCCATCAATGGAGGGTTTGACTGTCACGGGCACGGTTTTATCATACTGCCGGACAATTTTAATGATTTTTTCCGTATGCTCTGTGATTCTTTCAGTCATAATTCCATTGGTAGGAGTATGTACTACCCTTGGCTTTATATATTTACATGCCAGTTCCACAATTTCCGGCAAATCCGGTCTGAGAAACGGCTCTCCGCCGCTCATATTGAAAAAATAAACCGGCTTCATATTCTTAAATATCCTTTCAATCTCATCCGGTCTCAAATCCTTTTGGGCCCTGGATGGATCCTGACAGAACATTGCTCCAATCTGGCATGTTTTACATTTTGACTGACATGCTGCTGTTACTGAATAGGTCAATGTTATGGGTTGGAAATCTTTATAGCCAAACCAACGGTTTAATCTGTATGAAATTAATTCAGGCCCTAATATAAAAAATAAGTCTTGTTTTTTCATTTATTTCTCAACTTTCGCAATGGTATAGTTAATATGAGAATGGATTGATTTTATCATCTTTGGCATGGGCAGCTTTTCTGCAAGATAGACCAGTTTTATCCAAAGAGGAAATCTGCCCTGCGCCAGCATCTGGGTATAGGGCGATTCCCAATCCATTGTATTAAAATCCACATTCATCCTGTGCAGTCTCACATCCCGAAATCCCAGAGAATCCGGCCACACCGGGCAGTCCACAAAACCGGTTTCCACGATTGTCAGTCCATGTTCCTCTAACCTTTTTCTTATAAATCTGCGCTTATTGTACCTAATATCCCCATGTGTCCATGGAATCCCTGTTTTCTTATGTACAAGCCTGTGGATTGGGAAACCAACATTTCCCGCATTAACCGAAAACACAGCCACATATTTTTTACTGATGCGTTTCATTTCCTCAATCAGCTTATCCGGGTCAGGACAGGCAGGAAGGTATGCGAAATTCCATACAAAATCATAGGATTTGTCCTGAAAGGAGCTTTGCAGAATATCCTCTTCATGAACCCATTCTATTTTGTGAGCCGCGCCAATCTTTTTCCACTCAGATATATACTTTGGATTGCCGTTAACCAGTGTAATCTTTTGTGCACACGTTCCAAATCCCAATGAATATACAGATGGCATTGCCTTAGCTCCGTGAGCCGGCATTTCCAGCACTGTCTTTATATCATGCCTCTCTCCAAATGAAGAGAGTTTCCGTCCCACGGAAAACCGTTCATATATTACGCCAAACACCTCTTTTTCCATGTCCGCCTCCTGTTATAAATATCCCTTATCCTTTGCCCATTCAACTGACAGCCTGATTCCGGTATCCAGATTAATTTGAGGTGCGTATCCCAATACCCTGCATGCCTTGCCGATATCACAGGAATGGTCCTTTGCCAGAAAGTCGATTCTGCCTTTATTAACAAAACCAGCTTTTTTAAACATAACCTTTGATATTCCATCAATCACATTTGCCAGACATACAGACAATGTATATCCTATATTCATATGGATCAGACTGCTTCCTGTATGTTTAGCAATACACTCCAGATATTCCCTGGCTGTACAGTCTTGTTCTGCGCCTAAATTGAAGATTTCATTATACGCATTTTCATTCAGGACAGACAGTATGAACCCATCAACAATATCAGACACATAAGTAGGATGAAGGTACGCTTTTCCATTTGTAGTCAGAACAAACCTCTTCTTTTTAATGTTTCTGTATAGAACAGTTCTTCTCACGTCACCTGCTCCATAAACAAAGCAAGGCCTCAAAATTGTATATGGTATCTTATTCCTGCATCTTTGTATAATCTCCTGTTCCGCAAGCATTTTCGTTTCACTGTAGGGGTTAGTGGGATGATAGGGGGCGTCTTCCGCTACATTCCGTCCTTCCAAACCGGTGACAAATGGCGTGCTGCAGAAAATGAACTGTTTAACTTTATGCTTAATGGCCAGTTCAGCTAATTTTATTGTGGCAAGACAATTTACCTTGTAGTAGTATTCATAAGGTATCCCATAATGCCCTAATTGAGCCGCCACATGTATTACCACATCTATTCCCTGCATCTGGTCATCTATAGTTTCAATCTCCTGCAAGTCACAGATGATATTCTCCACTGGTTTTGAAAACTCTTCATCGGAAATTTTCTTTCTGGTTACACATACCACTTCATTCCCATTTATCAGCAGCGCTTCTGTGAGATGTTTCCCTATGAATCCAGTTGCCCCTGTAACTAGTAAACGCATCCTGGCGTACCTCCATCTATCATTTTGTCCAGCTTGTCCACCGTCTCAACCATTCTGTCCCAGGAAAACCGGTACGCGTCTTTTCGTACATTTTCCGTGAATTCTTCCGCTCTTCCTTCTTTAAAATAGCGGATTACCGCCTCTGCCAATTCTGCATGGTTCCCAGCTTCCACCACGTATCCGGTTTTTCCATCCTGGACCACGTCAGGCAGCCCGCCCACATTGGTAACCACCACTGGTTTTTCAAATCCGAAGGCAATCTGCACGATTCCGCTCTGTGTGGCGCTTTCATAAGGCAGGATAACTAAATCACAGGCTGAAAAGTATGGTTCAACCTCCTGGTCAGGTATGTAACCATCACATATTCTTATATAGTCTGCCATGGAGTTTTCATCAATCAACTCCAAATAGCTTTCCCTGTCACTGCCAAAATCCCCCACAATCAACAGCTTTACCCGTTCACACGATTCAACCACGGCGGGCAACGCTCTTATAAGATGCTTCAGACCTTTATATTCCCTTATGAAACCAAAGAACAGCAGCACTTTATCCCTGTTATCAATACCCAGCCGTTTTCTGCTTTCTTCCCTGGTAAGATTACTGAATTTGAACGCATTATAAGTGGGATGGACTGTCTGCTTATACAGGGCATCCGGAATCATCTGAAGTAAATCCGCTGCATCCTTTTTTGATTGGACGATGAATCCGTTTCCTCTGGACAGTACTATTTGGGTTAAGAATCTGTCTCCCGGGAAATGTTCATGGGGTAATACATTATGACACACAAACAGTATTCTGCACCTTTTTAACAGCCAGGCCAACGCCAAATAACAGGGGGTAAAATATGGATGCCACCATTGAATGATAATCAGATCCGGCTTTAGCTGTTTGATTTTTTTGCTGCACTCAATCCAATTCCAGGGAGCAGCCGTGTGAATCCAGTATTTGGTCCCTTTTATTTTGAAACTGTCATTGCTGTAATCCTTCTGTTCCTTCCGAAAAAGGAATCGGGGATACTGCAGCCGGTAGGACACCATTTCAACCTGGTAATTTCCAGAAAGGGCACGGCACATAAGACTGGTGTAATGTGAAATTCCGCCTTTATACGGATAAACAGGGCCAATGAGAACAACTCGTTTCCTATCATCATTCATGGGCATCCCCCTCTGCTTCTCCTGTTCCTTCACTGTGTTCCTTTATTTCTCTTTTGCTTCTTAAGATATCATATTCAATCCGCCTGACATGATATTGGGTGTCCTCCAACAACTTCTTGTTGGATGCAAGTACATCTCCTAAAAGTCCCATCATCAGTGTGAGGAATCCAATTATGATTAACGTACATGCTAAAATCAGGGACTGCACATGTCCGGTTCCCGCACCCTGAAAATAGAAAACCAAAAAACGGATTCCAATCATTGCACCGGTTAATATGGGGGGAATGCACAAAAATGTAAAACATTTTAACGGCTTGTACATCATATAAGCCCTGATGATTGTAATCATGGATTTTTTTACATACCCCCATATGCTGTTAAACAGCCTGGAGGGACGCAGTTCTCCGTTGGTCCTTACAGGTACGCTTGTCATCGGTATCTTTTCCCTGCCGGCCTGTACAATGGTCTCCAACGTATATGTATAGTCATTAACTACATTCATCCTCATGGCCGCTTCCCTGCTGTATGCCCGAAATCCACTGGGGGCATCTGGAATCTGAGTATTGGAAGCTTTCCTCACTACCCAGCTTCCAAAATGCTGCAGCTTTTTCTTAACAGGGGAAAAATGTTCTGTTTTATCAATGGGTCTTGCTCCCACCACAATATCGGCCTCTCCCCGAAGAATAGGCTCTATCAGTTTGCTGATATCCTCTGCGCAATACTGGTTATCAGCATCTGTATTCACGATAATATCTGCCCCTTTGCTGAGACATCCATCTATCCCAGCCATAAAGCCTTTCGCAAGGCCTTTATTTTGCTTGAAATTCACAACATAGTTTACGCCCCACTGCCTGGCCACCTGAAGGGTAGCATCCCTGCTTCCGTCATTTATGATTAGGTATTCGATACAATCTATTCCCTCAAGTTTCCCAGGCAATGCGTCCAATGCAATGTTTAATGTTTCCGCCTCGTTATAACAAGGCATCTGAATGATTAGCTTCATAAATTTATCCCATCGTATTTTTCTTATTTCTCAATGTAATACACTTCAAAATGGGCGGACTCCCTTTTCATCCCATATGTCTGACCTAATTCCTTTGAAAAGATATCCCATCTGCTGGTAACCACAATATCTTGCTGTGTCACAGCCCTTATGCTTCCATACTGTTCCTTTAATACGTGAACAGGTATCTCTTTCAGACAGAATTGAAGCAGGTCCACATATCCGTAACCATCTGAATATAGAAAAACAATCCTTTCATATTCTCCAGCCATGTCTTTTATTTGCTCTGCAATAATGATGTCCTGATAATTATCCCTGTTATATTTGTAATTCATCCGGCTGCATACATCCATTCCCAGCCCCCATTGAATCACAGCCCATACGAAAGCCAAGTACAGAAACCGTTCTCTGCGTCTCACGATCCACAGCACACCGGCCATGGTTAATCCAAAAAACACTCCTCCCAGATATACATTTTTAGTAAAGGCAAACACTCTGTTTGACGAAAATTCCAGGGCGTACGCCACAGCCGGAATAGAATGCCTGTAAATTCCATAGGCGCCAGATGAACTGATCTTCCAATTGACAAGATACATCATAACGCTTTGGAAACATATGATTCCAAAGCTCCCTTTCCACAGACCCGGGCTATGAACCATTGCCGTCAGTCCTGTTCCGATAAGGATTGGAAGAAGTATCTCGCTGTAACGCCCGTATATGACACCATCCGCACGTGGAGTATCAATCATGAACAGAGACACTATGCCAAGGGTAAACAATGCTGACAGCAAAATAAAACGCGCAGCAGCCATTTTATGCCTTATACCGCAGGCAGTCATGGAATATACAGACATTATTCCCCAGTAAAACAAACCTCCAGTAGCACTTCCCAAATAAAACAGCTTACCGCCTAAGGAACAGATGAAATCAGCCATCCCCTTAACAGTTGTCAGTTTTCCCAGCTTTTCAATCTGGCCGCTAAAATCATTTAAGGCTGCCAGTGAACCTCCTGACACATTATAAATCTCGTCCATATAGCTGTTCTTATATCCCACCCCTGCAATAATAAGAATTCCATAGGCCAATGCTCCTGTCAGTACATAAGCACGTATTTCTTTATTCCTTATCGCTTCCCAAACCAATACCAACCATAGCGCTATTCCAATTCCAAGAGTTCTCATGTGTACAAAATACAGGCCGGCAGATATTGCTGCCATTGCTCCCATGTAATAGGCGCTTGGCTTTTGGAAAAACATCAGGACTGAGACAATAAGCAGAAGGTACAGCAATACAAGAAGGATTTCTGGCAGCGTTGTCTGCGCATATACCATAAAAGACGAGTAGAGAACGGCCAGTCCTGAAAACAAGGTCATGAAGGGGCATACAGGGGCATGAAACAGGATTCCCAAAATTTTTTTTAGAATCACATAACACCAGACCATCAGTATGAAATTTATACTTACAGCTATTCTGTACAAAACAACAGGATTGGAACACCATTTAAGCAGTGGCGCCATAAGCATCCCATATCCAAAAGAATAATATGGATGGATGCCTGAAACCGCATTCCAGTCATACCCCAGCAGCCTGGCCCCATGACTCCAATACCCGAATTCATCTGGAAAACGGATTGGTCCGAACAGCTTTCCTATTCCATGCATATAAACGGATAACAGGATAAGAAAAAAACAAAATTCCATACACGCTTCTGCTTTTCCCTTTTTCATAATTTAATCCTAATCCAGCTTTTTGCAAAGAAATAGCTAGCAGTTACCCACTAACTATTTCCCCACAGAAGCCTATGCGAATTTTTATTATCTGTAAGCTGCGAAGCTGCCTGACGGTCCCTTTACCAGAGTAAATGTCCCGTAAACATCTGTTGAAAATGTCATAGTATCACTATCATCATCCGTATCAACAATCACTGAAGTGGTGCCATCTGACTGGACAAAGATTAATGCATATTCATAACCATCTGTTTTAAAATTAGCTGGAATACCAATTTTAAATTCAATGGGTCTGGCAGCCTTCACTACTTTGGTAAAATTATTATTAGCATCAGAAGTTCCAATCCATATATCCAGTGCCGGTCCCGAAACAACCTCCGGTGAAATTGCCTTCATCTCTTCCAGCTTTTTCATCATACATGCCTTGGAATCCTCACCGCACACACTGTTTTCAATAACAGCGAATGGTTTCTGATTCGCCCCCGCGCCAACAGCTGCGGCTACATCCGAGTAAGGTGTCGTCACTATAACCCCGGCAACTGAATTTGCTGAATAACGTCCGGCAACCGTTGTAAACACCTTTACTCCACTCACCATAACACTGTCCAAAGCTGATGATGTACTACTACTATTGGTTGTTACAGCGCTTCCTGAACCGGAACCTCCGCCTGACGATGAGCCTGAACCGCTTGGTACATCAGGAACGTCCGGTGTATCCGGCACATCGGGCTTATCTGGCGTATCCGGCGTATCCTTTGTCCCACCACTGATTTTGGAACTGAATATAGCTCCGGGATTAGCGTGAGCTACCAAAACTGGTGACACAGCCAGAACACCCATTAAAGAAAACGTCATCGCCTTTTTTAGCAAAAGCTTTTTTCTCATTCCTTTTCCTCCTGCTCTTTTTCTATAGTCACACAGAATCTCTCATACAAGGCTTCTTTTATTCTGTGACATGACTACCGAAAGTACATAATTACATTGGTCATTATATAACACTTTTCAGTTGTTGTCTATAACTACTATTAAGTTTTTTATAATTTTTCTTAAATTGCTAATATTAATCCCAGAAGGTGGTAAACAATTATGAAGAATCTAAAAAAACTACGAACTGGCAGGCATCTAAGCCAGCTGAAGCTTGCAGAACTTTTCCATATCAGCCAACAGTCTGTTTGGAAATATGAAAATGACCTGGCACAGCCTGATCTGGAACTAATCATTGCATTTGCTAACTTTTTCAATACATCTATTGATTATCTTGTGGGAAATACGAATAATCCAAGAAAGTATGAAACCCTGTCTGAAACAGAGCTAAATGAAGATGAACTGGCACATTTACGTTTATATCGTTCCTCTGCTCCAGAGGTAAAAAAGCTGTCAGAACAAATGATGCAGCTGTATTCTGATATACAGAATCGTTCCGGAAAAGAATGACGCTATCAGTGCCGCTTACAAATCTGTTCAGAATTAAAAAGAGACACCAAAATGATTCATTTTGATGTCTCTTTTTAAAAATGTTCTTTATTTAACTGCCCCAGTAATTCCTTCAACAAAGTTCTTCTGCAAGGCAAAGAATACGATAGCGGTAGGGATTGTTGTAATCAATACCGCAAGCATCAGCATACCATAATCCGTTACATAGCCGGCAATCAGATTTGAAATCAGCATAGGCATGGTCTGTGTGGCACCGTCAGACATAATAACCTTTGCCCATAAGTAGTTGTTCCAAGCATTCATAAAGGTAACAACAGCCGTTGCAGCATAAGTAGATTTCATTGTCGGCATGAACATCCGGTAGAAAATCTGGAACTCACTCAAGCCATCGATGCGGGCCGCCTTTACAATCTCATCCGGAAATGCCATTGCACCGGTTCTGAACATCATGATTAGTAACGGTGTTGCCAGTGACGGAAGCATGAATCCAATCGTGGAATTTAACAACCCCACCTTTGAATATATCTGAAACAGCGGTACCATCAGAGCTACGAAGGGAATCATCATTGTGCAGATAATCACTTTATACACAATCGTCTTCATCTTATCCTTGTAAATAACAAAAGCATATCCGGCAAGCGAGCTGATAATTAGTGCCGCAACCGTAATTAAGACCGTGTACTTACAGGAATTCCAAAAATTACGCCACAACGGCTGTGCAGCGATCAAATTCTTGTAATTTTCAATCAAAAAAGTACCTGGAGTCAGTTTCCCGGCGAGAACGTCAACGCTCTTGTTCGTTGCAGCCAAAAGCATCCATACAAGAGGGAATACGGAAACGATACTACAAACAATCAAAAAAATGTATATTAATCCATATTTAAATTTACTAGTCAGAATCTCCACCTACTTTCATCTGAATAAGAGACAGCGCTGCAACGAGAACAAGGATAATAAATGCCATGGCTGATGTATAGCCAAAGTTTGGAACGCCAAGGAATGCCTTATTGTAAATATAATGCGACATCGTAATGGTTGCGTTGCCAGGTCCGCCTTTCGTCAGATTCATGGACTCATCAAACAACTGCAGCGTACCATTAATAGACATAATTGCTGTCATCAAGATGGTTGGCTTCAAAAGCGGCACCGTAATACTCTTGAAGGTCTGAAACGCATTGGCCCCGTCAATTTTGGCTGCTTCATATACGGAATATTCGATATTCTGCAGGCCTGCCAGATAGAATACCATATTGTATCCAGTCCAACGCCAGATTAATGCAATAATGATAATAACTTTTGCAGCAGTGGCATTCGAAAGGAAATTATATGCAGTATCGATGATACCAAGTTTAATAAGAACAAGGTTAATGAAGCCATCTGTTGCAAATAAGGAACGGAAAATAATTGCATAGGCCACCAGAGACGTTGCACATGGCAGGAAGATTGCCGTTCTGAACAGTCCGCGTGCCTTAATCTTCCTGTCATTCAATATGGATGCCAGAATGAGTGCAAGCACTAACATGATGGGCACCTGAACAATCAAATAGATGATGCAGTTTTTCATGGACTGTATAAAAACGGTATCCTGAAATATTCGTATGTAGTTTGACAAGCCAGTCCAAGTCAAGTTTATGCCGGAACCTGTCTTAAAAGATGTAATGAATGCTTTAAACGTTGGAAATATGCTTAATCCGCAAATTAAGAGCAATGCAGGTGTAAGAAATCCCCATCCAACCAGTCTCCGTCTCTGCTCCATAGACATTTTCTTTTTATTTGTCATACTATTCACCTTCTACTTGGAGAATTACTGTCCCATATCAAAAATCACTGTATTCTCAGCGTTTGCCAACTCAGAGTCAATATCTGCACCCGCTACCACATTAGACAGGACAGTTGCCAATGCTCTGTTTTCTTCCGTATAATAAACGCCCAGTTTTACAGAAGGTGTTTTTGACGCAAAATCCGTAATAAGGCTAAATACTGGCTGTCCTCCATAAAACTCCTGAGGCTCTGAATAGACGTTGCTCTCGCCTGCGGGGATATAGGTCGTCAAGGCTCCGCTGTTTGGAAGAATCGTCTCATATAGCTCTATGCTGCCAGCAAATGTAGAGGCAAGGAAGTCTGTAGCAAGAGCAGTCTTTTTACAGTTCTTTGTGATTGCCCATGTCGAACCTCCCTGGTTGGAGTAGTTGGTTGCTGTAGAAATTCCAGGAATTGAAGGCATATTGGTAATCCCCCATAATCCGGACTGGGAATCTGACGACTGAATGGAAGCCATAATCCAACATCCATTAATCACACCACAGGTAGTCCCACTGGTAAATGTGGCGATATATTCATCCCAGCTGTTTACAACCCGAATAACACCCGCGTCAACACCTTCTTTATAAATTTCGATACATTTCTTCAGCCCTTCATTACCGGCGAGATAAGGAGAGCCATCATCGTTCCAGGTCTCAAGGCCTGCGGACTGCATCATCTGGTAAATCAAGTCGGAGGCGTTGGCCTGAAGGGACACCAGTGAATAGCCGGTCTTTGCCAAAACATCCTTACCAATCTCAATAAAACGATTCCAATCAATATCAGTCAAATCTTCCAATGTGTATCCGGCTTTCTCAAGTATATCCGTTCTATATGCTGCAATCTCTGTGCCATTATCAAACGGGACACCATAATTTCTTTCATCAACAACAGAGTTTTCCAACTTTGCTGATGCGAACTGTGAGAAATCAATACCACTATCTGTCAAATCCTGAAACAAATCAGGATAAGTGGTAACATACTTTTGATATGCAAAGTCCTGCATCAACAAGATATCCGGAAGAGAACTATAATCACCAGAGCCTACTATGGTTGCCAGCTTAGTCTGCATATCATCCCATCCAACCTCCGAAATATCGATGCTGAAGTCCGGATGTTCCTTTTGGTAAATTTTTTCAGCCTCTTTCATCGCATATATATTAAAACTCTGGTCCCACGCCCACACAGTCAGCTTATTGGAATCGTCCTCGGATGATGTTCCGGATGTCCCAGAAGTAGAACTGTTGCCTCCACATGCTGTCATCGCAACTACGGCAGCCGAAAGAACCACGGCTAAAACTTTATTAACTTTCATGATAATCTCCTTTCCCCTATCACGCTCTCGTACAACCTTTAAAAGAAAATGTAAAGGAACGTTCTTTTGTTTCATCCAGCCAATATTCCGGATGAGGAACGCTTCCCCATGTGTCGTCTCCTCCTATCCCCATCTGTGCCAGGGCCGGACGCAGAACAGTGTAATGTATCGGCGGCAATTCATACGGATGCTGTGCACAATCAATCTCATGCGGTGTCCACGGCAGCGCCGAGAAATTCATGCCGTCGCCGGTGAACATCAAACCACGACCCAGATAATCCGTGACCTTTACCCAACGCACTCCCATCATCTCGCCAGATTCTTGCGGACGAAGATGATTTGCCATGCGGTTTTTCACCTCATCCTTCCAAATGCCCAGCCGTGTTCCCTGCGTACGGTCAGCATAGGACTCGCCGGGTCCCATGCCATACCACTCAAGCCGGTCATAATCTGCATCAATTTTGAAAATCATACCAAACTCGGGCATAGGTGCAAGCCCCTTTACCGGATTATAGTCCATCCGGCAGTCAACTGTTCCATCCCCATGGACAGTATATACAACCTTGCAGGAAGATACCGGCACTGTCGGCATGTGGTAGGTATAAGCAACCTTGACCGTATCATCCTTTTCCTCAACCGTTGGAATGCAGCCCTTCGTATTGTAGTTATCTCCAGCCTGACGCGGGGATACAAACTGTGAGCCAACTTTCCACTGCGCACAGCGAAGCTGAATCAAGCCCCCGAAATCATTTTCTACCATAGGACGCCAGAAATTAGGCATAGGTATCGTCTTAATCATCTCTCTGCCGCCGTACCGATAGGATGTAAGACCTCCGTCAAGATTAGAAAACAAGACGCTAAAACCATCACCTGTCACACCAGTATTGTACCATCCATGCACTACATGCGGCTTACACCCGGCAACGGCTTTCTTTCTACCTTCCTTACGGTAAACATACTGGCCAAATGCAACCTCGTAACCTGCCCGCGCCCATTCCGTATCCGTTTTCAGAACCAAGGATACTGTAACTGCATACTCACCTGCAATCGTCTCCTCTGGAATTGGAAGGTCAAAGCTTTTCTCCGTTAGAGGTTCTACAGCCAAAGATAGAACTGTTTTGTGTATTGCATGTCCGTTTCTTTCAACAGTTACAACCGCATCATATACCTGCGTATTCGTAAACAAGTGACGGTTGCGCAGGGTGACCTGGTTCTTGCTGACGAAAATCCCAACCGGCTGGTAATTGTATTTCACAGCCGGCATCTTAATGCTCTCTTTTCCATCAGAGGTACAGATTCCATTGCCGGAAAAAGCGTAATCTGTCGGCCGGTCGCCCAAATCGCCTCCATAATAATAGCAGGTATTACCATAACGGTCTTTTCCCCTGATTGCTTGGTCGATAAAGTCCCAGATAAATCCACCCTGATATAAAGGCTCTGCCTCCGCCAATTCAGTATAAAGCTGCATGCCCCCGCAGGAATTGCCCATCGCATGAGCATATTCGCAACAGATAAACGGTTTTTCTCTATGTTCAGACAAAAATTTCTTAATATCCGCTACTGTAGTATACATCTGGCTTTCCATATCTGATGTTGTGTTACTATAGCGCCTATCGTGAAAAACCCCCTCATAATGAATCAAACGGGAAGAATCAAGTTTCCGGAACTCGTCAGCCATATGTGCGATTACGCTGCCGCCATAACTCTCATTGCCCAAAGACCAGATTAGGATTGACGGATGATTCTTACAGGTATGATAGAGTGTATCAACACGGTCAATCATCATCGGCTCCCATTCCATACAGTCTCCAGGAAGCACATTTTCAGCCGGTTTATCACCAGATTCAACCACCATCCACGTTCCGTGGGTCTCCATATTGTTCTCGGCAATCATATAGATTCCCAATTCATCACACAGTTCATAAAGAAGTCCATGATTTGGATAATGGCTGGTACGTAGTGCATTAATATTGTTGCGCTTCATGGTAACCAAATCCCGTCGTATCATTTCCGTTGTCACGGCACGTCCTGTGTCTGCCGAGAAATCATGGCGGTTTACGCCATTAAACACAATCCGGCTGCCGTTAATACACATAATACCGTTAATTAATTCAAAGCGCCTAATGCCAAGCTTCTGGTCGATAATTTCCAGCTTTCTGTCTTCCATATCATACAGCTTTATCATTAGTGTATAAAGACAGGGATTCTCCGCGCTCCAGAGCTTTGGGTTTTCAATTTCAATCTCCGTTTCCAGCAGTTCTCCAGTACCCATTATAATCCGGGCAGTCGAACCATCCAGCATAACTTCTGCCTTCCAGCCCGCAGTCTCGTCAGTCTTCACCATACTTCCTTGAATATGTATTTTTGCAATTCTGTAATCATCTGAGAGTTCCGATTCCACCTTCAAATCCCGGACATGCACTTCCGGAAGCGCATAAATGAACACGTCCCGGTAAATTCCGGAAAAACGATAAAAATCCTGGTCTTCCATCCAGCTGCCGGAGCACCATTTGTATACACGGCAGGCCAGTTTGTTCTCCCCTGGTTTCAAAGCTGCGGTCAAATCAAATTCGCATGGCGAAAAGGAATTAGAAGAGAAACCAATATAAACTCCATTCAGCCACACTGCAACGCAGCTTTCCACTCCCTGGAAGGAGAGTATTGTTTTCCTCCCCTGCATCTCAGCCGGCAGCGAGAAATACTTAGTATAGCATGCTACCGGGTTAATCTTCTCCGGAATTTCCCCGATAGCAACTTCCTCCATGCCATCCCATGGATACTGGACATTCGCATATTGCGGAACCCCATAGCCTTCCATTTGAATATGAGCCGGTACAGTGATTTCCCCCCAGCAATGGCAGTCATAGTCTTCCGCTTCAAATCCCACCGGTACCATACTGTTATTTTCCGCATAAGCAAATTTCCAGATTCCATTCAGTGACAGCTTAAGTGAATTAGTTCCCAAGGCTTTATCCTGCTCTGATGGAAACCATCTGTGATCTGAATGTGCGCTGCAGCGGTTCTCGGCAAAATATGACGGAGATTTCAATTTTTCAAATGAAAATGCCACGTTTTATCACTTCTCCTTTTCCTAACCTCATGTTAATCGAGGCTATTTTTATTCATACTTTAACTTATATCGGAGGGCTATGATATTCATAAACCTTTCCATCAATTAACTAATTATGTAGTCTCTTCATGTAACGTTCTTTCTTTTACAGAAGGAGAGGAATTGGGCTGTGATTGAGCAAATATCAATGCTTGTTGCACAGCCATTATGTACTTCTGGTTGCTGTCGTTCAACTGATTGAATTTAAGAATGAAGTCATCTACTGCTTCATCCCCACTCATATTTATCCCTCCTTTCGCTTTCTATGTAAGCATTATATCATAGCTATGTGAGCGAGTCAATGTTATATTTCGTATTCTTCGCTTGCATTGTGAGTAAGATTATGCTATTGTATGTAATAGATACGAATGAGGGAGGTGAATAGATGTCCACTAATCAACGCATAAAACAGGTGCGTCAAGCTTTAAATCTATCGCAAGCCAAATTTGCGAAGGCTATCTCCATTTCTAATGGATACATAGCCGGTATTGAGCTGGAAAACCGCAAGGTTAATGACCGTATCATTAAATTGATATGTGCCACTTTCAATGTAAGCGAAAACTGGTTAAAAAATGGCGAAGGCGATATGTTTGAGCAATCGTCTAATCGGTTGGCTGAAATAGCCTTAAACACATTCAAAGAGCTGAAACCAGAGTACCAAGAATATGTCCTGAACCAGATGGACCAGCTATTAAAGCTGCAGGATAAAGAAAATGGCTCCTAATGCATTCTTATCGACATCCGGCCCGTAGGGAGTTGTCCGCAATTCCCCTTATCGGTCTGCTTACAATGCGTAATGCAGCTTTTTCAAGGCTAGGTGCTCTCTGTTAAATATTCTTTTAAAACAATCGTTTCGAAACTACTAATTGTTCCATCGTAACTACCCGCCAGAAGTTTCATTCTTTCGATGGGCAGCTCAATCTCAACAGAAAACTGATTAAAATTTTGAATAAAGATGTACCTGCATCCTTCTCCATATCTAGATGTTACCTCCACTCCATTGGGAATACTGGGAAGAACACGTTTCAATCCAGCGTTTTGAGTGATTTTACTATATACTTCATCGTAAAAGCCCTGTTCAAAATCTGCGCAGATATAATAAGCTGTCCCTTTTCCATAGATATTCCTCGTAAATGCCGGCCAATTCTCATAGAAATCCTGCCCATAGGTCATTAATACTTCTGCTGTGGACACTTGTACCAAATCACATAATTTATCGCAGCACCAGGCCTTCTCCATCTGCAGTTTATTACCGGAAACCGGTATCCCCACATTCTGTTCTCCATCATATAATGCGTCAATTTCAGTACTCCTGAGCCCCATCACATCCATCAGAGCATGCGGTGTTCCCCCAAGAAAACACAAATCATTTTCGTCTACAATTCCTGACCAGTATGTAAGAATCAAATGCCCTCCCAAAGCCACGAAGTTTCGAATCTTTTCCGCATATTCATTCCGAAACATATACAACATAGGAGCCGCTACAACAGCATATGGTTCCAATTCCTGCTCCATATCTATCACATCCACATCGAATCCTAACTTTCTAAATGCATAATATGACTTTTCTACAGTCTCTTTGTAGTATAATCCGGAATTTCTCGGTCCCTGTGCATCTTCCAGCGCCCATCGGTTCTCCCAGTCGAATATAACAGCTACTTTTGCCTTTGTTACAGACCCGGTAATTTCTGACAGTTGTTCCAAACTACTTCCCACCGCTGTCACTTCGCGGTACACTCTTGTATCATCTTTGCCATAGTGGTCGATAACTGCACCATGAAACTTTTCCGATGACCCTCGGCTCTGGCGGAGCTGAAAATATAAGACACTGTCAGAACCATGCGCAATTGCCTGCATGGAAGATGCTTGCAGTATACCAGGCTTTTTTAATTTACTTATTGGCTGCCAGTTTGTCGCCGAAGGGCAGCTCTCCATTAATAAAAAAGGCCTTTTTTGGATACTTCTCATAATATCATGCTGCATTCCATTATCCATGGCTGTTAGAAATTCCTCTTTTTTATGCCATAGAGGATAACTGTCCCATGACACAATATCTATGATATCTGCAAATTTGTGATAGTTCAGTCCTTTAAAATCGTACATCATATTTATGGTTGTTGGCTTGTCCGAACCTCCATCCCGTATTGCCTTAATCTCATGTTTTGCAAAATCAACCGTTCGGTCTGTCACAAATCGTTTCCAGTCCAAATTCAAACCATGCAGGAATGGCTCTCCGCGCCAGGAAGGGCTCTCTATCTGTGAAAAATCATTGTATGTATGGCTCCAGAAAGTAGTGGCCCATGCCTGATTTAATGCATCAATGGTTTTGTATTTCTGTTTTACCCAACGGCGAAACTCCTGCTGACAAAGCTCACAGTGGCACTCTCCTCCATATTCGTTGGATATATGCCAGGCAATCACTCCCGGATGGTTTCCAAATCGTTTAGCCAGTTCCATATTAATCTTTCGTGTCTTTTCTCTATAAACAGGAGAGGTGTAGCAATGATTATGTCTCATGCCATACAAATTTCTATGTCTGCTCTCATCAACTCTTAACACTTCTGGGTATTTGTCTGCCATCCATTTAGGTTTTGCCCCGGAGGGTGTAGCCAAAATCACGGAGATTCCATGCTGATAAAACTTTTCAATAATATTCTCTAACCATCCAAACTGAAATATCCCTTCCTCTGGTTCCAGCATTGACCAGGAAAATATACCTACGCTTACTTCATTGATATGTGCCTTCTCAAAATACGTAATATCCTGTTCTAATATTTCCGGACTCGACAGCCATTGTTCGGGATTATAATCTCCTCCATGCAACAAATTTCTGATATTTAAAATAGTATTCATAGACCATTCTCGCTTTCATTCTTCCTTTATGCCAATTATACACTGTACTCTTAGTTTTTCAATGGCTTTTTCTACATTCAACTGTGTTGTAATCATGAATGATTCTGCTTATTTAACGACACCAGTATAGAACATACAGTTCTGCATTCCCATATCTAATCATATGTTTTACATGGACAATTATGCTTTTATCTGTTATATTTTTAGAAGAAAGGTTTTATTATCAAGGAGAAGGAATTATTATGATAAATGTTTCAGGTCACTTAAGAAACGAAAGACGCACAACAGGCTTCGCAGACTACTCAAGTCCATTGTCTATCAACTGTTGTGGAATGCAGGTTTTCAAAACAAAAGATTACTCTCAGAACCGTTCCGCAGGCAGAGTAGATTATCAGCTTATCTATATCCATAAGGGGGCTGGGCACTATTATCTAAATAAGGAATGGAAAACATTGGAGGCCGGAAATATTCTTCTCTTTCATCCTCAAGAACCCCAAACCTATTCCTATTTCGCCAAAGAGCATCCCGAAATTTACTGGATTCATTTCACCGGCTATGACTGTAAGAATATCATTAAGAAGTATAATCTCCATAACTTTTATATTGGGGAACACCCTCTGTTAAAAACTCTTTTTCAGGAGACTATCATGGAATTACAACTGAAGAAGGCATTTTGGGAAGATGTTGCTTTAGGCAATTTTCTTCAAATACTTGCTATCATAGCCCGAGCTCATCAGCAGATTCTTTCTCCTTTAGAAAATGACTCTTCTATTGATTGTCTCGTTATGCAACTCAATCAAAAGTATAAAGAAAACTGGAATATACAGTTAATGGCTGAATACTGCAAATTAAGCGCAGGGTATTTTTCTCACATCTTTAAGAAACGTATGGGAGTCGCACCAATGCGTTATCTGACCGGACTTCGAGTTAATAAAGCAAAAGAGCTCATAGCCACAAATATAATGAACTTGTCCACCATTGCCCCCATGGTAGGTTACTCTGATCCTCTTTATTTCAGCCGGGTATTTAAAAAGACTACCGGAATTCCTCCAACAGAATTCCAGCAGTCTTTACTTACTTCCAATACCCCTGAGTGGTGGCCCGCCAGATAAAAACCTCTTTCCACTTTAAAAATCAAAAATCCCCTGGTCTAATACCTAAACCAGGGGATTTCATTTAATATCTTTCAATTTTGTCTTACATTATATTCTCTAATGGCCTGAAAACATAAATTGTATCATTCGCATCAGCTCTAACGCACTTCTGAAACTTACCTCTTTACATAATATTAATAAGAAACTGTGGCCTCCGGTGCTAATATCTCCGCTACCTCATCTGAACCATAGTTGAGAATCCTTCCGCCTGAGCCAAGAATCCATTTCTGGTCATTACCGTCTGTCACCTTCGTATTTTTCATAATTTTACCACTTGAATTAATTAGTCTTTTTCCTTCCCCTGGTATATCAAACACCTCATATTTTGCAGCGGAGTCTGCCTTCTGAAGCTTGCCTTTATAGTAGAAACACCCGTCTTTTATGCCAGTGATTCCTTTTCCTTTAAGGTCAAAGAAATACTGGGCAGGGGTTGAGCCTATTCCATCATCCACCATTGTTTTTCCGATAACGCATTTTCTGTCATCCCTCGGTCCTTTGCAATAGTAGAATTCCCCCTTCACCTCAATCAGACCATACTGCGCTGCCCCATACATATCAAAGACATAATAACCATCCTGAATTTTTTCTACTGTATAGCTGTTTTCATCTCCGCAAGTCGGTTTCCCTGACCGGTCAAAATAATACCATTCCTTTTGTCCTGAACTATTTATGTCTGACGGGCCATCCAACTTTAACCATATCCCTTCTACGCGTTCCCCCTCAATGAATGCTTTATCCTGTTTTGATTCCGGCTGGTAAAAATAGCGATAACCTTTTATCTCCGGTGTTGTACTGCTGAGTTTTACCCAACCTGGATACATAATTCCGTTTCCATCAAAACAATAGGTTACCCCATCCACCTTGACTTCTTTTTTACCTCCTGAGGAACGTTTTTTACTTCCAGTGGATTTGTTGAAATAAAAATATGCATATTGTCCATGTTCCTGAACATAATCCGCCACATCCGAATTATCCATCCAACTTTGCGGTATTTCCAGCCACTGCCATCCTGTTACTCTAGCTCCGTCTTTCCCACAGTAATAATAGGAATCTTCATCTTCATCATCTTCCGCTGTTTCAGTCAGCCAACCAGTGAGCATTACACCAGAAGTATTAAAGCAATAATATTGCCCATCGATTTTATACCAGCCATCCATCCGCACGTATCCATCATTTCCTGCATAATACCAGTAATTGTAATCTGAATTTCTGGAATCTATGCCTCTAATGACAAACCACTGATTCTGATATAAATAACCCTCTTCTCCAATGTATCGCTTTTTACCGTTTTCCTTTGTCAACCACCGTTTTCGGTAATTAAGGCCATTTACATCAAAATAGTATTTTCTACCTTTAAGTTCTTTAAAACCTTCCTTGAGTACTGCCCCGGATTCAGATGCATAGTACCAGCTTTCAGACACAACACCGATACTATTGGTATTTTCAATCTTAAACCAGCCATTATTCTGAAGGATTCCATCTTTATCTAGGTAATATCTATCTCCATTTCCGTCAATATACCATCGTCTCCTATAATTCAAGCCATTGGCATCAAAAAAGTACCATTTCCCATCCTCTTCTCTCCAACCATTACGCCATAGTACACCGTTTGAATCCGCACGGTACCAGTTGATGTATTCCTGTCCATTGCTGCTGGTACCTGTAATAGAGAACCAGCCGCTTTGTCTCGCTCCATTTTCATCCACATAATACCGGTCATCCCCCAGGTTGAACCATCTGCTGCGGTAGGCATTGCCGTTAGAATCAAAATAGCATGTTATACCTTCCAATTCATGCCATCCGTCACGCAAAAGGGAACCATCCTCCGTAACATAATACCAGTTAGTATAAGATACACCTTTATTATTCACGCTATCAATGGAAAACCAGCCAGGAGCCTTCCTGGCACCTTCCTCATCTACGTAATATCGCTTATCTTCCAAGTTGAAAAAGGATTTCCTCGGAGAATTTCCACCTGGATAGAAAAAGTAAGATTTTCCATCCAACTCATACCAGCCATTTTTCAGTATAATTCCATCTTCTCCTGCATAATACCAACTGGTGACAGAGTCGGCGGACGGCAGTGAGGGTTGAGATACCAAACTGAACCATTCATTTTCATATCTGGAACCATCTGACTTGACACGGTATCGGTCATCCCCCGCACTTACCCAATTATCCGTTACAATCTGACCGTTTCCTCCCACATACCGCATGGTTCCGTCTGACCATGGCAGCCACTGGTTTACCAACTTTTTATCATGTTCCATATAGACCCACTGCTGGGCAGAGTCCTGCTGCCATCCTTCTGCTCCCCATGCCGGAATAGCAGTAACAGAAAGGAAAGCCGCCGCACATGTAATGAGTCCGATTAGTTTTTTATTCTTCATTGACTATACTCCTTATGAAAGTTCATGGTTCCTTCTTTGCATAATATCCGTTATATAACAAATTCAAATATGGGACTGTCTCAGAAGCCCACGGATATTCCTCCATATACTTACCTGTATAAGCAGTCATATATACTTTGTTTCCATTTAAAAATTCATACAAATCACACTTGAATAATCTGGTATTAATTGAATATACGCCACGTTGATGAATCAAAAGTTCCTCACAATCATATGCTTTTAGTACCTTCCTCAACCTGTGAACAAGCACCCGTATATTCTTTTTAGCTGTTCTCTCCGGAATATTTTCATACAGCATACATGCAAGCTGAGAGATGGATACGCTTCCACCTCTTCTATCCACCAGGATAGCTAGAAGCTCTTTTGATTTTTTGCTGGAAAAGTATATCATTTGGCTATTAATGAATACATCAAATCCACAAAATGTCTGAATAAAAATCATATTGTATCTTCCTGTCTACTCTACGGTCACTGACTTTGCCAGATTCCTGGGCTTATCCACATCCAGTCCTTTGAAAAGGGAAACATAGTATGCCAAAAGCTGAAGTGGAATTACAACAAGACTAGGATAAAAGCATTCCAACGTTTTAGGTACATAGATAGTACAATCTGCAATGTCCTCTATGATGTAATTCCCGTAGTTGGTAACACCAAGAATATTAGCTCCCCTACTCTTAACCTCTACCATATTGCTGAGAAGTTTTTCAAATAAGCTTCCCTGAGTAGCAATCCCTACTGTCCAAATTCCATCCTCAATCAACGAGATGGTTCCATGTTTTAATTCCCCTGCCGCATATGCTTCCGAATGTATATAGGATATTTCTTTTAGTTTTAAGGAACCTTCCATGGATGCCGCATAATCCAATCCTCTGCCAATAAAGAATACATCATTGTTATGGGAGAACTTATTGGCTAACCATTGAATCCTCTCTTTCTCCTCCAGGATACGGCTGATTTTGTCTGGAAGATGCTGCAGCTCATCTATCATGTCCTTATATGTTTCATCCCCTATGGTTCCTCTCACTCGGCCAAAGTATATGGCCAGCAAATATACAGCTGCCAGTTGGGCACTGTATGCCTTGGTAGTTGCCACTGCAATTTCAGGACCTGCCCAAGTATAAAATACATGGTCTGCCTCTCTTGCTATGGAACTTCCCACCACATTGACGATGCCCATGACTAAAAGCCCCTGGCTTTTTGCTTCCCTTAACGCCGCAAGAGTATCCGCAGTCTCACCAGACTGACTCACTACGATTGCAAGAGTCTGCTCTTCAAATACCGGATTCCGGTAACGTAGTTCACTAGCCAGATCCACATCAGCGGGAATACGTGACAATTGTTCAAAAATATATTTTGCACTCATACACACATGATAGGCGGAACCACATGCAACCATCTGTATTCTTTTCACCCCACATATAACCTCTTTTGTCATATTCAGTTCTTCCAGTACGATTTCGCCGTTTTTAATCCTTGGGCTGAGAGTATCCCTAACTGCCTTAGGCTGTTCATAAATTTCCTTCAACATGAAATGTTCAAATCCGCTCTTCTCCGCAGCTTCTGCATTCCAGTCTATAAGAGAAAATTCCGGCTGTAACTGGTCCTGGTCAATATTGTACAAACGAATATCAGTTTTAGTGATACAAAGAATCTCCATATTCTTAATAAAACAAATATTACGTGTGTACTTCAAGATGGCTGGTACATCAGACGCAATAAAATTCCCCTGTTCTGAACATCCTGCAATCAAAGGACTGTCTTTTCGGACCGCGTAAATTTCCCCTGGTCTATCTTTAAACATAATTCCCAGAGCATAAGAACCACGGACTCGCACCATCATATTAGCTATAGCATCAATCGGATTTCCCTTGTAATATTTGTCTAAAAGATGGGCCAGTACTTCTGTATCAGTCTGAGAGAAGAATTCAATTCCCTCTCTTTGAAGCTTATCTTTTATTTCCTGAAAATTCTCTATTATACCATTATGCACCACCGCTACCCTCTTATCCTCTGAACATTGAGGATGAGAATTTATTACAGAAGGTACTCCATGAGTAGCCCATCTGGTATGTCCGATTCCACAGAAACCAGTTACTGCTTCTCCATTATTAGTCATTTCACATAAAACTTTAAGGCGGCCTTTTGCCTTAACCACTTCAAGACACTCTGTTCCTTCTTTCGTTTTTCCAGCGACTGCAATTCCGGCAGAATCGTACCCTCTGTATTCAAGCCTTGCCAATCCATCCAACAGGATAGGGGCTGCCTGACATTCCCCTGAATACCCTACAATCCCGCACATACTATAGTTCCTCCTGATGGCCTTTTGCTATTATTGTCTGAATAATCTGGTTAACATATTCCCTGCACCGGCGTGGCTCTGCTGCTTCCACCATGACTCTCATCACCGGCTCGGTTCCGCTTTCCCTTACAAGAATGCGTCCCTCTTTTCCTAGTTCTTTTTCCACCTGACGAATAGCTATCTGCACATCCGCATCCTCCCTTACGGTTCTTTTATCTTTTACCCGGATATTTTCCAGAACCTGCGGATAGATATGCACTGGTTCTGCCAGCTTGCTAAGGGGCTGTCTTTTCTCCATGATAACCTCCATCATTTTAATGGCTGTGAGGATTCCGTCTCCCGTGGTTGCATATTTGCGGAAGATGATATGGCCGGATTGTTCGCCCCCAATACGGTAGCCGTTGGAAGCCATGTTCTCGTACACATTTATCCCCCACCGCTGTTTTCTCATATTCGATACCGGCCTCATCCAGGGCTTTGTACAGGCCGAAGTTGGACATGACCGTAGTGACAATCTTATTGCCCTGGAGTTTCCCCCGCTCCTTCATATAACGGCCATATATGTAGAGAATAATATCCCCGTCCACCAAATTGCCCTTTTCATCCACACACAGACACCGGTCCGCATCCCCATCAAATGCAAATCCCACATCCAGTTTCTTTTCCTTGACAAACCGTATGAGTCCGTCTATGTGGGTGGAACCGCAGTTTGTATTGATATTCAGGCCGTCCGGCTCATTGTTAATCACATAAGTAGTTGCTCCCAGGGCATCAAATACGCTTTTGGCAATCATCCAGGCGCTTCCATTGGCACAGTCCAGGCCGACCCTCATGTTTTTGTAGGAACGGGTTGCCAGGGAAATAAGGTAGCCCGTATAGCGGTTCCTGCCTGCCGCATGGTCCACGGTACGCCCAATCTGCTCCCTGACTGCAAGCGGGATTTCACCTGAGATACCGTCGATGTAGGCTTCTATCTTCAGGATGGTATCCTCGTCCATCTTTTCTCCCTGGGCGTTGATTAGTTTGATGCCATTGTCATAGTAGGGATTGTGGCTGGCTGATATCATGACGCCGCAGTCAAAGCCTTCGGTGCGGGCCACATAGGAAACGCTTGGGGTGGTGGTCACATGAAGAAGATAGGCGTCAGCGCCGGATGCCGTCAGCCCGGCGGCTAAGGAATATTCAAACATGTATGAAGAACGCCGGGTGTCTTTTCCAATGACAACCCGGCATCTCCCATCTTTTTTATTTCTGCTGTAGTACCAGCCGAGAAATCGGCCGATTTTATATGCGTTCTCTACTGTTAGTGTTTTGTTGGCTTCGCCGCGGAAGCCGTCGGTGCCGAAGTATTTTGCCATGATTTTTCTCCTCATTGTATGTATTTATATATATTTTTGAGATAATAATATATGGAGTTATTTTCTCCATACCACTTTATTAACTATTCCAGTATAACTTTGAATCAGCTTTACAACCTTGGTACTAACATTTTCATCTATATAGTTTGGAACAACCAGACCATTATCTCCGTTCTTTACCATTTCTACAGCTGTCGCTACTGCCTGCAGCACTTGATTTGTCGTGATTCCCGCAAGGATAAAATTACCTTTGTCCAATGCTTCGGGTCTTTCGGTGCTGGTACGGATACATACAGCTGCAAATGCATTTCCTATAGAGCTAAAGAAACTACTCTCTTCAGGCAGTGTTCCTGAATCTGAAATGACTGCAAATGCATTCATCTGAAGTTTGTTATAATCATGAAAGCCTAATGGTTCATGGGTATGAACCCTTGAATCCAATGCGAACCCTCTTTCTTCTATAAACTTCCTACTCCGTGGATGCATGGAATATAAAATTGGCATGTCATACTTTTCTGCCAGTGCATTAACTGCGGAGAAAAGACTGGTAAAATTTTCTTCATTATCAATATTCTCCTCCCTATGCGCAGAAAGAAGCATATAATTACCCGCTCGAAGTGACAGGCGTTCCATTACATTGCTCTTTTCTATCTTTTCCAGATTATCATGAAGTACTTCAGCCATCGGACTGCCGGTCACATATGTCCTTTCTTTTGCTGTGCCCTCATAATTCAGATATCTTCTTGCATGTTCACTGTAACACATATTCACATCAGCTATATGGTCTACAATCCTTCGGTTGGTTTCCTCAGGCAGACATTCATCGAAACAACGGTTTCCTGCTTCCATATGGAAGATAGGAATATGAAGACGTTTTGCTGAAATTGCAGACAAGCAGCTATTTGTATCACCTAGTATCAATAGTGCATCCGGCTTTATATCTGCCATTATCCTGTATGACTTCGCTATGATATTACCAATCGTTTCACCCAAATCATTTCCGACTGCATTCAGATAATAGTCCGGCTCCCTAATGCCTAATTCATCGAAAAATATCTGATTTAGACAATAATCGTAATTCTGTCCTGTATGTACAAGAATCTGTTCAAAATATGTATCGCATTTTTTTATAACTGCTGATAAGCGTATGATTTCAGGTCTTGTCCCGACAACTGTCATTAATCTTAATTTACCCATGCACATCCCCCTCTACCTTCAAGTAATATGTATCCGGTTTTTCCGGATTAAAACACTCATTGCACCACATAATGGTTACAAGGTCTGCGCTACCTTCATTTATGATATTATGCGTGTATCCAACAGGGATATCAACCACCTCCAATCTATCACCGGAAACATGATATTCAATTACATGCTCTGAATCGATTCGGCGAAACTGAATCAGCGCTTTTCCACTTACTACTACAAATTTCTCATTTTTTGAATGGTGCCAGTGATTCCCTTTTGTGACTCCCGGTTTTACTATATTGACTGAAATCTGCCCTCTGTCCTGCGTCCGGATAAGTTCTGTAAACGATCCGCGTTCGTCTATATTCATTTTCAAAGGATAGCTGAACTCATTCTCAGGAAGATAGCTCAAATACGTGCTGTATAGTTTCTTTATAAATCCTTCCTCTGTCATATCCGGAATGCTTTTATTCTGCCTACTGTCGTGGAAGGAATAGAGTAGTTCAGCAATCATCCCCAGATTAACACTATATGTCACCGGAACAAAACAGAATTTCCGGTCAGAATAAGATGGATGCCCTGACAAGGCGCGCAGCAACTCTTCTATCACATCATCTATATATACAAGATTTAGATTTACAGATGAATCATTTACCTGAATATGAAGTCCATGTGTAATATTGTGACAGAACGTTGCGATTACACTATTGTAATTCGGACGACACCATTTGCCAAATACGTTTGTGAAACGGTATACATAAACCTTCGCTCCGGTTTTCATTCCATGCCTAAAAAACAAATCTTCTCCTGCCCTTTTGCTCTTTCCATAAGGATTATCCAATTCCGCCTGTATGGAAGATGACAGCATAACGGGACAGGTATTGTCATATTTTTCTAACCGATACAGCAAGTCTTCTGAAAAGCCAAAGTTTCCACGCATAAAATCTTCAGTTTTTTCCGGTCGGTTCACCCCCGCCAAATGGTATACAAAATTAGCTTCTTTGCAATATAATTCTAACAATTCAGGATTTGTGTCCACATCATATTCAAATACATTAAAATTAGGATTGATTTTAAAGGACTTATCCTTGCCATCTCGAATATTATTTAACGTGGCTATCAGGTTTTTACCAATAAATCCTTTAGCTCCAGTAACAAGAATGTTCATACTCCACTCCTTTCTTCTAAGATTTCTATTTATTTTCCCAACCTAAAATCTCTTCACGGATGTATTGTAATGTAAGAAGTTTTTCCTTGACCTGCGTCAAAGTAAGGAGATCTGTATTATTAGAATTGAATTCCTTTAATGAGCTACGCCCTATATCCCCATCTTTGAAATATTTGTCATAATTTAAATCTCGTTTGTCGCAGGGAACGCAATAAAAATCTCCCATGTCAATGGCATGGGAGCATTCTTCATTGGTCAGAAGAGTCTCATACATTTTCTCTCCATGACGAATGCCAATCACTTTTATTTTATTGTCCGCATGAAATAGTTCCTTTACTGCCTGTGCAAGGACCTCGATGGTGCAAGCCGGCGCTTTCTGCACCATGATATCTCCTGAATTACCGTGCTGGAAAGCAAATACCACTAATTCCACTGCTTCTTCCAAACTCATAATAAACCGGGTCATGGAAGGTTCTGTAACAGTCAAATCTTTTCCATCCTTTATTTGGCTAATGAACAAAGGAATAACGGAGCCTCGGGAACACATTACATTGCCATATCGTGTGCAGCAGATACTTGTCCAATCCGAGGATATGGTTCTTGACTTTGCAACGATTACCTTTTCCATCATAGCCTTTGATGTTCCCATTGCATTCACAGGATAAGCTGCCTTATCAGTGGATAGACAGATAACTTTCTTCACGCCAGATTCAATCGCTGCAGTCAGCACATTTTCAGTTCCCATGACATTTGTTTTTACAGCCTCTATAGGGAAAAATTCACATGACGGAACCTGTTTTAGAGCTGCCGCATGGAATGTAAAATCCACCCCATGCATGGCATTTCGAATACTTTGGATATCTCTCACATCGCCTATGTAAAACTTTATCTTGTCACTGTATTCAGGAAATTCCTTTTGGTAAAAATGCCGCATATTGTCCTGCTTTAATTCATCCCGGGAAAATATACGTATTTCCTTAATGGTTGATTTTAGGAAACGCTTTAACACAGCATTCCCAAAAGAACCCGTACCACCTGTTATTAAAAGCGTTCTATCATAAAATAAATCCATATTTGCTAATCCCTTCTATCTTTTTTTACATGCCAAAAAACCAATTGCAATCAATAGGAGAACCATACCATTTTTCCATAATCTTTTCCTTCCAGTCATGCGCAGCAAACATTACCCCTGCAATAAATGAAAATGACTGCATCGCACGAATTTCCCTGCTTATGAAAAATAGGACAATACCGATATCTCATTTTCCCCTCTAATTGTCCGGATTATTCCTTATCAGCCATATCCCTCTATGCATCAGATATCCTAATACGGTTCCACACGTATTGTGGAAAATATCATCTAATTCCAGTATCCCTAGTCTTGCAAAATATTGTATAAGTTCGATTGAAACAGAGAGTATCATTCCGCAAAAAAGTACTATATACCATTTTGATAATTGCGGAAAGGCCAACGGTATCAGCAGACCTAAAGGAATAAATAACAAAATATTACCAATGATATCTCCCCAATATCTGAACTTTCCTGTCTGCAATGCAAGACGCAGGCACCAGAAAAACTCCAGTTTTTTTCTTGGTTCTGCTTGAACCTGCCTCCCTATTAAGGTCGCACTTAAAATGATAAATATCCAAAATAAAGTGCCGCTTAACCACCATCTTTCATATTTCATTAAAATCAACTTTTTATGATTCATAATATTTGGTATCAACAAACAGATAGCAAATGCCATTATCATAATCGTAAGTGAAACATTGCGGAATGGATTCCAATCACTCCAAATCATTTTCCTGTATTCCCTTAACATAGAAGTTCTTATACCATTTTGCAAATTTTTTCATCCCATCCCTAAGATCTGTCTTAGGCTGGAAATTAAAATCCCTTTTTATCTCTGTTATATCTGCGTAGGTTACTTCCACATCCCCTGGCTGCATTCCTACTAACTCCATATGCGCCTCCAAATCATAGTCCGCAGGAAGGAGCTGCTCGCACTTTAAGGCATGTTCTAAAATATGGACGAATTCCAAAAGATTCTCTGGAGAATTATTTCCGATATTATATATTTTACATGGCACCCCATTTTCACTTAGTTTAGGGATGCGCTGTAACACCTCCTCTACTCCATTGACTATATCGTCAATATATGTAAAATCCCGTTTGCAGTTTCCATGGTTAAAAATCTTTATTGTTTCGCCTTTCATCATTTTATTTGTAAAATCAAAATAGGCCATATCCGGCCGGCCAGCCGGCCCATATACAGTAAAGAAACGCAATCCAGTAGAAGGAAGCCCGTACAGTGCTGCATATGTATATGCCAAAAGTTCATTTGATTTTTTAGTGGCTGCATACAAAGAAACCGGATAATCAGTCTTATCATTTACGGAATATGGAATCTTTTTATTACTTCCATATACCGATGAAGAACTTGCATAAACCAGATGCTCTACACCGCCCTTTTGTTTATCTTGGCTATGTCTACAGGCTTCCAGTATATGATAGAAACCAATCAAATTTGACTTGATATATGCATCAGGATTTATAATACTATAGCGTACCCCTGCCTGTGCCGCTAAATTCACAACAATATCCGGACAGTATTGCTGAAATAAACAAAACACAGTTTCTTTCTCCGCGATATCTCCTTTTATGAATGTAAATGTTCCTGACGATTTTCCTGCTTCTGATATGATTTGCTTTAACCGATATTCCTTTAATGATACATCATAATAATCATTCAGGTTATCAATGCCAATAATCTGTATGTAATCCGCAGTCCTCAATAAGCTGACAGCCAGATTAGCCCCAATAAACCCAGCGGCTCCTGTAATCAGCACTTTTTTATGTTCCAGACTTACATTTTTATCAATCATCGTTGCCACCTTCTACCTTCCGATACTGTAATATTCTACGCCGGATAATTTCATCTCATTTGTCTTAAAGAGATTTCGGCCATCATATATAAGAGGAGTATGCATTAAATTCTTAAAGCATTGAGCTGTCAACCTTTTTATTTCCGGCCATTCAGTAAACAGAAAGCAGATATTCGCTCCTTTCAGTGCATCTTCCGGCGACCGTACATATCTGATTGTCCCATTCATTATACTTCCTTCCGGGTAAAGTCTCCTAAAGTTCATCTCTCCCACAGGATCATAGGCAACAATATTTGCCCCCGCCTCTAAAAGCAGAGGAACATTGTCCAACGATGGGGCCTCCCTTAAATCATCTGTTCCTGGTTTGAATGTAAGCCCTAAAACAGCTACTTTCAATCCACTAAAGGTAATCAAACGGTCCGATGCCTTTCTAATCAGCTTTGTTTTTTGTTCTTCATTGACAGCCACAGCTGCTTCAACTGTCCGCAAACGATATCCATTTTGGGCAGCCAGGTATTTTAATGCTTTCGTATCTTTAGGGAAACAGGAACCTCCATAGCCAATTCCGGCATTGAGAAAAAGTTTCCCAATCCGTTTGTCATAGGACATACCCTTGGCAACCTCCTCAATATCCGCCCCAACCAATTCGCATAAATTAGCTATATCATTCATATAAGATATTTTTAAAGCGAGAAAGTCATTGGATGCATATTTTATCATTTCCGCTGACCGGCGCTTTACTGATACAATCGGTATATCGAAATCCCTGTAGATTTCTCTTAACCGTTCTTCCGCCCACGGTGTTTCTGTTCCAATAACAATACGCGATGCTTTTAATGTATCCCTTACAGCTGTTCCCTGCGCCAGAAATTCTGGATTGGATGCCACCTCCACCTTCACATCGTGGACCAGGAAATCTCTTATAAACTGCTCAACTTTATCATTTGTTCCAATCGGCACTGTTGATTTTACTACTACCAGGCAATCCTTCTCTACAGTTTCAGCTATCTGCCTTGATACGGTCGCTATATAAGAAAGATTTGCTGAACCGTTAGGCAGTTCCGGGGTTCCCACACCTACAAGAAAGTGCCTTCGGCACCTCAACTCCCCTAGCCCCTCATTCATGAGGGGAATTAGGGCTTGTTTTTTGCGTCATTTTATTCCATAATAATCTCATGAATGTGATTCAGAAGATGCTCAGAGACTATTACGAAATCATTGAATACGATATAAAACCCAGACCTGTCGTCATGGAAAACATTGATAAGGTCATTAACTGCGGGGATCCTTCTTATGGTGGCGCCATGTATGGTTGTCCCCATTGCGGTAACCTCAAGTTCGTTCCTTTTCGCTGCCACTCCAAGTTTTGCCCCTCCTGCGGCGCTAAGTATTCCAATGACAGGTCTACCGCTATGTCTTTT
>NZ_AUJR01000038.1 GCF_000424325.1 [Clostridium] clostridioforme AGR2157
TCCTGGCTGAATATGGTGGAAGGCTTTTTCAGCAAAATGACCCGCCAGATGTTGTCCGGGATTCGTGTAGGCTCGAAAGAGGAACTAAAGGAACGGATTTTGAAATACTTTGAAGAAATCAATGAGGTTCCCGTCCCCTACAAATGGAAATACCGCTTGGACACGATTGATCTTTCGGAAGAGGATGTGGGCACAATCGTCTATGAAGTTGTAAATGCGAAAGCAGCAAGTCCTGAAAACCAAGGGAAACGTGCGCCCAAAGCACGGACACGTAAGCCAAGAAATCAGATTACTACCAATGCTTAAATTGTAAGCTTATTTAAATCGAGTTGTACTAGATAATATATCCTAATCATGCTACATTATAAATCATGAGGCAATATTTTGTGGTGATAAATAAAATGCAGCAGATAAATTAAATATGGATGGAAGAATCGTAAAAAAGGAAACAGTTTGCATCCACATTCAATCCACGGGTTATCAACATGCTTATCCACAATATCCACTAGAAACACAAGATAATCATGATTAATATTGTGTTTATCTATATATAGTGGTATTATAATTGTGGATAAGTGGCAGAGAGGGGAGTTTATTCTCAAATAAAACCTGTGCTTGCAGCTAATTCTTATGTAAAGGATATCACAGACAGTGTCTGCAAATCAATAACTCCAGCGTGTATAGGGGAGTGGAATGCTCTTGCTAAATGCATCCGTACATTTCCATATGACCAGCTTGATTATAATAAAATGTTTGGCATTGCATCTCAAATATCACCAGTTATAGATAATTTGAATATAGCAGGGCTAACATCCAATATTGAGCGAATCTATGACCATGGAAAACATCAGAGGAAGAAATAAACGCCCGCAGTCATGCCAAGGGCTGGGACAAAATGTTTAATACCTATTGGGTAAAATTTGAGTATATGATACCAGATGGGCAGACAGTGGAAGCCTGGGTGGCTACATGCAATCTTATCTGTTATGATAAGCTGCAGAACAATCATATGGCACTGTTGGAAGATGATTAATAAGATTTATGCTGTCAATTATAGAGAGGTTTAACAGTTATGGCCGTCAGGACGAAGAATCCTGCTTCCTATGCAGTCAGCAAGGGGCATGTATTCCAGGGAAAAATTACGGATGGATGCTGGAAGCGATATCTGTCGCCTGGTTTGAATCAAGCTGCTGTCACTCCGGCATTTGTGTCAGAGCTAATCGCATGGGCAGTGGATGGAAGTGACGCTGTAGAAATAAAGTGGGATGGTAATAATATTTGGCTTTAAGGTATAAAGGGGATATATAATCACGACGCAAGAAATTTCTTTCCATGTATCTTCTCAAATTCGGCAGCATGGTTTTTATTAATGTATAGACGGTATAATGCTGGCTGGACTGGAGATGAAGTTTAAAGAGGAATGTGTTGCTATGATGGGATGAGAAATTGAAAAGTGATGTATCAGATGTATGGTGAACTGTTTTCTTACCGGAGGGCGGTTCTTTATTCGGTTCTAAAAATACTATTATCGAGGTAAATACAATGCTAATATTATCATTAAAAATCAAGCTCCACGCGCCCTGGGTTCATTCATTAAAAGAAAAACGTATGGTTGTTAAAAGCTTACTATCTAAAATGCGGAACAAATTTAATGTGGCTGTGGCAGAGGTGGGAGAGCAGGATATACACCAGACGATTGTCATTGGTGTGGCTGCTATCGTACCGCATAGCGCCCAAGCTGATAGTGTTATGGAAGAGATACGATATTTTATTGAAGAGAGTACGGAAGCGGAGATTACAGATATTGAAAGAGAGATATTTTAGTCAGCATATTTGGGACTAAAGACAAATAAGAATGGCTAAATCTGTTTATCGGATATAAATGATTGGAACGAAGGTCATAGAATTGCTGGACAGCGAACATTTGGTAAAAACCGGAAAAGGAATGTTTTTAATGAAACACACCTTTAATAATCTGGAAACGGCAATTAGTCCCATGAGGCTAACGGCTGAATCCCGTCACCTTCTTTATTGGAACTGTTCTCCCACAGATAATCTATATCCATAGCTGTTGTGTGGTATCTGGATGGATGGCAATACATGAAGATGAATTATATGCGGCCTGGAATAATTCAGTAAGACAAATTCCGTTTAGTAAAATAGAACCTTGATATGATGATGATAATCACATTTTCTACGGGTGAGCAAAGGTTATTTGATGCATCTATATTAGATGGACCAGTATTTGAACCGCTAAAAAATACGGATGTATTCAAATGTGCAGAAGTTGAACATGGTGTTGTGACTTGGCAGGATGGCGAGATTGATTGCGCGCCAGAATTTATGTATGAAAATAGCTACGAATATTCAATGGTGTCTTGATTAGAGGGGGAAGTTTATGCCGTCATAAAAATGTGCCAAAACCCCTGTAAAATCAAAGGTTCCAGCACAAATATCCAGTGGAGACAACAGGACTCGAACCTGCGACCCTCTACACGTCAAGCAGATGCTCTCCCAGCTGAGCTATGTCTCCAACGAGACTAATTATACCATATAGACAGGGAAGATGGCAAGCAGTTCTTGCAATGAACCATAAAATGTACCATAAACAATAATATATCAAAAAAGCATACTGACCGAACAAAGGGAATTATTATACACTTCTCCGTTCTATAGGTAATGGAGGGGGAGAAATGAAAAAAATATGGAAATATTTAGCCGCAGTAGGCCTGATGATAGTATTATTGGTTCTGGCGGCCTATTATATTCGGCTGCCTGATTACAGCGTCTATACAGTATTCTCCTATGGTGGTTCGGATTTCAGGGAAACGGACCTGTATGTTATCGTATATAAACCGTGGAAGATTGACCATAAGGTTCAGGACATTGTTTCCCGGCATAATGAGATGAATGGAACACCTGACAGATTGACTGTGTGGCTCTATTACAGTAAATATAATCTGGACCAGGGGAAGGATTTTTATAAGGTGATATTCGAGTATGGTAAAAGTCAGGTGACGGATCCGCCTGAGGCATGGTAGGAAATTGGAATATACCAGGTTTTAGAATATACTGGATGCCATGGGTGCGCTGCGGATTGCGGAGGAGTGCGACATGGTAAATCACAATCAAAAACCCACGCTATTACGTTGTTTCTCGCAATTACGTGGGTTTGAAAATAATGGAGACAACGGGATTCGAACCCGCGGTCTCTGCGTTGCGAACGCAGCGCTCTCCCAGCTGAGCTATGTCCCCATTGATTTGATTATAGCACGGCTGGAAAAAAATACAAGTTAAGTTTGAAACTTTTTACATATTTTTCTTCTTTTCAGGACATACTGTTGTCAGAGAAAACAGAGCCGTGTAAACAGGCGGCGGATGGGAGATGGATATGGACAGATATGAAGAAGAAAAGCAGGCCAGAAAGAAGTCAAATGAAATGTTTAACAGCATTACAGAAAAGGTGAAGCCGGAAAACCAGAACCAGACCCATAATTCCAGGCGGGAAGGAATGGGACCAAATACAAAGAGAAAACCATGTTAACATATTTAGCATCCACTGTGATTGATAATATCATATCACTGCGGATGCTTTTCTTTTTGACTTTTTTCAAAGACTTGTGGATGATTCTTCGAGTTTACCTGGTTATCCACAATGTTGTGGAAAAGATTGCGGGTAATGTATTATTATCTGATAAATGGAAGAAAAAAGGGACTGTGACAGACAGCGGTATGTCCTGTCTGAGCACAGTCCCTGGGAATGGAATTACTGAGCCTTATTTACAAAAGACTCGCAGTCTGTACATTCCTTCTTGGTTGGGTTCATTTCATGAGTCCCGACCTTGATGGTGTCAAGGGTACAGTAATCCTCAGACTGTGCATTGTAAGCACAATTCTTGATGGTACATTTGATGCTCTCGTTTTTTCCATTTACTTTCATGGTAAAACCTCCTTTTGAATTGATTCAGGTATATTATTTGCAGAAAAGCAGAAAAAATACCCTTTATCCGCAGGGGAAACAAAAACAGCGGAATTGGGATATAAGGGAAATGGTTTAAGATTCAGGTGTATTTGGCTGTATAAAATAAAATATGTTTGAAAAATCTTATGTTTTGTTATATACTAAAGGTTATGGGCGGCCATGGACAGGCAGCGGAGCGGTCCGGCAGACAAGATGAGGCATGGCGCCCGGGACAGGAAGCCCCTGGAACATAAATAATACAAAAAGGATGGTTTTACTATGGCACTGTTAGAGACATGGAGAAATCTGGCTTACGGCGACGGCCTGGATGATAAAAAGAAAGAAGAATTGTGGGCTGGATATTTTCAGATTGAGAAGGGAATCTATGAGCAGATTCTCTCTAACCCAACAGAGGTTATCACAGGCACTGTAAAGGACCTGGCAGAGAAGTACAATACGGAAATCCTCATCATGACCGGTTTCCTGGATGGAATCAATGAGAGCCTGAAGGGCTATGAGAACCCCATTGATACCATGGAAGAGGACACCGAGGTTAAGATTGAGATTGACCCGGAGAAGCTGTACTACAATATGGTAGAGGCAAAGGCTAACTGGCTGTATGAGCTTCCCCAGTGGGATGAGATTCTTACACCGGATAAGCGCAAGGAACTGTACAAGTCCCAGAAAGCTTCCGGTACAGTACGCAAGGGCAAGAAGATTTTCCCAAATGATCCCTGTCCATGCGGAAGCGGCAAGAAATATAAGAAGTGCTGCGGAAAGAACGCATAAAGCCCATGATTTTACCCGCCTGCCCGGAATTGTTCCGGACAGGCGCTTTTGTAGTTTGATGATTCAGTGATGGCTGCGGGAATGAGACGCAGTGCCATTGGGAAGGATGAGGACATGGAAGCTTACAGCAGTTTTGCGGAGGTCTACGACATTTTCCAGGACAATGTGCCTTATGAGGAGTGGTGTTCCTATGTAACCGGACTGCTCCGGGAGCAGGGGGTGGAGAACGGTCTGGTGCTGGACCTGGGCTGCGGCACGGGAAGCCTTACCGGGCTCCTTGCAGAGGCCGGGTATGATATGATTGGAATTGATAATTCCGGGGAAATGCTTCAGATGGCAATGGATAAACGGGCGGCCTCGGGACAGGACATTCTTTATCTCCTTCAGGACATGCGGGAGTTTGAGCTTTACGGCACGGTGCGGGCGGTTGTCAGCATATGCGATTCCGTGAACTATATTTTGGAGTACCAGGATCTGGTGCAGGTGTTCCGGCTGGTCAATAATTATCTGGACCCAAAGGGGGTATTTATATTTGACCTGAACACGGAGTATAAATATCGGGAATTGCTGGCAGATAATACCTTTGCGGAGGCCAGGGAGGAGAGCAGCTTTATCTGGGACAATCTCTACGATGAAAGTTCCGGAATAAACGAGTATGACCTTACCCTGTTTATCCGTGAGGGCGAGCTGTACCGCAAGTATGAGGAGACACATTTCCAGAGGGCCTACAGCCTGGATGAGGTGAAAAGGGCAGCAGAGGAGGCCGGCATGGAGTTTGTTGCCGCTTACGACGCATGCACCCGCAATCCGGTGCGGGAGGACAGCGAACGCATCTATATAATCATGAGGGAACATGGAAAGACAATGAGAGACGAGGAGTAAATCGTATGGCAGATTATGTAATCAGAGCAACTGCGGCACAAGGGCAGATCAGGGCCTTTGCCGCCACCACCAGAGACCTGGTGGAACAGGCCAGAATATCCCATAACACCAGCCCTGTGGCAACGGCTGCCCTGGGCAGGCTGCTGACGGCCGGTGTGATGATGGGCTGTGACATGAAGGAGGAAAATGACCTTCTCACCCTTAAGATACAGGGGGACGGACCCATCGGCGGCCTGACCGTGACAGCGGATTCCAGGGGCAATGTGAAGGGATATGCATTTAATCCCATGGTGATGCTTCCTCCCAATGAAAAGGGAAAATTGGACGTGGGCGGAGCGCTGGGCGTGGGCGTCTTAAGCGTTATCAAGGACATCGGGCTTAAGGAGCCGTATGTGGGGCAGACCATTTTGGTGACTGGAGAGATTGCGGAGGACCTGACGTATTATTACGCCACCTCTGAGCAGACGCCGTCCTCCGTGGCGCTGGGGGTCCTGATGAATAAGGACAACACGGTGCGCCAGTCCGGCGGTTTCATCATTCAGCTGATGCCGGGGGCTTCCGAGGATATCATCGGCAGACTGGAGAACAAGCTGAAGGAGATATCGTCCATCACCACCCTGCTGGATGTGGGAAACACGCCGGAGATGATACTGGAGTATGTGCTGGGCGAATTCGGCCTGGAAATCGGCGGAAGGCTTCCCGCTGTATTTTACTGCAACTGCACAAAGGTCCGGGTGGAGAAGGCATTGATCAGCGTGGGCAGAAAGGATATCCGGGAAATGATAGAGGATGGCAAGCCCATTGAGGTGAACTGCCATTTCTGCAATAAGAATTACACGTTTTCCGTGGATGAACTGAAGGATATGCTGGAGAAGGCCAGATAGGGAAGCAGGGCAGGAATATTGTGCAGATACTGCAGAATATTTTTTAGAGATAACAATAAGAGCCAGTCGCAGGACTGGCTCTTACTTGTAATCATTTGAAATCAGATATAACTTACTTCAACCTCTATCAGTGATGATATATGTTTGAAAAAGGTACACTGTTGTTCATTGATTATAATTTGGTTACGTTTGTAGCCTGAGGACCCTTAGCTCCGTTTACTACATCGAACTCAACTTCTGCGCCCTCATCTAAGGACTTGAAGCCATCCATGTTCAGACCTGAGTAGTGAACGAATACATCGTTTCCCTGCTCGTCGGAAATAAATCCGTAACCCTTCTGGTTGTTGAACCACTTAACTGTACCTTTCATTACGATACCTCCAAAAAATATAAAAAATAAAAAATGTGATATGTTGCAAGCCATTTCGCAACTGTCCTAAGGATATCATAAATGTTGAAAAGTGTCAAACGTTTTTGGGCATTAAGTATAAACAATTTATATAAACCTCAGATTCTGTTGTTCAAAGGTTAAAATATGAAGAAATACAGGCAAAGAGGTGAATTTTATGATATACTAAAGCATATTTCAATACAATGCATTATGCGTATTAATGTGTAAAGAAGGGATTTGAATGAAAATCTGTAATATATGGAACCATTTTTCTACCATTACAAGGCACAGAAACCTGGTCAGGAAGCATTGCTTCCAGATTGGCCTTTACTGGCAGGGGCTTACCCATGATCTTTCCAAGTACAGCCCGGAAGAGTTCTGGACCGGGGTCAGGTATTATCAGGGAAACCGCAGTCCCAATGCGGCTGAGCGTGAGACCGTGGGGTATTCCAGGGCCTGGCTCCACCATAAGGGCAGGAATAAGCATCATTATGAGTATTGGATTGACATTTCCAACCATAAGGAGGAGGGCCTGGTGGGCAATAAGATGCCGCTGCGGTATGTGGCCGAGATGGTCTGCGACCGGATAGCTGCATGTGAGGTGTATAAGGGCAAAGCCTATACCAGCGCGGCCCCGCTGGAATACTACGAGTATACAAAGAATTACATCACCATCCATCCCCGGACCAGAGCGCTTTTGGAAAAGCTTCTCCATATGCTGAAGGACCAGGGGGAGGAAGCTACCTTTGCCTATCTGCGCAAACTTTTGAAAAAGGGAACGTATTAAGGAAAGGTAAGAGGGCATGGCAGAAGCCGCCTTCCGTCTGGCTGGATACCGGAGGAAGGAGGCTTTTTAAATGTCTGATGGACAGGAATGGGCGGCGGGGAACAGTCAGCCCTGCCGCCGGGGAAACAGCCGCCCCAGGGACAGATGGCAGATAAAACCTCCCAGAACCATGGCTGCCAGGTACAGAAGGTTTCCGGCGGCAGTACCTATGGTGAGGGCAATCTGGTGGAAAACAATCTGTCCGTTTGGATAATAGGGGCTGATATAAAACATATCGGCGTTGCCGTAGGGATGAGAAGCCACATTTATGAACGTGGCTATGCACACGCAGGCCAAAAACAGGGGCAGCATGGATACAAAGTCGCCGGGGGTCCTGCCTCCCAGGCCGGTCATGGCGCAGTACAGGCCGATGAAGATGAGCATAAAATGCCACAGGAATCCATGAAGCGTCAAAAGCAGATAGGGATGCATGAGGCCGCTGGGTTCCGCCAGTGCCATGACGCCTCCCAAAAGGGCAAAATCCTGCATGAAGGTGCATATGCATTTTTCCGTCCGGAGATGGGACTGATGCCTGAATAACGGAAGAATCAGACACAGGTACATGGGGATGCTGCACAGCTGGAAGGGAAAATACCACCAGTTATACCGGCCCTGGTTGACGATAAAATATAGGAAGCCCTGCTTATAAAGTTCACTGACAGCTAAAACCAGGCCGCAGATAAACAGCACACCACGAGGGTGCAGGCATTTGCGTGCCAGGCGCCGGGCCAGAAAGACGGCAAGCGGTATGCCGGCAGCACAGAGCAGGATGTGAAAGGCGGAATATGGTTCAGGCGCCTGGATGGGCCATGCGGCAGCCTGTAGTAATGTTTTTATGAATGATAGCATAGCTGTGCCTCCTGACGGAACGATTATACATCATATGCAGAAAGAATGCCAGAATAAAATAGAAACCTGTGGGAATGCTAAGATAACGGTAAAATAAGTGGAAGGGCAGGAAAATAATACATGGGATTTATCATAGCATTGCTGTCAGGCGCCTTAATGAGCATACAGGGCGTATTTAACACGGAAGTGACAAAGCAGACCAGCGTCTGGGTGGCTGCGGGATGGGTACAGCTCACGGCCTTCATTACCTGCGTGGTCATATGGATGTTTACAGGCAGGGAGCCCGTGGCCGGCATCATACAGGTTACGCCCAAATATATGCTTGTGGGCGGTATCATGGGAGCCATCATCACCTATACGGTCATCCGAAGCATGGGAAGCCTGGGACCGGCCAAGGCGGCTCTTCTGATTGTGGTCTCGCAGATTATCATTGCATATATCATTGAGCTGTTCGGGCTGTTCGGCGTGGAGAAGGCTCCCTTTGCATGGAACAAGATAATCGGGGCAGTCATTGCCATAGGCGGAATTGTAATTTTTGAAAGATAAAATTTGGAAATTAACGCTTGTAATTGCAGGGGGTTTCCGATAGAATAGGAGTACAGGCTGGGACGGTGCTCTCTGGAAGGAGGGATACCGCCCAAGATGAAACTTACATCTTTCAAAGCATTGAAACTGGCAGTGATTGTCATATGTATGTTGGCTGCAGGCATATGCTATAGCTGCAGTGTGAAGAACCGGGATATTGGACCGGAAAATATGGTCATGGCATTGGAACCTGACGGTGGTACTGTTGTTGAGGAAAGTGCGGGGATTGAAAGCCCGCGGCAGCGGGACGAACCGGAAGGCGGGGCCGGGACCATGTCCGCGGGCGCAGATGGAGAGCATCTGCGGGGACAAGATTGTATGCCGGGACAGGAGGACGTGCCGTCCCAGACAGGCAGGCTGTCCGAAGGCGATATGCCGCCCCGGGAAGATATGCCTCTGGTATATATCCATGTATGCGGTCTGGTGTGTACGCCGGGCGTATATGGACTTCCCGCAGGCAGCAGGGTATATGAGGCCATTGAGGCAGCGGGAGGATTCTCGGAAGCAGCAGTGCCGGATTATCTGAATCTGGCCCAGGTGTTAGAGGACGGCATGAAGATACAGGTGCCGGACCGTGAGCAGGCAGAGGAATGGAAGGCCCGGGGGCTGACCCAATCAGGCATATCCGCGGGTGGTGTGTCAGGGGGCGTTCAGACATCCGGCAGGACAGGGACCGGCGATGGCGGCTCTAAGGCCAGGGTGAATCTTAACACGGCTTCCAGGGAGGAACTGATGACCCTTAGGGGAATCGGAGAATCCAGGGCAGAGGACATCATCCATTACCGCGAAGAGTTTGGCGGATTTAAGTCCATTGAGGATATTATGAATGTATCCGGTATCAAGGATGCTGCATTTGAAAAGATTAAGGACAGTATTACAGTGTAAATAACGGCAGGCGGCCTTGGTTATCAGGCCGCCGTTTAATGATAGATAAGGGGAATGGAACATGGCAAGAGTATTAGTGGTTGACGATGAGAAATTAATTGTGAAAGGAATCCGCTTCAGTCTGGAACAGGACGGGATGGAAGTGGACTGTGCATATGACGGCGAGGAGGCCATTGAACTGGCAAAAAAGACAGAGTACGATATCGTGCTCCTGGACGTGATGCTGCCCAAGTATGACGGCTATGAGGTGTGCCAGGCCATACGTGAGTTTTCGGATATGCCCATCATTATGCTGACGGCCAAGGGCGGCGATATGGATAAGATTCTGGGGCTGGAGTATGGCGCCGATGATTATATCAGCAAGCCCTTCAACATACTGGAGGTCAAGGCCAGAATCAAGGCCATCATACGAAGAAGCGGGAAGAGCAAACGACAGAAGCGGGAAGAGCCGCAGTCCGGCGTGATTGGCGCAGGGGACCTTAAGATGGATACAGAGAGCCGCAGGGTGTTTATCGGCGAGCGGGAAATCAATCTCACGGCCAAGGAATTTGACCTTCTGGAGCTGCTGGTTCGCAACCCCAACAAGGTATACAGCAGGGAAGCACTTCTGACCTATGTATGGGGAAATAAGGCCATGGATAGCGGGGATGTTCGTACCGTGGATGTCCATGTGAGAAGGCTCCGTGAGAAAATCGAACCCAGTCCCAGCGACCCAAGGTATGTACATACGAAGTGGGGCGTGGGATACTATTTCAGGGTAAAGGCTTAAGAACAGCGAAGGATGCGAAAAGAGGACAGAAGATGGATGGCATTACCATAAGGACAGCGGTAGCGGCTGATTTGGACGCAGTGGTACAGGTGGAGGCAGCCTGTTTCCCGGCAGCGGAGGCAGCAGACAGAAAAAGTTTAAAGGAGCGTCTGTATGTATTTCCTCAGAGCTTCCTGGTGGCTGAGGATGGAAACCGAATCATCGGGTTTATCAATGGCGCTGTCACAAATGAGAGAACCATTGGGGATGAGATGTTTGAGGATACTTCACTTCATGAGCCGGAGGGCACCTACCAGAGCATATTCGGCCTGGATGTGATTGAGGAATACAGGCACCAGGGTGTGGCTTCCCGTCTGATGGAGGCCATGATTGAAAGGGCCAGGAGCCAGGGGCGCAGGGGACTTATTCTTACCTGTAAGGACAGACTGATTGGGTATTATGAAACCTTCGGATATGTGAATATGGGCATTTCCAAATCCGTTCACGGCGGGGCTGTGTGGTACGATATGATACTGGAGTTTTAGCAGATGAAGATCACCCTTGTTACAGTTGGAAAGATTAAGGAACGATATTTTGAGGATGCCATCAGGGAGTATGCCAAGCGCCTGAGCCGCTACTGTAAACTGGACATTATCCAGGTGGCGGATGAGAAGACTCCGGATGGGGCCGGCGAGGCCATTGTAAGGCAGATCAAGGAAAAAGAAGGACAGCGTATCCTTTCTAATCTTAAAGATGGGGCTTACGTCATTGCCCTGGCCATTGAAGGGAAGATGCTGACCAGCGAGGAACTGGCCGGCAGGATTCAGAGGCTGGGAGTGGATGGGGTAGGCCATATTGTATTTGTCATAGGGGGTTCGCTGGGCCTGTCCGAGGACGTCATGAAGCGGGCGGACTATGCCCTGAGCTTCTCTAAGATGACATTTCCCCATCAGCTGATGCGGGTGGTGCTGTTAGAGCAGGTTTATAGGAGTTACAGAATTATTTCGGGGGAGCCGTATCATAAGTAGCCTTGGAAGCAAAAGTGGTTAGCCGAATGGATGAACAGCCATGCAGCACCCGCCAGTCTTGCCTAATCGGTGGGTGCTGTTTCCTCTGAAAGATATTCTTTACAATCCCAATGCGGCAAGAAGCTTGGGAATTTGTGTGGACAGTGCAGAGAAAGTCATAATCAGTACAAAAACATAACTGATAGTTCCTCCTCACTGGGGCCTCCGACACCAATCAGTGTAATGTAAAAAGAGAGGATCATTACCAAAATGCAAGCTGTAATAAGTTTTTCTACTCTAGAATAGACATTCTTGGCAAAGTAGCAATAAAGGACAATGACAATCATAATCAAAGAGCCTATTTTCCAGTTGATCCCAAAGAGCAGGTTCATGCCCGCGCCGGTACCTGAAATATTGCCCATGGTAAAAAAGAGACATGCCATAAAGACAGCGATACCAACAACCGCTGATGCTACAGGTCCATAGTACTTGCGAATAGCGTGAATAGTAGGCAGCCCAGTGGTGATTGCCAAACGATTCGTGACCATCATAAATGTGATACCCATAAAAATGATGGGGAAAATCAACCAAATCAAGGCATAGCCATAGTTCGCTCCCAACATTGCTGAAGTTGTAACCGCACCGGGGCCAATAACAATACCTGTTGCGATCAGGCCCGGACCGATGCGTTTAATTAAATCTTTAAAAGGAAGCCGCTTGATATCGGAACCAAATACAGCTTCGGAATTCGTACTTTCGCTCATATAAGGGTCTCCTTGTTCTCAGAGAAATGCAATTTTAGTCAAAGAGGGAACGCTGCGCTAGGCAACGCCCCCTTGTTGTTAAATTAAAATTTGCAATTACTTGTATTGCTCCATGTCAACCTTGGGAAGCCGGCTGCGTTCCAGTCCCAGAGCAACCCAATCCTTTTCCTCCTGGTTCAGAGGCAGAACAGGCTTGCGCATAAGGGCATTAGAGAAGATACCGCGCTGATAGAGAGCTTCTTTCAGACGGGCATGAGCCTCGCCAGAAGGCTGTCCACCACCATATATAGCCTGGGAGATATGATAAATCCGGTCAGACCAGTCCTGAGCTTCCTTTAAGGTGTGCTTGTCAGGATTTGCAAACACTTCGCGAGCAGGGCAAATCAGCTCCGGCACACATCCGGCGAAGCCGATGAGGGCGCCATCCATTCCCGGGAACCAGGAGACACAGAGCGTCTCATCATGGCAGGTGATAAGAGAGATGTCCGGGCACTCCTGACGGAGGAGACGTACGTCATGCTCATAAATGGAGGTAACACGGGTACCCATTTTGATACACTTTACATGGTCAATCTCCTTACACATCTTGATCAGAGTCTCTACTGGATAGAATGCCTTGGAAGTTGCGGGATACAGATGGATAATGATGTCGATGTCAGCACCCTCTGCCACATCCTTGACATACTGGAATGGAGCATCCGGATTCATTCCGAAGCGAAGCCACATGTGAGGAGGCATAAGCAGAATTCCATCTGCTCCGGCTGCCTTGGCCTCTGCTGCCATCTCGATGGATTCGGTGGTGTTCTCACAATTGATACCGGAGATAATGGTCATGCAATCGCCACACTCTTCTGAGCAAATTTCCACGACACGTTTACGTTCTGCACGAGACAGACCGGTAATCTCGCCCGTATGTCCATTGCAGACCAGGCCTTCGATTCCCTTACCATAGAAACTCTTGATCCAACGGAGATATGTACGGAATTCTGCTTCATTGATGCTGAAATCATCGTTCAGAGGAACAGAAACAGCGGGGAAAATCGTTTTGAAATTTTTTACTTTTGCCATAATAAACGCTCCTTTTTGATTTGGTATATTGTAGTTGTTTTCATACGTTCTTTCACCCGCATCGCGCGCCTGCGGCTGCTGCTTTCTGCAAACGTTTGTCTTTGCATGTCTAGGTTATATCATGCCGCTATTTCAATGTCAATGCATTTGCTTTGACCTGCAACGTTTTGCATGTCCTCTGCAATATTTTGCATAATGTGGCGTTTTAGCGCTGCTTTAGAGCGAAAAATGTACAATGTGCTGAAAAAACAGCATTGATTGAATACACATATCATTCTTGTAAATTGAGGTTATTGAGGGTATAATAAATAATCGAAGGTGTCTTTTTTACAAACGATTGCATATAGGAGTATAATAATGGCAACTTTAAAGGATGTAGCCCGTCTGGCTTGTGTGGATGTCAGCACGGTTTCACGGGCACTCAACAACACCTCGTATGTTCATCCCGATACAAAGGAGCGGATCTATGCTGCTGCTCAGGAACTGGGATATCACCCTAATGTTATGGCACAAGCTCTCCGTCAGGGAAAACGGCATACAATCGGCGTGGTGATGCCTCGCCTGCATATGACTATTTTTTCTCAGATTTTGCAAGGAATTGAACAGGAGGCTCGAAACAGAGGGTACGCTACCCTCATTTGCGTCACAGAGGACGAAGCAAAGGCGGAGCGTGAGTGCTTGACGCGTCTGCGAAATGGTTTCGTAGATGGTCTAATCATTGCCGCCACCGGCAAAAACGGACGAGTATTGCGGGATATTCAGGCTAGCGGACTGCCAGTGGTTCAGATTCTCCGCGAACAGGAACGGCGATTAAGCAGTGTGACGCTGGAATTCGAGACTTGTGGCTATGATGCAGTGAAATATCTCTATGATAAAGGATGCAGGGAGATTGGTCTCATTAATGGCACTACGAGTCTGGCTCCCTATCGGGATAGATATAGGGGCTATCAGCGGGCGCTTGCTCAGTATGGTTTGACTGAGTATAGCTGTGCCTGTACCCAGCCTGCTAACAGCTATGAATATGGTTATGACTGCACTAATCAGCTTCTGGATGATAATCCCAACATAGATGCCATTATGGCTGCAGTGGATGTACAGGGACTGGGGGCAATCCGATCAATTGTAGATAGAGGGATGAGCTTGGAACAAGTAAAAGTTATCAGCCTGACTGGTCATGCTGTGGGAGGTATGCTCCAAACATCCATGACTTCCATGGAAATGCCGGCTTTTGATATGGGTAAAGAAGCAGCTGGCTTATGTATTGCAGAGGTAGAAGCTCCGGCCGGGCAAAAACCAGCTTCCCGCCATGTTACATTTTCAGCTACGTTGGCAGAGCGGGAAAGTACTTGAGCAGAATTTCATGCGTTGTCTGGGTTTATGGGTCAAATATATCATATAGTTGTGATTGCAGGATGACAGAGATATTATGGCAGAAAAGTTTGCGCCGGACCCGCAGGAAATCTGCGGGACGGCCGGCAGAAAGGGGCGCTATGAAGAAGAATCCCCAGGGAAAACGGTGGCACAGGCTGGATAACACAGGTAAGATATTCCCTATGATAGCCAATGAAAATCTGAGCAACGTATTCCGTATTTCCGTAACATTGAAAGAAGAGATAGACCCCGGACTGCTGGGCCAGGCGCTGGAAGAGGTCCTGCCCTGGTTTGGCGGGTTTAAGGTGAAGCTTAAGAGAGGCTTTTTCTGGTATTACTTCGAGGAGAACAAACGCCAGCCCTTTGTTGAGCAGGAGAGCAGCTGGCCCTGCCGCTATATTGACCCCAAGAGCAACCAGCTCTACCTGTTCCGCGTAAGCTATTATGGAACCAGAATCAATCTGGAGGTATTCCATGCGGTGACGGACGGCATGGGGGCCGTGAATTTCCTGAAGGAACTGACCGCAGGCTACCTGGAGTTAAAGCGGGGAGGGAGAAGGAACGGCGCGCGGCCGGGGGAAGGCGTATCCACCCAGACAGAGGACAGCTACCTTAAGCATTACCGGAAAATGCGGACCAGACGCTACAGCTCCCGTCCGGCGCTGCGCCTTACAGGGAGATATATTCCCTTTGGGGGAGAGAGTGTGGTTCACGGTTACGCGGACACAGGGGAGCTGAAGGCAGTAAGCCGTAAAATGGGGGTCAGCATCACGAAGTACCTGACGGCCTGCCTGATCTGGTCCATTTCCAGGGTATATCAGGAGGAAGGCCAGGAGGGACGCCACATCGGGGTGAACCTTCCCATTAACCTGAGGGCCTTTTTTGGCTCCAACACAGCCTCCAACTTTTTCGCGGTGACAACAATTGACCACGAACCGGGTCAGGGCAGGGATAATTTTGGGGAAATTCTTGCATCCGTATGCAGGCAGATGGACGAGAAGATAGTGAAGATAAAGCTGGAGGAGACCATATCCTACAATGTCTCAAATGAGAAGAAGTGGTATGTCCGCATCCTTCCGCTGTTTGTCAAGTGGCTGGCCCTTGGCTTCATTTTCCGCCGCAATGACAGGGCCCATACCATTACCTTATCCAATATCGGTCTTATCTCCATGGACCGGGAGTATCAGGATGATATTGAAGGGTTCCGTATGCTGATTGGCGTTTCAAAGCGCCAGCCCGCCAAATGCGGCGTGTGTTCCTTTGGTGACAGGACAGTCATCACCTTCACCAAGGTATTCCAGGATTCCAGGCTGGAGGAATGCTTTTTCGGCCGCCTGAGGGCAGACGGCATTCCGGTGGAGCTGGAGAGCAACGGCGTTATCATGCCGGAGGCGGATAAGGGAAATTATCCGGTGATTCAGCATGACGAGAGCATATGGAAAAAACTGGTGCTGGCATGCTACGGGGTGCTGGCTGTGTTGGCCCTGCTTCTGGGCCTGGTGAATATCGCTACCTATGACGGGCTCTGGTGGTCCGGGATTGCCATACCGGGAATTGCCTATGCAGGGCTGACCCTCCGGTATTCCATCCTGCGCCATGCCAACCTGGGAAAATCACTGCTGATACAAACCATTGGCATGCAGATTCTGCTTGTGATGATAGACCGGGTCCTTGGATTTGGGGGCTGGTCCGTCAACTATGCTGTGCCGGGAACCATACTGTTTGCGGATGCAGCCGTGGTGCTGCTCATTGTTGTGAACCGTTTGAACTGGCAGAGCTATTTCATGTACCAGATCGCCATTACGGTTTTCAGCTTCATCCCGCTGATTTTGTGGGCCGCAGGGCTGGTCACCCATCCTGCCATGGCAATTACAACAGTAATACTGACCGTGGGAATTCTGGCTTTAACCATATTCCTGGGTGACCGGAGATTTAAGAACGAACTCATCAGACGGTTTCATCTGTGATAACGGAGGGACCCTGCATTTACAGAGAGGATACAGATAAGCATGCGTAATAAAAATGTGAGTATACGGGGGGCGCTGGTGCGGGATATGATTCACGACATCATGGAGACGTCCCTGGGAAAACCCATCCAGACAGGGGAATTCAGGAAAAATCCCGTGGAGCCGGCCTGGGTATGCCCATCTGGCTATGAGTATGAAATCATTGACAGAGAGCCCTTTAAAATGGAATATCTTAAGCCGGAGGGAGTGGTCACCGGCAGGGTGGTGCTTCAGCTTCACGGAGGCGGATATATAGGCCCCATGAAGAATATTTACCGGAAGTTTTCCGTGCGCTACAGCCGTCTCAGCTATGGCGGGGACGTGCTGACCGTGGATTACAGGGTGGCGCCGGAGCACCCTTATCCGGCGGCCCTGGAGGATGTAATTCACGCCTACCAGTGGCTGATTAAGGAAAAACACTACAGGCCGGGCCAGGTGGTGGTTGCAGGTGATTCGGCGGGAGGCGGCCTGGCCCTGGCCCTGTGCCTTTACCTCAGGGACCATGGGATGCCTCAGCCCGCAGGTCTGGTTCTCATGTCCCCCTGGGCTGATTTGACATGCAGCGGGGACAGTTATGAGTTCAACTTTGAAAATGATCCTCTCTTTGGCAATTCGCGGGAGAGCATGCTGTATAATTCCTCATACATCGGCGGGGCTGATCCCAGGGATCCTTATATGTCGCCGGTATTCGGCGAATTCAGGGGCCTGCCGCCCATGCTCCTTCAGGCAGGAGGCCATGAGATGCTTTTAAGCGATACGCTGGAGGTGGCCCAAAATGCCCGGAGGGCCGGGGTGAAGCGCCGGGTATCCGTGTATGAGGGTATGTTTCATGTGTTCCAGATGAGCATGGACCTGGTTCCTGAGAGCCGGGAGGCCTGGGACGAGGTGGCCAGGTTCATGCAGATTGTATACAAGATTGACAGGAGGCCTGCGGGGCAGATTGTTAAGAAGGTAAAGAGAAGAAGATAGAAGGAAACAGATAAAACAGACACAGATAAAACAGACACAGATAAAACAGACACAGATAAAACAACATTGGCAGCACAGCCCCAGCCGGGCCGGTGCTGCCTTTTTTTTGGCTCCAGTCATATTTTTGGACACGTTTCATATATTGAGGTAAAAGGGGTGAAGATTATGGATGGCAGGGAAGAAGTCCTGAAAATATTTCCAAGGGACCTGCGAACAATACTTGGACAGGTTACTGTGGATTTCGACAGGGTACAGGAGATACGGTTGAGGACCCAGAAACCGCTGCTGCTTATCTGCGGCGGCCGGGAATATGCGGTTAAAACAGATGGAAGCCTGGCGGTGGGGGTTCCCGATCCGCCGGTAAGGGATATCCGGGGAAGCGGCCGCTGCCAGGAACAGGAACGGTACTGGGCCAGGGCCGGAATCGTCACGGTCAGCCAGGCTCAGATGAAGGAAACCGTGGAATATATGTGCAGCTTTTCCGTCTATGCAGCGGAAGAAGAGCTGCGTCAGGGATTCATCACCATACAGGGCGGACACCGGATTGGGGTGGCGGGCAGGACCATGGCTCTTGGACAGGATATACGGCTCATGAAATCCATTTCCTTCATCAATATACGGGTAGCCCATCAGATTCAGGGCTGTGCCAACCAGGTGATGGATTATCTGTATTCGGATGACGGCCGCTTCCTGAATACATTGGTAATATCGCCGCCCAGGTGCGGCAAGACGACTCTGCTCCGGGACATTATCCGCCAGGTCTCGGACGGACCCAGGACCCAGCGCACCGGCAGAAGGATACCGGGGGTGTCTGTGGGGGTGGTGGATGAGCGGTCAGAGTTAGGAGCCTGCTACCAGGGGGTGCCTCAGAATGATTTGGGCATGAGAACCGATGTGCTGGACTGCTGTCCCAAAAGCCAGGGCATGATGATGTTGGTAAGGTCCATGGCGCCCCAGGTCATAGCTGTGGATGAGATTGGAAGCAGGGAGGACGTACAGGCCATTGAATATGTGAGAAACTGCGGCTGTTCTCTGGCAGCCACCATCCACGGCAGTTCGCTGGAGGATATCATGCAGAAGCCGGCTGTGGGTGAGCTGATTCACCAGGGGGCCTTTGAGCGGATGATTCTGCTGGACTGCCGGGGAGCGGCAGGCCATGTGGCGACTATATGGGACGGCAGGGGAAATGTCCTGTATGCGGATGGGAGCGGAAAGGAGTCGCAAAGTGGGAGCATTTAAGTGGACAGGGGCAATTCTGGTGCTGTTTTCCGCGGGCGGACTGGGAATCTGGTCTGCCATGCAGTGGAAAGGGCGGCTGAGGATGCTGGAGACCCTAAGGCAGATGATATATTTCTTAAAAGGTGAGATTACATACAGCCGGGCGCCGCTGGCAGAAGCCCTGGAGCGGGTGGGAAAACGGGAGCCCGGACCTTTGGGCGGCCTGTTCGAGGCCGCGGCAGAAGGAATTTATATGCAGGAGGGAGAATCCCTTCAGGAGATATGGAGGCGCCAGGTGATGGCCTTGAATACAGACACGGGCCGGATTCCCCTGGAACAGGAGGATTTAGAACAGCTGGCCCGTCTGGGGGAACATCTGGGGTATCTGGATGTGGACATGCAGGAACGGACCCTTAAGCTGTATCTGGAACAGCTGGATTTGACCATTGATTATCTCAGGCAGAACCAGAGGGAGAAATGCCGGCTGTACACAAGCCTGGGAATCATGGGAGGGGTGTTTCTTGTGATTGTGATGTTCTGAGACAAGTCGGGGACACATGTTTTGTGATTGTATGTGCCTGTGATACACAGGACACATTTATAAATATATATTTAAGAAGATTGAGGAGACGGCAATGGGTGTAAATCTGATATTTCGCATAGCGGCAGTAGGAATCCTGGTATCTGTCATCTGCCAGGTATTAAAGCACAGCGGCCGGGATGAGCAGGCTTTCCTTACGAGTCTGGCCGGATTGGTGCTGGTATTATTCTGGATGATACCTTACATATACGACCTGTTTGAGACAATGAAGAATCTGTTTGCGCTGTAAAACGCGCCTTTTCAGGGAGGAAACCATATGACAATTATTACTATTGCGGCTGCAGGGATTGCCACGGTCCTGCTGGCGGTGCAGTTAAAGGGATTAAAGGGAGAATACGCAGCATATATGGTCATGGCGGCAGGTGCCTTTATCTTCTTTTACGGTACTGTAAAGTTAAAGGACATACTGGAGGCCTTGGAACGGATTCAGGGCTATATCAAGGTAAACAGCGTATATCTGGTGACGCTGCTTAAGATGGTGGGCATTACCTATGTGGCCGAATTTGCATCCGGAATCTGCAAGGACGCAGGGTACGGTTCCCTGGGAAACCAGATTGAAATATTCGGGAAGCTGTCCATTCTGGGTATCAGTATGCCCATTCTGCTGGCACTTTTTGGGACATTGGAGACATTTTTGGGATGAAGAGATGGAAGAAATGGGGAGTCAGGAGCGCAGCCCTATGGGGGCTGGCGGTGCTGTTTGCCGGAGTCCTGGGCTGGGCAGGCAGCCCTGTTTACGGCGCTTCGGTGAGAGGGCAGATGGAAGGGCAGCTGGAAGAACAGCGGCAGGGGCAGTGGCGGGGACAACCGGGTGGACAGGGGACAGGCACCGGCGGGGGGCAGGGCGCAGGCCAGGGATGGGATACCGGCGGGGGACAGTCCACAGGCCAGGGACAGGATACCGGCGGGGGCCAGGGCGCAGGCCAGGGACAGGATACCGGCGGGGAACAGGATACCGGCGGGGAACAGGATACCGGCGGGGGCCAGGGCACAGGCCAGGGACAGGATACCGGCGGGGAACAGGGCACAGGCCAGGGACAGGATACCGGCGGGGAACAGGGCACAGAGGCAGGGGTGGACCAGGCATTGCAGGACATGGGGCTTCAGGATGAGATGGAGGGGCTTCAGCAGTTTCTGGATGATGTCATGGGACAGCAGGACGGGGGAATGGGAGGACTTTCCTTCTGGGGACTGATGAAGGAGCTGATGAAAGGAAACCTGAAGGGCATCCTGGGCCAGACCGGAATGGGCCTTAAGAACGCTCTGTTTTCGCAGGTGGACAGGGGAGGCCAGATGCTGTTTCAGGTGGCTGCCATTGGTATGATTGGAGCTGTGTTTACCAATGTTTCTTCAGTATTTAAGGGCGGCCAGATTTCAGACACGGGTTTTTTCGTTACATATCTCCTGATGTTTACATTTCTGGCAGCCAGTTTTTCCGCCAGCCTGCAGGTGGCGGCCCAGGTGATGGAACAAATACTGGAATTCATGAAGCTGCTCATGCCGGCCTACTATATGGCAGTGGCGTTTTCCGGGGGCAGCATGAGCGCCCTGTCACTGTATGAGTGTATGCTGGGCGCGGTGACCGGGGTACAATGGCTGTGCAGCACAGTCCTGCTGTCCATGGTCAGGATTTATGTGCTCATGGTACTGGGCAGCCATGTGGCAAAGGAGGCGTTGCTGTCAAAGCTGACTGAGCTGCTGGAGCAGGCCGTAGTGTGGAGTCTGCGGACCTTGACCGGGCTTGTGGTGGGATTCCATCTCATACAGGCCATGATACTCCCCTATGCCGATGCGGCAGGCCAGACAGGAATGAAACGGCTCATGGAAATGATTCCGGGGCTGGGCCAGGGGGCGGGAGCCATGGCCCAGATGGTCCTGGGGTCAGGGGTGCTGATTAAGAATACCATGGGAGCTGCGGCAGTGGTTGTATTGGCTGTCATATCCGTTGTTCCGGTGATGAAACTGACGGTCCTCATGGTTATGTACCAGTGCGTGGCTGCCGTGATGCAGCCTGTGTGTGACAAGCGGGTGGTGTCCTGCGTGTCGGGAGTGTCCAAAGGACATAAGCTGCTGCTGCAGATTGTGCTTTACTCCATGTTTCTGTTCATGATAGCCATAGCTATCACATGTGCGTCCACCAATGTAAATTATTTTGCCTCGTAGCGGAGCGGACGGGGCAGGCGGCGGAATATAAAAAACGGACTGTAAGATACCGAACTGCAAAATACCGGAACGCTATAGTGTTATATAAAAGGAGATGCCTATGGAAGCTGTCTATGGATGGGTGAAGAACATCATATACTACATGATTTTCCTTTCAGTGGTAAATAATCTTCTGGCGGACTCCAAATATGGCAAATACATCCGCTTTTTTTCAGGCATGGTCCTGATTCTTCTGGTAGTGAGCCCATTTACAGGAGGGCTGCACCTGGATGAGCAGATATCGTCCATGTTTAAATCCATTTCCTTTCAGAATGACACGGATGACTTGAAACAGGATCTTTGGGGGATGGAAGAACGTCGCCTGGACCAGGTCATCCGTAAGTATGAGCAGGCGGTGGCAGCTGATGTGGAGGCCATGGCCAGGGAGGAGGGCCTGGAATGTACCGGAGCCAGCGTACAGATTGACGGTGACCGGAACAGCAGCCGCTATGGGCGGATTGAAGGAATCGGTCTGGTCATCAGCGGGGAGAAGACGAAGGCAGAGCCGGACAGCTGGGATTATATGGGGAGCAGGCCCGTGAATGTGGACGCAGGGAGGATTGACAGTGTGAAGGTTGAGGATGTGGAACTGGGAGAACCGCCGGAAACCGGAGGAATGGAGGAAAACGGGGACACACCGGAACGGGGAGAGACAGGCAATTCCGGGGAGACGGACAGTCCGGGGAAGACACCGGAGGCCGGAGGCATGGCGGCGGACAGAAAAATAAACCATTTAACAGGAAAGGTGGCGCAGTACTATGGACTGGAAGAATCGGATATCGAAATTCAGTGGAAAAATGACTAAGGAAAAGTGGTTGTTATTGCTTCTTATAGGTGTTCTTCTCATGATTCTCTCCTTTCCCCTGCCCGGAGGAAGCAAGAAGGACAAGAATGCCGGTGAGCAGACCGTGGGGGCCGGGACAGATGGCACCGGGGCGGTTCCGCTGTGGACAAAGGACAATACCAATGGAAGCGGAGAGGGCAGCGGCTTTGGCCAGGGCTCCTCCAAAAACGGGATGGCCCAGGGGCCGGACGGAAACGGGGCAGGCGCGTCAGACGGGAAGGAGGATTCCTACCCGGCGGCAGCCCGCACATCCGAGGACGGGTCCTATGAAGCACAGATGGAAAACAGAATCAGGAATATATTAAAGTCTGTGGACGGCGTGGGAAAGGTGGATGTCATGGTGGTGCTTAAATCCTCCAGCGAAAAGGTGCTTCGGGTGGATCGCTCCACGAATACCAGCACCACCCAGGAAAAGGATTCAGGGGGAGGCACCAGGAATGTGACAAACAACCAGATACAGGAGAGTACCATACTATCGGGAAGCGGTTCCGGCAGCAGCACAAACGCGCCCATTGTTGAAAAAGAACTGAGTCCGGAGATATCGGGAATCATTATCAGCGCAGAGGGCGGAGGCAGCCCAACCGTAAAAGCTGAAATTTCTGAGGCCATGGAAGCATTATTTGGCCTGCCGGCACATAAAATAAAAGTATTAAAGAGGGTGGAATAAATAAAGGAGTGCAGGATATGAAAATCAAGAATATGAAACAGGTAAAAGAGCACATGAAAGACATGAGCATGAAACGTCTCTTCCGCAGGAACCAAATCATCATCACGACACTGGCTGTCATGATTGCGGCAGCCGGATATCTCAACTATGCGGGAAAGAAGGATTTGGCAAGCGGCAACCGGGTGTATGAGGCAGGTGCCATGGACATTTCGGATGAAGATATCCTGGCAGAGAACCAGGCAGCCTCCTTAAACGGCCAGGCCGGACTACAGGAGATTCCCAGCCTGGACCAGGACCCTTCTGACCTGGATGCGTTAAGCGACGCAGACGGCGCCCAGGCAGCAGCAGACACCGGAACAGACCAGGGACAGCTGGCTCAGGCCGGAGACGGCACAGGAGTCGAGGAGGCTACCCAGGCAGCAGATCCGGGGCAGATGGCAGCGGCAGATACGGACAGCTCCGCCCAGGCGGGATTGGAAAATCCTGGGGAAGCCGTGCTGACCAGCGGCATGAACGTGGCTGATTACATAGCAAACGTGCAGCTCAGCAGGGAGCAGGTGCGCGCCAAGAACAAAGAGACACTGATGAGCCTGATTAACAGTGACAGCATTGATGAAGCAGCCAAACAGCAGGCCATCCAGGACATGATTGACCTGACAGAGGTTTCCGAGAAGGAAAATGCCGCAGAAACCCTCCTGATGGCAAAAGGCTTCTCAGACCCTGTTGTCAGCATTACCAAGGATAAGGTGGATGTGGTCATCAATGCGCCTTCCATTACGGATCCGCAGCGGGCCCAGATTGAGGATATCGTGAAACGCAAGGCAGAGGTGGGAGCAGACCAGATTATCATTACACTGCTCAATATGGCAGAATAGGCCGGAGGTATAAAGAAGGCCGGGCTGCCGCTTTAACGGTTGAAGAACCGTAAAGGCGGCAGCCTTTTGACGCCTTGCTGTAAATTACTGCAGTCAGCCCTCTGCCTTGTCCGTGACTGCAGGATATGGGAGACCTTCCAAATTTCCCATTGAATCCCTTTCGAATTTCCGTATCAGGGCCGCCATTGGGATAGTGGAGCGCTGCGGTTTAAAGCAGCTTCAGAATCATGGCCTTTGATACAAAGATCACGGACCTGACGGATAATGCGAAGACCCTGTGGCTCTGCTGTTTTGATTCCAGTTGGGCGGCGGTACGGACATTGAGAAATCCGTGGCCTCTTTCTGTGGGGTAAATACGCTGTCTGAACTGCTGCGGCTGAGAAAAAGCTGAAAAAAAGCTGAAAAAAAGCTGAAAAAAAGCTGAAAGAAAAAGCCGAGAAAGGTTAATGGCCTTTGGTATGTTCATTCTCGCATTACTGACCTTTATCTTAAAGATTAGTCAGTAACGTTTTCTAAGTCCCGGAAACGGGTACAGAAAAACCACCCTTGTAAACTTGGCGGTTGAAAGGGTGGCAATTCTGTCATTTGAGTATTCGGCCAACCTCTTGTGTGAGGTGGTTGTTCCTTTTTTACACCTCTATTATAATCAATCCACTCTATAAATTCAAGTGATTTCACACAAAATCCCTGAAAACCCTCCCGCCGGCGTCGCAAATCCGTCCATTTTCACCTCAAACCGCCCTCTTTTCAGGCCGCTGCCCACCGAGCAGCCCTTGAACAAATAATCTGTTGACTTTAAGATTTTTCTTCCAATGTCAGATAATAAGCACTTCCTTAATATGTGTCTGATGTTGGCAGATGTTCACAGATTTTCACTCAATGTATGATGAATGCAAAAAACAGGTTCGTCAAAATCAATGGCTCCCTCACTGAAAGATTCTTTTATATAGAAGAAAGTCCTCTGTTTTCAAGCAAATTCGCCCATGGCAATCTCCATGGCAATGCCGGCCTCATCTAACAGGTCCCGAAGTTCCCTTAAGGCATCCATGTCATAGGCGTGGACCGGCTCCTCCAGCCATGCCACGCCGAAGGGGGCTGCTTCTTTTGCAAAGGCAAAGGCTGTTTTGGTGTCCCAGGCAGGGAGAAGTCAGCGCCGCTGCCGCCGATTTTGAATTTTGTTGTTTTGTACCCCTCGTCCTTAAAACGCTGCAGGTCCGAGATCAGCGCCTCGTCGCTTAAAAGGACGGAACCGCCTCCTTTATACACGGCGGCCCAATCCCGGTCAGCGCCCAGGAAGCGGTGGAGGGGCAGTACTGCGCGGTTTGCCAGAAGGTCTAAAAGCAGCCAGTCCAAGTTGGTCATTTCAGGAATATAGGGGCTTTGATAGCCGAAATTGCGGATTTCCCACCAGAAATATTCCATCCATTCCCCGTTGGATTTTCCGGGGGCATCTAACATCCGGGGAAGGAAGAAGTCGGTCATCAAAGGGCTGGCCGGTCCCTGTCCGCAGAAGCCGTCCTCATCATAAATCTTCATCCAGCCTTTGAAAAAGGATGCATACCGGATGCCGCCGATGCCGTCCTTAAATGGTGTGGGCAAGGGGATGGGGCAATGTCGTAGTACACTGCTTTTTTGATTGCAATGGTTTCGGGGTGACAGAATAATTGGTTCATTATGGGCCTCCTTGTTATGATTCGTTATGGTTGGAAAAATATGTTTCAAATGTATCATTCAGCAGCCGGATCAGGTCCTTTACAAAGGCCGGGAGGTTGCGTCCCGGGTGATGGACCAGCAGCAGATAGTAATTCTGAGGTTCCTCAAAGAACCTGCACCGGGATAATGTTTCCTGATTCAGGGAACGGGCGGGAAGTATGGTGCTGGCAGCCCCGCACATGGACAGGGTCCGCAGGATATCCGGCCGGGCCTCGCATACAACCGCGGCAGGCAGTCCGGGCCATTCCCCCAGAAGACGGTCCTGCTCCAGGCGCAGGGCGCTGCTTTGTGGAGCGAGCATGATACGGCGGGGATGCATGGCTGTGGAAACCGGAACGGGAATACGGATATCCTGCTTCGGGTCCGGGCAATCCTCTGTCCCGAAACAGTACACCAGCTCATCCTCATCCAGGATCCGGCTGTCCAGGATTGGATGCTCCTCCTCGCAGGAAAAGTAAAGGCCGAAGTCCGCCGATGCATTGAGCAGGGCTTCCTGGGCGGTTTCGCGGCCGCTTTCTATTATATTCAGGTTGACATCCGGGTGGAGCCGGCTGAAACTGCCCGTGACCTGCCTGTGCAGGATACCGGACAGCCCTGGGTCGCAGTGCAGGTAAATACCGCCTCCATGTCCGGTCTGATATGCATGGATATGGGCAGTCATCTCAGCTTCAATCTGAAGGATGTTACGGGCGAAGTTGACAAACACCTTACCTGCATTGGTGGGCTTAAGACGGTTATGTACCCGGGTGAATAACTGGGCGCACAGCATGCCCTCCACGTTGTGCAGATGGCGGGACAGGGCTGGCTGGGTAAGGAAATATTTTTCCGCTGCCTTTGTCAGGCTCTTCTCGTCCACAATGGCGATGACGTATTTTAGCAGCTGGGTATTCAGGTTGAGTTCAGGGGCCGTATAGTGGGCTGCGTGGGCACGGATGGCTGCCTGGGATGGGGAAATGGCATCGGTCGCAGGCTGGCTGTCCTGGTCCACAATCCTAAGTAGCTCCTCTGTTTCGGCAGAGGGGATGGCCTTGTAGCGGGAATCGGATAAACGCTCATGAATCAGAAGGCCTGCAAGATAGCGTTCCGGTTCTGTCAGGGTATGCCCCAGGGGATAGCGGATATGAAGGGTCTGGTGGATGGGAGGGTCCAGGGAGCGGTAAACCAGCTCCTCACAGGGAAACACATGGGCCTGGGACACCAGTCCCACCCCCACGGCCTGGTGCAGCATGGAGTCCACCAGGATGACGTCGTTGGATTCAAAGGTTACCACCGGATTAAATCCGGCTTCCTGAAAAAGCTCCTCTGCCAGAATACGGATACTGTGCCTGGGCCCCTGGAGTACAAAAGGGGTATCCCTGAGATCGGACAGGCGGATTTTCTCCGCTGTTGCCAGGGGATGGGAGACTGGAAGGGATACCAGCAGCTCCTCATAGGCAATGGGCAGGTCCGTCACCTTGTCGGAATTCCTGCCTGAACCGATGGCCAGGTCAATCTGTCCATGGAGGATGGCGCCCGGCTGGTCCCGGGCATAAAGCTCGGTCAGCGTCAGGGAGATGTCCGGATAACGGTGTGAGAACTGGTTATAGATACGGCTGTAGATAATGGCTCCCCGGTTGGGCGCGGTGGCCAGACGTATGCGGGCGTGATTGCTGTCCGTCACGGCCCGTAGCATCTGCAGCATGCGGGTCTGCTCGTCCAGGATTTTCTGGGCGCAGTCAATCACGTACCTGCCCACGGAAGTAGGGGTCAGCTGGCGGTGATACCGGAGGAATATAAGAAAGCCCAGGGATGCTTCATACTCGGTCAGGAACTTGCTCAGCGCAGGCTGTGAGATTCCCAGCACCTGGGCTGCGCTTGAAAGACTGCCCAGGTCGGAAATGGTAACAAGGTAATAAAGCTGGCGTGTGGTCATGGCTGCCTCCTATCGGTCCATAACTGCAGGCATTTGCAGTTCAGGATTTATTTCCATCATATATGATTTTGGCGGACTGTCAAGAAGAAAAACTTTTACTATAACTAAAGTGGTATGAAAGCTATAATTAAATCTGCTTTGTAAATTCTTTATAAATACTATATAATACAAAATGTAAACACACGAAGGGTTAAAATTAGACAGATTATACAATATTTCCCTATATATCCAGTCTCTTCCAGGTGGTGTGTTGAGAATCAGTTCTTAAAATCAGGCGGAATAAGTCTGCCTAAAAAGTGGAATAAAAGGAGAAAAACGTTATGAAAAAGAGTATGTATCGTTTCTTAATGACAGGGGTTATGGCGGCAGCGGTACTGGGAATGACTGCCTGCGGCAGCAAAACCGGGACAGGTGATACCACAGCGGCAGCCACCGCGGCAGACGGCGGCTCTGCAGATGAAGCAGCATCAGGAGATGACATCGGATTTCCTAAAAAGGAGACCATTACCCTTGTGGTGCCTGGCAAGGCAGGCGGCGGCTCCGATCTGGGCATCCGTTATTACAGTGAAGGGCTGAACCGGATTTACGGCCTGAAGACAACCGTTACCAACTATGACAGCAATACCATCGGCCATCAGACCGTTGCCACGGCTAAACCGGATGGCACTACCCTTACCGTTGCCACCTCAGCCCTGAACATCCAGTACATAACGGGCAATGCTGAGGTCAACCCGATGAAGGACTTCACCCTGATTGCCTGCCTGCAGGACAATGGCTTCTCAACCCTGGCAGTACCGGCCGATGCCTCATATGATGACTTCGCGGGATTTGTTGAGTATGCAAAGGCCCATCCGGGCGAGCTGAACGCAGGTATGCCTGCGGCTGGCGCCAACACCTTCCTCTTTGGTATGCTGACCTCCACAACTGGCATTGAGCTTAACTCAGTTGAGTGTGCATCCGAGTCCGACCGTCTGACCAACCTGGCAGGAGGATTCATTGATATCGGTGTTGTAGGCGTTGGTAATGCCCAGGAATATGAAAAAGCGGGCAAGCTGAAGGTAATCGGCACCGTATCCTCTGACGGGACCACCATTTCCAAGTATCCGGAAGCGCTGCCGGACAACTACAAGACCCTTCAGGAACAGGGCTTTGATGACTGCGTAATGTCCATTTACCACTACCTCCTGGGACCGGCCGGCATGGACGAGACCATGGTTGCAAACATGAACGCCGCCATGAAGGCTGTTTGTGAGGATGAGACTGTAAGCGCTGGTATTGCTGGTATTGGTAATATCCCAGGCTGGCATGACCTTGCTGAATCCAAGGAAATCCACGATGGGGAGTATGCCCAGTTTGTGGAGATTGCCAAAGAGCTGGATATGTTTGTCCAGGAGTAGGCCTGTCATATTCAGGCAATACATATACACGTAACGATGTACCGGATGTCCTGGGAGAAATCTCCCGGGACATTTTAAAAGAAAGGGGAATTATTTATGAAAATGCGCAGAGATACAGTTACCGGCATTGCGGGCCTTCTGGGGTGTGCGTTCTTCCTGTCTGCAGCCCAGTCCATCAAGCAGCCAGCCAAGCTTCTGGAGCCGGGCCCGCGCCTTCTGCCCTATGTGGCAATCGTACTGATTGCAATGAGTTCAATTGCACTAATCATCAAGGGCATTAAGGAACGCGCAAAAGAGAAACCGTATTTTCCAAAGGGCGGCGCCCTTAAGATTACTAAGAGCTACCTGCTGCTGATTGTCTATGCCTTTGCCATGACCTGGCTTGGATTCCTTATGACAACGCCCTTTGCCGCCTTTGCCCTGATTTATGATTTAAAGGGTGTCAGCAAGGTGAAACCCGTTGCCGCAGTCATCATTTCCGTGCTGGTAACCGCAGGCCTTTATGCCATGTTCGTGTTTGGCTTCCAGGTAAAGCTTCCGGCCGGGCGGCTGTTTGAATAAGGATAAGGAGGAACAGGATAAATGACAGAATATATAAGTGCGTTAATGGTCTGCCTGCAGCCAGTCAATCTGCTGCTGATTGTTGCCATGGTTTCCCTGGGAATCGTGTTCGGGGCCATTCCGGGACTTTCCGCAACCCTGGGCATTGCCCTTTTGCTGCCGGTTACCTTTGGCCTTTCCACTGAGACATCCTTTGTGCTGCTGCTTGCCATCTGGATTGGCGGTGTGTCCGGCACATTCATTTCCGCTGTGCTCATTGGTATTCCAGGGTCGTCTTCCGCAATCGCCACCTGCTTTGACGGCTTTCCCATGACCAAGAACGGACAGGCCAGCAAAGCACTGGGAATCGGTATGACGGCTTCCTTTATCGGAACGGTGGGGTCCGCGGCCCTGGCTACCGTACTTTCTCCGGTGATTGCCGAATTTGCCCTGCATCTTGGGCCGTGGGAATATTTCTCCCTGTGTTTCTGCGCCATCACCCTGGTTGCCTCATTGTCAAAGGGAAATATCTTCAAGGGCATCATGGCAGCCGGTATCGGTCTTCTGATGGGGTGTATCGGCATGGACCCAATTAATGGTTCCAACCGTTTTACCTTTGGCAATGTATACTTAAGCTCCGGCATCAGTACGGTTGCCCAGATGTTAGGAATGTTTGCAATGTGCCAGATCATCCGTGACTCCGCCAGGGGCGAGGCAATGTTGCCGGAAGCTGACATGGTGAACATGAAGGGGCTGGGAATCGGCATAAGGGATATCCTGCAGAATATCAAGACCATTGCCTTTGCATTTGTATCCGGCCTGTGGATTGGATTCCTTCCGGGTATGGGCTCCGGTATCTCCAACATGGTTGCCTATGGTTATGCAAAAAGCATCAGCAAGGACCCGGAGAGTTTTGGAAAAGGAAATCCGGCCGGTGTGTGGGCTTCTGAGACAGCTAACAACGCCTCCCTGGGCGGTGCCCTTATCCCCATGATGGCCCTGGGAATCCCCGGCGACGGCATTACCGCAATGCTGATTGCGGGACTGACCATCCACGGACTTCAGGCAGGCCCCCTGTTCATGACCGAACAGCCTGACCTGGCAATGCTTATCTTTGCCTGCGTCATGGTGGCTGCAATCGTGACTTACATCGTACAGATTATTGGAAAACGCTGGTTCCCTTATATACTGAAGGTTCCTTACCATTACCTGTACACGGTGATTCTGGTCATCTGCTACATCGGCGGATACGGGATTTCCAATACCATGTTTAACATCTACGTGATGCTTGCCCTGTGCCTGCTGGCAATTTTCATGAGCATGTCAGGACTTCCCACCTCCCCTCTGGTGCTGGCCTTCATCCTGTCCAGCAAGCTGGAGCGTTATTTCCGTCAGGGTATCAGCTATGCCCACGGCAGCTATAAGGAGTTTTTCACCCGTCCGCTTTCCTGCGCCCTGCTGCTGGTTTCCGTATTCTGTGTTGTCTGGCCGCTTTTGCCAGAGCATCTGAAGAAGAAAAAAGCAGAGGCCGCGGTGCCTGCTGCCGGCGGGAGCGAAGCAAAGGATGACTGATTCAAATAACAGCCTGCCCAGGATGGAACAATGCTATGGCATTCTTCCCTCCATGCTCAGGAAGTTTGACCGGTATGCACGCAGGGATTCCTTCCGGGGAGACACCAGAGGAGAGTTTGAGCAGTGGCGGTCAGAGACAAGGTCCCTTCTTCACGGGCTTTTGGGGCTTGATAAGATGGAGGACTGCGGTCTGTCCCCGGTTCTGGAGGATGTCCTCCTGCTGCCCGGAGGAATCAGGAGGGAACACATAAGAATCCAGGTGGAACCGGATGTATGGATGCCTATGTTCGTGCTGGTTCCTCCGGGAGCCGGATGCTCCTCCCGCCCCTTCATATGCCCGCCCGGACATAATGGGGCTGGAAAATATTCAGTGGCCGGACTGGATGGTTATGGGCCGGTCCGGGATAAAATCCGGCAGTACCACTATGACTACGGCTATCAGCTTGCCAAGCTTGGGTATGTGGCGGTCTGCCCGGACTGCCGTGGCTTCGGGGAGCGGCGTGAGGACCTGGAGGACACTAAGGATGCGGCAACCGCCATGAAGGGTGACTGTTACCGCCTGGCCCATATGGGGGAGCCCCTGGGCATCCCTGTGGCCGGAATGCTGGCCTGGGATTTGATGCGCGTTGTGGATTACCTTATGGAACGTGGGGAATGGGATATGGAGGCTGTCAGCTGCCTGGGATTTTCAGGCGGCGGGATGCAGACCCTCTGGCTGTCCGCACTGGATGAGCGGATCAGGCTGGCTGTAATCAGCGGCTACATGTACGGATTTCGGGATGCGCTGCTGGCCCTGAACCAGAACTGTTCCTGCAACTATGTACCTCATCTTTGGGAACACCTGGATATGGGGGATATTGCCAGCCTGATTGCCCCAAGGCCCCTTCTTATCCAGTCCTGCCGGGGCGACAGGCTGAACGGGCCGCGCGGGATTGTCAATGCCGCGGAGCAGGTGGACATTATCCGGAATGCATACAGGCTGACAGATGCGCCCGGCCTTGTGATTCATGAAATATGCGAAGGGCCCCACCAATGGCATGGGGAGAATCTGGCTGTCCATCTTGGACAGTTAATAGACAGTTATGAAGAAATCAAAACCAATCAGGAGGTTTTCCATGGATAAATTACAGTTGAGGGAGACAATCCTGAAACAGATAGAAAGACCGGATATTCCTGACCGGGAGTTCCCTGCCTGTTTGTTTGGCGTGGTTCCTGACAGCGGGGCTGTCCAGACACAGGCCCTGCAGCAGGCTATAGATGCAATCAGCAGGGAAGGCGGAGGCAGGCTCATGCTTCCCGGCGGCATAATCCGCACCGGTGCATTGGAACTGAAAAGCAGGGTGGAGCTTCATCTTCAGGACAGGGAGTCCGTGCTGTCATTTGTCAATGAAAATCCGCAGATTCACTATCCGGTGGTTTTCTCACACTGGGAGGCCGCGCCCTGTTATAACTTCAGCCCATTGATTTATGCCTGCGATGCCCATGATATCGCTGTTACCGGGGAAGGAACCCTGGACGGGGGAGCGGATTCCGGCCACTGGTGGAACTGGCACCATCAGGTGGAGGACGCATGGTCCGATGATAAGCCGGACCTTCAGCTGGAGGACCGCAAGGCCCTGCGCCGGATGAATATGGACGGCGTGCCTGTTGAGCAGAGGGTCTTTGGCCCGGGCCATTACCTGAGGCCAAATTTCATACAGCCCATCCGCTGCAGCCGGGTGCTCCTTCAGGGATTTACCCTGAAAAACAGCCCCATGTGGCAGCTGAACCCGGTGATGTGCCGCAGCCTGCTGGTGGACGGCGTCACATTGTATAGCCATGGCGCCAACAATGACGGCTGCGACCCGGAGAGCTGCAATGGCGTACATATCTGCAATTGCCGGTTCGACACCGGAGACGACTGTATCAGCCTGAAATCCGGCCGGGACAGGGACGGCCGCATGGCCAACATACCCTGTGAGAATGTACTGATAGAAAATAATGAGTTTGCAGACGGCCATGGCGGGATTGCCCTTGGCAGTGAGATGAGCGGCGGGATCCGCCGTGTGCTGGCCGTCAATAACCGGTTCAGCAGCCCTAACCTGACCTATGCGCTCCGCTTAAAGACCAATGCCCGCCGTGGAGGCAGGGTGGAGGATATCATACTGGCGGACAGTGTGATGGACCATGTCCACGGGGCGGCGGTCCACGGCACCATGCTTTATGAAGATGGGAGAAATGGCAGTGACCTGCCGGTATTCCACAATATAACCATTGAAAACATCATTGCCCACGGAGGCGATTACGGGATTTTCCTGGAGGCATTTGACGAAGTTCCTGTTACCGGCCTGACCTTGAGGAACATCCGCATAGACGGGGTGGCCCGGCCCATGCGCAGCATGAACTGGAAGGAGCCTGTGGTTGACGATGTGATAATCAACGGAAAAAGCTTTCCGCGTCCTGGCGGTGTCCGTATCCTTGGCGTTCCCGTAAATGGGGAAACCGTAAAGGCCGAAGCAAGGACCTGCGGCGGGGATATGGACTTTATGTATAGGTGGCAGACATCCACTGACGGCGCTGCCTGGAAGCAGGCCGGGCAAGGGGAGCAGTTCCCCGTTCCTGGGACAGCAGATTTCATACGGGTGACGGTCACAGACCATAAGGGAAATGCCGAAACCAGCCATGAGTACCGGGTTTTTCCCAAGGGGCTGTCCGGCAGTGATTGGGGTTATGAGTGGCAGCGGCTGTACTGCCGGGGAATGTGGGAGTTCCCGGGAGCCATACCGGCAGACGCAGTCATAACCCGGGAACAGCTTGCAGGGATGCTGCTGCCACTGGCAGACCCGGCGCTGCGCTGGGGAGGAGAGGACGGTGAGGCGTGCAGTGAGGCGCTGAGGATTGCGGTGGGGAATGGGTTCCTTGCACTGGAGAGGCGGCCTTGGCCGGACGGTCATGTGTCTCTGCTTCAGCCGGACGGCCATGTCACCCGCCAGGAGATGGCCACGGTAGCCATGCAGGCCTGCGGCGTGAATTACCGCAATGCCTCCTGTACCATGCCTGTCTGTGCCGATGCGGCATTGGTAAACAATAATTACGGCACCAATGTGGCCCGCGCTTTGTATTTTGGCTTCATGAGTCTGGAACCGGACGGATGTTTTAAGCCCCGGCGCCCTGTTACCATTGGAGAGGCCGCCGGGATTTTAAACCGGGTTGCTGATTTTGCTGGTATCTGAGCGGCAGTTTGACGGTTCAGTGAATTTTATAGAGTGTGAAGGAGATTGAAGCGATATGTGGTTAGAGTATTTTTCACAGTACATGGAAACGGCATTTCCCCGTTTCCTCAGTGAAAGGCCCTGGAATTATAAGAATGACCTCTGTGTAACCGGAGCAGCCTTCCTGGCGGATGTTACCGGCAACCCGCGCTGGAACCGTTACATCCTTGATGCCGGTAAGTGGCTGGTGGATGAGGACGGCAGGGTTGCCAACTGGAAAGAGGATGAAAATAATATTGATAAGGTCAGTTTTGGCAAATCCCTGCGGATCCTCCGGGACCTGACCGGGGATGGGCGGTATGGCCGCGGGGTTGAGAAGGCATATGCTTTTCTGGAACATTATCCCCGGACAGCCACCGGCAACTTCTGGCATAAGGACATTTACCCCAACCAGGTGTGGCTGGACGGCCTTTACATGGCCATGCCATTTTACGCAAAATGCCTGGCGGAAAACGGTGAGGACCGGTGGGATGATATCATGGACCAGTTTCAAAGCACACACTGCCTGCTGTGGAACGAAAAGACAGGGCTGTACCTGCATGGATGCGATGTAAGCCGTAAGGCGGACTGGGCGGATCCGGTAACCGGCCGCAGCCCCGGGGTATGGCTCAGGGCAGAAGGATGGTTCCTTATGGCGCTGGCGGATGTATACGGTCTGGCAAAGGATTATACGCCCCGGGCAGAGGAACTGGTGTTGCTTCTTAAAAACGGTCTGGATGGCCTTTTGCAGTATCAGGACAGGGAATCCCATATGTTCCTCCAGGTTGTGGACCATGCTGACCTTCCAGGCAATTATCCCGAGACATCGGGAAGCGCCATGACAGCCTATGCCCTGATGAAGGGCGCCCGCCTTGGGATGCTTGGCGATTCCTATTGGGATAAAGGAAATGAGGTCCTTGAAGGCATCCGCCGTACCTGGCTTAAAAAAGAGGAGGATGGCTGGCACCTCCACGGAATCTGCGCAAGCGCGGGCCTGGGCGCCGGACCGGACCCCCATAACCGGAAGGACCGCAACGGAACCCCGGAGTACTACATCAGTGAGGCACAGATGACCGACAACCAGCATGGCGCGGCTGCCTGCATGATGGCGGTAAGTGAACAGCTGAGAAGAAAGGGGAATCATTCATGCTCCAATTAGGACTGCGCCTCCATGACGCGGAAAAGCTGCCCATTGAAGAACTTCTCCCCATTGTGCGGGAAAAAGGCTATGCCTGTGTCCACCTGGCCCTTAGCAAGGCAATGAAGGAATACCCCTGCGGCCCTTCTGCCCTGACACCCGGCTATGCCCATTATCTGAAGCATCTGTTTGAACAGAACCAGATGGATGTGGCTGTTCTTGGCAATTACCTGAATCTGGCCCACCCGGACCCGGAGGTAATCCGTGTGTCCCTGGAGAAATACTACGCCCATATCCGCTTCGCATCCCTCCTGGGCTGCGGTATGGTGGGAACAGAAACAGGAGCCCCAAACCCGGAGTATAAATACTGCCCTGAATGCAGGACGGACGCGGCCCTGTCCACCTTCATAAAGAATGTTAAGCCGGTGGTGCGATGTGCGGAACAGTTTGGGGTAATCCTTGCGCTGGAGCCGGTGGCCCGGCACATTGTATGGAATTCCAGGCGTGCGCGCACCGTTCTGGATGAGATCGGTTCCCCCAACCTTCAGATTCTGTTCGACCCGGTGAATATGCTGGATTTGGATAATGTGGACCGCAGGGAAGAGGTATTTGCAGAGGCAATGGAGCTTCTGGGTCCGGATATTGCCATGGTGCATTTTAAGGATTTCATCCGCGTGCCCGAAGGCCATGGGCTGAAGGCAGTGGGCGCAGGAACAGGTGAGATGGATTATACATCAATCATGAAGTTCATAAAACAGGAGAAGCCGTTCCTATACGGCACCCTGGAGAACACAATCCCGGAAAATGCCGCCTTGTGCGGGGCAAGGATGAAAGCGCTTTATGATGAAGCTTAAGTGCGGTTGAAGCAGGGAAACTGGTTCCTAAAAATGCACCCGGTTACCAGGCAGGAACTGGCACATATTGCCATCAAGAGCTGCGGGCACCCTATGATGAGACTACCTTCTGGGCAACGTCTGCCTGTGATGACACAGATGATATTGATGTGTATTACCATACTAATGCGGCAACCTGCGATGACTTTGGATTAGGACTTCTGGCCGCGGCTGGGAACAGGGGAACAGATCCACGACCCGGTATTCCCGATTCTGCGCCGTGCACCAATGTTATCCGGTTCCCATGGGATAAAATGAACGTCTTGTTTTGCAATCCCTGCCGTGATAGAATAAAAGGAGGCGCGCGCAGCGGCCTGCTGCGCCAGGCAAGGAGATTGTATACAAATGATGGATAACCAGAAGACGGTTTTATTTGAGCAGACACCGGTGCCAAAGGCGGTCATGCACGGCCTTGCCTATGCCCGGTTCACGTAAGAATTGGTGCTGGCAGCTGCGGCCGTTATCATGCTGACCCGCGTTTTCAGGAAAAAGCAGAAGGAAGACAGGAAAAAGCAGTCTGCTGGACAAACCGGACAGAATTTGTTAAAGGAAAAATGCGAAGACCCTGTGGCTCTGCTGTTTTGATTCCAGTTGGGCGGCGGTTCGGACATTGAGAAATCCGTGGCCTCTTTCTGTGGGGTAAATACGCTGTCTGAACTGTTGCGGCTGAGAAAAAGCTGAAAAAAAGCTGAAAGAAAAAGCCGAGAAAGGGCGTCAAAATTAATCCTATACATATCCTCCCGAATTTGTTATAATACTAATAAATAACTCAAACTATCCATAGCTAAAATGGGATTGTTCCTTGAAAACTCAATACTTTAGCATACACGAAAGTATTGAGTTTTCAAGGTTCTCCACACTATCGGGTGTGAGAAGTTTGAGTAATTAAGTCTTGACAGGAGGTAAGTTGTGATGTCTGAGGAAAATCGCAGTACCCATAAATTATACGAGAAAGAGAAGATAGGCGAGGTGCAGATTGCGGACGAGGTAGTGGCCATTATTGCCGGGCTGGCTGCCACAGAGGTGGAGGGCGTCGATTCCATGGCCGGCAACATCACCAATGAGCTGGTAGGCAAGCTGGGCATGAAGAATCTGAGCAAGGGCGTCAAGGTGGATGTGACGGAGGAGCATGTGTCGGCAGACCTGTCCCTCAATATCCGCTACGGATACAACATCCCGTCCGTAAGCGAGCAGGTCCAGGAAAAGGTAAGCACGGCCATTGAGAATATGACAGGCCTGACAGTGCTGGATGTAAATGTAAAGATTGCCGGAGTCAATATGGATGAAGGCAGATAAAACCACGGTTTAATATAATATCTGTAAACACTCCCCGGAGCGTTGCCTGGGGAGTGTTTTATACATTTTTTATTGTTTTTATGCACTGGGTTTGCTATAATATCTAGAGCGGCTTCATCCCCGGGCTATTTAGGACATGCCCGGGCCAGGGAAGGAGCGGACATCACGAAGAAAGGAAAATGTACGGAAAGCCACCGCTTTTTAGTACAAGCAGAGAAAATGACCAGAAGAGAATTGCGGGAGCATTGCTTTAAGATGCTGTTCTCGGCTGACTTCTACCCGACGCAGGAAGAGGCCATAGCCCAGCTGGGCCAGTATTTCCAGTCCCCGGAAGAAGACGATGTAGATGAGTCGGGTATTCTCCAGGTATTGCATAAAGTAGAATTAAAAGAGGCAGACAGTGAATATCTTCAGGCAAGAACAGCAAACATAATGGAGAAGATTCCTGAGATAGATGGGAAGCTGAACCAGGCAGCTGCCGGATGGAAGACCAAGCGCATGGGAAAGGTGGAACTGACCATTCTGCGCCTGGCCCTGTATGAAATGTTCTACGATGACGCGATTCCTGAGAAGGTATCCATCAACGAGGCAGTGGAGCTGGCTAAAAAGTTTGGAGGAAATGATTCACCGTCCTTTGTAAACGGAATACTGGCCAAGTTTGTAGTCAAGGGAGCCAGGGCTGCCGGAGAGGCCAAGGCGCCGGAAGAAAACAGGGCTTCCGGGGAAAATCAGGATTCCCAGGAAACCAGGGGTTCCCAGGAAATTCAGGCATCCCAGGAAACTCATGTTTCCCAGGAGCCCCAGGATACACCGGAGAATAAGGAAAGCGAAGCGTAGGCAGGACTTATGGCAAGTGTTTACACCGTATCTCAGGTAACTGCATATATCCGGAACATGTTTACACAGGACTTTGCCCTGAACCGGATTTCAATTCGGGGGGAAGTGTCCAACTGTAAGTACCACACATCAGGCCATATCTATTTTACATTGAAGGACGGCGGCGCGCAGATTGCTGCCGTCATGTTTGCAGGACAGAGGAAGGGGCTGGACTTTGAGCTCAGGGAGGGCCAGGAGGTTACGGTGTCAGGCACCGTGGATGTATACGAGAGGGACGGAAGATACCAGCTCTATGCAAAGGAGATTACCAGGGAAGGAAAGGGAGACCTGTTCCGCCAGTTTGAAAAGCTGCGGAATGAGCTGGAGGAGATGGGAATGTTTGACAGCAGTTACAAGCAGCCCATTCCCAAGTATGCCAGAAAGGTGGGAATCGTCACGGCCGGCACAGGAGCGGCCATCCGTGACATCATGAATATATCCGCCAGAAGGAATCCCTATGTCCAGCTCATATTATACCCGGCCCTGGTCCAGGGAGAGCAGGCAAAGTACAGCATCGCAAAGGGCATTGAGACTCTGGACCGTATGGGGTTAGATGTCCTGATTGTGGGAAGAGGAGGAGGTTCCATCGAAGACCTCTGGGCTTTTAACGAGGAAATGGTGGCCAGGGCCATCTTTAACTGCACTACTCCGGTTATCTCAGCCGTGGGGCATGAGACGGACGTGACCATAGCGGATTACGTGGCGGATTTAAGGGCGCCCACGCCGTCGGCGGCAGCGGAACTGGCTGTGTTTGATTATGGTCAGTTTGTGGAGCAGGTGAATCTGTACAGACAGGTGTTAGAGCGCTCCATGGAGCGCAGGCTGGAAAAGCTGCATTTCCGGCTGGACCAGTGCGGTATGCGCTTAAAACTTTTAAGTCCGGAACGGCAGCTCAACGACAGGCGGCAGCGCCTTGCGGATATGGAGAGCCGCCTGGAACGGATGATGGAGGAGGAGCTGGGAGCATCCCGGCTTAAGCTGGAGGACAGGAAACGGCGCCTTGAGGCGCAGATGGCTTTCGGACTGACAGAGGGAAAGCACAGGCTGGCCCTGTTGTCAGGAAGGCTGGACGGATTGTCGCCCCTTAAGAAGCTGGGGGGCGGATACGGATTTGTGACAGACGCCAGAGGCAGGGCGTTTACCTCCATTGCACAGGCAGAGCCTGGAGACATAATACGCATCAGCGTAAAGGACGGGCGTGCAGACGCCCGGGTCGTGGAGACAGAATCCATGAAACTGCCGGGAAGTGAGGGATAGAGGATGCCGCGTAAGAAGACGGATATACAGGAAAAAGAAGAGAATAACGCCAGCATTGAGGAGAATTTCGCCCAGCTGGAAGATATTATAAAGAAACTGGAAGCCGGGGACAGTACGCTGGAGGAATCATTCACCTGCTATGAAGCGGGGATGAAGCTGGTGAAGTACCTGAGCGGTCAGATAGACAATGTAGAAAAACAGATTCAGATATTGAGTGAGGGTGATGAAAATGAGTGATAAGGAAACATTTAAACAGGAACTTGATGCGCGTACGGCAGAGATTGAGCAGTTAATTGGAACTTATCTTCCGGAGGAAACAGGCCATCAGAAGACAATCTTCGAGGCAATGAATTACAGCATGAAGGCAGGCGGAAAGCGCCTCCGCCCCATGCTCATGCAGGAGATGTGCCGGCTTTTCACAGGTACCCTTCTGGATGCTGTGATTCCCTTCATGGCGGCAGTGGAGATGATACACACATCCTCTCTGGTGCACGACGACCTTCCCTGTATGGATGACGACATGATGCGCAGGGGCAAGGCCAGCACATGGGCTGAGTACGGCGAGGACATCGGTGTGCTTACCGGGGATGCGCTCATGATGTTTGCCTTTGAGACTGCCGCCAATGCCTTTGAGACAAGCATTGACCCGGACGAATTGTCCAGGATTGGACGGGCTATGGGGATTCTAGCCCATAAGACCGGCGTGTACGGCATGATAGGAGGCCAGACCGTGGATGTGGAGCTGGCCGGAGGTCCTATACCGGGGGACAAGCTGGATTTTATCTACCGTCTGAAGACGGGAGCGCTGATTGAGGCTTCCATGCTGATTGGCGCTGTCCTGGGCGGCGCTGCTGAGGAGGACTGCAAGATTGTGGAATCTCTTGCAGCCAAAATCGGCATGGCATTCCAGATTCAGGACGATATCCTGGATGTGACGGGAAGCCAGGATGTGACCGGCAAACCATCAGGAAGCGATGAAAAGAATAAGAAGACGACCTATGTAACCCTGGAAGGCCTGGAGAAGGCAAAGAAGGATGTGGAACAGATTTCTACAGAAGCCATTGAGGAGTTAAACAAGCTGCCGGGGAACAATGAATTTCTGGAGCGGTTAATACGCGCGTTGGTGGGCCGTCAGAAGTAAGACTGGAGATACCGCTATTATGATACTGGAACAAATTAATGGGCCGGAGGAGCTGAAAGCCCTCCCGCCCGAGGATTTAAAGATACTGGCCCAGGAGATACGGACCTTCCTGATTGAGAAAATCAGCCATACCGGAGGCCATCTGGCCTCCAATCTGGGCGTGGTGGAACTGACCATCGCCCTTTTTAAGACCTTAAATCTTCCGGAGGACAAGGTTATCTGGGATGTGGGGCACCAGTCCTATACCCATAAGATATTAAGCGGGCGTATGGCGGAATTTGACGAGCTCCGTCAGTACGGAGGCCTGAGCGGATTTCCTAAGCGCAAGGAGAGTCCCTACGATTCCTTTGACACAGGCCACAGCTCCACCTCTATATCCGCAGGACTGGGAATTGCCCTGGGGCGTGATATCAGGGGGGAGGACTACCGTGTAGTATCCGTCATTGGAGACGGGGCCCTTACCGGCGGCATGGCTTATGAGGCCCTGAACAATGCCGCCAGGATGAAGAAGAATTTCATCATTGTGCTGAATGACAATAAGATGTCCATTTCGGAAAATGTAGGGGGCATGTCCCGCTACTTAAACGGACTGCGCACAGGCAGCGGCTACAACGACCTGAAAAAGAGCGTGGCAGACGCCCTGGACCGGATTCCGGTGGTGGGCACTGTCATGATAGACAAAATCAAACGCACCAAGAACAGCATAAAACAGCTGTTCATACCCGGCATGCTGTTTGAAAATATGGGCATTACCTATCTGGGCCCGGTGGACGGCCATAATATCCAGGCCCTCTGCAAGGTGCTGAGGGAGGCCCAGAAGCTGGACCACGCAGTCCTGGTCCATGTGATAACGAAAAAGGGAAAGGGATACCGTCCGGCGGAGAAGAATCCATCCTATTTTCATGGGGTGGGCCCATTTGACATAAAGACGGGAAAATCCCTGTCAGCCCAGAAGAATCCTTCCTATACGGATGTGTTCTCCAGGAAGCTCTGTCAGCTGGGGGAGGAGCATCCGGAATTGGTGGCGGTTACTGCCGCCATGCCTGACGGTACGGGGCTGGCTGCCTTTGGAAAGAAGTTTCCGGACCGCTTTTTTGACGTGGGAATCGCGGAGGCCCATGCAGTCACGTCCGCGGCAGGCATGGCTGCGGCCGGGCTCAGGCCCGTGGTGGCTGTCTATTCCTCCTTCCTGCAGAGAGCCTATGACCAGGTCCTGCACGATGTCTGTATCCAGAACCTGCCGGTGCTCTTTGCGGTGGACCGGGCAGGGCTTGTGGGAAGCGACGGGGAGACCCATCAGGGAATCTTTGATTATTCCTTCCTGACCTCCATCCCTAATATGAGCGTCATGGCCCCCAAGAATCTGTGGGAGCTGCGGGCCATGCTGGACTTTGCCATGGATTACGGCAGTCCTCTGGCCATACGTTATCCGAGAGGTGAGGCGTACCGGGGACTGAAGGAATTCAGACAGCCCATTTCATACGGCGTGGGGGAAATGCTTTACGAGGAAGAGGATATTGCCCTTCTCGCTGTGGGCAGCATGGTCAGCACAGGAGAACATGTGCGGCAGAAACTGAAAGTGGAAGGATACAGATGCAGCCTTGTCAACGGCAGGTTTGTGAAGCCCTTTGACAGGAAAATGGTATCCCGTCTGGCAGAGAGGCACCGCCTGATTGTTACCATGGAGGAAAATGTGCTCCAGGGCGGTTACGGCCTGGCGGTCACCGCATTCATACATGAAAACTATCCGGAAGTAAAGGTACTTAATATTGCCATTCCTGACGCATATGTGGAGCACGGAAATGTGTCCATATTAAGGGAAGGATTGGGAATCGACAGTGATTCCATCATACGGACCATGAAAGCCGGCGGCTATATCGGCCAGGAAACATTAGGAATCCGCCCTGTTCCGGACAGGAAGGAAGCGTGAATTTACGCTCACGGACAGATGACAGCCGGACAAAATGGCGGCAGAAAAGGTTTGACAGGCATTAGATAACACAGGCGGCATTGCACCCTTAAGCCGGAAGGCAGCGGGGAAATGCCGCTTCGGTATAAGGAGAACGGTAATGAAGAAAGAGCGGTTGGACGTGCTTATGGTCCAGAGAAGCCTGGCAGAGTCCAGGGAAAAGGCCAAGGCCCTGATTATGTCAGGGATAGTCTATGTCAATGGACAGAAGGAAGATAAGGCGGGCACGTCCTTTGAGGAGACAGTACAGATTAAGGTCAGGGGAAGCACCCTTAAATATGTCAGCCGCGGAGGGCTTAAGCTGGAAAAGGCCATGAGCCACTTCGGCGTGGAGCTGGCCGGCAGGGTATGTATGGACGTAGGGGCTTCCACCGGCGGATTTACGGACTGTATGCTCCAGAACGGTGCGGTGAAGGTATATGCCGTGGACGTGGGCCATGGACAGCTTGCCTGGAAGCTGCGCAATGACGACCGGGTCATCTGTATGGAAAAAACCAACATTCGGTACGTGACCCCGGAGGATATCGGGGACCACATTGAATTCGCCAGTATTGATGTTTCATTCATATCCCTGACCAAAGTGCTGGGACCGGTAAAACAGCTTCTGACCGATGACGGCCAGGTGGTGTGCCTGATAAAGCCCCAGTTTGAGGCTGGACGGGAAAAGGTGGGAAAGAAGGGCGTTGTCAGGGAAAAGAGCGTTCATCTTGAGGTCATAGAGATGGTCATGGGGTATGCCGGGAGCATTGGTTTTGGCATACTGGGCCTGGAATTCTCGCCCATCAAGGGGCCTGAGGGAAACATAGAATATCTTCTGTACCTCCAGAATTATCCGCAGGAAGAGGCGGGGCAGGAAGAAAACGGACAGGAAGTAACCGGGCAGGGAGAAATTAAGCAGCCGGAAAACAATCAGGCAAAAAGAAATCAGGCGGAATATGAATTATGGGCCCGGGCCATTGTGGAGCAGGCCCATGGCTGCTTGGATTAAACAGCCCGCGGCCTGCACAAATGGATAAATAACGTATAAAAACGTCAGGAGCCCCATAACCATGAAACATTTTTATATTATTGCCAATATTGACAAAGAATATGTACAGGAGGCCCAGGTATTCATCAAGGGGTACCTGGAGGCAAAGGGAGCAGAGTGCCTTCTGCACCAAACACCTGAGAGAACCAGGGGGGGAGCCCACATTGACGGGGCCCAGGTGCCGGAGGATACGGAGTGCGTCATAACGATCGGAGGGGACGGTACCCTCATACAGGCTGCCAGGGATTTGGCGGGCCGCAACATTCCCATGCTGGGGGTGAACCGGGGCCATCTGGGATATCTCAATCAGGTGAGCCGCCAGGAGGACATTGCGCCGGTCCTAGAGTCTCTGTTAAATGAGCGCTACCAGCTGGAACGGCGGATGATGATACACGGGACAGCGCGGCGGAAGGAAGAGACCCTTTTAAAGGATATTGCACTCAATGAGATTGCCATTACCAGAAAGGATCCTCTGAAGGTGCTTCGCTACAGCGTCTATGTAAATGACGAGTATCTCAATGAATACGCGGCAGACGGTGTCCTGGTAGCCACGCCTACCGGTTCCACGGCGTATAATCTTTCGGCGGGAGGCCCGGTCATAGCGCCGGGAGCCAGGATGATGGTGCTGACACCTATCTGTTCCCACTCCCTCAATGCCAGGAGCATTGTGCTGGCACCGGAGGACAGGGTTCGGATTAAGGTCCTTAACAGCGGTCAGGTCGTATCCTTTGACGGGGATACGTCCATGGAATTAAAGGCAGGAGACTGTATAGACATACGGTGTTCCGAACTGCAGACAGTGATGATAAAGTTAAAGCAAATATCATTTATGCAGAACCTCAGCAACCATCTGGGAGGAATATAGACAGCAGGGTCCGCAGTTCATTATAAATCAACAAGGAGGGAAGCGTCTCACATGAAGGTAGAGCGCCACAGCAAGATTGTCGAATTAATTGGAAAATATGAGATAGAGACACAGGAGGAGCTGGCTGAAAGGCTGAATGAGGCTGGTTTCAATGTGACCCAGGCAACTGTTTCCAGGGATATCCGCGAGCTGAAGCTGACCAAGATGCAGTCAGAGAGCGGCAGACAGCGCTACATGGTATTGGAGAGCCCCAGAGGGACATCCGCCATCAAATATATCCGCATCCTTAAGGACGGATACATGTCCATGGACATGGCGCAGAATATCCTGGTAATCAAGACCGTATCCGGCATGGCCATGGCTGTGGCTGCTGCCCTGGACGCCATCCAGTTTCACGAAATTGTGGGCTGTATAGCAGGTGATGATACCATCATGTGCGCCATACGCAGTGTGGATGACACTATCATTGTCATGGAGAAAATCAAGAAAATGGTGGAAGACTAATGGAAAAGGGGTGTAATATGTTACTGGAACTGCATGTAAAGAACCTGGCCCTTATTGAGAAAGCGGATGTGGAATTCGGTGAGGGTCTCAATATCCTCACCGGTGAAACCGGAGCCGGAAAATCCATCATCATCGGTTCCGTAACCATGGCCCTGGGCGGCAAGGCGCCCAAAGGCAGTATACGTCCAGGGGCTGACTACGCCTATATTGAGCTGGTGTTTTCCGTCACAGGGGAAGAGAAGCGGAAGGCTCTCAGGGAGCTGGAGGTGGAACCCACGGAGGACGGACTGGTAATCATATCCAGGAAGCTGACCCCTGCCAGGAGTATCAGCCGTATCAACGATGAGACAGTGACCATGGCCAGACTGAGCCAGATTACAGGCCTGCTGCTGGACATACACGGGCAGCATGAGCATCAGTCCCTTCTTTACAAATCCAAGCATCTTGAAATTCTGGACGCCTATGTCAAGGCCGCGACCCAGCCTGTAAAACAGACAATAGCAGACAGGTACCGTATATACCGCTCCCTTGAAGAAAAGCTGAGGGGGTTTGATATGGATGCTGAAAGCCGTATCCGCGAGGCTGACTTCCTTCGGTTTGAGATAGAGGAGATAGAGGCATCAGCCCTGAAGGAAGGGGAGGAGGAGGAGCTCACCTCAATTTACCGCCGTTATTCCCATTCCAGGCGCATTGCAGAGTGTCTGGGAGCCGCCTACGAGGCAGTGGAGGGAGAATGGCTTTCAAGGGCCTTAAAAGAGGTGGAGCAGGCGGCAGAGTACGATGAGACCCTGGGCGGCATCCGGGACCAGCTCTATGATGCGGATTCCATACTGAGGGACGCGGGAAGAGAGATGTCCACCTACCTGGATTCCATGGAGATGGACGAGGAAACATTCAGGAAAACCGAGGAACGCCTGGACCTGATACATAACCTTCAGGCAAAATACGGGGCAACCGTGGAAGCCATCCGCCAGAAGCTGGAACAAAAAAAGAAAAGGCTGGAAGAACTGGAAGATTATGACGCCCACAGAAAGCGTATGGAGCAGGAATTAGAGGAATGCAGGAATGGTTTGGAGAAACTCTGCACACAATTAACAGGGATACGTAAAAAGGCGTCCAGGACGCTTGTAAAGAAAATCAAGCAGGGTCTGGTGGATTTAAATTTCCTGGATGTGGGATTTGATATGGAATTTGAAAAACTGGATCATTTTACCCCATCCGGCTGGGACGGGGCGCAATTCCTTATTTCAACCAATCCCGGACAGCCCATGCGCCCTCTTAAGGATGTGGCGTCAGGAGGAGAGCTTTCCAGAATCATGCTGGCCATCAAGACCGTGCTGGCGGATTCCGATAATATACCCACACTGATTTTTGATGAGATAGACACTGGAATCAGCGGGCGTACCGCCCAAAAGGTTTCGGAGAAGCTCATGCTCATAGCAAAGAGCCACCAGGTCATCTGCATCACCCACCTGCCGCAGATAGCGGCCATGGCGGATTCACATTTTGAAATTGCAAAATCTGCCAGCCATGGCAGGACGATTACCACCATCCGTCTGCTGGACAGAAAGGCTTCCGTAGAAGAGCTGGCCAGGCTGTTAGGCGGCGCCAGGATTACTGAGGCAGTGCTTAAAAACGCAGGTGAAATGAAGGAATTGGCAGACAGAACAAAATAAAACAGATTGAAATCCTAAGGATGGATAATACTAAGAAAGAGGCAGTGAACGTTGCTTCTTTCTTTTTTGTTATGGTCCATCCGCAACAGATGCACCATGACTTTGTATTGACCCATTTTAAATGAATGACTATATAAGGAGGCAGGGCGATGAAGGGGAAATCAATCTTTTACCGGTGGCTGGGGCGCATCTTCTGGCTGTCCGTTGTGGCTGTTACGGGGTATACGTGGTATTACATGGACCAGGCAGTGCCGGACCGGGTGAGCATTATAGAAAATGAAGAGGAGGAATTTTCCTTCGGCCTGCCTTTAAAGGCAACCATATCCAGCGACAGCCAGGAAGTGGCCCTGGCAAATGAAAGCAACATACCGGCGGACCAGATTACCATAAGCGGCAGGGACCATTTTTCCATGTTCGGGGGAGAAAAGGGAAGCTACCAGGTAGGTCTTAAGCTGTTTGGAGTGATAAAATTAAAGGACATACAGGTGGATGTGGTGGACACCAGGTATGCCATTCCCTGCGGCTCTCCCATCGGAATCTATCTGAAATCGGACGGCGTCATGGTCATAGGAACCGGGCGCATAACGGGAAGCGACGGCATGGAGGTGGAACCGGCATACGGAATACTGAAATCAGGTGACTATATCGAGGCATTTAACGGAAAGCCCATGAACACAAAGGAGGATCTGATACGGGCTGTCAGCGAGTCAGGCGGACAGGACTGCGTGCTCCAGGTGCGCAGGGAAGGCGAGGACGTGGATGTAAGCCTGAAACCGGTCCAGAGCGCTGACGGGCAGTACAAGCTGGGAGCATGGGTCAGGGACGATACCCAGGGTATCGGTACCATTACTTATGTGGATATGAATGGCAGGTTCGGCGCGCTGGGCCATGGAATCAGCGACAGCGATACGGGAGATTTGGTGGAATCCTCTGAGGGAGCCCTGTATTCCACTGAAATCATGGGGATTGAAAAAGGCTCCATGGGCAAACCCGGACTGCTGTCCGGCGTGATTTACTACGGACCCCAGTCCCATATGGGGGATATAGAAAAGAATACAAATGAAGGCATATTCGGCACCGTTAACCAGCAGTTCAAAAAGCAGATAGTGGGAGAGCCTCTGGAAATCGCCTGCCGCCAGGATGTGAAGCAGGGACCGGCCTATATCCGAAGCAGTATTTCCGGCGAATTAAAGGATTATGCCATCGAGATTCAGAAGGTGGATTATAATTCCAGCCATAAGAACAAAAGCATGGTCATCAAGGTAACGGACCCGGAACTGCTGGAGCTGACAGGGGGAATCGTGCAGGGGATGAGCGGGTCGCCAATTATACAGGATGGGAAACTGGCAGGGGCGGTGACACATGTGTTTGTGCAGGATGCCAGCAGGGGGTATGGGATTTTGATTGAGAATATGATGGAGCAATGAGGCTGGGTAGCCCTCGTCTTCCGTCTGCTATGCGGCGAAAGCCGCGCAACCGCTGGTACGCGGAGCATGCCAGCGGTTGTGGCCTGGACGGAGTAGCGGGGCGCGACAGGAGCTTACTAATAGATACTGCTTGTTGTAAGAATGTGGATATGTTATTATAGAGATGTTAGAGTGCAGGAGGTAAGATGAACGAGCAGATTAATTTTTCGCCATTAGTTGAGGACGAAAAAGAAGCCTTTAAACAGAAATTATTTACTACAGAATTGTGGGATACAGCATTGGCTCGCCGGAATCAGCTTTTAAAAGTACATTCGACTAATGTCTCAAAACTGGCTCGCGAATTTGCAGGAAAATTCGGCATGGAAGCTCTCTTAGATGTTGCAGGATATTTACACGATTATGGTAAAGCCACACTGGAATGGCAGGAATATTTTAAGAAGAAGCTGTTGCACGAGGATGTAGCAATCGTTCCTCACAGTATCCATGGTGCAAAATATGGTTTTGCTAAAGCTAATTCATACCATTATATCGCTGAATTACTCGGAAACGTTATTATGTCTCATCACGGCATGTTGTATGATAGTATTTCGCCTGACGGAGAAACATTACTGAATGATATTTTAACGTCTAATACAGCATTTATAGTACCAAGAGAATGCTCCATTGATTTTAGCATGCTTAATGATGAATTTATGAAAATTATAAATGCTGATAAAAATGCGGACAAACCATTTTACCTGTCTATGCTCATAAAACTGATTTATTCATGTCTTATTGATGCAGACAGATTAGATGCTTATCTGGTCGAAAGCGGTAACGTATTTTCACCTGCATCGCCTAATTGGGATTACTTGATTTCAAAGCTTGAAGAAAAGCTCTCCAAATTGCAGGCAAAAGAACAATCGAAAATTTCTGTGTTAAGAAAAACGGTTTCGGAGAATTGTAAAAAAGCAGGATTGCGCGATATCGGAATATATAAGCTAGAAGTTGCTACTGGTGGCGGAAAGACATTTGCGAGCCTGCGTTTTGCACTTGAACACGCAAAGCACCATAAATTAGACAGAATTATATATGTAATTCCATACCTTTCAATCATAAGCCAGTCAGCAAAAGAGATTCGCACCGCGCTTAATTTAGATGAAGATACGGTTTTGGAGCATCATTCCGATTTTTTACCTGATGATGAACAGTATTATAAGTTGCATACAAATCGTTGGGATGCCACTATTATTCTGACTACGCAGGTTCAATTTCTGGAAAGCATTTTTTCTGCAAAAGGTTCAGAACTAAGAAAATTTCATAGTATGGCAAACAGCGTATTGATATTTGATGAAGCGCAAAGTATACCTATAAAGTGTATTCACTTATTTAATTCTGCAATGAACTTTATAAATAAGGTTTGTAAAAGTACCATTTTACTTTGTACGGCAACACAGCCACCCTATGAAGAGGCTTTACGAAGGTTAAATTTTTCTGATAACCCATCATTAACTGATTATATAGAACCTCCAAAAAGATATGAAATAAAAAACGAATTAAGGGCTTGTGGATATACATACCCGGAATTAGCAGACTTTGTTACAAAAAAACTTCAAAAAGCTACTCTGGTGATTCTTAATACAAAAAAAGCTGTAAGATTATTGTATCAAGAACTAAGTAAAAGAAATATTTCAGCGATACATTTAAGTAATAGTATGTGCCCAGCCCACCTTCATGACAAAATAGAAGAAATAATCAAATGTTTGGAAGAAGGAAAGCCGGTTTTATGCATATCCAGTCAGTTAATAGAGGCCGGCGTTGATATTTCATTTGACTGTGTCATCCGCGATTTGGCAGGTCTTGATAGTATTTATCAAGCGGCAGGCCGATGTAATCGTCACGGTAAATCCGACAGTAAGAATGTATACGTAATAAATATAAAAGATGAGGATTTAAGCAAATTACCGGATATTAGAGCAGGCGCCAATATAACAAGAAGGCTTTTTGATGAGAAGAGGAATGATGATATAAATTTATATTACAAATATTATTTTTATTCACAGAAAAATGAGATGGATTATAATATTGATGGGGGATCGATTTATGATTTGCTGTCCGGCAATGAACAGGGGCAACGGGCTTACCAAAATCGAAAAGATAAACAGGGAATTGAGCCACCGAAAATACGTTCAGCGATACGTTCGGCGGCTGATGAATTCTTTGTTATTGATAAAGGACATACGGAGGTTGTTGTTCATTATGGGAAAAGTACAGAACTTTTAGAAAGCTATAATACAACAAAGGATATTGTAGAAAAGCGCAAAATATTAAAACAACTTGGTCGATACAGCATTTCATTATACTCATATCAACTGGATAAGTTGAAAAAGAATCATGCAATCGATGATGAAAGTTATAAAGGCCTGACAATTATTAAAAATAGCTTTTATGATGAAATAATTGGGTTAAATATTTAGGCCAGCCAGGGATTTTGAGATTTGCAAGGGAGGTAAATAAGTGGAAAAGCGAAATACAGTACAATTTAAGGTATACGGAAAATATGCATTATTTTCTGATCCTATAACCCGACCGGGAGGTGAAAAGATTAGCTATCAGGTGCCAACCTATCAAGCGATTAAAGGTATTACCGAGAGTATATATTGGAAACCGACATTTATTTGGTATGTTGATAAAATACGTATAATGAAACGGATTCAAACCGAAAGCAAAGGAGTCAGGCCAATTAAAATAAATGGTGGAAATGAGCTGGCTTATTATACTTATCTTAAAGATGTGGAATATCAAGTGTCAGCACACTTTGAATGGAACAAACAGCGCCCGGAATTAGAATCAGACCGTGACGAGAACAAACACCACAATATCGCAAAACGCTGCATCAGGCAGGGAGGACGGCGGGATGTGTTTTTAGGCACTCGTGAATGTCAGGCATACGTTGAACCCTGTACTTTCGGAGAGGGAAAAAGTGCTTATGACAATTATGGTGAAATTGATTTTGGTATCATGTTTCACGGTTTTGATTATCCGGACGAAACAGGAAATCAGGAGCTTGGAGTTCGGCTTTGGCAGCAAAAAATGAAAGATGGGGTTATAAATTTTTGTGACCCCAGAGAAATCCGAAGCCGTCGTGTTGTCAGCGCATATGACAGCCATTATTCTTTTAAACACTTTGAAGAGGGGGTCAATTTTAAAATTGAGCTGGTTTAAAATTTTAGCTGATACATACGATAGTGTTTCAGATATTGTAGGCACACCTGACGAAAAAGGAAATATTCTGCTGCCACTGAATCATACGACAAAAAGTAATTCCGATGTAGGTATTATAATTGATTGTGATGGGAGATTTCGTGGCGCTGACCCAAGTAAATTGACAATTCTAATTCCGTGTACAGAGGATTCAGAGTCGCGTTCAGGAAAAGCAAATTTTCCACATCCCTTACACGATCAGATTGAATATCTTTCAACAGATGAAACAAAACGGGAGAAATATCTTTTACAGCTTAGCAGATGGAGTGATTTGCATCCAAAAGTAGAAGCGGTGCGCAGATATCTTTTAAAAAACACTCTGATTGAGGATTTACAGGGTTGTAATATTAAAATATACGACAAAATGTTTGTTCGATTTTCAGTCGAAATGCCAGGGGACCTTATACCAAATTTGTGGGAAGACAAAACTGTATCAGAGGCATGGCAAAGATATGTAAAACAAGAGCAATCGGGAGTAAAAGCATTATGTTATGTTACAGGACAGCTGTTGCCAGTTGCTGAAAAACACCCTAAAAATATAAATCCTTTGTCTGCAAATGCAAAGCTTATAAGCTGCAACGATGAGGCAAATTTTACATATCGGGGGCGATTTGATAAATCAAAACCAGCGAATGTGATTAGTATTGAGGCCAGTGGAAAAGCACACGCAATGCTGAAATATTTAATTGCCACACAAGCCTACCAGTGTGATTCGCAGGCCATTGCTGCGTGGGCTGTTGACAGCGGGGCGGCACAACCTGGAATATTTGAAGATAGTTTGGGGATATATGCAAATGCCATAAAAACAGAAAGAGATATATTAATTGAAGCACAAAGTGAACTTGATTTAGATTATGCCAAAAAGTTAAGCACAGCAATTAGAGGATATGGCAATTCTGAAAACCTCAAAAATGATAATAGACATATAGCCGTTATTGCTGTTGATGCCGCAACTACAGGGCGGATGGCGGTGACGTTTTATAAAGAATTTCAGGAGAACGAATATATTGAGCGAATTATAAACTGGCATGAAACCTGTCGCTGGTATTTTCATAGCAAGGGGAAAACTTATATATCTGCGCCAGGTGCTGACAAGATAATCGCGGCAGTACATGGAGAGCCAAAAGGAGAGGGATATTCAAAAATAAAGAAACAGTCCCGGGAAAGAATTTTAAGCTTTATATTAAATGGAGAAAAGTTTAGCAAAGCATGGCTGAATGCGGCGGTGAACCGCGTATCCAATCCGTTTTCTTATGATAAAACTGATGGCGGATGGGATTTTTATAAATGGGAGACTGTGGTAAATACCACATGTGCCATAGCTAAAAAATATTATTCAGACGCAGAGGAGGAATTCAAATTGGAACTTGAGAGAAAACGTACTGACCGGGACTATCTCTATGGCAGAATGCTTGCAATTGCCGATAGAATAGAAGGCCATGCAAGATATTTACAGGACAAAAAAAGTGATATTGAAAAACGGCCTACCAATGCTGTTAGATATATGTCGGCATTTGCCACTAAACCATTCAGGACGTGGGAAGTGATTTACCGTCAATTGAATCCCTATATTCAGCGGCTTAATGGTGCTGAGTGGTATCAGAGAGAGCTTGATGAAATCATGTCTCTTTTTACAGAAGGCCAGTATGAGAATGATAAGCCTTTAAATGGAAAATATCTTATGGGGTATTCATTACAGCGCAGAGCATTAATGAATAGAGAAAATAACGGGGAGGAAGCTGAAAATGTTGAGTAAAAAAATTGATTTTGCAATTATTATAGGGGTTAAAAATGCGAATCCAAATGGAGACCCATTAAATGGAAACCGTCCAAGAGTAAATTATGATGGATTGGGCGAAATAAGTGACGTATGTTTAAAACGAAAAATAAGAAATAGACTATTGGATGACGGAGCAAACATATTGGTTCAATCGGATGATTATCGCAATGATAAGTATCGAAGTATTAAGGATAGATATGACAGTAATGAAAATATAACTGCTCTTGGCAAAAAAGCTTCCAGTGATGACGTTGCTGAAGCTGCCTGCAAAGAATGGTTTGACGTTAGAGCATTCGGACAGGTGCTGGCATTTAAGGGGAAAAATGATAAAGAGGCAGGTGTATCAATTGCTATAAGAGGTCCTGTAAGCATTCAAAGTGCGTTTAGTCTTGATACGGTAGATGTGGAAAGCCTGCAGATTACAAAAAGTGTCAATCTTGAAACAAATGAAAAAAATCCATCTAAAAAGATGGGTGATACAATCGGGCAAAAGCACCGAGTCAGCAAAGGTGTTTATGTTACTTATGGAAGCATTAACAGGCAGCTTGCTGAAAAGACAGGTTTTTCTGACGAAGATGCTGAGCTGCTTAAACAGGCAATCTTAAAAATGTTTGAAAATGATGAGTCTTCAGCGCGTCCAAGCGGAAGTATGGAAGTCTTAAAAGTCATTTGGTGGACTCATACCGATAAAGTAATTGCATCTGCTAAAGTTCATCGAAGTCTAAATGTTAATAAAGATGGAACCTATATACTTACTGCTCTCGATGGGCTAAAGATAGAAGAACTTGATGGTCAATAGACATATGATTCAGGACTAAAACGTATTTTGATTGATGGAGAATATATGAATATTAACTCAATTTTAAATAAAAGCTTTAATGAATTAACACCGGATGACTGCGTTGCGATAAATAATTATCTGTTGGACAGGATGTTAATCGAATTACAGAAAAAGGATCGAAGCGGTATCTATGGAATTACCCAGAGAGAATCTGCCTTTAATCAAAAAGAGGGTTTAATCAAAAAGAGGGTTTAATTCCCCGCAGCTTGCTGCGTAACAAACTTTTTCAAGACATGGAGGAAGTGATATACTAGAGGAAAAAGGAAAGGAGAAATTGTGCGATGAGTGAAACAATACGCAAGTCACACAATGTATCAGTACTCATGTATCATTTCGTATGTCCAGCAAAATATAGAAGAGTAGTAATAGATGAAGATGTAGATAGGGTAATCAAAGAAACGTGTGAGGGAATTCAGGAAAGGTATGAAATAAGATTTTTGGAAGTAGGTACAGATAAAGACCATGTA
>NZ_AUJR01000039.1 GCF_000424325.1 [Clostridium] clostridioforme AGR2157
CATTCCGCTATGACATACGGCGAATACAACCATCCTACACCGCCGGGTCGAGTATCCCGCCTCGGACTGCCCTTAAAGCAGTTTAGCCTTGTTCCTCGTTCACAATGTTGCGTCTTGCCGCTCAGTCGTGGGTAGATGGTTTCCCCAACTTGCGACGTTTCCGGTACGCTATTGTCCCCCTTATGGTTTCCCTCCGGGGTAAACCGGCTGACGCTAAAGCGACGCTTTTTCAGCGTCTTTGATACTTTTCTTTACCGGCTTGCCAAAGCCGGATTCCCAAAATGCCCACGCACCGCCTGTGGATGACAAGCGACGCTTCTGGACGCGCTATACAGCTTGAACATCCGTCCATAAACGGTCAGGATCATAATAAAAGACAATACCGTGATCAGCAGGCTGCCAAGCAGCGTTACGATCCAAAGCGGAATAGAATCCAGCATGCCTACGGATTCCACCTTTTCCACGATCTCCGCTGGCAACTGTGACACTGTCCCGCCAGACATACTTGCATTGGCTAAAATCGTTGTGACAATGCCCTGTATGATAGAAAAGAGTGCTTTCATCAAGTCCATGCCGTATACCACGGCTCCCTGAGCCAATGCAAAACGGATGAATGCTTTCAGCACATGCTCCGGCTTTTTCATTTCTGTAAAACTGCCGCAGGTCTTAATGATCCCCATGGCAAAAAATAAAACCAAAAGCCCCAAAGCGATGGCTTTCAAGGCGCCATTGATATTTGTCATCACGCTCCAAATAGCCCCGCCTTTAAAGGATTCCGGATCCTGTGTCAGCAGTGTCCAGATTTCATTTAATTTGTCATTCCAGGTATTTAATGCAGATTGTAGGTTCTGCACGATCCAGTTATCGCTTTCCATTTCCTATCTCACCTCCTTCGTGTGATAAGGGACGGACAGTATTCCTGCCCGCCCGCTGGCATCCTTACGCCATAATCAGGTCGAGGATCTCTTTTGCGAAGGTAATGATGATACCGCCTGCCAGTGTCAAAAATCCGTTCGCCCTCTGGCTCGGATCATGGCTCTTAAGGCTGAGGCCCACCTGCACGATACCAAATCCCAACAGGATCAGGCCAATGGCGCGGATCAGGGAAAAAATGAAAGTCGACAGGTTATTTACAACAGACAGGGGATCCCCTGCCGCATAAGCGTAAGTCGTACACACATTCCCGATAAACATCAGCACAGAATAAACAGCAAACAGCTTCTTCTGCACCCTGCTCATCGGCATAGGTGAGGTTTCTTTTTTTACCTCCTGTCTGCCATTTTCCTCCATGCAGCCCTTTTTCAGTTTCATCTGGTTCAATAAATTACATTTCATCGGCATCCCTCCATTCTTAAATAGGAAACTGCCCTCCGATGATATCCTCATCAGAGAGCAGCTCATAATCTTCATATCTGCCCGCATCAAACGCAAAGGTATCATGGGCCAGCGGCGCTTTCGCATAGTCATACGCTTCTGCCCCTCCGTCCTCTGTCAGCCTGATATTGGGGTGTTTCATCAAATCATATTTTTTGTCCTTCATGGCGCGTTCCCCACGGACAAATAAAAGCGCGTACTGGTTATCCAGCATACGCACTTCATCCGGCATGAGAAGTTCCCTTCCGCTTTGCTGGAAATTTGTAGAGTAACTTCCTGACCGTCCTTTCGTCTGCCCATACGTGTTGGTATCGATGGTTTCCTTTCCAAGCAGTTCCGAGATATACTTATGCGTCTCTTTTTCATTGCCGCCAAGGTATAACAGCTCATCATGAGGTAAGGTTCAGCTTGTCCTTTACAGGACTTGCATCCCCTCCCTCCCAAACCGCACGTACACCTCTCGATGTATACGGCTTTCCGCTTATTATATTTGCGGTATTAAGAATGAATCAGTTTATGACATTCGGGGCATACCACAAGAGTTTTCCGTCTCCTTTTGCGCATAAGGAGTACCCACTCCGCATTGCCCTTTAAGTCTTTTAGTTTCTTTACTTGATGGATTTCCAGATTTCTGCAATCCTTTCCACAAAGTTCACAGGTATGGCGTTCCACTCTCTGTTTCAGAGTGTTGGTTTTAGCGTATTTTGAGAACTGCGGAAGTTCGCTTACATTGTCAAACTTCGTAGCTGATTCTTTTCGCTTAAACCCGTCTCTGTAAAAGGTTGTAGTTTTCCTTCCTGCTCTGGTATCGTATGCGATTGTAAACAGTCCTCCAACACAATATCTGCGCTTGATTTCGTGAACATTTGTTTTATACTTACAGGCAAATGTCTTGTACATACTGTACTTCATAAGATTGGCGAATCTGCCTATCTTAAAAGAATCATTTGCTATGGCATAGTAGTTATAAAGTCCACGAACTTCCGCATTATATCTTGCCAGAATCTCTATATCGCTTTGGTTTACCAGTTTTCCCCTGTGTAGGGCTACAAATCTTTCTTTTCCATTTTCGTTAATCTTGATTTTGATTGCATGATATTCCAGTAACTTTCCCACCCATTTTTCTCTGGGTACAAGTAGTTTCACCACTCCTGCATTGCTCCTGATTTTGTATCCTCCTGCGGATTTCTTTAAATCCTGACTTCTGGATACCGTAATGTCGTAGCCTAAAAATCTGGCTCTGTCTCCTGTATGTGTAACCTTAGTTTTGGTTTCGGACATTTCCAAATCCAGTTCTTCCCTGAGGAATCTGCCGACATCAGCTTTAATCTGTTCTGCGTCCGCTTTGCTCCCAATTACCCCAATAATAAAATCATCAGCGTAACGGGTGTACTGAATCCGTTTATACGTCTCATCTAAAGGTTCGGTAGGAGTTAGTTGTCGTGCTTGCTTTTCAAGCGTTTTCAAATGCTTATTGCGTTCCCAGCGTTCTTCTGGAGATAAATCCGCCCACTTCTTTTTGCCCATACATCTGTAATAGGATGCCTTTTTGACAACTTTATTGTAGTCGGAGTTCATTTGTTTCTTCTTTCCTCGGTTATATTTCTGTGCGTATTCTTCCATAAATTTGTCTAATTCATGGAGATACACGTTCACAAGCTCTGGACTGACACCAGACCCCTGCGGTACACCGCTATATGTCCGATTGTACGTCCATTGCTCCATATATCCTGCTTTTAGGAATTTCCAGATAAGTTGTAGGAACATTTCATCATCAATGCGTTTTCTCAGCAATCTGATGATTGTGTGGTGATTAAAACTGTCGAAGCAGGCGTGTATATCACCCTCAACAAACCAGTTCGTTCCCGTAAAGGTTTTCTGAATCTGGTATAATGCTGTCTGACAGCTTTTGTTTGGTCTGAACCCATGAGATGTTTTCTTAAACACAGGCTCATAAATGCTTTCTAAAATCATTTTCACTACTTCCTGCACCAGTTTGTCATTGCCCGACTGGATTCCCAACGGGCGCTTTTTATTGCTTTTTTTCTTAGCAATATATTCCCTGCGTGCAGGTTTTGGCAGGTAACTTTTATCTCGCATGGATTCAATAATCCTTTGGATTCTTTCGTCACTCATGCCATCAATGGTAGTTCCATCTGCACCGGCAGTCATACTGCCTGTGTTTGCATATATGTTTTTATATGCAAGCCAGTAGAACTCTGGATTGTACAGATTCCGATATAATCTCTGAAACCTGTAAGGTTCATTCTTTGACTTTTCCGTCAAACTACTTAATACTTGGATTGGATTTCTCAATGCCTCTCGCACCGTCCTTTCATATCGTATTAGTAAATAAGCTGCTCCCCTTCGCCATGTGAACGTCATTAACGTCTCGAACTACTATGGGAGCTGTGTGACCATGCCCGTTACCGGGTTTAGGTCATCCCCAGTTAGTATTCATAGAATTAGCGTTTCGTGTTGTCGGCACCGACTTTCGCCATTTACCCGCTGTCTTGCGGTTGTCCTTCCATGAGTATCGCTTGCTTTCATAACTGCGAAATGAAACCAACATGGAATGGCATACGTTTCAATCCTTTTCGTATGCGGAGTGCGGATTCCCCCACTCTGGCTATCGTTCAGGCAGTTTAGCTTTATACCTCATACACGAATTTTTATTCTTGAATTTTCAGATACACAGGATTAGTACCTTATCATTCAGGCTCTCGTCTATTGACAAGAGCGACAACATGCTACACTCCCCTTCGGGTTTCCCCTCTCGGATAAGTTGTAGAATAATAGGTTGTGATTTTTCGTCACTTGATACTTTTACCTACTGCTTGCTAAAGGCAGTATTCCATAAATACCACGCCGCCGAATTTATAATGCGCTGGCGACTTCTGGGCGCACACAGTTACCCACCAGGCTCTCCCAGGAGTCCTTAAAAAGTGCCTTGATCTGGCTCATATTCTGCACGATAATGCTGCAGAAAATCGAACGTGAACGGCAGGTACTCAAAATTTTTTCAAAATCATCCGGCAGGGCAACATTCGGCCACTCATCCATGATGCAGTTTACCGGAATCGGCAGCCTGCCCCCGTATTTGCGGTCAGCCACATAATAAAGTGTTTGGAAAAGTTGGGTATAGATCATACCCACCAGATAATTAAGGGATGTATCCGCGTCCGGGATACAGCAGAAAAGCGCCACCTTTTTTTCTCCCATGCTGGCAAGGTCCAGTTCATCATGGCAAGTTAAATTTGCGATCTGCGGCAGGTTAAACGCCGCCAATCGGACACCTACGGAAATCAGGATCGACTTTGCTGTCTTTCCTGCAGCCTGTTTGTAAATATGATATTGCTTCACGGCAATATTTTCCGGATCGCGCATTTCCAAACGCTCAAACAGGATATCCAGCGGTGACTCGTAATCTTCATCATCTTCCTTTACCTGGGCAGATGATAGCATCTCCATAATCATGGCAAAGTTCTGTTCCTCCGGCGGGGCTTCATGCAGAAGGTACAGCATGAGTGCCTGAAGAAGCGCAGTCTCGCTTTTCTCCCAAAACGGATCCGAGGACTGCGCCCCCTTGGGTGTCGTATTCCGGATCAGGTTTGTGATGAGTTTCAGCACATCCTTATCATCCTTCACATATTCAAACGGATTATAACCGAAAGAGGTATCCGGATTGATCAGGTCAAATACCCTCACCTCATATCCGGCCTTCTCCAAAAATCCGCCTGTTTTCCTAAGAAGTTCCCCTTTTGGATCTGTAATTACCAGAGAGCAATTCCCCTGGAGTATATTCGGTAAAGCGTATGTCCTGGATTTTCCCGCTCCGCTGCCGCCCACGACAAGGACGTTCAAGTTCCTTTTATGGCGGTAACAGTCAAGCCCCATGCGGAAATTTTGTGTAAACAGGATATTGTCGGCATAAGGCTTCTCCTGGTACTTTTTACACAACTGGGCGGCACTCCCCCATTTGGCCGACCCGTGTTCCTCACCCCTGCGGTAATTCCTCCGGTTGGCATAATAGATGCCGATTCCAAAGGCATACAAAAGGGTGCAGATCAGGATGGACTTCATGGTATATTCCGTATAGTGCAGCGCCAGGGGATGATTCAGCTTCTCCGTCAGGGCTTCCATCATCTCAAAAAGGTTCCCTCCGGGGATGATGGCATCTGCGATCAATGCCGCCGCCCACCATACAAACGGCAAAGCGGCAAGCCAGACAATCCACTCTGACTTGCCGCTTTTACTTACCGGGAAGGTTCACCCCGTTCTTTCTTCGGCCGGCTTACTACTTGGAAACTATCCACTTCCGTATTTAATGCCAGTGATCTTCCATTTTCCCAATTCACATGGATCTGGCCGATGTCATCCACAAAAGATACCGTCCCTAAAAGTCCGGGCGGCATTCCCTTTTCTCCATCCATGCAGCCCAGGCGGACTTTTGTCCCTTTAGGATACCTTTGCTTAATGCCTTGCGCCTGCCTGCTCAGTCTTTCCCATTCATTCATGGCATTCCTCCTTTCCGATCAAAAAAGACAGGCATCCCGCCTGTCCGTTACCGTGTCCGATAGGTCCTGTACCTTGCGTTCATGATACGCATTAAAACCGTATCGATCCCATCGGTATATCTTCCATTCTCAATATAAGTATCTCTGAGCCCATTTAAAGCCTGTACCGCTTTTTTATGTTCTCCTTCTGTCAGATAGAGTTTCTTATCCTTGTGGCCGGCCAGCCGCAGGATAAGATCCCCCGTCTCTTTTGTGGATGCGCCCGCTTCTTTTTCTTCCCGGAACACATCCCGCAGTGCATGCACCAGCATATTGACGGTAATCTCATCTGTTTTTACACATCGTCTCTTTTCCATCCTCCGGCCTCCTTTTTTTATTCTTCCTGACCACAACATACCACACTCACCAGCAGAAAGCTACTTACTTTTCCCCAAAAAAAGCACTTTTCCGGACGCCTTTTTTCCAACGGCAAAGTGCCTGTTTATCAGCGTTCCGGCTGTTTTTTCTCTTTCCCTGATTTTACTTTTCCATCAGAAACGGCAAACTCATCTGCAACAAATTCCTGTTCCTGCTCTCCGAGGTTGCGGTTCAAATGGTTGCTGATGCCATAAGCGGCATTACGGATATCCCCGATAAAGGCACGAAGCTCCTTGGGATCCTTATCGCCGTTGCCCTGCATCTCACACACCTTATCAAAACGGAAGCCGGAAGTATCCACACCGTATTTCTGTGCAACTATATAAGTGGTGCAGAACGCTTTGGGCGATACCTTCTGGCGGGCATAGCTGCCGTCATGGGCATCCATGACGGCGCAGGCCAGTTCCCGGTTGATGGCATGGAATGTAGTCACTTCACTCATTCCATTCCTCACATAAATGGTACGCTGTCTTGGGATATATTGCGCCTGCACTCCCTCCGGCAGATTGTCCGCAATACGGATCGGCACATCCGGGTTTGTCAAAAGCGCTCCCATGAGCGTTTCCATATCTTTCGGCTCCGGCGGGACTGGCGGCTTCATGCGGATCTGGCTGATATCATATGCTTTTCCGATATTTGTCCCCTGCATAGTCACGCCGTCTTTTTCATAATCCTGCGTGACCAGAAAACGGTATCCATGCACTCCCGCACGCAGGGAATAACCTTCCTCTTTCACTTTCTCAAATGTCATGACCTGCCGGATCTCCGGATTCTGGCTGTAGAGCAGAAGCAGGTTTGGCGTTTTCTGAGGTTTGCACTGTGCCATAAAATCAAGGAATCCTTTTAAGGAATCCCCGTCCTTAAACACATCCTGGGCCTTTGCGTCAATCTCTGCCCATACTTCTTCGCGCTCCTGCTTCTTTAAGGCGGCATATTCCTCTTTGCTCATACGGGGCTGTTCCTCTGTTACAGGCGGCTCCCCTCCCGATAAATATTTTGATAAATCCATTTATATCACCTTCCCTTCGTTTTTGCTTTTTTTCTCTTTTTCCTGCCAGCCGAGCGGTTCTGTCTGCGGTTTTTGCTGTTTTCTTTCTTTTTTGCAGACTCCTGCTTTTCCTGTTTGATCTGGTCCAATTCCGCGCGGACAGACGGTTTCTCCTTTCCTTCTGTCTTTTCCGGCGCATTTAATAAATCCTGTTCAGACTTTTCCTGCCCGGTAGAAATATCTTTGCTGCGCGAGGAAGGTTCGGACGGATTCCTTTCTTCCTGCGCCTGCATAAAATTTTCCATATCCGGCGCTGGTTCCTCAAACCCAAAATCCTGCTCCATATCCCCAAGTTCAAACTGGATCTCGCCCTCCGGCATCTCCACGGTCTCAGTCGGGGCCTCTGGCATTTCCTGGTTCCGATCTGCTTCCATTGCCACTTCCTGAACAGCTTCACCGCTTTCAGATTTTAAGAAGTCAAGATTCATTTTATCCATGACACGGTTGACCTTGGCGGCATCATCCGCAAACACCATAATCTCACACTGGGACGGATTCTTCCTGTCTCGGATGACAACATATAACAGGCCTCTTTTCTTTCCCTCACGGGCGAATTCTTTTAAACGGTCAGACGGCACGGTAAAAAATTTCAATGGACGGTTCTCCTTCAACATCCGCACCATGCGAGTCTTACCATAAGTTTTCTTCTGGTCCTTTAACACTGCCGCAAAAAATACAGCAAGATTTTTTGCAAGCGTGCCGGATAAGCGCAGGCTGTAATCGATCCCTTCCAGAGAGTAACGCACGACCTGGTCTGCCGCATCTCCACCAAAATTCATGGCTCTCACCTCCCTTCTCTCTGTTCCTGATGTTCTTTTCCTGCCTGTTCGCAGGATTCTTGTTTTTCATGCTCCGATTGTTTCTCCAGTTCCCTCATCCTCTGCTCAATTTCCAGTGAGTGCTGTTCGATCTTTACACACATGCGGATATCTTTCCGCAGCGGCTTCAGCGTGCCTGTGATCTCCTGGATCCGCACAGACTCCGGTTCTGCCCGGTACAGACGATGGCGTTCTTTCGTAAGGGCCAGAACCTGCTGTTCCAGCGGTTTCCGATAGTCTTCTAATTCTTCCCTGGTCGTGATCCCATGTTTCTGCAAAAATTCCATCTGGGCGATCCGTTCATCCAGACGCCGGATATCCTGCCGCACCACATAAGGGACACGCTTTGGTTTCCGCTTGAGAACCCCCATCTGGTAAAGATAAGAATAATAAAGGGCCTGCAGCCCGTGAAGCTTTTTCCGCTTTGCGGGATTTCCTTTTCCAGCCTGTTGCCCTTGGGGAAGTTTGGGCTGTAAGATCCATCCCCGGATGGCTTCCTCGGTATAATTCTTTCCAAGGCTTTTCAGCCTCACATACCGCTCCATGCCTGGAGCGCGCAGGGCAATATATTTCCGGTTCAATTTAAAGGAATATCCCTTCTTTTCCATCATGCTGATAAACTGCCGCCAGCTAAAGCTCTCTGCCACAGTTTCTCTAATATCCATACGGATGGCGGTCCTCCAGGTTGGTTTCCCGTCCTGCTCCGCCTGCCATTCAGCATAAGCCTTCCCTTTGCCGCCTCCCGGCTGGATAATGGACAGGCCATATTTTTTGCACAATCCATCGGATATCCTCCGCACATCCTCATAATAGCTCCGGCTGTTGCTGTGGTATTTCCTTCCATCTTCCATGCTGACGGAATTAAACACCAGATGGTTATGGTAATGGCTGGTATTCAGATGCGTGGTAACCACTACCTCATATTTCCCTTTCAGCAACTGCTCTGCCAGTTCCAGACCGATCAGATGCGCAAGTTCCGGCGATACCTCTCCGGCCGCAAAGCTCTGGATCAGGTGATACCCTTGTACGCCATCCACTTTATGGAACCTGCGCTTAGTTGCAAGCATATCCGCAAACGCATCCTCACAGGTACAGCCGATGGCATCTTCAAATACCATGGTTTCTGTTTTATCCCGGTTCAGGGCATAATCGATGGCTTCCTCCAGCGATCCAGCCGATGCCGCAGGCTTTGTGGTCTTTTCCTTATCTTTGATATAGTTAATGGAATTATCCAGACGGTGGACAGGTATGATGCTGGTATATGCCATAAGGCATTACCATTCCTCTTTCACGATCTGCCATACTTCTTTTGAAATCCGCAGCATTTCCCGGACACTCTCCGTTTCCGCACGGCCGGCAGCATTGGCCACATGGGCCAACTGGTTGGCATTGTTGCACAGCCCTGCCACCTTCCGGAGCAGATCCGCATGATGCTCACAGGGTTTTGCCCGCACCTCTGCCCCCACGATCAGTGAACGGAGGAATTCTTCCCTGGACAGCCCGCTCCGCTTTACCTGCTCATCCAGCAGGCGCAGCTCCTTTGCATTGAGGCGGACAGGTATCACATGATTTCGTTTTCTCATCCTTTCACCTGCTTTCCGTTCTTTCATTCTTCTTTTTCGCTCCGGCTGCCTGAAAGTATTCCATTGGCAGTGTTGAGGACATGTCTGCCTGCGCCAGCACCTCTTTTCCGGCAAGTTCGATCTTCCGGCAGTCAGGGACGAATGCCGCATATCTTGGATACGCATATCCTTCCGCCTCTACCAGAATCCCTTCCCTATACTCGGAAGTCGTCACAAGGATACAATGCATGTTCCGATCTCCCGGCTCCGTGTACATGACATCCCGGTTATCATATAAAAACCGATAATACCCATACAGTTCACCAGAGAATCTTTCAAATTGTTCCCTGGAAAGCTCCGCAATTTTTTCTACTTCAAAGCCACGGCGGAAACTCCCATAATATTGTTCTTTCAAATCACGCATGTTTATGGGTTTCCTTACGAATTCTGCGGTATCATTCTTTTTTGCATCTTCCACTTACATTTCCCCTTTCTTCTTCAGAATTATGAGGGCAGCAAGCAGCGATACAACGATGGTTCCTGCAATCACTTTCTTTTTCATGGCACACCTTCTTTCCAAATTAAATTCCGGGCGGAATGAAAATAACTTCGTTTCCCATGAACCGCCCGGTCTGTCTTTTATTTAAATCCATTTATAATCTTCACCCCATTCTTCTCTCTATCTGCTGTATTACCGCACCGTCTCGTCTCTGCCCGGACTCTGCTTGGCTTTCGGCTGCAGGTCGCGGGGATGCTCTCCTGAGAGCGGCCTGATAAAATCAATCCTGCCAGCGGCTGCGATTGCCTGCTGGTTTAGCTGTCTCTGCCATGCACTGGCGCTTGGCGCCCATTTGAACCCATTTCTGCGAAGTATCTGCCGTTCCTCAGCAGACGGCTTTTCTTCAAAAATAAGCTGCAGGCGGTTCATCTCCTGATTCGCCACAGCCTTTCCCCCAGCAAACTCCCATCCCCGGAATCCCGTTTCCGCATATTCTTTCAGCTCTGCAATGCGTGATCGAATGCGCCGGATCTCGGCACTGTTATTTGACAAAACATAAGATGCGAACGGCTTATCTCCCAAATGCCAGGGCTGTGCCATCGATGCCTTGAGTTTTTCTATCTCCGCCGCACTGAGTGCTGTACATCCATCCAGCGTCTTGTGCTTTCGGTAATATGCATTTACCTCTTTCATCGTCTGTTGGGACTGCTCCAGCCCCTTCAGCTTCTGCTCTAACTGTTCAACCGCATGGGGATGGTCTGCACGGATGCCTCCCATGCCCGTACTCTTGATCTTATCCAGAATGCCCTGCACCTGCCGCCATTCTTCCATGTTCTGATTGCCGGCTGCGTTCTGCTTTTCTTTTTTTCCTGCGGGGAAATTTGCAGGGCCGGCAACCATGACAGACGGAACACGGGCATCGATCTCAAATCTGCGGTTCATGTTATCTGCCAGCTTTCTGGCATAAGTATCCACAAGCGCATCTATTTTTCCATGGTAAATCGGATCGACTTTTTCTTTCTGGTGTTTTCCAGCTTCCACCGCCTGATCCACGCACCGCCGATATTCTGCCGTAGCGGTTCCTTCTATATAGCCAGAAAAACTGTTCATCTCTTTTGCCCTGCGCGCCATATTTTCACGGATTGGGTAATAGATCACCTGAATTTCCTGTCCTACTGCCAATTATGCGTCTCCTTTTTCCAAAAAATAAAACCAGCCACAAGGCCGGCTGCGATCATTCCTATGATTATCTTTTTCTTCATGGCACACCTTCTTTCTGTTCATTTGGTTATGGCCGGAGAAAACAGGATCCCCCTTATCTGCATCTGAAGGGCAAATTCTGTCATCCGCCACCTCACGCCATTGATCTCGGCATGGTCCTGATCCAGATAGCGGCACACTCCTGCCACGGTTTCTCCGTCACCATACATAAGAGTTACGCAGTCCCCATCGGGAATGGTAAACAATAGGACGCCCTCCGGATCGGTAAAGCGGATCGTCCTGCCGTCTGTTTTCGGCAGGGCAGTATCCCGCGCCCGCTTATCTCCCGGCTCATAAATGCCATCCTGCTCATCCGCTCTTTTTGCGGCAACCGCAAGGCAGGTGACAACAACTCCAAAACAACCGCCCACCATGGCTCCTACAAATACACCAATCATTCCCATTTTCTTCATTCTCCTTTCGTTCACGGGGGTTTGGGGTTCTCCCCAAAGTGCGTTTGGATATCCAAACGCTATGCTTGCAAAACCAGTTCCACCGATTTCCATCGACTCCCCCATGCAGGTTCGATTATGATGCCTTTTCTTTGATTTTGATCAATCCATCCAATGTGGTGCAGATGATATGCAATCGGTCTGCATTACTGATGTCTGTATTCATCGTTCCGGTGACCTCTTTTCCACAGACCACCACCATCCGACACCTCTTTAAGATCAAGTGGGACATCCGGTTATATGCCTGCTGATCCTCTGCTTCCCCTTCCTCTAAGAAAGGCAGAAATCCAAATCTCGGACAAATGGGAACATAACCCAGTTCATAAATCTTCCGGCAATATCGCTGCACCTTTACTCTGCTTTCTTCTGCCGGACAGCACACATATGCCATCGCCTGTTCCATCGCCTCACCTCCTATCGTACCTGTTCCTTTTTCTTGGCTTTCTCTGTTATCACTTCAAAGTTCACATCCATCGTGCGTTCATCAAATTCCCCATCAAAGCCACCGTCCTCATACAGAATCTCTGCCCGTTCTACCGCTTCTTCCCTGGAATGTGCAGAGATGGATTTGCGGATAGTATAACTTTTTCGGATTTCAATCTCAAATGTCTTTTCCTGTTTCCGTTCCACGGCTTCATACTGCACAAACTGAATGTCATATTCGCTGGTACCGGGGCCATACATACGGCATCCTTTTTCTGCTTCTTCTTTGCTGGATGCTTTCACCGCAACGGTTTTTTCACGCACTTCCCGGATAGTCACATCATAGACTCTGTCCATAAGCCCCCTTTCCTGCATCCACGTGGATGCACATTTCTTCTTCAGAAAGAAAGTTGGACATCCATGTGGATGCCCTTGCTATTTCCCGTTCTCTTCTGTTTCCTTTGCTTCCAATGCAAACTTCACCCGGTCACTGCCCAGCTTATAATAGGCGTCTGTCACCTCGATACCTACTGCCTCATAGCCTTCCTCTACGGCTGCAAGGACAGTCGTTCCGGCTCCGGCAAAGGGATCTAAGATCCTGCCGCCCGGCTCACAGATCTGGATCACGTCTTTCATCAGCTGTAACGGTTTCTCTGTCACATGGATACGGTTTTGGGGATTTCCATAACGGAATACACCGGGAAGACAAGACACCGGACGGCTGATGGGCATGGGGCCGTTGCTGCCCCACACAATATATTCAGCCTGCTGGCGGAAACGCCCTTTCTGCGGACGGGAGTTTCCCTTATCCCACACCGCAGTTCCTCTCCAGATCCAGCCTGCCCACTGGAGGGCATCTGTAATGGAGGGATACTGTCTCCAGTCAATAAACAAACAGATCGGCGCACCGACTTTGCAGGCTTTCCGCACATCGTAAAGCCACTCTGCCATCCAATGGGTCCAGGAACGCTGGTCCTTGTTATCCCCATCAAAATCCGGCAGGGCATTCTCCGCTTTCATACTGCTGTACTTCTGATTGGTGGTACGGTTTCTTTCATTCTGCTTCGTTCCTCCGGACGCATAAGGCGGATCGGTGATCACTGCATCAAAAATTCCCGGCTGGAATGCTTTCACCAGTTTCAGCGTATCTCCATGCAGAATTGTCCACTTCTCCCCTCCGGTATATTCCTCCGGGTACGTTCCTTCTTTCAACAAGTTCCCTAATTGCAGGGTATTTTCCATAGGCATCATCCTTTCTTATCAGCGCTGTGGCTGTTTTTTACTTTTCTTTTTATTTTTCTGAATACATTCCAAAAGCTGCGATTTTCTTGCCTGCGATTTTTCATCTGATACACTCAATTCGGTTTCCACATATTCACTGATGATATGCAAAGCCTGATAATAATTACCGGACTGCATCACCCGTTTATACATTTCATTTGCCTGCTGATCCATCCCTTCTTTAATCAACAAACCTGCCGCAGCTCCTAAAATGATAAACACATTTCCATCTCTTCCTAAAAGCTCCATCTTCGGTCTTTTCTTTTCCGGTTCTTGATTCTTCTGGATCTCCGGCTTGACCTGTTCAAAAAGATAGTCTTTCGGCTGCCAGAAATGGACGTAGAGTTCTCCACCATCGACCTGAATTTCCTGCTGTTCAAATCCTTCTCCCCAGCCATCACTGTACTGTCCGGTGAGATATTCACACAGTTCCGATAATTCTTCCGTTTCCAGATACTCCTTCAGTTCTAAGGTTGTACAGCCATATAACACACCATCCGATTCTTTCACCGATGGAACTGCAGACACTACCTTTTCTTTAATGGCAGCACTTCCATCAAAGTAATCCATCAAATTATCAGTCTTATCATCGTCATGTCCGACACGGCTGTATTCTGTAATCTTTTCCTGAATCGCAGTGGCATACTCCGTTAAATCATCTCCTTCAAAAAACACCTGCTCTTCTTCAAAATCGTTATACCCCTCTTCTTCCCAATCCTGTTCCATCTCATTAGGAATAAAAGTTCCTGTCAGTGGTGTCAATAATTCTATTCTGATTCTATCTTCCATTTACCTCACCTCCCTCGTTCCCTTCGCTGTTTCCTCTGTTTTTCCCATGCCTGTTTTGCCAGGTCTCCATAGTCTGCACCTTCCATCTGTGGTAGGTTACAGACCACCGTATATGTTTCCCCATACTGCTCTTTTAACTGCGCACATGCCCATTGCCCGGCAAAATCGTTATCGGTGCAGATTTCAATTTCTGTCACCTCCGGATGCTCTTTTAGGAAATGTTCCAATGCATCCGGGCGCTTCATCTTCTTCGTTGATCGTTCCGCTCCTTCTTTTGGTGCTGCAATGCCCCCTAGAGACAGACGGTACTTATCGGTTCGTCCATCTTCCAGAGTCATATGGGCAAGGGCGTCAATGCAGGCTTCATATACTGCCACCCGACAGCTATTCCCAAGAGGTGGAACACAAAAGCTGTATTGCTTTTCACTGCCTTCCTGTTCCATCCGGAAGTTCTTTCCACGGTTGTCATAGATTCCCCGTAAGAACGCATATTTTGCCTGCCCCTGCTCATCCGTTCCAACAAAAACAGCGTTATGGTATGGGGCGCTCTCATAAAGGATTCCGATCTGCAGACAGTAATCCAACACATCATCCCGGATTCCCCGCTGGTTCAAATATCTCCGCACCCGGTAAAAGCTGTCATTGGGTGTTGGCAGAGAAAAAAGCTTCTTTTTGGGTGCTGGTTCTTCTCTTGAAACATACACTGTCGTCTGCTCACACAAGGCTTTCACTGCTTCTGTATATTCCATGCCATCTACCTGCATCAAAAACCGCAAGGCAGACATTCCACCAATATCCCTGGACTTCCAATGCCATTTACTGGTAATCTCATTGATTTTGAAACTGTCATGATCTTGAAGCTGCCATTCATTTCTTGTCCGTGTTTTTTTCAGTCTCCCCGGCTGATATGTCTGCAGATACTCATAGGCTCTCACCTGCTTGGCTACCTGATATTCTTCTTCGGTAACCCAAGCCATCAGATCACCGCATTGCGAAGAGCCTCTGCTTTATCGGTACGCTCCCACGGAAACTCTTTTCTCCCGAAATGCCCAAAGGCTGCAGTCTGTCGGAAAATCGGACGGGTAAGACGCAGCGTATCCACGATCTGCTTTGGAGTCAGCCCAAACACCAGAGGGATTGCCAGCTCCAGACAATCATCGGCACACACTTTTCCCGTACCAAACGTGTCCACCTGTACCATGACTGGCTGTGCCACTCCAATTGCATAAGCCAAAGACACCTGACACTTGCTGGCAAGCCCCGCAGCTACGATATTCTTAGCAATATATCTGGCCATATAAGATCCAGAACGATCCACCTTTGAACAATCTTTCCCGGAAAATGCACCGCCGCCATGAGGAACCATGCTCCCATAACTGTCTACCATCAGCTTCCTTCCAGTCAGTCCCGTATCCGCGTCTAATCCTCCACAGACAAAACGCCCCGATGGATTGATATAAATCTTGGTTTCCTCATCCGGTGGCAGAGGACGAATAGCCGGCAGCAACACCTTTTTTCGGATCTCTGCCTCCAGCCTTTTCAAATCTTTTTCTTCCGTATGCTGACAGGACACTACCACACTATCCAGTCGGACAGGTTTCCCGTTTTCATACTCTACGGTCACCTGGGCCTTGCCATCTGGTAGAATCCCTTGAATATAAGAGCTTTGTCGGCAGGCAGATAATTCCCGGACAATCCGGTTTGCCAACACTACAGGCATAGGCATGAGTTGTTTCGTTTCATCACAGGCATATCCAATCATCACACCCTGATCTCCTGCCCCTTGGAACCAGTCCATCTGATTGTCAGACACTCCTTCCCTTCGTTCTTTTGAGGATGCGACTGCCCCTGCGATGTCGGGACTCTGTCGATGGACAAAGGTATCCATTTCAATTTCTTCACTAGAGTAACCCACATCCGACAATACTTTTCGCACTACTGCAAACACATCCGGTTCATAGGCACTGGTAATTTCCCCTGCCACAATGATCGTTCCCTTCGTGGCAAGCACTTCACAAGCAACTCTGGATTGTTCATCCTGTTTCAGACACACATCCAAGATTGCATCTGCGATCTGGTCACACAATTTGTCCGGATGTCCTTCGGTTACTGCCTCTGCTGTATAAAATTTTCTCATATATATTTCCTCTCTTTCATGCAAAAAGGCAGGATATCTTCCTTTTTACGGAAACACATCCTGCCTGATTTCTTCTTTATTTGACTGATTTACTGATGATATAAATTTTGAATAGATTGTAGATACCTCCAGATAGTTGCAAAAGCACATTCTTTTGAACACTTTCCTGGCACTACACTATGTCACATTTCGCTGCGCATCCCTGTAACTCGGAACACTTTTCGTTCCATATTGCCACTTTCCAGCTGCAACTTGTCTCACATCCTGCACTTTTCGGGTACTTTCAAACACTTCCCGGCAGGTACCGTTCCAGAAAGTCCCCAAAGAGCTGGAAAAGCACCCACCTTTGAACACTTTCCCGGAACTACAAGACCACACAAACCGCCACGATCTGTTGCGGCCCCTTAATTTTGAACACTTTTTGTGTCAGAGCTCCACTTCCCACTTATAGTTTGTCTCACATTCTGCACTTTTGGGGTACTTTTGAACACTTTCTGACATTACTGACTCCAAAGAGTACTGGAGATATCCAGAGACTGGAAGAAAGTCCCCATTTTTACTGCCACAAGGATATTCCGGGCTTGCTTCCACTCATAAGAACAAGTCACCAGCGTCAGAGTTTCCTCACAACCTATGCCATCTACCCCTGTTTCAAACAGCGACAGCTCTTTTGCCTGCTGTACATAAGCCTCCAATTCCTGTGGACTCTGAAAAGATGTCCTCTGGAAGTCGAACATGGACACATCGACTTTCAAAACTGCCGCTATCCGGTACTCCTCCATCCCTTCCGGTGTCTGAAAGAACACCCTGGGATGTGCTTTCCAGTAATCATAGGAGGCGTACTGATCCAGATTCCCAAACATTGCCCCGCTGTTCATGTTGTGTCCGTAGATGGTCAGATTCCCGGATTCTCCCAGAATACAGTCTGCCTGGAGGAACAAACTTCCATTGATGTCGTAGCTTCCCCCGTAATCCCTCCGCAGATAATACTCCGGTTCTTCCGGGCTGCTCTGCAGTACCGGATAATCGATGCCACTCTCTGGGATCGTAAGCCAACCCCGAACATCCGGATACTGACTCTGGAGGGAGCGGAGGTCAACGGCAGACACTTCCGGTTTTCTTCCAGCCTGTTCCTCTTTTTGTGTTGGAGAACCCCCGCCCGGAGGAAATTCCTCCGGGAAGTGGGATTTTAAGTCCTCCACCAGTTCCCGGTTCTGCCGGGGGATGATAACAAAGTCATAACAAAGCAACGCTACACTCATTATGCAGATGACACACAACATCACCTGCAACATCCACAGACTACTCTTCTTTTTTCGCTTCATCTGTTTTTTCTATTTTCCCATGTTTCTTCTTATAAATCAGAGTTGCTATAAGTCCGATTGCTGATGCTCCCAGAAGAGCAAACAGGAGGATTGGTTTCCAGCGGTTGTCTCCAGTCTGCGGCACACCCGGAGTTTCCGGTGTCCTTGCATCCTTCATTTCCACCTTCTGAACCTCCATGGTATCTTCCAATGTAAACTTCACATCTTCTGCAATCTCATACCCTTCCGGGGCTGTGATTTCACGCAGGATCAATTCTTCTCCTACCGGGAGCTTCTCTACCAGATGCGGTTTTCCTTCTGTTACCCACTCTTCCAGAATCTCACCATCTTTATTTAAGATCTGCAGTTTCGCTCCTTCCAGTTCTTCTCCTGTCGTGATATCTGTCTTGGAGATTTCCACCTTGGAATAGGTATCTTTCATCTCTACTTTCGTTACACTTCCATCTTCTTTTACTTCAAACTCAATATCTTCTGCAGATACATAACCCTCTGCGTAAGGCGGCAGTTCTTCATGAAGAATGTAAGTTCCCTCTGACAAACCATACACTACATGGGGTTCTTTCGTACTGATCCACTCTTCCACAATGTTGCCATCCTTATCGATGATCTGCAGTTTTGCTCCTTCCAGTTCTTCCCCAGTTGTAGCATCCGTTTTTGTAAACTGGCTCTCCGTTGGCTGGTTTTCCACCTCTTTGGTCAGCTGGATTTCAGCAAGGTTCTGGTCCTCGTAAGATGCATCGATTTCCCAGACTTCCTCATTTGGAAGATATCCTGGCTTTCTCACTTCCTCTTTTACATAATATTTTCCATGATACAGGTCGCAGTCAAAGGTAAGCTGCCCGTTCTCATCCGTTGCTTTCTTCTCCAACAGCGTATCTTTTTCCACCAAGACTTCACCCTGCTGGGACAAGATATCCTCTCTTGCATACAGTCCGAAAATCACGCCTTCCAGTTTTTCTTCTGTAACTGCATCTTTTTTCTCTACAGAAATGGAAATCTTCTGTCTTTCATTTTTATAGGCAACGCCTTCATAAACCACAGCCTGCGTATCATCCTTTGCAGTCAGGGTAAATTCCTTCTGTTCCGGGTTCAATACGAAATGGTCGCCTGCCACCGTTTCTTTCAGATAATAAGAACCTAGTGGAAGATTGTTCACCACTGCTTTTCCTTCTTTATCTGTCACCAGGGTTGCTACCAGATCATCTTTTTCATAGCGGATGACCGGATTGCCCTGTTCATCTTTCGCACCATCCGGAGAGTAAATGGTATCCTTGGCATACAATTCAAAAGTTGCCCCTTCCACACCGGATTCTTCATATACAAAGTCATGGAACACCCCAGTATCGGTATCCCCTCCGGTCACTGCATCTTTGATCTTTCCAGCCAATCTTTTTGCCTTTGCAAGCAGGGAATCTCCCTTCACCTCTACTGGCTGTTCCCCGGTTTTCGTTAATGTCAGGCTTCCCACCTGCTCATCGTTTGGCTGCTCGACTTCCACAATGACTGCTCCGGTATCCGGATCGATCTGATGGGCAGTATCCGAAGAAACGGTAATCACGATTCCCTCTTTGGCATTTTCTTTGTAATTGCCTTTTTCGGTCACTTCTAGTGGAGAAATCACCGTTTGCCCTTCATACAAGGACATTTCATACCCCTGTCTTACAAATCCTTCCGGCGCTTTCACTTCTTCAATCCGATAGGTAGAACATTTCACTTCTTCCGGTGTGACCAGATAGCCTTCCTCATTGGTCTTGAAAATGCTAATCGTTTCTTTCTTCGGATAGAATACCGTCTGCTCTACATATTCCTCTTTTTCCATATCAAAGATTTTATAGGAAGCGCCTGCTTTTAAAACCGGATTTCCTGTCTGTGCATCCTTTTTCACAATCTTTAATAAAAATTCAAACGGACGGTCATCGAACACACGCCACACCATCGGCTCTCTGCTGTCCTCGTCTACCTTCACCAAAAACGGATCGATGGCTTTCAAATTCTCCGGTACGGTGCTTTCCTCTACTACATAAAGACCATACGGAAGTTCCGGGCTAAGGGCATATCCCTTTTTATCGGTAAGAAGTTCCGGCACCGGGACAGCCTTGCCATCCACATAGGTCACTGCCACCTCTTCTTTGCTAAAATCATACCCACGGAAATCTTCCGCAGTAAACTGATCTCCATGGGATGGCTGTAGTTCCCCGCTCTTTACTTTCGACAGGTTGCTGACTAAATACACTTTAAATCCTGCACCTTCCACAAGCTCTGTTTCTGTCTGGTCTCCATCTTCGCTGATCTTGATGAGCTGGAACGCCTGTTTCTTCACCTGCTCCTGTACAGTCAGATCTCTGGTTACCTCTGCTACTTTCTGACTTTCATAGGTAAGGTCCACGTCATATTCTGTAGGATCTACCGTATAACCTTCCGGCGGAGTAATCTCTTTCACATACATTTTCCCCAGATACAGTTCAGAAAAATCTAAAGTGCCATCTTCCTTAATCACGCCCTGTGCGATGAGACTGTCTTTTTTAAACAACACACCCGTCTTTCCATCTGGGTGGACAATATCCTCTCTGGCATACAGACCATACACGGCTCCTGCAAGGGAGCTGTCTCCCTGTGGGAGAAAGTCCTGCGTCTCCTTATCAATCTTTCTGATATGGACAGCGCCTCGTACCCTCTCATCGGTTGCAGTGATTGTAACCGTCTTTCCGGCTTCCACATCCACCTTATGGATCACATCACTCTGTGCATACTTGTCCGGAGCCTTGATTTCCTTCACATATACGGTTTTAATGGCTGCCTCAAAATAATCACTCACTGCCTTTCCCTCTTCCCCGGTGTCTGGCATTTCCATCAAAAGATGCTCACACTTGCTGTCTGTATAAATGCCATATACTGCACCGTCTAAAGGATTCTTGGTATCCGCATCCTGTTTGAAAAGCTCGATCCTTGTCATCTCCAGCCAGTCTACCGTAAAACTTACCGGATTGGCTTTCTCCGATTCAAAGACTCCAATGTCCTGATTGCTGTTTCCTGTGGATAATACCAGCGTTCTCCAGGTTTCCCCTACAGAGCCACGCAGCTCCCCGGAGGAATATTTTCCGGTATGAAGCATTGGGGCAGTCAGATAAAAGGTATCCCCGCCATAAATCTTCAGCGCACCATTCTCTGCGGAAGTTCCCTTTGTCTTGTTATAAATGGTAATGTCTTTTGGTACATTGACCGAAATGTAGTTTCGATGATCCCCGGACAATGTGATATCTGGTGTTTTCTGTACGTTTCCATTTCGGACTGCTTTTACAGAAGTCTTGGAAAGGGAGATTTCCCCCTTCGGAGGTTCTTCCATGGCAAACAGGTGATCAATATAGGCGATCACGCCTGCGTTTACCAGATCTTCATACTTACATCCTGTAAATCCCGCCTCACCTGCATAGGCATAGCTGGCTGCGATGTGGGTATATACATATTTCTCTTCTGCACTTTTCCCGGACAGATAACTGCCTGTAATATCCCCGGCGCCGCCATAACCATAATACAGCACCTTCTGCAAGTTCTTATTGCTGTCCAGTACCTGTGCCACATAGTCTCCACTGGGCGGTGAAGAACGATGGGATTCCAGACAGTAAGCAATCTTTCCATTGACCGTAAACCAGCAGGTTAAGTAATTTCCAATATAACTTGGATAGTAAATAGTCTCCCCTTTTTCCAGATGTACGGTTTCCCTTGCTCGGAAAGTGTTTTCCGCACCGGAAAGCATCATCACTTCCCCATCCTCAATCTTTTCTTCCAATTCCCTTGCTGCCTGTGCATCTTCCCCGGATACCGTCACTTCCACATCCGGGATCTCCTGCACAGGCGTCTCCGAATCTTCTTCGGAATTCGTATCCTCCTTCTGTTTCTGACCGCCATTTTCTTCTGTATGCGCCTGCCCTTCCGTATCCGTCAGGATGATCTTTCTGCTCACAGAATAGCTGTCACGCGCATCCTTTGGCACAACCCAGTAGGTTGCAATATAAGTGCCTGCCTGGTCAGGGTGGTAGCTCCCTCCATCTTCCGCTTCGATACGTTCCAAGGTAACATCCTCTTGTTCTGAATTGTAATGGATGCCTTCCATACAAGTCTCTGCCATAAAATCCTTGTCGGAAATGTCTTTCGTGATATCTTCTGCTGTTACCATATGTTTCGCAGCTTCTGAAACTTTCTCTGTCTGTTCCGTTTCAGATATTTCTGCGTTCTCCGTCACTAGCTCTGACGGATTTTTTGTTTCTGCCGCATGGACATCCGCTAAGTTCCCAAGCGGACTAAGACCCATGAGCAGTGCAAGCCCGAAGGCTACAAGTCTTGTTTTGATATTCCTGCTCTTCATTGCACTCTCCTTTTTTTCGTTAAAAATACCGCAGAGACTTTCCCCTGCGGCTTTGTTATCTGCTGACTTCTGTTTTCTTGTGACTGGGTTTCTCTCTGCCTACTTCCTGTCTTGTACGCTTTAGCGCATCGGTTATAGATCGGCTGGAAATCCCATTCTGATGGCAGCCTTCCACGATCCCCATAAAATAAAGATCCGAGGGGATGGCAGGCTGATCCTTATAGGGGGCATTCATGGTATATGCCATGACTTCCCGCTTCACACCATCCTTTCCCTGAACAAGAACAGGCTCCTTCCCATACAGATGGGGATATCCTTCATAAAAGTCCAGGCTTTTTTCACACTCCGGTGTGATCTTCCAAAGCACCCCTTCCACTTGGCTGCCCTCTTCCGGCAAAATGGTGGCAACACCGCTTCCCTTCCCTCTGCCACAAAAGGTCAGGCGGTATCCATCCAGCCAGACATTCTCCACTACGGAAGCTGCCGGACAGCGGTAGGCCATCTGGTCTAAGTTCATGTTACTGCCATAGGCAAAATAATATGTTTCTTTCATCTCTACCTCCTATCGGACATCCTCTGCCCGATGATTTCTATTCAAACATTCATACTGACTGCGGTCATATCTCCACGCCCGATCCCCTTCCAGGTTGGCAAGCAGATGTTCCCGGACATTTTTATATTCCGGTCCGATAAGCCCCAACCGCAGTAAAAAGGTACGGAATGTAAACGCAGGATTCTCGGTAATCTCTGTTTTCCGCATCTGGGTACATTTCTGATTGATGGCCTGAGCGGAAATGGCAAGAGCCAGCGTGATATTTGCCCGTACTTTTCCTGCATGGAGAGTGCTTTCAAAACACCGCCATTCCAGCGTTCCCTTCGAAAACACCGCATGAAGATTTAAGGCATAATATCGGCTACTGTCATAATGATTATGACTTCCATCCCTGCCTCCATACCAGATCTGTTTCAGTTTTTCCATGGAAATGGTGTTGTTTGGCATTCTGCGGATTTTTTCTAACACAATTGGACGCACTTTCTGACAATAGTTGCTTTCTCTGGAAGTCTGCACTTTCAATGCCTTAAACAGAATATCCTCTTTGGAATACATGATAGTCATAGCATTTTTGAGGCTTCTTGGGGTGTGGTTGGAAGCGTCCACATGAACATGCTGCCCGCAGGACTCATTTACCTTTGCCCCATGGTGTCTCAAACACCTCACTACTTCCTGCAGCTTCCCCATCTCTCTATAGGAAAGTTTGGGACTGACCATTTCGGTACTGTATTCACTTCCGGCACGAACCATGCGTCCACGCTCCCTGCGTTCCGTATAGATACTGCCATCATACATAAACTTCCACTTCTTCCCTTCCTGATCTGTCACAGACCAGACGCCATAATACCCACCATCACAAACTGCCCGTGTTCCAAACATCTCCGCGACTACCTCCGCAGCCCTCTGCCTGGTAATGCCTGTCATCTCAATCTCTGTGCCGAAATACTGATCCTGAATTCCAATTGCCATACTGCCTTACCTCTTTGTCTTTTCATCCTCTGCCCGGATTTCTTCATCTGCCTGCCGAAGAAGCGTTCCGATGGCTTCGATCACGTTGACGGTCACTCCATTTCCGGCCTGTTTATAAAGCTGGCTGTCCGAAGTATCCTGTTCTATGCGGTCAATCTGCCAGTCATAAAAACCCTGCAGCCGCAGACACTCCCTCGGCACCAGCCTCCGGATTCTGCCCCGATAGGCAACTCCATGCCGGTCTGTGGCAGTAATGGTGAACATCGGCTCTTCCGGCTCCTTCATCCTCCGGCCATTCTGCCGGGTTTCTTCCCTTCCCGGAGTCAGCACTGCCCTGGCACCTTCCTCTTTTAAGACACCGGAGCATTCCCCTTTATGATTATGGATGCCGGACTGTCTGGTATTCAGACACCTGCACTGCTCTGTGACAAGAGGCGGCACAGACAGATCCACAAAATGAAGCGTTCCCTGCTGGATTCCTGTGGTAAGGGTATGGGCAATCTGATGCCCCACACGCCCTCTTCTGGTATTCATGCCTGCATATCCTAAGTCAATGCTATCTCCCGGATACGCCATCTTATATCCCTGCTTGGTATTCTCCTTGATGGGAACACCCATCTCATACAATCCAGTTTTTCCACCCATACCGCCTGCCAGCGATGTCAAAGTACAGCTTAATCCTTCCGGACTGTACACTCTTTTCCCTTGGCTGCCTGTTCGGATTTGTATAAGAGACGTTCCATTTGCTGCTGGGAAAGGTAATATTTTTCCGGCACATCTTCGATCAAGATATCCGACAAGATACACCCGTTTTCTGGATTGGGGGACTCCAAAATCCTTGCTGTTAAGCACTTTCCATTCCACACCGTACCCCAGCTCAGATAACGTACTGAGGATGGTGTGAAACGTCCTGCCTTTGTCATGCGAAAGCAGTCCGGGAACATTTTCAAGGATGAAATACGCAGGTCGCTTGTCTGCAACCAGTCTGGCAATCTCAAAGAACAGAGTTCCTCTGGCATCTGCAAATCCTCCCCTCTTTCCGGCGATAGAGAATGCCTGGCAAGGAAATCCTGCACACAAAAGATCAAAGTCTGGCATTCGTTCAATTTCGATTGTTCTTGCGTCATTGCAAAACCACTCCCCTTCTGTGTCGAACAGCAATCGGTAGTTCTTATCCGCATAAGCATCCACCTCGCAGTGTCCCACACAGGTAAAACCGCCTGCACGTCTTAACCCTTCCCGGAATCCCCCGATCCCGCTGAATAAATCAAAAAATCGAATGGTTGCGGCTATCAACCTCCTTTGCTGAGAAAAAGCAGGCGGCATGGTTTCTTTTCCACACCGCCTGCAAGTTTTATAGTTCTATTTCTTTGGCATTATACGATTTCTCCGGTTTCTTCCTCGACTTCTGGAAGTTCCTCTTCTTCATCTGCATCTTCAAAAAATTCTGTATCCGCTTCTTCCTCTTCCAGTTCTGTGGATTCTTCGAAGTTCTCATCATCTGGTTCTTCCTCCACATCTTCCATCTCTTCGATTTCCTCTTCGGTAATCTCTTCCTCATCAGTCTCTTCTATAGACTCTTCCGCCTCTTCCATTCTGTCTGTTTCTGCGGTTTCTTCCGGCTGCTCTAGCTCCTGCCATTTGGCTTCTACCTCTTCCACCGCTTTCTCGATGATGCGGATAATAAAATCTTTCTGTTTGATGCCTTCCTTCGCAACTACCCATTTGACTCTCTGGAATAATTCCTCTGTGACCTGTACTGCTAATGTTCTTTTTTCCATGCTCTCTTCTCCTTTTCCTTCCAGTCTGTTAAAGTGTTCTTCAATCACCTGCCGGATGAATATCTGTGTACTTGTTTCCTTCTCTTCGATCTCGGCTCGTACCTTCTCATGTAATTCCACCGGGATCTTTCCGCATATGTTCTTCATCTCTGCCATAAGCGTTTTCCCCTTTCGTTTTGTTATACACAACATACTCCAAAGTTTGAAAGAAAGCTATTCACAATACCCACTAAAGAATCCATGTCAAATGCATGTAAAACCCAAGCATATCCAACAATGCCATACTTTCCTTGTCCATAGGCCTCACCCCCTTTACTCCTGTTCCATCTGAAATAAAAAATCCAGCATCTGATCTGGAATTTCTTCCTTTTCACATGCTGGCAATCGTTCCATACTGCCACTTTTCAATTCTTCCCGAACCGTCTCCTGAATCAGTTTCCGCAAAGTTTCCCGCTCTTCTTTTTCCAAAATCACATCCACCAGATACTGATTCCTCTGTCCTTTTGGAACTTCCATTAAAATCTGCCACGCTTTTTCATGCTCCGGGTTCTTAAGGTTTGGGCGAAAGGAAAAGACCGGGCGGCTCACAGTGTCCTCATCTGCCCCACAATCCGTTCATATCCGGCTGCGTTGGCATGGACGTCTGTGAGGTAAATCGGACGACACAGGCGGTCCTGGGGGCTTACACGGTGCTGGAAAATGGAAGCTCCGCCTCCCATGAAAACAGATGGGACTGCCCGCAGATCAAAGCCTGCCTCGGTGATCGCAGACAGTATTTTTTCAATGTAAAGCCTGCCCTGTTTCTCGATCAAAGACACGACTTCTGCAGGCATACTACAGGGCTTTCCATTCAAAACACGCTCGATCTGTATCTCCGTTACGGACAGCCCGGTGTTTCTGCGCACCTGTTCTAAAATCTCATCCATACAACGGATGACACCAAGTTCCAGACTGCGGCAAGTAGCTGCATTGGGAACCGCATTATCAAGACGCATCAAATCTACCGTCCAGCCTCCGATATCCACAAGAAGCACAGAGGGTTCATCTTTTAAGTATTCCGGATAAAGAGCTAGTGCTGAGTACCCCTGTGGGAACAGTTTCACATCCTCAATCTGGATTTCATAGCGTTCCCCTTCGTAAAAAAAGCGGACAGGCTGTTCCTTCCGAAACAGATATTCCTTAAATTTCTGTTTTTCCCTTCCAAATCCGGTAAGGGGAAGTCCGGCTGCAAGAACAACCTTGGCAGTTCTCTCCCCTTTTCGCTTCCGAATCTCCTGTGCCAGTGCAGCCAACGTCAAAAGATAATAATTATCATTGGCAGTCTTGTCCTTCACTAAAGTCTGCCGCCCTGTCCCACACACATAATAAGCACCGCCGTATTGGAGAACATTCTGCATGGTATAAGGTTCATAGGTGTATCGCATCAACCCTGTTGGAAAACACACCTGTTTTGTTTTAATGGCATAATATCCGTGGTCGATTCCAATGATCATCGCTTACCACTCCCTTCTTTCTCGTTCTATAAAAATTTCCGGTAAAAGAGCTCCCGGACTCGGAGCCATGCTCCTGCAAAGACTTTTTCTTTTCCAGCCTGTTAAGCTTCCTACTCCCGGTCCCGGACAAATGCCAGGGCTGGAAGATAATGCAGCGTTCCCTCTAAAACAAGCGCCTGCTTTTGAAATCGCAGGACTCCCTGATTCTGCAGATCGATCAGTTCACGGTACGCTTCCTTTGTCAGGAAATAGCGATGATACTCTCCCTTTTTCCCGAACCATTCCTTTTGCTCCAACAACAAAAACTCCACCATATATCGGGTATCCGTTGCAAAGCGTTTCTCACATAGTATGGCGTCACCCTTAACTGCCTTCACACCTTCCGATTCCCTGGCTACTGCCAGTAACTCATGGATACTGATACTCACGTTTCCTATCACCTCCCTTCAAAATCTTTTCCTAATTTTCTGTGAAAAAAAGACAGGCACCTACACGATGTCTGTCTCTGTGGGATCTACCATCCCTTGTTCCTGATATTGTTGTTTTATAATTTGTTCCAGCTGTTTCCGAATTTCCTTATCCGGTACCTGGATGCAAAATTCACGGATCCATCGCTCATGCAGATGCTCATCTGCTTCTGTCGACTCCCAGGACACGATGCTGCAAGTCTCATCATATAACAATTCCAACTGCCGAAACTGTTCGCCAAACTGTCCTGCATACTTATTCCAGATTTCCAGGTTATACAAGTTTAGCCCTAAAAAATCTGTCACATACGTCAGCCTGTCTAAATCTGAAAACGTCATCTTTTCTTTTCCCAATAAGATTTCCCTGTCACGCTTCCCACATAAAAACAGGAAAGCAAACCGTTCCATATCCTTTTGGTGCATACCCATCACCCTTCTTGTAAATAATTCCTTATCACGAAACATTATAAAAAGTGAAAACAGTAAAATCAATATAAAATTTCTTTATTACGAAACATTATAAGAATGAAAGGACTTCAACATGCAAAAAATCAGACCAGATATGGATATCGGTAAAAATATACAATCCATCCGTTATGCGAATAAACTGACCCAGGATCAGGTCATTGCAAAATTGAACCTGATGGGAATTTCCATGTCCAAAAGTACCTATGCCAAGCTGGAAACCAACCGCATGAACATCAAGGTATCGGAACTTGTTGCCCTTGCTAAAATCTTCCACACCGATATCAATGCGTTCTTTTCCGGACTTCTCTAATTCTTAAAATCAATTTTTTTATCATCATTTAGTAAATGAATAATATATTTTCCACGCAATTCAATAAGAAACTTTATTCGTTTATCCATTTCTAAAATACTTTCTTTATTCTCAAACAACTTATTGAATGATATCAACGTATCGGTTTTTTCAATTTTTTCCCTATCTAACTCATGAATTAGTTCTTCCCAATTCCTTCCCTCAATATATAGTTTATATACTTTATCAAATATCCTAGTAAAATATATTTGTTGACAAGTATAGGTCATATATTCTCTAAAAGACATTAGCTTATCTATTTCCGTGGGAAACTCTTTCCAATTATCTTGTAAAAATTTTAAAAACCAAGGCCATAGTTCATTTAAATCTTTATGAATATGCTGTAAATTAGGGCCATAATTTTTTGAAACTATTGTCTTAGGTACTGGAGCCATATTGCCAATTGTATGATATATTTTTTCAAATCCCAGTTTACCATAAGCATAAAGCTGTGCTTGCTCATGAGGTTGACAACTTTTAGGGTTATGCATAATATCAAACAAAAAGTCTTTTTTTATATTTTTATCTTCAATACTAATTGCTCTTCCGCCTTCCACCATTTCTATATTTGTGAATTTAATTATTTTTCCAAATAATCTAATAAATATTAGTTGTGAAAGAACTGACTGTTCACAATCTACCATTGAATATTCTGAATCAAAACTATACTTCCAAGCGTTTTCGCTTTTCAAATATTCAGAGCATCCTTTTTCCCATGCTATCATTTCCTTTTTGCTTCTAGCATATTTTTTATGCTTGCAGTAACACATATATTATTATCTCCATTCGCTTTTAATTCATATTAAAATATTATTTTCCTGAAGATTTCTTCTGCAATAATTGTTGAACAGAATATTCTTCTGATAATATTGAAGGTAGATTCTGTTTCCAATTTTGATTTTCAAAATCCGCTAAATTCATAGTAAAATTTCCCATTTTAACAGCTGTATCTTCAATACTACACACACCTCTAATATTTTCATCCATCAAAACGTCCTTTATTAAAGGTGAGAAAAAGTAATTTGATGCTTTGTATCTAATCAGCAAATAAAATATTTCCCTTAGTTTTTCTTCTTCGCTTAATTTTTGGAATTGCTTAGCATATTTTTTCATTAGTCGATCACCTGTTTTATAAAAAACAGTAATTACTGATTTCTTTTTCAATGGGAAAATACATATCAACAAATCTTCCAGTGTTTTATGATTTAATACATTCACATTTTGCAACTTCGTAAAATCAACATTATGCGATATAGGTATTGAAACCTGTGCAGCAATGGGCACCGTATAATCTAAAATATTATGATAAATAATTTTATAATTTCCATATCCGTTCTCAAAACTTCTTTTAGCAAAATCTAAATTTTCTTGAAAATCTCTTATATCAACTTCAACGGTTGGTTCCTCTGTATTCCCAATACTATCAAAAAAAGAAACTATTATCTGATCATCTGTTAACTCTGAATGATTTAAAGTATTTTTGAAACTTCTCAATCTTGAATTAAAAAGTTCATTCAAGTATATTTTTAGCGCCAAAGAATCCACTATCTCTTCCGGTTTCATAGTTAATAGTGCTTTTTCACTTTCATAAATATTAAACTTTTCTTGATCACATTTTGAACATATTGAATAAAATACACCTGCTTTATTCGTTCCGACATATTCTTTATCAGAGAAAGGGGTCCTTAAACCTATATATTCCGCTTTCAAAACATTATAATTTTTTTTATAAAGTCCCTTTATATTTTCAAGACAAAAAAATGGCACTGTATGTGATTTATGAAAAGATCTAGATTGATTCTTTAATTCCTTTCCACATAAGGCACAGCTTATTTGATCTCGCTGATTATTAAATCTTTGATTGATCTTTGATTTAACAATGCTTATTTCTTTATTATTTGGTATTCTAACTTCGTTCATTTTTCCCTCTTCCAATTTTAAACTTATTAAACCAATTATACTATAGTTCAAATTTCCTAACAATTGAATTCAAACAAATATGTACCTCTTTTCCAGTAGAAATATAAGCTTCTCTGTGATCTACATAATTGCCATTTTCAAATCCCATTGTTTATGATAATATAAAATTACTTATTATTGCTCGGAGGAACACTATGGAAAAGATACTGTTTTGTAATCTCGATTTATTAAAAAAAACTTTTGACGGAAATGATAATGCAGCTCTTCATAGAACACGTAATCAATTTTTAAATTATGCAAATGATTTATCTTCAGACGAGGAAAATCATATCTATTTTATTAGCCGTGACCAGAAATTACTCGATTCTGCTAAAGAATACTTTTCTCCTCAAAAAGGATATCCAAATTTCAAGTTCCGGTTACGTGAAAAGGCGCGTGACTTCGTCATGCAAAATCGTCATCATAATAATTTATTTGTATTTATAGGCGGTAAAGAAGTAGACTTTCACATGGCTGTACATACACGCTCACTTTTTATTGTTCCTACATGGATACCCGTAGAAGAAAAAGCTGAATTTTACGGTGTACATGTTGATACCCCAGAACAACTTTTCAAATTTATACGCGCACTAAATAACCACGAAAACTGGTATGCACAAGTAGAAATAGAACCAAATGTGACTGCTTTGTCACTAATGGATGGTAGATATAAATATAAAGCAAAGACAGAAAATGAACGTGACATGGTAGAGCATTTTGAACAATTATTAAAATTTGGTCAAAGTAGAAATTACTACGATATCCTCTTGTACCATTTTCTTGCGGGAATGACGAATAGTAAATTATTTGATGATATTGAATTATTTGGAATGATACCTTCCTCTGATTGCTCTTTAAATAAAGATATCTTTAGTTTTATGCGTCAAACAAGAATTATAAAAGGAAAACATATTCCTCGCAAACTAACATACGGCGAAAACTTATTATTAAGAAAAAATCCAAAACAGAAGGCCCACTTATCATATTCGACTGAGCAACGTGTTATAATGGGCGCTGTAGAAGAATTCAAAACTCTATGTATCAATCCTGATTTCAAAAATAAAATCAATACTTTACGGAAATCAGGAAAATTTAATGTTTGTATATTCGATGACTATATGACACATGGAAACTCTTTTAACGCCGTCCGAAATTTACTGAAACAGTTAGGGGCTAATAAAATCATCTTTGTTTCTTTAGGAAACTTCGGAAAACCTTTTCAAAAAAAAGATTATGCAATTAACGGAGATGTCTATAATGTTGGTTATACTTACAATATGACTAATTCCAGTATTAAATCTCTTAATTATAATGATACGGCTAAAGACGAAGTGTCAGAATTATATGAAATTTTTAATTCATAATATTATATTAGAATAGGAAGTATTAACTGTGGAAAAATATTATATTGCTCTATATAAATTAGGTATTAAAAATGAATTACTTCTAAAAGCAATAACTGAATATGACTCTGATTTTATAATCCATTTATTTGAGGGGAATACCGATATTTTTCTTACTAATATAGAATGGTTAGAATACAAAAATATCTTTGAAGATCATTCTTCCCTTCTTAATGCATTAGAAGCAGCCGAAACTATTTTACAAATTAATAAGCAAAATGAAATCCATACTGCCTTATATGCAACAATTAATTATCCTCATAATCTTATGAGCATGGATAATCCTCCTGCTATTGTATATTATAAGGGTGCAAATCCTAATAGAAATTTCGAAAAGGCTATCGCTTGCATTGGAACAAGAAAACCTACCCGGTTTGGCTTTAATGCTATTAATTATTTAATACCTCAATGGGTAAATGAAGGATTTGCAATTATATCTGGTTTAGCTGCTGGAGTTGATCGACTAGCACATATATCTTGTTTAACTGAGGGAGGCAAAACAATTGCTGTTCTTGCCCATGGTCTAGATATGATTTATCCTGCCTCTAATAGAAAATTGGCTGAAAAAATATTGCTATGTAATGGAACATTACTTTCTGAATACCCTGTTGGGACAAAACCTGATAAGTTTAGATTCATCAATAGAAATCGTCTCATTGTAGGACTTTCCAAAGTAACTGTGGCAATGGAATGCGAAAGAAAAAGCGGATCTATGCATACAATTGAGTTCGCCCAAAAGCAAAATTGTCCTATTTTCTGTCCCGATCCTGGAGACACTCCAAAAGAAACTCAATCAGGATTAAAATATATATTAGACAATAACATTGGATCTCTAATAAAAAATGGATTAGATTACCAAAATGTTGTTATTTCTGCTGGATATAATATTGAACAACCTTCAATGAATGCTAAATATATAAAAGAACAATATTTGAAATCATTAATTGCTAGTATAGAGGACGATTTCATAATCAAATCTATTTTTGAAAAAATAGGTTTAAATTATACTTCCGATTGTTCTTGTCTAATTAATTTAAATAACTATTTATTGGATTTCATTCAAAATACCGGTTACCCTATCCAAACAATAATTGATTTATTTATAGAAAGCATCATTTCAACATATACACCAAGCGAGAAAGAGAGCTAACGCCCTCTCTTTCTCTATGCTATGCAGACATTATATGTTTAAAAATCTTTTCATTTATATACACCTGTTTCGTATCGCCATTTCAGATATATGAAACTTTTCTCAAAAATCTTTGGCTATCCATTTTGTCCTCAATATCGCACCCTGAGGAACCTTATTATCCACTTTTTCATAATTGTAATAATATTTTCCTTTTGACAAAGAAAAAACAGAACCTCTTTGTGATTGATTATTCCAGACAAAAGTAGGAACAACACACACCTCTGAATCCATATAGCCATATTTGCCTACTCCAAATGCGATACACGGAATAAAATCTCCAGCGATTTCTGATGTTCTTTTTTCTAATTTTTCCACAGCACGTTCATTTGCGGAAATCATAGTCGTTTCTTTTTCTTTTTTATTAGATAAGCAACGACCTACAGAATAAATAAGCAAATCAGGAATTTCAATATCATTTGTATAAGCTCTGATATACCCTTCACTATCCATCTGCACCTCATATCCTTTGGTTTCTAATGCTACCGCTGTTAGTGCCTCAAAAAAATTTTTTGTAATTTTTTTTCTCATTTTGAATATCTCCTTGTAATTCAGAGATTATTTTTTATTTTAATCTCTTTTTCAGGAATATACTATCACTCTTTTCACCTTTTGTCCAGAGTTTATTTTTGTTTTTTTACTCTAAAAGTTTTGATAATTAACATAAGGGAACTCCTCTCAGAGGCATTATCATTTTATTATTAGAACTATTCATATCGACATTCTTTTTTACAAACTCAAATCCCAATTCTTTGTAAATCTTATATAATAATTCATTCTTAATATACGTTTCACCCTCATATAGCTCAGAGTGTGGATATACACTTAAACTTGTACCACCATCTTTAATCACTTCTTGTACCATTTTATCCATAAGCTTTTTACCTATACCTTGATGCCTTACCGCCTCTCTTACTCGAAAATATTTTATTTCGTATTCGCCCTCTACTGCCATTCCTATTCTTCCAATTTCCTTCTTTCGAAAAAAATCTTTATACGCTACTGCTTCAGCCCATCCTCTATTTATGCCTACTACATTAATTCTCACCTTTATATCTTTCATTTTTCCAGACATCATACCACTCTTTCTTTATAAACAATATTTTCATATTGTATCATGACCTACTTCAAATAAAAAGATTTGTTCCGAAATATTCCAATGTACTAACATAACTATTTTAAGCATTTTTTTATATTTATTTTGAATAATCTATCTCGTTATTAATTCTAATTTGAATTTACAATACGAATATAAATTCCACAAATTAGCTTTAAACGGGAAATCTTTTCTATAAATAAATTGTGTCTTAAATGGAATATTATGGCAATGACACCATTCCTGTATTTGTTTCATTCTTACACTTTCCCCTGTATCAATCCTATTTACCAAACATTGTATCTTGAAATCATCTATCCCTAACCTAAAAAACAAATAAAACAATACATTATAATATCTAATCAATACAACTTCTTTTGTTGCTTTTTCCTCTGACCTCATACACACTTTCCACCTTTCACTGTATATCCAGTTCTATTTATCCACATATTTTTACTCTATACACCTTATACCCACCCCATAATAGGGGGTTAATATTCCCACCAATACCAACACCAGCTCAATCACCCCCACTCCCTGTTCATCCTTACAGAACTCCCTTAATTCCTTTCCTAACTCCATCGCTCTCCTCCTTATGCTTTACTTGAATTCCATCAGCGCAGGAACAGCTATCATGACCATGACCACTGACAGGAGTATGAACAGCGGAAGCAGCAGTTTTGTTCCTGCTTCCTCCCCCAGGCGCCTTGCCTGGTGTTTTCTCTGTTCAAATGCATCTGTCATCTCTGTACGCAGCAGATTCCTGAGATTCTTTGAACCGTTTTTACGGTTTTGCTCCAGCAGACCTCCTAACTTCATATAAGACTGGAGCCCGCACCGCCTTCCAAACTCCTCAAATGCCCTGCCCTCCGGCACTCCCCCCTTCATCTGGCAGCTGGTCTCATACATTTCTTCATAGACATACCGTTTCCTGCGCCTTCCCTGCTCCACCATCATTTTATATTCCAGGGCAATCTTATCCCAGGCTGTCCGGATACTCATACCGGCGCCGAGAAAGATGGTCAGCCTGGACAATACCTCCGGGTAATCCAGTGCCAGCTGGCGTTTTCTCGCCTCTGCCCTGTTTTGCTGTTCGGCCCGGTCCTTTAGAAAACATAAGACGGCTCCTGCCGCTCCCAATCCCATCACAGGAACAAAGACAGATTCTTCCGGCAGACTGTATTTCAGGCTCCGTCCCTGATATTCCTTCGGAAGCTTCATATAAGCTGTGGAGGACTGCAGTTCATCCTCCCTCTTAAGAAATTCAGCAAACGCTTCCTCCGTCTGTTCCTGTTCCGTAATCACCGGCGGCTTCACACACACAGACAGTTCATATTCCTCCGGCCAGTTTCCCTCTGTCATGCGCACATGCAGGTTGATTTTGATTCCCTGTTCGTCAATCCCCCTCTGTTTCATCTCCCGCACATGCAGTTCACCAAAGGAATCCAGAAGCTCCGGCTCATCTGATTCCCACCTGAGCCTTATTCCATAGCTGTCCAGGTATGTAAGCAGGTTCAGATCCTGCCTTACATCCTCAAGAGACGGATTATTTCCCAATATAAGTTTCGGAAGCTGTACCATCACGGCCTCGTATGCCTTATGGGCCTCCTGTTTCGTATATACCCGTTCTGACAGGACCATTTCCACAGGAACCGCCTTCTCCCCAAGACCCTCCACCATCAGGCTGTATGTCTGATCCCCCTGTCCGTAGCTTCCCCTGGCCAGGGTATTGCCTTCCAAAAGATCACTGTCTGTGCGCTGCCACAGCTGTGCCGCCATTCCCATGAAAAGGCCAGCTGCCAGGCATATGATCTGTTTCCGCCCAATCCAGGCCTGAAGCCTTCCCCCAGGTCTGTTTCTCATCTTTATCGTCCGCTCCACCTGCCTTTCACACCTCAATGTCCAGTATCTTCCCGGCCATAACCAACGCGCCCGCATAGGCTGCCAGGCACATGGTCATCACCCCCCGGCCAATCCAGGTGCCGTACATCACGCTGAAAAATCCAGGGGATGTAAGGTCAATGTAGAGCACAATCAAAAACGGTATCAGATTCATAATTTTCTGTTCAAATATCCTGGAGGCAAGCATGGTATGTATCTCCTCCTTAACCTGCACCTTATCCCTGATAATTCCCGCTGTCTGGCGGATGACTTCCACCAGCTCACCTCCGCTTCGTTTAGCCGCGGACAGGACCTGGGCAAAATTGTCCACATCCTCCAGTGCGCTGCGCCGGCCAAAATCCATAAACAGTTCTTCTGCCGGACGGTTCATCCTGATTCCATCGGACAGGATCCGGAACTCCTCTGTAATCATCTCCCGCCTCCCAAACAGTACTTCCAGCTCCTTTATGCTAAGGGTGAGTCCATTTTCCAAAGAATACCCTGCGCTGAGAAAGGAGGACAGCACCTGGATTCCCTCCTTAAACTGCAATTCCAGCCGCCTGGCCCTCTCCTTCTTCAAATCCTCCCTCCTGTATAAAGGATAACAGGCTCCAAAGGGCATCAGAATCAGGAACACCGCCGCACTGCGATAAAATACATAGGATGCCAGCCCGCAGACTCCCACCCCGCAGACTCCGTATAACAGCCACTCCCTGGCTGTAAGCCGGTAGGTACCGTAATCCACCCTGTCGGGAGGCCGGGCCCTGGGAGCCCTCTTTTCCGGTTTACTCCTGGCAATCTCCTGCCTAACAAGGTCCCGCCTGTGTCCCGGCCCCTTTCTGACGAAGCCGGTCCTCCTTCCCGTCATATTCAAACAATGGTTCCAGTTCCACCTCTCCATTCTGCAAACCTCCTATTCTCATAATGGATAAAACTCTTCTCTTTCCATCCTTCAGTCGTCCCAGATGGACCATGATGTCCAGAGCTGACACAATCTGGCTCCTGATTGCTGCCAGCGGAAGGTCCGCCGCCATCAGCACCATGGTCTCCAGCCTGCTTATCATGTCCCGCGGGCTGTTTCCATGACCCGTGGAAAGACTGCCGGGATGGCCTGTGTTCATGGCCTGGAGCATGTCCAGGGCCTCCTTCCCCCTCACCTCGCCCACTACGATACGGTTGGGATTCATGCGCAGGGCCGCCTTGATAAGCTGGCTCATGGTAATTTCCCCTTCCCCCTCCGTATTGGCGTTCCTTGTCTCCAGGCGCACGAGATTTGGAACCTGTGTTATCTGCAGTTCAGCTGAATCTTCAATGGTAATTACCCTCTCACCGGAGGGTATGAAGGATGACAATGCATTTAGGAATGTGGTTTTCCCGGAGTTTGTCCCTCCGCTGATGAACATGTTGCATCCATCCTCCACCAGCTGCTCCAGAAAACCGGCAGCCTCCGTGCTTATGGCTCCGAAACGAATCAGCTTTTCCATGGTAATCGGGTCCGGAAATTTCCTTATAGTTACAACCGGACCATCCAGGGCCACAGGCGGAAGCACCACATGGACCCTGGAGCCGTCCTCCAGCCTGGCATCCACCATGGGGGAGGATACATTCACCACACGGTTGACCCTGCTTACAATCTGCTGTATGATATCCTCCAGCTGTTCCGGCTTCTCAAAATTCCTGTCCCACAATTCCATCCTTCCGTTTTTCTCCATAAATATCTTTCCTGCCCCATTAACCATGATTTCCGATACGGAGCTGTCGTCAATAAGCTCCTGCAGGATATCCAGACGGCGGAAGCTGTCAAAGAGGCTTCCCCGCAGCCAGAGCCGTTCCTTTAACGGCAGGAACATTTCCTGCCCCATCTCGCCTATGGCCCTGTCAATCATCTCCAGCAGTTCCCCGTCGTCCATATGGTGTCTTTCCTGCAGTTCTTCCATGATGCGCTCCCTTATGACCCGCCGCACACCATCACGGCTCCTCCTCCTTGTACTCTCCCTCTCTTCCATGGCTCACTCTTCCTTTTGTTTGCTTTCCCTGGCCTTTATTCCTGCTTCTCCTCCATCCCCTACCTCTCCGGCTGCTTCCCGTCCAAAAGCTGCCTCACATAATCCCCCATCTCCCCCCATATCAGCTGTTCCAGGTACCCCTCCCGTTTCACAATACACGTATGCTTGGGCAGTCTCAGTTTCTGAATCCTGTCCCTGACCCCGGCATCGTCTGCTTCCTCCAGGTACTCCTCGAATTCCTCTATCTTGGCAGCTGAGATATAGTCCTCCCTGACCGGCATATACACCACATCACACATGGAGAGAATGGGCAGAGCTCCCCTTCCCATCTGGCCCACGTCCAACACCAGCCTGTCATAGCCGCTCTCCCTTGCAATCCTGTCTATGAGCTGCGCCATGTCCTCCGGCGCCACCTGGCTTAAGTCCTCCGCATATCGCACCGGAGGTATATAATCCATATTTCCCCAGTTGCTGATCATAGACTTTAGCTTCATCCAGTTATACCCTCCCTGTCGGTACAAATACAGCACATCCGATAAATCAGCCTTGTACTCACTGTTAATCAGCCTGGAAAATCCTGAGTATTCCTCCAGGTTCAGATACAGCACCGCCTCCTTTTTTGCCATCACCTGCCCTATGGTCAGGGCCAGCGAGGACTTAAAGCACCGGTTAACAGGGGAATATATTCCCATGACCAAGGCCCTGGCCCCAAGAAGGGCCAGCGCCGGCTCCACAGGGCGGCTGCAGTAGGAAGCCAGCACCTCACGCATGATACAGTCCCCGGACTGGTACTTGTAGATGGACGGAAATACATCCAGCCCATCCACCAGCTCCCCGTCACACAGCACCATGATCTGCTTTGCCTTCACATCCCCCACCAGCGTCCGGGAGCACTCATCTACCAGCAGGATTTCTATGGGATGTTCTTCCCCATATTCTCTGAGCCTGTCCAGGCTGGAAAATGCCATGGCTGTAAACGGAATCTTTTCCTTCTGATTCACATAATCTGCCAGCCGTTCCCCAAAGGCGGGGTCAGCGTCATAGACTGCCAGAATCTTTACCATATATTCACTTCTCACCTCGTTTCTGCCTGGTGCACAAGCACCTTAACACCCATCACTCATCCATTCCACAACGCTGTAATAAGAATCCCTGCAAAAAAACAGGCTCCCAATGGAATTACGCACTTATACCCATCCCGCTCCGGGCAGTAATACGCCTCTATTTCTTTACTCTGAATCAAACGCCTGATATAGGCAGCCAAATACAAGAATCTTTGACAGACGCTGCCCTCTCGCAGCATCTTTCCAAGAGCCAGAACAGCTCCCAGACACAAACCAATTACCACGGACCAAAATCCTCTTTCCAGGCCAAAACAGCCTGCCACAAGGGCCATGAACTTAATATCCCCGGCTCCCACCATCCGCAGCAGGAAAAATGGAAAACCGGCTGCGGCCGCCAACGCCAGCCGAATTATAAAAACAGCAACACACTCTGCCGCGGCTGCCCAAAAGCCCGTGTCTGCCGCCCAAAAACCAACGCTTCCTGATCCGGACATGCAGGCCCCCGCCGAAGCAGCCAGCCCTGCCGCCGCCACGGCTGCCAGGGCCCTGTTAGGTATCCGGTAATACCTGATATCCATAAGGGCGCAATAGGCCATCATGCCATATAATGCATATGACATAAAACAATGTAAAATTAATACACTACCTCCTCTCTCCGTTCCATCTGTCACTTTTTTCTGAGGAAATTTCTGCCTGAGCCAGGCAACGCAAAACTATTGATGTAAATACAACCATTGAAATTAATCAGACTGTCATGAAATAGACTGTGTTGAATGTTGTTCCATTATGAAGGATTTTCCGGCAAATGTCAAGGGTGAATTTTATCATTTCATCCCCGATTTCCTTGACCTTCCTCCCTATACATGGTAAAATAAAGTTGGTTCAAATTTTTAAACCAAAGGAGGAAGTGGCAGATGACAACTGCCCAGGAATTACAGAAACGCTTTCATGCCTGTATGCCGCTGTTCATTGCCCTGGGCGATGAGATGCGTCTGTCCATCATAGAGGTACTGACAGAGGAAGCCCTTGACAGCAGGAATACACCCGGCCCCACCCAGTTTGAGCAATACGGCCTCAATGTAAATGAAATCACCAGGCGGACCAGCCTTTCCCGCCCGGCCATATCCCATCACCTCAAGATATTAAAGGATGCGGGCATCGTGGGCGTACGCCAGGAAGGCACGGCCAACTATTATTACCTCACTCTGAGGGAATCCAACCGCCGGCTGATGGAGCTGGGATACAGACTGGAGGAATTCCTGTACTGACAGCCTGCATTAAAATTTAATTCCGCCGGCCCGCATGCATAAGATGGCATTTTCCAGATATACTATTTCTATCAATATCTGGGAGATGAAGCATATGTTTGACATCATGAAAGCAGTCAGGGAGACAGCTGCCGCCAGGTCCGCCGTGACCAGGGCGCGGCGTCCCAGACCTGAACTCATCCGCCTGCGCGTGGAAATCGAGCGCACAAAATGTGCCATCGAAGCCGCCAGGAACCACTTTGAGCAGGCCGTGGACCCTACCCTGATAGACTGCTATATCTACGAACTGAACGCGGCGCAGCTGCGCTACCAGTTCCTGCTGCGTAAATTTAAAAGCCAGGAGGATTAGTACTCACAGTACTATCCCCCTCCGGGCGCTGTAACATATGACTACATAAAGATTGCGAGGAAAACAACATGAGCACCTGGTATGAGCGGGGAGTGTTCTATCACATGTATCCCCTGGGGATGACTGGAGCTCCCAAACACAATGATGCAACCGAAGTAACCAACCGTTTTGAAGAATTAGACAAGTGGATTTCCCACATCCGGTCCCTGGGCTGCAACGCCGTCTACATAGGCCCGCTTTTTGAATCTACCAGTCATGGATACGATACCAGGGATTATAAACTGGTAGACCGGCGTCTGGGCGATAACGATTCTTTCAGAAAATTTGTGGACCAATGCCACCAGGAGGGCATAAAGGTGGTTGTGGACGGCGTATTCAATCACACGGGACGTGAATTTTTTGCCTTTAAGGATATACAGGAAAAGCGCTGGGATTCCCCCTATAAGGACTGGTATAAGGGAGTGAACTTTGACTGGCAGAGCCCCTGCGGCGATTCCTTTGGATACGAAGCCTGGCAGGGACATTTTGAACTGCCCTGCCTGAACCTCTTTAACCCGGATGTAAGATCCTATCTCTTTGATGTCATCCGGTTTTGGATTGATGAGTTTGACATTGACGGAATACGCCTGGACTGCGCCAATGTGCTGGACTTCAACTTCATGAAGGAAATGCGCAGCAAGACAGAGTCCATGAAGGAAGATTTCTGGCTTATGGGAGAGGTGATTCACGGGGACTACAGCCGCTGGGTTAACAGTGAGATGCTTCACTCCCTCACCAATTACGAACTTCACAAAAGCCTTTACTCCGGCTTCAATGACCACAACTTCTTTGAAATTGCCCACAACGTAAGACGGCTGGAGGCCATCGGACGCCAGCTTTACACCTTTGTGGACAATCATGACGAGGACAGGATTGCCACAAAGCTTAAGCTCAGGGAGCACCTGTTCCCCATATACCTCTGCCTCTTCACACTGCCCGGCATCCCATCCGTCTATTACGGCGGCGAATGGGGCGTTGAGGGAAAACGCACCAACACCAGCGATGAGGCGCTGCGTCCCGCCATCTCCATAGACCAGGAAGGTGAACTTCACTGTGAGCTTACGGACCTGATTGCACAGCTGGGACAGATTCACAGGCGGCAGGAGGCGCTTCACACGGGCCGTTACCAGGAACTGCTGCTGACCAACCGCCAGTATGCATTTGCTAGACACGGTGAGGACTCTGTCATTATCGCCGCGGTAAACAATGACGATGAGCCGGCCTCGCTGGCCATCCCTGTTCCGATTCAGGCCAGCGAGGCAGTCAATCTTCTGGAACCCGGAGACCGCCTCCCCATTTCAGACGGGAAGGTCCACATAAAATTAAAGGGCAACTGGGGAGCTGTCCTGAAACTCAAGGGAGAGAACTGATATGGTAGCTAAAAAACGCACTGCAGCATCTTCAAAGAAAAAGGCTTCTGCCACAGGTTTCATATCTGACCTGGACTGCTATCTGTTCGGGGCAGGCACACACTATGAAATTTACCAGAAATTAGGGGCACATCCCAAGACATACAAGGGAAAGGAAGGCATCTACTTCGCTGTTTGGGCCCCTCATGCAAGAGAGGTCCATCTGGTAGGCGATTTTAACAACTGGAATCCGGAGGCCAACCCCATGGAACGAATCTCCGAATCCGGCATCTGGGAGATTTTTAATCCGGGCATGAAGCTGGGAGAGCTCTATAAATTTGCCATTACCACCCAGTCCGGCAGGATTCTCTACAAGGCAGATCCCTTTGCCTTCAGCGCGGAATACCGTCCGGGCACAGCCTCTGTCACAGCCGATATCCAGGGCTTTTCCTGGACTGACAGCGCATGGATCGAGAAGAGGACCCAGGCGGATGTACAAAAGCTGCCCATGAGCATTTACGAAGTGCATCTGGGTTCCTGGCGCAAACGGGACAGGCCTGAAAAGGACGGCTTTTATACATACACAGAGGCTGCCCATGAGCTGGCAGCTTATGTAAAGGAGATGGGCTATACCCATGTAGAGCTGATGGGCATTGCAGAACACCCATTTGACGGCTCCTGGGGATATCAGGTGACGGGATACTTTGCCCCTACCTCCCGCTATGGCACACCGGCGCAGTTCATGTATTTTGTCAACTACCTGCATAAGAACGGCATAGGCGTCATACTGGACTGGGTTCCGGCCCACTTTCCCAAGGATGCCCATGGCCTGGCTGACTTTGACGGAGAACCCCTTTTTGAATATGCGGACCCCAGGAAGGGTGAGCATCCGGACTGGGGCACCAAGGTATTTGATTACGGCAAGAACGAGGTCAAGGACTTCCTCATCAGCAATGCACTCTACTGGGTGGAGCAGTACCACGTGGACGGCCTCAGGGTGGACGCGGTGGCGTCCATGCTGTACCTGGACTATGGACGCCAGGAGGGCCAGTGGGTCCCCAACAAACACGGCGGCAACCAGAACCTGGAAGCAATAGAGTTCTTCAAACATCTGAACACAGTGGTCCAGGGGCGCAACCACGGAGCCCTTGTCATTGCCGAGGAATCCACCGCCTGGCCCAAGGTGACGGAGCATCCCGAACAGGACGGACTGGGCTTTACCTTCAAGTGGAACATGGGTTGGATGCATGATTTCCTGGAATACATGAAGTTAGACCCCTATTTCCGCAAATATAACCATCACCGCATGACCTTCGGACTCACCTATTTTACAAGTGAGAACTATATCCTGGTCCTTTCCCACGATGAGGTGGTTCACCTGAAATGCTCCATGATTAACAAGATGCCCGGCCTTGGCAGGGACAAGTTTTCCAATCTGAAGGCCGGTTACACCTTCATGATGGGCCATCCCGGCAAGAAGCTCATGTTCATGGGTCAGGATTTCGGCCAGCTCCATGAATGGGATGAAAAGGTTTCCCTGGACTGGTACCTCACGGACGAGGTTGACCACAGGGAGCTTCAGAACTATGTGAAGGACCTGCTCCATCTGTACAAAAAGTATCCTTCCCTTTACCGCCAGGACAATGACTGGAACGGTTTCCAGTGGATTAATGCCAATGACGGCGACAGAAGCATCTTCAGCTTCATCCGGCGGGATGAGACGGGTAAGAAAAACCTGATGTTCATTATAAACTTTACTCCGGTGGAGAGACCGGATTACCGTGTAGGTGTTCCAAAGCGCGGCAGGTACACCCTGCTCCTGGATAATCACGGTGCTTACAAGGCAGCAGAAGCTCCGTGCTTCTCATCCTCAAAAAGCGAATGCGACGGACAGCCCTACTCATTCTCCTATCCTCTTCCTGCATACGGAACAGCTATCTTTCGTTTTTAAGAAATATTATCCCTTTAGGGCCTAAAAGTACGTTAAAAATTTATCAAATTGGGTATGTACTTTTCAGTCATGTTGTAGTAGAATAAAGGCAGTGCGATGGATTACCTGTCGCAGCACCGTTTATAATGTGTGGAAGGAGAGTATAATTATGGCAAAACAATTAATTTCCAGTAGCGAAACAAAATCCGTTTACCGTGACGGAAGCACTGCCATCAAGGAATTCTGCGAAGGCTTCCCAAAAGCCGAGGTTCTCAATGAAGCCCTGTGCAACGCACGTGTGGAAACCATTGAAGCCCTGAATGTTCCTAAGGTTCTGGGGGTATCTGTAATCGATGGCAAATGGTCTATTACCAGGGAATTTGTGGAGGGCAAGACCCTTCAGCAGCTGATGGAAGAAAATCCTGACAAGACAGGGGAGTATCTGGAGCAGATGGTTGATTTACACCTGTTGATTTTTGCCCAGGCCTGCCCACTGTTAAACAAGCTGAAGGAAAAGACCATCCGCGCCCTTAAATCCGAGGAACAGCTGGATGAAAACCTGCGCTACGAGCTGCTTACAAGGCTGGACGGCATGCCAAAGCACACCAAGCTGTGCCACGGCGATTTCTGCCCATCTAATATCATCGTAGGCGACGACGGCAAATGGTACCTGGTTGACTGGGTACATGCTTCCCAGGGCAACGCAAGTGCCGATGTAGCCAGAACCTATCTGCTTCTGAGCCTGAAGGATAAGAAGATAGCTGATATGTACATGGATCTGTTCTGTGTTAAAACGGGCACAGAAAAGCGCTATGTACAGGGCTGGCTTCCCATTGTGGCAGCTGCCCAGCTGGCTTACAATCGTCCTGAGGAAAAGGAACTGCTGGAAAGCTGGATTAACGTATTTGATTATCAGTAAAATCCGCCTGCACATGGAAAAAAGAGGCGCCGGAAGATATCTTCCGGCGCCTGTGACTTTAGCAAATTAATACGGCGTTTCTCACAGTCAAGGTATCATATTTTACGATATTTGTGATACCGGCTGAGAGACTGCTTATCTGCTCCACAAACAAAGCCATCAAGCTCTTGATAGCAGTGGTCAGCTCCATGTCCTGTATATCTTCACAGAACATGAAAAACAGCTCTCCATAAGTTTTCTGGCCGTTCTGGTTCCGGCGAGCCATCATAAGTGGTTGCAAAGAGTCTTTGAATGGTATATACTGTTTTCTATAAGACATCATCCTTTGTAGGTTATTTGTTTCTTGACAAAAACAGTATTCTGCTCATTTTATGAGTCGTTGACCTAAGCAACCTGGTCCGGGATTATTATTATTTGCATCTTTTTTTGAATCGAATTTGTCATTATGTAGTTTGCTTATATTCATATTTGTGCTATCGGCTTTCGAGAGAATACGTCTCTTGTGCTTCTTTTATTTTTGAGACAGCGAGGTTTCTCGACAGAGGGTCGGCATGGATGATCTTGAAAGGCTTCCAGCCAAAACATAAATCACCGCCGAATGGATTGACAGACTTTCTAAGAGGTTTTGCCATCTGGAGCTTGTTCCCAAGGAGGAAACGTCAATGAGATCGGACTTTGTAACTATTAACCTGTAGTCCCTATCGACTACACCATTATTATACTAGTATAACTCGATTTTAATAAGTTTACATTATTATCCTGAAATGGTATAATACTTATAGACCATTTCAGGAGGTAAAATGATGCCAAAGAGTGCTACGCCTATTTTTCTTTCCAATGATGATAAGTCATATTTAAAGTCCATTCTACAGAAGGGGACTGTTGAAGCCAGAGTCCACAGGAGAGCCAAAATCCTCTTATTAAAATCAGATGGCATGGCAGATGAAGCCATTGCTGACAAACTCGATATTTCGAGACCGACGGTAAAGCTCTGCCTGAAAAAATATATGGAATCAGGCGTGAAAGCTGCCATGGAAG
>NZ_AUJR01000040.1 GCF_000424325.1 [Clostridium] clostridioforme AGR2157
ATCGGGATGGTCTTTGTAAATCTGGTTTTTAAGTTTCTTAAAAGACGGTCCAAGTTTAAGGGAGAGCTGCTCCAAAAGGACTTTACGGAAAGCCAGGCGCAGGAAGCGATAATCAAAATGAGTATGAGGGCGCCAGGCAGTGAAGTTACCAGCCCCGCCTTGGGAAATCAGGGCATGGATGTAATGTAAAGCTTTACATTATATCCATGTACTCTGTACAGGCGGAGGGCTTGACGCAGACCGGAACTGGCATCAGAAAAAGGGAGGTTTCTTCCTGCCCGGAAAGGCAATGGCCACACTTTTCAAGGGGAAATTTCTGTCCGGGCTCAAGGTGCTGCATGAGGCGGGGAATCTTAGTTATGAGGGAGCAGCCGCCAAATACCGTAACCAGTATGAATACCAGGAACTGCTGGATATCTGCTATGGGAAAAACTGGGTCACGGATATCAGGGAGTCTTTTGCCGGAGCGGAAACCGTGATGCATTACCTTGGGCGTTACACACACCGGATAGCGGTCAGCAACAGCCGCATCCTGCGCATGGACGAAAACACAGTAACCATAAAGGTAAAGGATTACAAAAGCGGCGGCCAGTGGAAAGAGCTGACCCTGGATGGCGTTGAGTTCGTCCGCCGTTTTCTGATGCATGTCCCTCCGAAAGGGTTTGTCAGGATACGGCACTATGGGATCTTAAGCAATCAGAACAAGCGGAAGCTGATCCCCATATGCAGGAACCTGATCAGCTGCCGTGAGTTTTTGAGACGGTTTAAGAAAGATGACAAGGCACAGGCAATCAGGATACTGTACAAGAAAGATGTCACTGTATGCCCATGCTGCGGCGGGGCCATGTCCTATGAAGTATGCCCCAGATGGGCTCCCAAAAGAAGCAGCGCCTGACCCCAAAGCAACCGGATATGGGACATAAGCTTTGGGGGTAAGGGGGAAGTGCGCTTTAAACCAGTGAATTTTTTTGAAATCTTATTGAAAAACAGCCGACGACTTTGTTCAATTCGGAAAAACCGAAAGTGTGCTGAATAAGGGGGCAGAAAAGATTGCCCTCTTATTCAACCCACCTCCGGTTCTTTCATTAGAAATTGCTATTCTTCAATAATTCTTGATAATGCTTATTGAGGATGGTATATCTTTGGACTACGATGGTATGGAAATAGTTTTATAATGATTAAAAATCATTCCTGATATTTGTTGCAAATATAGATTGACAAATTACAAATGTTATGCAATAATGGTTATACAACAAATGAAACCGATTTAGGTATAGGAAGGAATGGAGTAATATGCCACCGAAAGCAAAAATAACAAAAAGAATGATTTTGGATACAGTTCTGAAGATCACAAGGGAAACGGGGTTTGATACGGTCAACGCAAGGAGCATTGCAAACAAATTACAGTGTTCCACCAGACCGATTTTTACTTGCTATGAAAATATGGACGAGCTAAAAAGTGCATTTTTTGCTTTTGCGTATGAATACTACGAACAGTATGTGATTAATTACTGTGATTCAGCAAAAGTCAATTCTTATTTAGTTCTTCCTCTTTCATATATTGAATTTGCTCAGAAGGAAACCTGTTTATTTAAGTTTTTGTTTATAGATAACATGGATTTGAATATGGCAGATGCAGCAGATTTTTATAAAGAGGTTGATAACGAAAAACGGGCAAAAATTTTTTCTGAAGAAACAGGAATAGAACTGGAACAGGCAAAGGTAATTTTTTTAGATTTGTTCCTTTATTCCCATGGTATTGCAGTCCTTACAGCAACAAAGAAAATAATATTAGATACAGATAATGCTAGAAAGATGGTAATCAATGTATTATCCGCTTTTATAAAACAGGAAAAACCGGATTGGAAAATCTCTGTATAATATTTACAAAGTAAAAGGAGCTGCCTGTATAATTCAAACATAGGGAATTCCGAGAAAGGTGGTTGAGAAAAAGATACCTCAGAGTAAAATAAGATTACTGACTTCGCAGGTTAGAAAAAATCTTATTGAACAGAGAGGTATCTGAAATGAATTATAACACGCAGAATGCAAAAATTGCATCCATTACTGAAAAAACTTTGATTGTTGGTATTGATGTCGGCAGTGAGACCCATTATGCCAGGGCATTTGACTGGCGCAACTTCGAGTACACCAGAAAACCGTTGGAGTTCAGCAACACGGAAGCAGGGTTCCTGACCTTTAAGGCATGGATGGAGGATATCGCAGAGAAGCACGGTAAAACCGCTGTAATTCCCGGCATGGAGCCGACCGGCCACTACTGGTTTGCCCTTGGGAAATTCCTGCAGGACATTGGGATGAAGCCGGTGCATGTGAATCCCCATCATGTGAAAAAGTCGAAAGAGCTGGATGACAACAATCCCAACAAGAATGACCGCAAGGATCCAAAGACAATCGCTGCGCTGGTCAATGAAGGGCGGTTTTCCTACCCTTACATCCCGACCGGGATTTATGCAGAGGTCAGGAGCTTGTCGAATCTGCGCTTCCAAACGCAGGAGGAACTCACGAGGGTTAAGAACCGGATTGCCAGATGGTTTGCCATCTACTTTCCTGAATACAAAGACGTTTACAAGGATTTAAAGGCAGTCAGCGGCAGGATGGTGTTGAAAGCAGCCCCGCTGCCGGAAGATATCGTGAAACTGGGAACGGAAGGTGTGAACCAGATATGGAGAGACGCAAAGCTGAGAGGCGCTGGAATGAAGAGGGCAAAGACCCTGGTATCAGCGGCAGAGCACAGCGTAGGGAGGATCGTGATATGCAAACCAATCAATATTTAATTGACTTCTACAATCATTATGATGAAGATGATCGGTTGATCGTAAAGCATGGTTCTGTTGAGTTCCTTACTACTATGCATTACATTGAAAAGTATATAAGACCTGGTGATTGTATCCTTGAAATTGGAGCCGGTACAGGTCGGTATTCACATGCACTGGCAGAGCAGGGATATACTGTAGATGCGGTAGAATTGGTAGAACATAATATAGAGGTGTTCCGTAAAAACACACGACCAAAAGAAAATATAACGATTAGACAGGGAAATGCTCTGGAACTATCCGCTTTTTCCGACAACAAATATGATATTACTTTGATCTTAGGTCCCCTGTATCACTTATACACAATAGAAGATAAACAAAAGGCTTTGCATGAAGCAATCCGTGTAACCAAACCAGGCGGTATAATTTTCGCTGCATATGTAATATCAGATGGATGCCTTCTTGATGAAGGATTCATGCATGGTAATATCAATGTTGCTGAATATATAAAAAATGGGCTGATTGATTCCGAAACATTTGCTGCAAAATCGGAACCTAAAGATTTGTTTGAACTTGTCCGCAAAGAAGATATTGACAATTTAATGTCTGTATTTCCTGCTGTCACCCGATTGCATTATGTGGCGGCGGACGGTTCTGCGTTGCTTATGCGTGAAGCAGTAGACAAAATGGATGGGGATACTTTTGACTTGTATTTGAAATATCATTTTGCTACCTGTGAACGCATCGATCTAGCAGGTATTACAAGTCATGCGATTGACATATTCAGAAAGCAGTCATAGCAAATAAAACATTATATACTTGTTTCGGTTTTCCATTTTATGGAATGGTTGCTAAATAGGTAAGGTGATTGATTTGAGCAAAGTAATTGTCTTATCATTTTCTGATGGTGAAGAAGATATATATCAGAGTATGTTACAGGCAGTGAGTAATCATAAAAGTTTTGAATGGTGTAATACTATACCGAAGCCAGAAAATATTCAGTTGGGAGAGTTGACAATAGATTTAATTGAAAGGAGTGTAAGGAACAAGAATTGCACTTACTAACAGAGAATTTGATATATTATATTTATTAGCGAGAAGTCCAGGAAGAATCTTTAGCAAGGAGCAGATATATGATCTTATTTGGCAGGAACCGTATTCTGGAAAGATAGAGGATAATCCGGGCAAGCCACTTTACATACAGACCGTATGGGGCATTGGTTATCGGTTTAATAAAAATTTAAGCAGCAGTCTGTGATATGAAAACAGATTGCTGCTTATTTTTTGTCTTATACGCCTAAGAGATATTCACAGGATACATGGAAGAACTCTGCCAGAGCCACCACCTCATAATCCGGGACGAACCTTGTCCCTTTTTCAAATCCAGCAAGCTGGAGCTGTTCTGTAAGAGCTTTCTGTGACAGCTTTCTTTCCGTCCGCAGTTCCATTATCAGGTTTTTGGAGTTGCTTTCTTTATTTCAATAGATTTTAATATCCTACCACCTACTTTCTAAAGATGAAGTCCTTTAAGGGAATTATCTTGTGGAAAGAAAGCCCCACAGCTCTTGTGGCTCTTGGTGTCCCGATTATGATTGGTATGCTGATCAATGCCCTTTATAATCTGGCAGATGCGTATTTGGTGGGAGGTCTGGGAGAAAGCCCTATGGGTGCGATTTCTATTGTGTTTCCGTTAGGGCAGGTAGTAGTAGGATTGGGATTGATGTTTGGCAACGGTGCGGCATCATATCTTTCAAGGCTGTTAGGACGTGGGGATAGAGATACTGCGAATAAGGTGGCAAGTACGGCGGTATACAGCAGCGTTGCGATTGGTGCAGTTATCATTGTTTCGGCTAATGTTTTTCTGAAACCGATTTTAACCATGCTTGGGGCAACAGATACCATTATGCCTTATGCCCTGACTTACGCAAGGATCTATGTGGTTTCCTGTATCTTCAATGTGTTTAATGTGACTATGAATAACATTGTGGCGAGCGAAGGAGCAGCGAAAACAACCATGTGTGCCTTATTGTTGGGAGCCGTATTAAATATTGGTTTAGATCCGGTTTTCATTTTTGGGCTTGATATGGGGGTTGCGGGAGCTGCGATTGCCACTGCCATTTCTCAATTTGTTTCCACACTGGTGTACTTAACCTATGCGCTCCGCAAAAAGAGTGCGTTTTCATTCAGCATAAAGGAATTTAAACCCTCTAAGCAGATCTATACGACAGCCTTTCCATAGCATTGATTAACCGGGCGGCAAATGGATATGGCGATGCTGCCATTGCCGGAATGGGAGCAGTCACAAGGGTTACATCTATGGGAACTTTAGTGGTATTTGGTTTCCTGAAAGGATTTCAGCCGATTGCGGGATTTAGCTATGGGGCAAAGAAGTTCCAGCGTTTGAGAGAGGCGATTAAAATCCAATCAGGAGCAGCGCATTATAATAGGTGGTCATAATGATACCAAAACCATCAATTTATCAGAGGGTACATGGTCCTACAACTGTACAGGATTTTCAGCCCCTTTCACTTTCCGCTTTTATGTTTTTGAACCATATTGTACAACGCCTTTTTTTGTGTTACGATTTAAAAAAACAGGAGCGCGCCCGTCTATGAGGAACAATAGAAACAGAGGAAAGACAAGTCTGAAAACCCGGCTGATTCTGGCATTTGTCATCACTTCTATTCTGCCGATTATTGTATTGAATTTATTTTCCTATTACAACATGTCCCGCATTGTACGCGATAATGTGAACGAGCTGACTCAGATGAATGTACAGCAGACCCGGGCCAGCCTGGATGTCTGGCTGGATTCTTATGAGGATATTCTGTTTCAGATTTATATGGATGACGATATCGTAGGACTGCTGAAAAAAATCAACCGGCAGGAGGATTTGCCGGTGAGCCGGAATCAACTGCGCCGGACGCTCAGGGGGCTGTTTTACACAAAAGAGTATGTAAAATGTATAACCGTGCTGACGGAGAACGGCGATATGGTTTTCTATGATCTGCTCACAGGTTCCATGACCCAGACATCCTGGATGGACGACTTCAGTCAGGACCGGCAGACGCTTTATGACAGTATTTCACAGGACAATAATACCCATGTGCTCTCTACGGAAAGAGCAAAAACAATTAATGCCCGGGAAAACTATCTGTTTCATCTGGGCCATCGCATTATTGACTATAAAAATGTGGATGAGCAGTTAGGGATTGTCATAGTCAGTATCGATGAGCAGCTTTTGAAGGATGTGTGCAGAAGCAGCGAAAAGGACTCCAATGGTTTTAATTTTATTGTTGACAGCCAGGGAAAGCTGGTGTCTTACCAGAATAATACGCTGGTTGGCGAACGGATTATTGAATGGAACCCCGATGTGATGGAGCGGCAGGCGGCATACGGCGCATTTATTACAGAAAACAGCGTATTTTCGGGTGAATACAGCTCGGTGATCGTAGTCCATGACGATAAGCTGAACTGGGATGTGGTCAATGTGACGAACCAAAATGAGGTGGTGTCCAGACTGAAGAACCAGCAGAAGATTACGCTTCTCGCACTGGGATTGTCGCTGGGAGCGCTGATCATCCTTATTGTCATACTGATACGAAGCCTTACCGGCTCCCTGCAAAATCTGGCGGCGGTTATGAAACAGGCCGGAAAAGGCAATCTGTCGGCGCGGGTGGAAATCAATAAAAAGATGCCCGCCGAGGTAGAGACGATTGCCAATAAATTTAACGCAATGCTTGGCCAGTTGGATGCTTCCATGGAAAAGGAATTGAAAGCCACAAGGCGTCAGAAGGATGCGGAAATCGCCGCCTTAGAGGCCCAGATTAATCCGCACTTTCTTTATAATACGCTGGATACCATTAACTGGATGGCCATTGACCGTGATGAATACGAGATCAGCAATTCCATTGGCGCCCTGGCCGCCATTCTTCGGTACGGTATTGATAACAGCAACAGTATCGTGACGGTACGCCAGGAGTGTGACTGGCTCAAGCAATATCTTTTTTTGCAGCAGACCCGGCTGAAAAATACCTTTGAATGCGAGATCCACGTGGATCCGGAAGCCATGGGCTGTCATATACATAAGCTGCTTTTACAGCCATTTATAGAAAACTCAATTATTCATGGCTTTGACGGTGTGACACGGACCCATTGCCTGAAGGTGGACATAGGGGTGGAGGAGGCGGCGCTGGATATTTCCATTTACGATAACGGGCGCGGAATGAAGGCGGCGATGGTGGAGGCTGTGAATCGCGGCATCTTCGTAAAAACTATGGAAAAGAATCATATCGGCATGGAAAATGCCATAACCAGAATCCATATGTACTATGAAAATGCCATTATTAAGATTGAAAGTGAAGAGGGAGAGTTTACACGGGTAACGATAAAAATTCCTGTAAATGAGACGGAGTAGTTATTTAGAAATCATGAGGGGATAGTGCTGATTATGAAGGTAATGGTTGTGGAGGATGAAATTTACATCCGTGAGGGCATCAGCCGGCTTCTAACCCGCCTGGGCGGCGATTATGAAATGGTTGGAGAGGCTGAAAATGGGTTGCAGGGCTGCGAAATGGCGGTCCAGCTCCGGCCGGATATTATTATTACAGATATCCGCATGCCGGTCATGGACGGCCTTAACATGCTGGAAAAAATATATGGCGGCGGGGATACGCCCAAAGCCATTGTTCTGAGCGCTTATTCGGAATTTGAGTATGCCCGGCAGGCATTAAAGCTGGGTGTGACGGAATATCTGCTCAAACCAATCAATCTCAATGATTTTTCTAAAGCGATTTCTAATGCCCGGAGGCAGGTGGAAAAGGAACGGATGCACCAGCCGGAGGAAATAGGTTCGCTGGAGCAGATTATCAGCGGTTTCCTATGGGGCGGCCTGACGGCCGATGCATCGGTGCAGACCTATGTGGAACAGAAGTATAAGATCGGGCCTGAGACTGCCATGCTGCAGATCTGCGTTTATCTGGGGTCTGGCTATGAACAGCATCTGCATCGGGTGCGGCGGCAGTTGGAGCTTCTGCTTGCGAATCGCAGAGACATCTCATGGTGCCTTCTGGATGTATCCTATGAGAAATCTGTTTATATTGTTATTTATGGCCCGGCAGAGATTAACCGTGTGGAGCGGTGGTTCCAGCATGAGATACTGAACGGCAGCTTCAACAGCGGGGACAGAATCGGAGTAGGTTGTATCCAGAGCCGGGGCATTGTTGGTATCAGGGAAGCCTTTGAGACGTTAGCCCCCTATATGGAATGGAATATTTCCCTGGGTGATGATGTGATAATTTCGTATCCCAAGATTACAAAGGTGCAGAATATACCATGCATCTATCCCATAGAACTGGAAAATCAGTTGAAGGTGGCCATATGTACCATGGAACCGGAAAAGATCGGCCGGTATATAGAGCAATTTCATGAGAGCTTTCTTTGCGGTAATATTTATGCTCCTAAGGAGATAAAAGAAAATTATGTCCGTTTTTTGTGGTCATTGATCAATATAGCCAAGGAGGTCGGGAGTCTGGATTATCAGAAGCTGGAACAGCAAAAGCTTTTGGAAGCTGTTATGAACGCCCGTACCCGGCGGGAATTAAAAGAGGCGGCAGACGGGCTTCTGGAAAAGCTGAAATTTAATCAGGGTACAAAGGATGAGGTCGTTCATCTGACTGTAAAACGCGCCAGGAGCATGATTCATGAATTTTACCAGTCCGGCATTACTCTCAATGAAATTGCAGACAAATTAAATATTACGCCGGAATATTTAGGAAGCCAGTTTCATAAGGAGGTAGGTGTCAATTTCAGCACTTATATACGGGATTTCCGTATCAGCAAGGCCAAGGAACTGCTCATTGGAACGCAGTTAAAGCTATATAAAATCGCAGAGCAGGTGGGTTACACGGATCCGAAGTACTTCAGCCGGGTGTTTCGGGAATGTACCGGCCAATTACCGGAGGAGTACCGGAAGTCCCTTAAGTAAATTTCGGTACTCATCTTAGAATATTTATCCTTTTATAGTTATCTCCCATGTTGTGAAGGAAAGAATTTGATTATAATGATACTATCAATCAATGATGATATGGAGTGACATCCAAGGCTTCACCGGGATGGTCGAGCATGTAGTTCATCTCACCTCCTCAGATTCTGTAGTTTGCCAGCAGCCTGCAAGAGGAGAATAACACAAAAAAAGACGAAAGGAAGATGGAGTTTGAAATGTTTCATAACCCCATCGGTGCCTTTCGCAGAAAGGCGGATTATAACTATGAAATTAAAAAAATTACTGGTTCTGTTATTAACTTCGTCAATGGCGGTCGGTCTGGCGGCCTGCGGCAGCCCAGCTAAGTCTGAGAGCGTTTCGGAAGCAGGCGGAGACAAGGCCCAGGATGTAGTTATGTGGTATTACTGGGAAAATGAAGGCCATCAGAAGGCGCTCAATGAGATGCTTGATAAGTACAATACATCTCAAAGCAGCTACAAGATGACGGCTAAATACGTTCCCTTTGCCGATTTCAAAAAACAGTTGTCCATCGGCGCCTCGGCCAGCGAACTTCCCGATCTGGTGTTGCTGGATTCCCCTGATCATGCAAGCTACGCGTCCATGGGAATTTTTTCAGACTTAACCGGAAAATTTGACATCTCTACATACTATGACGGGCCCGCGGCTTCCTGCAGTATTGACGGAAAGCTGTACGGCGTACCATTTGGAAGTAACTGTCTGGCTTTATATTACAATACGGATATGTTTAAGAAAGCCGGGATTGAGAATCCGCCTGCGACCTGGGATGAACTGAAGGATGCGGCTGAGAAGCTGACTTCCGGTACTGTGAGCGGCTTTGCATTTTGCAGCTTACAGAATGAAGAGGGAACCTTTAATTTTATGCCGTGGGTTTGGTCCACCGGTACTGGCTCCTATGAAATTAATTCCGAGGGCGGCATAAAGGCTCTGAAATACGTGAAAAGCCTTGTGGATGACGGCGTTATGAGCAAGGAATGTATTAACTGGACTCAGGGTGATGTAATGAATCAGTTTATTTCCGGCAACGTGGCCATGATGATTAACGGACCGTGGCAGATTCCAACCATGAAGCAGGAAGCTCCTGATTTAAAATGGGATGTGACCCTGATTCCCAGGGATAAAGAATACGCTTCGGACCTTGGCGGTGAAAACTATGCTGTCATTGCCGGAGGCAATGAGGCCGGGGCTCTGGACTTTCTGAGTTTTGCCACGCAGCCGGAACAGGTATCTTATATGATGAATGTTATGGGCTATATCTCTGCCGATAAAGAAATTGCCAAAACACAGTTCACCTCCGATGAGGAAAAGGTATACCGGAAATTCATTGAGGAAATGGACTATACAAAGGCAAGAGGGCCGTTAGCCGACTGGCCATCCGTATCCGACGCTATCTCCCTGGCCTTCAATCAGGTGATGACCGGAGCCGCCGAACCGGAAGGGGCTGCCGCGGATGCACAGGCAACCATCGACAGTATTGTTTCCAAATAAGTTTTGAAATAACAGAACAAAATCAGATAAGCGGCCGCTTATTTTTTTTGGACCCTGAAGCACGTTTTTCTGAAGGATAACCGTGAAAAAAAGGAGTAATGGAATTGAAAAAATTAAAAAAGCTGATCAGATACGACAATATCGGCCTGCTGTTCGTATTGCCTGCGTTTATCTATATGCTGATTTTCGTGGGTTACCCTATTATGGATAATATAATCCTGAGTTTTCAGGATGTGACGACCACTACGCTGACGGCGGCGCATAAGCCGTTTGCCGGGCTGGATAATTATATACAGATATTTAACGACTCTGTTTTTATAAAAGCGCTGTTCAACACGCTGCTGTTTACCGTCAGCTGCCTTGTAATCCAGTTTATTATCGGCTTTGCACTGGCCGTATTTTTTAATCAGAACTTCAGGATTGCCAAACCGGTCCGTGGTCTTTTGATGATGCCGTGGATGATTCCCATTACGGTGACGGCGCTGATGTTCAAATTTGTGTTCGGAACGGATGTGGGGATTCTTAACTATGCGCTGCGAAGCCTTGGGCTCATCACCCGGAATATCGACTGGCTCACTTCCGCCGGTACGGCCATGATCGCTATTATCGTGACCAATGTGTGGATTGGCATTCCATTTAACATGATTCTTATTTCCACGGGCCTGACTACCATTTCCCAGGAGCTTTATGAGGCCGCGTCCATTGATGGAGCCAATAAGGTCCAGTCCTTTTTCCGGATTACTCTGCCGTTGTTAAGACCTGCCATTGAATCCGTGCTGATTCTTGGATTTATTTACACGTTTAAGGTATTCGATCTGGTTTACGTCATGACCGGGGGCGGACCGGTAAACTCCACCCATATGCTCTCCACCTACTCCTACAAATTGTCCTTTGAGATGTTCAAATACAGCAAAGGCTCTGCGGTGGCGAATGTATTGCTTGTGATACTGTTGATTGTAGGCTTCTTCTATCTGAAATCCACGTCCTCGGACGAAGAAGCATAAGGAGGGAGATTCTATGGAAAAAAAGATTACCGGCAGGAAAAATACGGTATTATGTATCGTATCTGTCATTATTCTGTGCATCCTGATGTTTCCTCTGTTTTGGATCGTCGTGACCAGCTTAAAAACCGAGCAGGAAATTTTCAGGATTCCGCCGACGATATTCCCCGAGGTCATTAATATAAAGTCCTATGCCGCCCAGGTGGAAACCGGCGATTTTAATATGTTCCGTTCTTTTGGTAACAGTCTCCTGATTTCCGTTGGCGCCACAGTGATTGCCGTTGTTCTGGCGGTCCCGGCCTCCTATGGTATTGCCAAATACCATTTCAGAGGCAAAAAGATGATGATACTCGGTTTTCTGGTAACACAGATGCTTCCGGTATCCGTATTGCTGACGCCCATGTTTATTCTGTTAAAGGGCATGCATGTATATAATACGCCGATGGCAGCCATTTTAGCGGATGCCACCATCGGCATACCGTTCTCGGTACTGATCCTTAAAAATTATTTTGCCTCCATTCCAAATGATTTGGAGGAAGCTGCCTATATTGACGGCTGCAACCGGTTTACGGCATTTATCCGGGTGATCATACCCATTGCAAAGTCCGGCGTTACGGTCTGTACCATTTTCTCCTTCCTGTACGCCTGGGGCGACCTGGCATATGGTATGACGTTTATTATGGACCAGCAGAAACGGCCTATGACCGCTGGAATTTTCAACTTTATGGGGCAGTACGGGACAAAATGGAGCTACTTAACGGCGTTTGCGGTAGTTTCCATTATTCCGGTAGCTCTGATATTTATATTTATGCAGAAATATATTATCAGCGGTATGACCAACGGAGCTGTAAAAGGTTAAGTACGGCAGCTGCTAAACTATATAAATAATCGACGGAGGCGGATATTTATGTTATGGGAACAGGATGGAAAATTAATGTATCACTATGATGCGGAGACGATGGTGATTGAACCGTGGGGAATGAATTCAGTTCGTGTCCGGGCCGCAAAAATGGCAAAGCCGCCCCAGGAGGACTGGGCGCTTCAGATGGAGAAACCTCAGGTGAAGGTGGAAATTAGAAAGGAAGGCAGCGGCATGTCCATGATTAACGGCAAGCTGGCGGTACGGGTGACTGACGGCGGTAAGCTGATGATGTTTAATCAAAAGGGCGAGCTGCTTTTGGAAGAATACTGGCGCAACCGTCGGGATCTGACCGACCCAAAGTGCAGCGCCATCGAGGTGGAAGCCCGGGAATTCCGGCCCAATACAGGTGGTGATTACCACGTAACCATGCGTCTTGAATCTGTGGATACAAACGAAAGGATTTACGGCATGGGGCAGTATCAGCAGCCCTATCTGAATCTGAAAGGCGCGGATCTGGAACTGGCCCACCGCAACTCACAGGCCAGTGTGCCATTTGCCATTTCATCTCTGGGCTATGGCCTGCTGTGGAACAATCCGGGCGTAGGCCGTGCGGTCTTCGGCAAAAATATTACGAGCTTTGAAGCCTATGGCACAAAGGTTCTGGATTATTGGTTCACCTGTGGGGATACGCCGGCGGAAATCGAGGAGCAGTATGCCGCCGTGACCGGAACCGTACCCATGATGCCGGAGTACGGACTGGGCTTTTGGCAGTGCAAGCTGCGTTATCAGACCCAGGAGGAGCTTCTTTCCGTTGCTCGGGAATATAAACGCCGGGGGCTGCCGCTGGATCTGATCGTCATCGACTTTTTCCATTGGCCGAAGCAGGGAGAATGGAAATTTGACCCGGTCTACTGGCCCGCCCCGGACAACATGGTGCGGGAACTGAAGGAGATGGGAGTGGAGTTGATGGTATCCATCTGGCCCACCGTAGATAAGGAATCTGAAAATTTCGGCGAAATGCTGGAAAAAGGGTATCTGATCCGAACAGAACGCGGGGTGCGCGTGGGGCTTGATTTTGAAGGCGCCACCATCCATTGTGATGTGACAAATCCAGAGGCCCGGAAATTTTTGTGGAACCGTGTAAAGAAAAATTATTATGATAAGGGAATCCGCGTCTTCTGGCTGGATGAGGCGGAGCCGGAATATACAGCTTATGATTATGATAATTACCGCTACTATGCAGGTACGGATCTGGAGATTGGAAATATATATCCGGTGGATTATGCCCGGACCTTTTATGAAGGGATGGAAGCCGCGGGCCAGGGTAACATCGTCAATCTGCTGCGCTGCGCCTGGGCCGGAAGCCAGCGGTACGGGGCGCTTGTGTGGTCCGGTGATATCGCCTCCAGCTTTGACAGCATGCGTAACCAACTGGCGGCCGGCCTGAATATGGGGCTGGCAGGCATTCCATGGTGGACAACCGATATCGGAGGCTTTCACGGAGGCGATCCCAATGACCCGAAATTTCGCGAACTGTTTGTACGCTGGTTCCAATGGGGAGCCTTTTGCCCTGTCATGCGTCTCCATGGCGACCGTGAGCCGCGACAGCCCCAGTACGGAACAACCGGAGGTGCCCACTGCCGCTCCGGCGCGGCCAATGAGGTGTGGAGCTATGGCGATGGCGTCTATGAAATCTGTAAAAAATATCTGGAGCTGAGAGAAAAGATGCGCCCATATACCCGGAAACTGATGGCGGAAGCTCACGAGAAGGGCACGCCGGTCATGCGGACACTGTTCTATGAATTCCCGGAGGATAAGACTGCCTGGACGGTGGAGGATGAATACTGCTACGGCAGCGAGCTTTTAGTCGCGCCAATCCTGGAGGCCCGGGCTGTAACCCGGAATGTCTATCTGCCGTTGGGTAATTCGTGGATTTTGACAGATAACGATATGATATATGAAGGCGGACAGTGGATTACCGTACCGGTGACGCTTGATACTATGCCGGTATTCAGAAGAAAGCGGATCGATTAAATACCGTACATCGGTATCGTACAGCACATAACCCGTCTGCCTCCCGGAACCAGAATCTGGTATCCACTGTTTTAGACAATGGGTATAATAAGCGGCGGCAGATTTGTTTTAATAGGCAGATTGAAAACGAATAAAACCCTAGATTAGAGTAATTGAAAAATGTAATTAGGGTAAAAGGGCCATGCATTAATGATAAACTTAGGTAGAGGTGTTGTTTATGCATGACAGAATAAAGGAATTGAGAAAGAGTGCCCATTTAAGCCAGAAGAGTCTGGGCAATTTACTTGGAATATCCCAGCAGGTAGTAAGCAGAATAGAACGTGACAGCAGCACCATGACACGGGAACATTTAGAACTATATGCTGACTTTTTCAACGTCACGTCTGATTATATTTTAGGGCGTTCAAAAGCAAAACGGAATTTAGAAGAGCAAAGAGTGCTGCTTGATAAATTACAGGAAAAGTATAATCTGATACAGGTTTTCGATGCATTAAAGCAGGATTATCAGGAAATTGTATGGGATTTAATGGATGTTATGACGAGCAAGATGGAAAAGATAGATGATGAAAAGCTTATTTAGTTGAGGACACATGGTTACGTGGAGGTAAAAATCTTAAAAATTTGCAGTGACCCTATTGCAGATTTTTAAGATTTTTTTTTTGCACGCAGGAATTTTAAAGTCTTATATATGTCTCATAAGAGTCCGCACAGAAGTTACATATATACCATCATTAATTACATGTTAGAAATAATTGTCAATTTTTGTGGTATATTGTAAAAAAATAAGGAGGTTTCAACAATGAAGCTGTTAAAAAAGATCAAAATGAATCCATCAGTAATGAACCTTTTTGTTATGGCTATTATGGTTTATGCCGCGAACACCCGCTGTGCCTGGATTGGACATCAGCCTAAGATGCCGGAAGATGTAAGGAATTTCAAGAGGATGTAACATATGGAAAAAATGGCAGCTATGCTGGCAGATCGGTTATATGAAGAAAGCAGCTTTCCCGCTGTGTCATACGAGGCTTTTAAGTATGTTATAGAGTTTGCTCTTGAAATGGCGGCTGGCATCCTTGCAAGCGCTATCATAGCCGTTGGATTCAATATGCGGTGGGAAACCGCCGCATTCCTTTTGATATTCTGGGTTTTGCGCTCTTATGCCGGCGGAATACATCTGGACAAGTTCAGCCATTGCTTTATTTTCTCTGCACTTGTGATAGCGGGGACAATGGCACTTGTGAAATACAGTTACGTTCCTTTATGGTTCTCCCACCTTTTGTTTATTGGGGGAGTCGGTGCCTTTATGCTTACGGATCCGGAGAGTGACAGGAATCGGAAGGTTGATGAAGAGGAAGATGCATACTTCAGGAAAAAACTGCGGCAGTCCCTTTTTGCAATTGCAGTAGTCTATCTATTTTGCGCGTTTATGCAGAACAGGAAGTACACATTCCTAATCGCCATTACAATAAGTGTTGTCTATGTGCTTATGATACTGGGTAAGGTGAAAAATGCAAAAAATAATTAAATCTCTTGTGGTGGCCATATGCAGTATCCTACTTATAACGCCAATTTCCATAATAGCTCACGCGGAGGAATACGCCAGTGAAAAAAACGGGCTGGATGTGATTTTTGTTATGGATTACAGCGGCTCCATGAAATCAAATGACTCGGAACATATTGCTCAGGCTATGGTAAAGGCATTTATTGATACCGTACATAGTGCCGACATACGGATAGGATTTGTATCCTATAATGACCGTATTCTCTCTTCTGCTTCACCTGTGGAGGTACAAACGGTCGAACAACGTGAAAGACTGAAACAGTTAATTGACGGGGTGGGATATTCCGGTAATACCGATATAGGACTGGGCCTGCGTTACGCGGAGGAACTGATTGGACAGGAAAAGGAGCGGAAGAAAGCAATTGTTCTGATTTCCGATGGCGAATCTGATTTGCAGGGGTCAGAGACCGGACGGTCTTTGCAGAACTCAGAAATGGATATTGATTACGTGTTGGATCAATGCAGGGAGCAGAATATACCAATCTATACAATCGCCTTTGGAACTTATGATGGAGACGTACAGAGCCTGTCGGAGCTGTCAGAACAAACCGGAGCGCAAAACTATACGGTGAAAACACCTGAAAACCTTATTGAAATCCTGTATGGTATTTTCACTACGAACATGAACTATAGTATACAGGAAATAACAACGGGTATATATTCACAGGGAATGCAGAATATACGGGTGAGGCTGGATGGGTCATATCTGGACGAACTGGATGTGTTGATGATTTCTCCACAGAAGATAGGAAACACTATGGTACTGTATGGTGACCGGCAGATTGAGCCGGTGAACTTAAACAATTACGCGGTAGCTAAAATAACAGATGTGGACAGCCATGTAAATGAACTGACTATCCAGACCGAAACGCTTAAAGACCAGGAACTGAAGATGTATTTAATCAGTTATCGTGATCTGACTCCTGTTCTGAGCGTTGTTCCGGCTGTGGAGAAAAATTCTCCACTATCATATGAAGTCTATTTTAAGGACAAGAATAACACAATTATTTCAGATGAAAACTTTTATGACAACTTTGACTGCGAATTAAACCTGAAATACGATGGCACACAGGCTGAAAGACAGCAGGCGCTTCCTGTAGTTGTCCGTGATGGCGTGATTGCCGGGGAGACAGTGCTGACTGAATCCGGGACTTATTATATTAATGGACGCCTGGATGACAGCATGGGAAGCTGCATATTTGGACCGGTTGCGGTAGAGTCCCATAATGGGAAACCGGTGGGTGGATTGCCGGAGCAGGAATCGTTTGCAATTTTCAGTAAAGAAAAAAAGTATGTGCTGGATGAATACTTTAAAGACCCAAATGGAGATTCTCTCACTTACACTTTACCAGAATCGGACAGTCTCTGTGTGACAGCGGAGATATCAGATAGCGTGCTTTCTGTCAAAGCGAGGAAATCGGGGAGGCAGGTGTTGCAGCTGCTGGTTTCTGATGGCGAGGATGAGATGCTGTATTCGTGGAATGTTACCGTTCCGCCACTATGGCGTACATACTGGTGGGCTGTTCTGTTACTTTGCGCAGCGGCTATAGCAGCACTCTGGAAGATATTCTATAAGCCAAAGCCGGAGCTTCAGCAGATAGCGGAGCGAAAGGCAGGAAATCGTTTCGCTGGGAAACTTGATGCTTATGTAACGGTGCAGCCGGAGGATACGGAAGAAATTACACCGCTCACGTTTCCTATGTATAAAATCAAGGACTCCAGGATTTGTTTGGGAAGTCTGATGAAAGAGTATCAGGAGCTGTCGGACCATCTGGGATTGGAAAATATTTTTTTGATTGCGGATGAAGAACGCAGGATGATACTCTACCATTCAACATGCTCCACAGTTATGTTGGGTGGAAGCATTGTATGCAGACAGCTTCAGTATAGTGTGCAGTTTGGCGATGTCATCTATATTACATCACCGGACGGGGCATATGAACTGGAACTCCACTATATTGCAGTCATTCAATAAAATATCACAGATGTGAAGGGCGCCTACTGGACGGATATGAATCAGGATGGTGCTCTGCTAGCATAAAATAACTAAAAAGGAAGTATGCCTATGGAAACAATCACACAGACAAACAGAACACTTTTGTTTGCTGAAATCAATCCGGAGCGTTTGAACCTGCTTACTCTAATTGGAGATGTGCGGGGGAAGAACAGCCTGGATGATGACAAGGTAAAGGAAATTAATGAGGAATTAGTGGTTTCCAGTTTTGAAGAGTTTCTGGAAAAATTCTCACCGGTTGTATATTCCTGGTGTGATGCTACGTCATCAAGTATCCAGTACAGCCTTGTGAAGCCGGAAAACATTCCGGATAATTGCATTACGGAAATTCCGTTAAATGAGTCAAATGACCTGCTGAATATGTTGATTACCTTATTGGATGCGAAAGGCGCACAGGGAGTGGCCAACGTAGACTTTAAGTTCAGCAACGTTTTGGATATGATTTCTCCCAAGAAAATCATGGAAGATATCCGCCAGGTCAGAAGAGAAATCCAGTATACTTATGGCAAATATATGGAACTGGACGAAGGGGACCCCAAACGTCTGGATTTAGGGGATAAACTGAATTATCAGTTTGAACAGGCCAGCCAGAACTACAATAATGTGCTTGCAATGCTTCCTCTTGCGATTGAAGACATTAAAACCCGGTTGTTATTGGGCGATGGGGAGACAAAACAGGGCGGCGGAGATTTTAAAGCCGGACTTCTTAGTATGGGCGATGATGGTGAATTGAAAATCCTGGAAATGAAACAGGAGACGAGCACCCAACTGGCCGTAGTAGATGATCATATTAACACCAGCCTGATTGAGACATTCAAAGAGGATTACGATGCATTGAATGAAGACCCGTCTGATTATGTCAGAGACTTGGTGGTCCGTACGTTCTGTCCGCTTGGTTCCACGATGGAAAGTACTGTGGATAAAGAGGTAGAGGTAAAAAACTACAATGGATATCTGGAGTTCTATAAAAAGAGTAAGGATGATTTTGTGAAGGCGGTAAAACCGTTGATCGAAAAAATCCTTGGAGTTAAAACCTTCTTTGATCAGTATCAGGTCAAGGAAAAGGGAATGCAGCCTAAACTCCTGATTTCCAATACATCATTGGACATGCTTGTAAAATCCAGTAATCTTCCAAGGCTTTTGACATACTTAAATACGACCAATGACAAAAACGAGTTTGAGAATACGATTTGGTTTAGTATTGTTCCGGATGTGGAACTGAATCAAAGCGGCGGCGGAAAGCTGCAGAGATTACGATTTGCAGGAAATCAGAAAGTGGAGAAACAGGGAACGAATTCCATGGAAAGCCTTGCGACCCTGATGAATGCCCTGGTTCCTTATAAAATCACTACTTTCTTTAGTTTTCGTACCGGCGAGGAGACTACGTTTAACTATATCGCAACAGAGGGAATCGGCATCTTTAAAGATAAGTGTACGCCGCTGATGAAGCAGGAATACAGCGAGTTTGTTGTCCCGTGCATTCCAAACGCAACTATCATTCCGAAAGACAAATCCGGTTTAATTTTGGATAAACGCATGGTGATGGACGAGGACGGAAATGTTGCGTTATCTGAAGAAAAAGAAGACATCATGAAGATGTGGCTGGAAGGTATTTATGTCAATGCGGCTTATGAGGCAGCAGGTATTGTGGCAGCATGGCAGTGTCCGGAGTACTTAAAGGAGCGTTTTAACAACACGAACATGGAATATCCCGGAGTCCGGTTTGACGTAGAGGCAGATGATAATGCTCTATTGGCAGCAACAAGCATGACAAAGGAGATTTCTGGGTTTACCAATGCCATTAAAAATTCCATTAATCATACCGGCTTTGGATTTGTTTTCTCTTCAGATAATGCTCAGTATAAAGGCAGGGAGATTAAGAACATTACTGTCTATAAGGCGAGAAACCTGTTGAGCAATGGCAATGAATTTGAGCCAATTTACAAGACGCTGGTGGTAACCTATATTGAACGGATGCTTCGTTTCTACAGTGGGGATTTCAAACAGGATAAGATCCTTAAATTCTTCAGCAGCAATCCAAACAGCCAAAAGAGCCGCTGGGATGCGGACCGTCAGCATGTAAATTCGATCCTGCAGGATGGGGACGAGCTGGACTTTGAGATTGATGAGAAAAATGGAATCTGCAATGTTCAGGTAACCTTTGCCAATGTAACGAAGAACCTGAAAGTGCAGCTGACGCGGAAAGCAGGGGGAAAATAAAGACGATGTATGAATTGGTAGAAATGATCGTAACAGCAGCATTTTTCGTGGTGGCGGGAATTGCCATATTTAAGGGATTAAAGAAGAAAAAGGACCAAAAGGACAAATAAGATCAATAGGAGGTAAAAGGAATGGGATTACGTTTAAAAATCGAAGGAAATGAATCAATCAATCTGCCGGAGACCAGCATTATGACGGTAAAATTTGGTGCGGATATTCCGCATGATTCCAATGCCAGGTCTACCGATTTGGGCTCCACCGTGCTGATTAAGGGAAAAATACTGGCGGCGGTTGATGGGGAAGCAGCAGATGATACCAGCAAGATCGCAAGATGGTCCCTGGTTCCCGCAGAGAATTCGGACTGCTACCGGAAAGTACAGATTGATGTGGTCAATGCGTCCCAGATTGTCCGTCAGATATCGATTCCCAATGCATTTGTTGTTGATTACGAGGAGGACTTTACGGATGACACCGGCGCAGGCGTTTTTACCCTTTTGCTTAAACAGAAGAAGGATAAGATGGCCAATCTGAAATTCGAGGGCGGCTTTAGCGGAGAATAATGGGGGAGGATCACAGGTATGTACTATATAATCATGTATGGCTCTGTGCTTTTGGGCATTGTCGGGCTGCTGATTATGGGAATTGGAATGGTAATCACACCAGATGATAAAGTTAAATTGAAACCGGGACAGGATCGTCAGACTGCCGTTAAAAATATGCGTAAGCAGGGAAAGATATACATTGCAATCTGTGTAGCTATTATAGCGCTGATTGCCTGTGTAGTTGTTATGACAGGGATTGAGTATATACCTGGAATCGGTTACTAAGCCTTAAATGCAAGTAAATCTATTTAGAAAAGGAGTATGATTATGGGATTTAAATTAAAAGTAGAAGGACCATCTACCATTGACCTGGGAACCACCATTGTTACAGGAGTGAAATTCAGAACAGATATTCCCCATGACAGCAACGCCCGCTCTACTGATATGGGGAGTACCGTAGAGATTACAGGAAAGATTTTGACGGCTGTGGACGGGGATCCCTTTGACAGTACAAGACAGTTGGGACTGTGGGCGCTTGTACCGGCGGAGAAGTCCGACTGCTACCGCAAGGCCAGCATTGAGGTGATTGCGGCATCACAGGTGGTGCGTAAGTATACATATCCGAACGCTTTCGTAGTTGACTATAAAGAAAACTACGGGGATACGGAAGGCGTGGGAACTTTTACGCTGATCATCAAGCAGAAAAAGGATAAAATGGCGCAGGTTACTGTAGAAGGCGGATACAGCGCATAAATATTGCAGGAGCTCCGCAAGCAGCTTCCGCGGACCATTTTCGAAGGGCTGCCTATTCACTTGGGCAGCCCTCTTTCTATAAAAAGAACATTCCTGTAGGACGGACAGAGGTTGAAATGAAAGATTATTATAAGATACTTGGGGTATCGGAACAAGCTGCGGAAAAGGATATAAAAGCTGCATATCGAAAACTGGCAAAGCTTTATCATCCAGATGTAGTTAAGGATGATGCGGATAAGACACAGCGTATGTATGAGATTCAGGAGGCATATCAGTGCCTTGGAGATGAAGCAAGCCGGAAGGAATACGATAAAGCTCGCGTAAAGACCTGTTCAAAAGACAGTAATCAGCATGAACAGGAGAACGGCCAACCGGCGCCTGACATGAGTCAGTTTGAACGGTTTTTCGGTTTTCAACCGGGAAAAGGGATGGAAACATATCAGGGTAACAACAATGCAGCCAGGAAGCCGGATGGACCAATCAAACCGGAGGAAATGTTTGCAGCCTTTTTTGGCAGACAAAACCATAAAGGGGACGGGCGTTAGAAGATGAAAACAAGAAAAACTATAAAAATAGCAGCAGATATTATCATCTTGTTATGCAGCGGCGTGTTGCTGCTTAGCATTTACACTACAGAAGTGGATAGAAGATGGTTCTGGGCTTTTCTGTGTATTTTGTTCGTGTGCATGATTGGAGCTGTGATAGATTTGACGGTTCAAATTCGTAATAAACATACAAAATATGAAATGGGTCAACCTACCGATGATACAGCTATACGGCAGTTGATTCTTTTGGATGAGCAAAATAAACCAATCAAATCCTGGGAATTATCAGGGAAAATATCGATTGTAATTGGAAAAAAGAATGAAGACGAAGAAGTCGATGTGGATTTGGAGGATTGCGAATACAGCACATTTATTGATCCTCAGCATGCGGCATTGAATTTTTGTCAGAATTCCTGGTTTGTTGAAGATTTGAATTCACAAAATGGTGTACAAGTCAAGAAAGTGGAAGATGGTGTTTGCTATAAAGTATTGAACCGTCCGTGCAGAGTGATGCCAGGTGACATTATTTATATTGCAAATACAAAACTTTTGCTGACATAGTGATACATTTATATCATCAAAGAGGGGAGATAAGAGCAGGATGAGTTTAACGAGATGTCCGATCGGACATGTGTATAATGCAAGGCGTTACGGGAAGATATGCCCCTATTGTAACATGAAGGTTCAGGATGAGAGCGCGGCAACAAAGCCATTGGGATTTGAACCGCCGGTGGAACTGCTTCAGGAAGAAGTACGGCCAGTATGCGGATGGCTTGTCTGTATTGAAGGAGCGCGGATAGGGATGGATTATAAAATTCATGACGGAAAAAATTTTGTGGGCCGCGGGGATGGGATGGATATTCAGATCCTTGGTGACAATACAATCAATCGAAAAAACCATACAATAATTGTCTATGATTCAAAAAAAATGAATACGGTTATCCTTCCGGGTGATGCAGCCGGATTGGCCTATTTAAATGAAGAAGCGGTTTATGTGCCTACAGAATTAAAACCCTATGATACGATTAGTCTGGGGAAAAGTCGGTTTTTATTTGTGCCTTTGTGTGGAACGAACTTTAGTTGGGATGATGTGAAATGATAGAAACCATAATGATTCAAAACGTTGCTGTTGTGCTTTTGATAGCTGCAGTTGTAGTGCGAGTCGTCCTTTGCTGCCAGCGAGAGAAGCAGGAAAAAATATCGATGACAGGAATCAGTCAGACAAACGGGCGGAAAGAAATCCAGGCGGATGTTGTGATGGCATTTGAAAATGAAGCTGGAATAATGGCTGTTCTGGCGGATGGTATTGGAAATGAAAACACGGGCAAAATGTGTGCGCAGCTGGCAGCTGATACGATTATGGACCGTTATGAACCTTATCATACCTTGAACAATCCAGACTATTTCTTTAAAAGCACATTTGCTGAAGCAAATAGACGAATTCAGATGACTATAGGGGAGCGCAGAGGCGGAGCAAGCCTTGCAGCAGTTTTTGTAGATAGAAGCCATTTATACTATGCGGTAGCAGGCAATGTACGCATAGCCTTGAAACGCGGCGAGGAGCTGATTCCATTAAATCGGGGACAGACAATGGATGTGCTTGCTGCAGAGGCTTATGAAAATGGTTCCATATCCAGGCAAGAAGCTATCTGGAGTATGGACGAAAAACGTGTATGGAATTATGTGGGGATGGATGGCTTTCGGGACATTGAGCTCTGTGAGCATCCCATCGAATTAAAACAGGATGATGTAGTTTTAATTGCCAGCAAGGGTATATTTGAAGAACTGTCCTGGGGCGAGATGGAAGATATTCTGTTAAGCGGGGCATCTGTTCAGGAACAAGCGGAGGCAATGGTTCGGGGAGCAGAATCAAAATTGAACCCGGAGATGGATAACGGAAGCGTACTGCTTCTGAATATACAAACGGAGGCAGCAGATGAGAAGAATAAACTCTGAATTTAAGACCGCCAATATATCGGAGGAAGGGCAGGAACTTTCCAACAGGGATTATTTCGGATATGTGGAGATGGATGATTTTGCCTGCTATGTCCTGGCGGACAGCTTAGATGTAGAGCCATCTGTTAATAGTGCACAGCTGGTCGTTGAGAGTTTGATCCGGAGCTTTACGGAACGCCCTGTAATAGGAAAGCGGAGACTGAAAAGATATCTGGAACAGGCCCATAAAGAATTGTTGAAACAGCATGGGGGGATGCACCTGAAAGCATCAGTGGTTATGGTTGTGACAGACTATAAAAAAGTCCGGTACTGCTATGCAGGAAACAGCCGTTTTTACCTTATTCGTAATGCAAGAATACTGGAACGGTCAATTGACCAGTCGCTGACCCAGAATTTGCTGGAAGAGGAGAAAATTCCACTGGATCAGGCAGCAGCCCATGAAGCCAGGAATAACCTGTACTCGTTTTTAGGAGAGCGCGGAACACCACAAATCCGGATTTCCAGAAAGATAAGGCTGGAAAACGGAGATATTTTTGCAATTCTATCGCGTGGGGTATGGGAACGATGCAGCGATCAGGAACTCCTTGATTTTACAAATGAGGCAAAGGAACCTCAGGAAATACTGGACCAGGCAGAAGACCTGATATTAAAAGACCAGGAAGAGCGGCATGTTGACAACTATACACTGGCAGTTACTTTTGTTAACAAGACCTATCAATCCCCAAAGAAAAAATGGACCGTTAAAAAAATACTTATGATAGCTATTCCGGTTTTGTTGATTGTGGGAGGAATCAGTCTCGGCTTTTATCTGCGTCACCGTAGCATACGGATTAAAAAGGAAAACCTGGCACAGTACATGGACAGCGGAGAAACATACTTAAGATATGACAATTATCAAAAGGCCGCTGAGGAGTATGGTGAGGCTCTTAAATTAGCAAAGAACTTAAAACGGGAGGAAGATTCCGAGGAAGCAGACCAGTATAAAAAGCTGGCAGAGCAGATTATCCTTTCAGATGAAGCGTTGACAGCCGGTGAATACCAAAAAGCGCAGGGCTTATATTTGACAGCCCGGGATATGTCCATAGAGGCAGGAAATGTTGGAAGAACTTACATTGATAACCAGTTGAAACTGACCAAGGATTATATAGATGTATTTGATTTGATTGAACTGGGTGAGAAGAAGGAAGCCAACGATAATCTTGAAGGTGCTATTGAATCTTACAAAGAGGCCAGGGATAAAGCGGCGGCCCTTTACTATTCAGCGGGAAAAGAGGAGGCTTTAGCAAAGCAGGCAGCGGCAGAGGAAAAGTTAGATAAGGCAGATCAGCAGGAAAAAAATGCACAAAAAGAAAGCGAAGAAGCTGTAGCGGCTGAGGTTGCAAAACAGCAGCAGGAGGAAGCGGCAAAAAAGGAACTGGAGAACCAGCAGAAAGCGAATGATCAGCAGAATGCCATTGAGCTTGAAAATAAAGGAAACGAACTGGTGGCAGAAGGAAAGTATGAGAATGCCATTACATTTTATCAGACAGCCCAGGCTATTTATATACGTTTGGAATTGGCAGAACTGGCAAATGGTATCAATGGAAAGATTGCAGCGGCAAGAGCTGGGATAGAAGCGGCAAAACAGGCAGAAGAAGCACAGAAACTTGCCCAGGAACAGGAAAGTGCAGAGACCGAAACGAAGGAGTATGGACCTGGGACAGCTATGCAATAAAAGGTAAAGCGAGGGATTAAAATGAGCCGATTTACATATACCCTGAACCGGGAACAGAAAATAGAAGAGCATGCTACGTATAAGCGTAAGGACCTGGAGAAAATGACTTTGTTTCACTTAAGGGAAATCTGTAGGAAAGAACAGGTGGTGGTGCCATCTGCCCAGTCTGCAGACAGGGAAGGTCTGATCCGTTTGATTATGCGGTTCAGGGGACAGAAGGAATATCGGCATATTAATACAGCCCAGGAAACTGGTCTGATGCGTTTGCAGGAATTTGTGCAAAATAATAAGATTCATATTACGGATAAGCAACAAATTTGGATTCCTGGGACGATTACATTGTATCAGGAAACCGGGATGAATGAATTAGACGGTTACAAGGTGCGGTCGGATAACAAACTTTATGATGGAAACTTGATCCTGATTGATGAGATGTTTCAGATTTACACCTGTTTCTATATACAAGAGGTAAAAGGCATCTATTATCTTTTCAAAGGTAAGGATGTCCCTGTACGACCACTGGAAAAACATCAGTATTTTATCCTCTACCTTCCAAATGAAAGAGACTCTGAATTTTTCTATGATTGTTATTATGGAAATCGAGTGTCTGCTCCTGGATATATAGAGGGAATTAAAATACCGCTGCTGGATATACAGGAAAAAGAAATTGTAAAAGCAGAATTGCCACTGGTTATCGACTTTGGAAGTTCCAATACCACCATGGGAATCTGCCTTCCGGATGGAACATCGAAAATTGCATTGGATAAGGGACAAACCATCATTCCCAGTATTATTGGTGTAAAGGGGGTTTTGGAAGATAAGACGGAGTTCGTGTTCGGGTATGACGCACTGGCACTGACTGGGGAAAATTACCAGGACGAGGACGTCACTGTGTTTTACGATATAAAACGCTGGATTAGCGATGCGGACAGGAAACAGAGCGTCACTCTGAAAAACGGATATAAGTATCAGATTGATAGAAAAGAAATGCTTAGAGCGTATCTTGACTATCTGATTGACCTGGCCCGGCAGCAATTTAAATGCACATTCAGCGGCATACAGCTCCTTGCCCCAATACGTCAAAAGAAGAAGTTTGAGGAGCTTTTTACGCAGCTCCTTCCAGAATATAATGTCAACTGTGAACTGGATGAAGGTATGGCTGTGTTATTCAATAGTATTAACAATCTGATAAATAACAGCCAGTATGAAAAAGGTCGATGGTACCATGCACTAATTATTGATTGTGGAGGTGGCACTACAGACTTGACATCGGGGTTGTTCCGAATTGAGAACAATAGAGTTTCCTATATCGTTGATCTGGAAACAAGATATGAAAATGGAGATACAAATTTTGGCGGAAATAATCTGACTTACCGGATTATGCAGTTGTTAAAAATTCGGATTGCGTATGAATTAGGATTTATTAAACAGGAAAGTCTTTTCCGTTCAGAAAGCACATTTTCTTATGAGGATTTAGACGGACTATACCAACAGGCAGAGCAGTATATTCCTACCCGTTTTAAAGAATACCAGGAGCGTAGTAGAGAACACTATTTCTATGTGAAAAATAATTATTACTACCTGTTTGAGGTGGCTGAGACCATCAAAAAACAATTTTTTCAGTCTCAGTTCCGATATGAACTGCTTGTAGGAACGGATAAAAGTGCTGTAGAAGGAAGGGTATTTCTTGACAGATGGAAACTATCCATTTGTACAGAAGGTAATTTTGAACATATTCGTGATTCTGTTGAGTTTTCAATATATTTAAACGAAATAGAGGAACTTTTAAGACCAGACATCTATCAGCTTATGGAACGCTTTTTGGGTGAGAAATTTGTTCAAGGTGAATTGCAGGAATACGAGATGATTAAGCTTACAGGACAATCCTGTAAGTCCAGATTGTTTACAGAGGCCCTTAAACAATATGTACCTGGGAAACTGATACAAAATACGAAACAGGATAGTAGCGGAGTTGAACTGAAGATGTGCTGTCTGGAAGGTGCATTAGCATATTTCTTAAACTGTAAACGTGGATATATGAAAGTGAATCAACAATATCAGGTGGGAACCCTGCCATATGAAATTATGGCATTTACTCACGAAAATAAGGAAAAAATCTTGATTAAGAGCTTAGACCGTGAGAACCATATAGGGTATATTTCACGCTTCATGATAGGAAATCAGCTGGACTTATATTTAAACAATGAACGTGGTGAACGGTTAAAAACATACTATTTCGAATATGATACTTCGAAATTTGAAAAAACAACCCAGGACGAGATTAATCGTAGCTACCAGAATACTGTTATTCAAGAAGAAACAGACATTATTCTGGAAGGAGAAATGAAATTTTTTGTATGGGTATCAAGAGAACGATGGGGATTTGTGGTACTTCCTATCTTGAGAGAGGGAGAATTGCTTTATAAAGGCAAAGAGACATTCTTTGATTTTGAAGATGATACGTGGGAATTGAATTTCTTTGATGGGAGGAAATAAGAATATCTATGGAGCACACAGAACAAATTAAAGAGATGATCCGCAACGAAATCCAGTCAATTGAAAATCTAAAAGAGCGAGTTGCCTTTAAAGAATTGATGGAAGGAGTATTCCTTGCGTTATATGAAACAAATGAACTCATGTATAAGCAACTGGAATCACGGGTGGTCAACGAGTTGGCTTATGATATTAACCGGTATCAGATAAAAACAGGTTTAATTGAGCGTAATTATTTAGATCAATCTCATCACCTGATGTCAGCAATCTGTGAAGATGATTTAAACTCGCCTAAGTTTATTGCAAGTGAGTTGCGGGAAGAGATAAAAGCTGCAGGAAAGGTCCGTCTCGCCACTGTGTTTGTCCAGTGTGACTGTATGGAACTAAAATCCTTTTATGAGAATCAAGGTTCTTTTACAGGGCTCCTATATTCGGAAAAATCATATCCTGTATCGATTAAGATAGAGCTGAATAAACGGTATCTAGCTAAAATTGAACATTTATATCATCTGTTTATGAAGAATGGAATTCCGTGGAAAACGGTTAATGCTCCATACCTGTTTAAAATGGCAGATGTATATATTACTGACATACCTGAAGAAATTCCGGATAATGCCCCAATCATGAAATTAGGTACAGATTTTGGTGAATACAATCAGTATATCCATTATGACATGATTCCGGTCTGGAATATCCAGAAATTGAAGCTGGATAGCGTAGGATTTCCAGTCGCGTGTGGGGATTATGCAAATTATGAGCATACGATATCCATTAGAGAGTATGGAGCAGAACACGCTTATCTGGTGGAGGAGAAAAAGGGAATTCGTAACATCAGACAGAGCGGAGATAAACTCATGATAACGGGGCAAATCGCAAATGCAAAAAAATGGGATGTGTACATGATACGAAAGGGATCTGACCATAAAATTGACAGATATACATACCCAATCATGGAGAATTTTAAAAAAGATGGATTTGCAGAACGATTCCAGCGACGTTCGGGCCAGCCGGTAAAAACAAAAGGAGAGCTTCGGCGGATTATTCTTGGGTTTGGCTTGGAGAACTATATTGAATATCAGGATTGTGCATTGATTGAACCGGGAATGGTAACAATTGAAACTTATTCTATGAATTTTTTCATGCGGGATGAGATACGTGAAAAAGGCGGTAGGAAACTGCTGGTTCTTTATTTTAAGCCGCAGAGCAAAGACACTTGGATTTTAAGGGATCTCGCCAGTTTTATATCTTCTGAGATTCAGGAATTGTATCCAGAATATGATTGCGGGGGTGTGTTGGTTTGAACTACCTATGGGAAGTCATGTTGAAAGCTAAGGAAGATGGTATTTCTGAAGGTAAAATAAGATTTCAGATGTCCACCAATTTTAGCGCATATATGGAAGTCTCGTGTCCGTATTTGAATCAGGATACACTGGATGAACTGCCGGTAATTGAGGTGAATCCGTACTATCGATTTTATAATATATTCAAAGAATTATACCATCCAGAACTGACAGAGTATTTCCAGGCGAGAAAAAGTCTTACCAATTTAATCTTTCATCAATTGGCAGAAAATGATGTACTTTCTGGAATGACAAAAGAAATATATTATAAAAAAAAGCTTTTCGAAGATTTTATTAACAATTTATATGGTACGGCAGCAATGACAGCAATGCAACTTTTCAATAGGAACGAACAGGAAATCATCCTGAGCGGGGTATTGAGGCAATATGAAACAGGAAGCTCATTGGACATTTTCAAGGATATGGTGGAAGAATTAATACCAAGGAATATCATATATCGAAATAATGAAAATTTCCATGAAATAATGGTATTTATAGGTCAAAAACATGATAAAACAATTGCGGCAAAAATGGAACTTTTAATCCAGATGTTTGTGGAGATACCGTACACTGTTGATATCTATTATGAGTATCATTTTGGAATCATTGGGGTTGATGAGACTCTGAAAATCGATGAAATTGCAATATGCTGATGATGGGGGAAAAGAATGTTCAAATATGTATATCCTCAATTTGAGAAAAAGCGCCTTTTGAGAGGTGAAATGCTGGAACAGTTACGGGATTATCCGAAAAATTATCTAAAAATGTCTTTTAGAGGATATGGGAATGGGATTGTTACCGGATGTGAAATTACATGGGACAATGAACGGCTTACGATTGCACCTGGGATAATATTATACAAGGATAATCTTTATACTATGGAAATGCCATATGAGATTGAATGTGCAGCACTAGACAGAATACGGTATCTCAAAGTACAGTTTTTGGCGGAAGAGCGGGGAAACAGCAGTGTTGTAGGTAATACTCGAATATCCCTGGACACAGAAAAGCCAAATGAAGCTTGCGAAATAGAATTATGCCGGTTCCGCCTGCAGGAAGGTGCAAAGCTTAGAGATGAGCACGAAAGCTTTGAAGATTATTCGACCATGTATGACACAATAAATATAATTCATGTACCTTATGCCGCAGATGGTAATAGCACACTGAATCCACGTCTTTTAATGACTTTTGCAAAAGAAATGATTTCCAAGGATAGCAGTAATCTCATGGATTGTGTTTTTTCTATGAGCGTTCTCGCAAATAGTGGACATGTCTCAAGAGATTTTATCCAAGAATATGTATTTAACAGAACGAGTGAAAGGGCAGATGAGAATTACAGCATATATCGCGGGCTTTTGGATATTTTGAAATCACAGCAATCGGGTAGAAGTGTAAAGTCAAATAATGCTCAATCAACAAAAGGTGTAATGCTTCTCTAGAAAGAAAGGATAGGAATATGTTTATTGATGAAAAAATAGCAGCTATGGACCGTTTACGTAGAAATAATATGAGAGAGGAACGTGAAAGATTAACCTCAAAAGGGGTCGATAAAAAACCACTTTTAGTAGAAGATGCATTAGCAGGTATTTGTGCAGGAAAGTTGCAATTGGAGGGAATTCCATTATTAGAATTTGACACATATATTATGCCTACACAGAATATTCCTTTTGTTACTTTCAAAAATTTTTATGATGCAAAGCAGGAGGATGAAGAAGGCGTTATTTTTTTGAAGCGTGCCAAGGAAATAAGTCAGATTATTAGTTGGCCTAAAACGATATTGAAACCTACCACTTTTGAACAGTGGGGGAATCTTTTGGTTAACGGCATGGCAGCCAATCGTATGAGTGCAGAAATCAAAAAAAAGAAACAGCTTAATCATATCGAATATATCTGTTATGAGGTTCCAAGTGGAAAAGGACCGGTCTATAATGTCATGTTCCGTTTTAGGGATAAAGGTTATACAGCATTTGGAAATTATAACTGTATGGGAGAGGATCAAGATACATTCGGTATTATATTTGAAGCCATGATGGCCGCGCTAGACCAATGGACTGATGCAAGTATACGGGAGTCACAAGATGGAAAAAATAAAGAAAGTGGAAATAGGGAGTAATATAAATACATCTGGATATGGAGAGATGTATGACCAGGAAGAAAACCCTGGTTACCTGTCCAGGCAGGATTCCATGGACATGCTCGACATGGAAAAGATGATGCTTCAGGAGGAAGAGGGTGCCATTACGTACAAGGACCTTTTTCTGTCAACAATGGAGATATCCTATTTTGTCGATGTGAATATTACACAGGTTCCAGGAGAACATGCCAGATTATACGTAAAGGCGGTTTTAGACAGCGACATAGATGAAAATGACTTCCACGGCATTAGTGATAATGTATCATTACAATACTGGAAGAATGAGAAAGCACATGTTCTGTTTTATGGAATCGTTGAAAACTTATACCTGGATAGAGATGGGGATGGAAAGGTTTTGGTCTTTACCGCGTGGGATGCAACGATGCAGATGGATATTGAACGGAAAAAGAGAATATTCCAGAATCCTGAGATGGGTGTGCATCAGTTAGTAGCGGAGATAATGAAAACCTATAGCGGCTCTGACTACAAAATTCATATACCTGATGAGCCTATTGGACAGTTAGTTGTTCAGTATGAGGAGACCGATTGGGAGTTCCTTAAACGCTTTTTATCAAAATACAACGAAATGTTATATTCGGATACTACTTATCCAGATATTCGTTTTGAAGCTGGCTTGAATCCACATCCAGAAGCTTTTTCCTGGGATGACCTGCCGTTTTCCTTATCACAGGATTTAAGCAGGCTTGTTGAATTGAAGGTAAACGGTATGAATCAATTGACTGGTTCTCAGAACACAGTATTTGAAGTTGCTTCATATGATATTGCCACAATAGGAAGCCAGATTGTATATAAAGGCTCACCATGGTTTATAGAATCAACGGATCGCTTTATGGAAAACGGTCTTCTTAAGTGTAAATACCAGTTACGCCAACGAGAAAGTTTAAAAGTACTGCCATATTTCAATCAAAAGATTGCGGGAGTTTCTATTGATGGTCTTATTGCCGGTGTTCAAAGGGATCGGGTTCAGGTTGATATGGAAATTGCTGCTGGTGATAGTGGTGCTGAAAAATATTGGTTTCCATATTCTACTGTTGCAGCGTCGTCCGATGGAAGTGGCTGGTATTGTATGCCGGAAACAGGAGAAAGTGTCCGCGTATATTTCCCAATAGATGATGAAAAAGAAGCATACGTGGTAACAGCTATAAAGTCGCATGCGCCAGATTCAGGAAATGCGAACGATCCTATGGGAAACCCAAATGTACGCAATATACAGACTGCTCAAGGTAATCAGGTTCAGTTTACGGATATTGGTGTGGTCATTGCAGCTGGCGAAAGTAATGGGAGCATCCTTATAAAAAAGAGCGGAGAACTTGTTTTAGATGGACTGATGGATATTAGCATATCTGCAGTGGAAAACCTTAATGTAACAGCAATAAATGAACTCATAATCAAATCCCAGGAATCAATCAAGGTTGCCAACAGTGCGGGCGGAGACATAGAAATGAAAAAGGGGACAGTAACCTTACATGGAAAGCTGATTAATGAGAATTAGGAGGCGGAATTATGGCATATGCGGCAGACCAGATAATAGTGAATGGGATTCAGCTGAAAATGATTGAAATGCTGGATATAAAAAGTGAAGCAGGAATGCATGGGGAATTGAGTCTTTGTGGCTATCTGGATGGAGAAAATGGGGTGGAAACTCTATATGGCTTCACTGAAGATGATAGTATATCTGTCTATGCAACCCAGTCATTACTTTTTTCAGGAATTATAACAAAAGTCAAGATATATGGTTTCGGTGGAATCATAAAGATTGAGATAAAAGCTAAAAGTAGAAGTATCCTGATGGACCGGAAGAAAAAATCCCGTTCATTTCAAGATACATCCATGACTTACAGTCAATTGGTCAGGTTTATTTTGGCAGAATATCCGGGAAGCGATATTATGCTTTCTATTACGGACCATCCTATTGGTGAAATTGCTGTTCAATACAAAGAGACAGACTGGGAATTCCTTAAGCGTATGCTTTCACAACTACATGCCGTTTTTTCGTGCAGGGTAGCTTCAGATACACTGCAACTATATGGCGGTGTACCAGAAGTAATCAAAGAACCATGGAATTACGAGATAGCGGGGTATCGAAAAGAACTTGGGAAGTATAGTTACTGGCTCCAGCAGGGAAAGAACATCAGTGATACTGATTTTTTCATTATGAGTATAGTAACAAATCATATTCCAGAATTATTTGAGGAGGTTGCATATTCTGGCAGCCCCCTAATTGTACAACGTTACTCATATTCAATGATAAAAGGGATGCTTTATTGCTTTTGTGATCTTCAGAAAAAGGAAGGTATACTGGCTTCACCAGTCTACCCAATGCACCTTATCGGCGTTGCTCTGGAAGGAAATGTCTTGGAGATATCTGGGACAAAAATAAAGCTTCATCTAAAGATTGATGAAGGAAATAGTCTTGGCGACGTGTATTGGTTTCCTTTTTCAACCCTGTCTGCTTCTCCAGATGGAAGCGGTTGGTACTATATGCCGGAAAAAGGTGACAATATCAGAGTATACTTTCCATCTAAATTCACCAGGGATGTTATTGCCGTCAGTGCAGTAAGCAATTATGACGGGAAAAGTGGGGGTGTACCGGACCGAATGGGAAATCCCTCTACTAAATATTTAAGTAATCCAGGCGGACAACAGATGAAACTGGGGGAAGACGGTGTTTATCTGGCGTGTAGTGGTGGGTCGGCTATTGTAAAGATAGGAAATGATGGGGCAATCGATATATCGTCACAGAACACAGTGGAGATTTCGGCGAAAAATAATGTCAGTATCGAAGCTGAGGAAGCTGTGACTATCCAAGCAACAGAAAATGCGGTAATTTCCTGTTCCAAAGGAGGCACAGTGCAGATGCCTTCAGATGGAAATCTGATCATACAGGGAAGCGAAGTAAAGCTGGACTAGGAGGCCTTATGAAAAGAGAAGAAGCATTATGTAAATTCCGAGAGGAAGAATGTGATTATATAAATGAAGTTAAGGCCCGTTTCCTTAGCAATATTCAGGAAAATGCAAATGACATTGCGGACTGCCTTCAGAAGGTTTTTGCAGAGATTAGAAGGACAGTAGAGAAGGCGGGAAAAAAGGATATTATGTTTATCCATTTTTCAATGTTACGTTTTGATTTCTTGAATCATACATACAGATTTCTGGCACAGATTATGAATGCAAAATGGTATATGGATATGGAACCAGTAGAAGTAACCTTTTCATTAGAGGATTATTTTTCTGTATTTACTGAGGCTGGTGAGCGGATGGAACTGGACAGTAAAAAGTACATGGGTAAAATCAACCGTTACGACATCAATAATCTTCTAATGGAAGCGGGGATGGAATGTAATATCATGTTGGCTAATTTGCTCCGTTTTGTATTTCGGGATATTGAAGAAAACCAGGACTTTAAAGCACTGTCCAAATTGAATACATGGGGAATCCGCTGGGGAGAATACCGTGATACAAGCGAGCTGATTGCATGTGCTGACAGGGAGAAAAAGAACCAAAAAGATTGGAACAGAGCCCTCAGAGAAACAAAAGACAATCCGGGACGGTTGGTTTCCTCGTTTTGGTATGAGGCAGAATTACAGGATTCTGACTGTAAGGGATTACCACTGTGCTTTCTTCAGCTTGAAAAATGTAGATTACAGAATATAAATTTTGAGAATGCAAACCTGATCGGTGCCCGGTTCAGAAATTGTACCCTTTCTACCTGTAATTTTAAGGGAGCATCTCTACGGCAGACGATTTTTGAAGGATGTAAATGGGAAAAATGCGATTTCCAGGGGGCAGACCTTACCGAATGCATTTTTTATGAGGACGATATTCCTTTTTTACATCTTGATGCAGAACAACTGCAGGTAATCTTGATTGACAGGAGGGCACAGGAATGAGATTTTTCACAATGGAACAGGACAGAGCCATACAGGATATCATTCAATTCCGTGATTTTGATATTGCTGGGCCAAGACATATCTTTTATAAAGAGGATGCAGAGGATATCGATACTTCTGCAACGCTGTATCTGGCACCTAAAACAGGTGAGACAGCTCCAGATTATATTCAGTTCCCCGTGCATATGGTCTCTGATACAGTGAAAAAGGTATTAGATATGTATGAAGATGATATGGTTTTCCGCACGATTGTTCTTACCAGCAAAGAAAATGATACTCTTAGAGTTTACCATCATCTGCTGTTGGAACGTCTGGATGTGTTCTCAGAACAGACGGAGTTCTATCCAAATGGGAGTATCAAGCGATTGGTATTAGATGCAAAAAAAATCGGAGAGCATAAAGTGTTTATGCTCAATGATAAAAGATTTACAAATCCTTATGTGAGCCTGGAGGTTGTAGAAAGTTTGCTTAGGAGAGGTGTGATCGGCATCATCTGGAAAGAAGTGGAGGTGGAAGGATGGCCGAATTGACTGATACATATGTAGTACATGGTGCGCCAGCAACTTGCACTATGGGAATGCGCTTTAGTTATATTGCTCTTCACCGCACTTACGGAGTATTCCTGAGGCTGCAGCCTCAGATGACAGTCGAGGATTGCATTGGCAATTATCATGTCCTTAATTTTGGTGGTTGCTATAGCATGGAGAATCCAGATACTCAAAGAGAAGCGGAGAAAGTCCGGGAGGCGGTTGAGGAACAGTGTCCTGATACGTTTCTGGACAGCGTGATGGGATTGTTTTGCAGTAAGAAGAAAAAAAAGCAACAAGAGGTATCTGAGGATGTTCCTCAGGTAGTAGGAAAATGCACACCGATTATCATAGGTAATCAGGAATGGGATAATGGAAAAGACGGCGTAAAAACAGATGGTAAAACCCCGCTCCTTGGCGGAGCAAAGCTACGATGTAAATATGGCGGTGAAATAGAGATTGTCCATTCGGGGCAGCAGGAAGCTGGCGGTTAAGGATAGGAGGATTACATGAAGCTGGAATTTAAAGAGTTAGAAATTGAATTAGGATTAGATGGGCTTATTCAGGTCGAAGCTTTCCATCTGGTGCAGGGACTTAATGACCATGCATTTCTTTCTATAAAGTTCCTTATTGAAGAAGACACATCCGAGGAATTTGTCAATCTGGCCTCTGTGTTTCCAGTTGTCATTAGAGAAAACGCTTATACCAAAGGGCAGATTATATTCCAGGGCAAAGCGGAGAATGTTTATACAAAAGTAGAAAAAGGGCTTTCATATCTCTATTTTGATGCCTATTCTTACTCTAAGGAATGGGATCGAATTGAAAAAAGCAGAAGTTTTTTAGATGGAAGCATGTCCTACATGGATGTGGCGAGAAAGGTACTATCTGATTATAGTCAGGCCGATATAAAAGACGAAATTACACAAGATGCCCTGATACCGGAGATGCTTTTACAGTATGAGGAAAGTGATTGGGTATTTCTTCGGCGTTTGGCAAGCCATTTTGGAACCTATCTGATTGCTGATTGCAGAGATACCTTTGGAAAAGTATATTTTGGAATACCTCATATCAACTATGGAACGGTGCTAAATAATCAGGATTATTCGTTGGAGAAGGATTTTTTACATTACTCCAAAGTGCTTATGCCCGAGGGAATACTTCCGCAGGAAGCATCGCAGTGGAATATTAAAACGCGTAAATTCCTTTTTATGGGGGAAGAACTGAAGATAAATCAGATTTCAGCAGTAGTTACGAAACTTAATATCGAGCTGGAAAAGGGAGAATTGGTATACCGTTATACACTTTCCAGGAGAGAGGGTATACGCAAGGAAAAAGAGAAAAATCCAAGAATTTTTGGGATGAGTATACCGGCAACTGTAAAGGAAAGGTCGGGTAACCGGGTACGTGTACAATTTGACATTGATAAAGCATATGACCCTAATGGCAAGTTTTTTACATATGCAATAGAAAGCAGCAGTTTTTATTGTATGCCAGAAGTTGAAAGCAGGGTTCATGTTTATTTCCCGGAACACGATGAGCAGAGTGCGATTGCTGTACACGCGATAGGGAGTGGAAGCGGTTCGGGGGGAGGTCAAAATCCCGACAATAAGAGATTTTCAGATCCAAGTGGAAGTGCCATGGATATGACGCCAGATACTCTTTGCTATGTTCCAAATTCTGATGCAAGCAGTAAGTTATTCATGTCAAATGAAGGACAGATCTCTCTAACCGGCTTTGATATTAATATTAAGACACAGAAAGGATTAATGGCAGGCGGTGAAAATCCACCTAAAAACGCTTTTCTTTCCGGTGGGCAAAAGGTAACTCTTCAAATAGGAGATGGGGCTGACGATGTTATAACAATGGAGGCGGGTACTGACATAACCTCTGCAATGATAGAACATACGGCAGATTTAAAGCCCGCGGCCCAGCCCTCTGCTGACGAGTTGCTTAATCAGGTGCAGGAGATTGCAGGAAATGATGAGGAAAATAGAAATAACATCAATAATGCGGTAACACAACAGTTAGTTTCAAATAAAAAAGCAAGTAAACAAAAATTTTTTAGTGGGGTTGTCAGCATTGCTACGATTATAGGTGGAGTTGCCCTGACTATTGCCACTGGAGGTACTGCACTTGCCGTAGTTGGCCCGGTGCTGCTTGCTGCTGCGCCAAAAGCAGCATTTGCAGCGGCAGATATAGCCGAAGGGCTGGACGGCTACAGCAAAGTGAATGCGCTGGATGCCTCGGCACCTTCCAATTTTATTCGCGATAACCTGATGGGCGGGAATCAGGCATTGTACGATGCCAGTTCCATGGTGGCCGATATCCTGTTTGATGTTGTATCTGGCAAGGCTATTAAAAACGGTGCCTCAGCCAAGGGACTTACCAAGGTATTGTGCTCAGGTTCTGAAGCTTCTAATATGGTTGCCCAAGTCGGCGGTACAGTTATTTTTGGAGCCGTCAATGAGTATATGGTAAATGGTTCTGTGAACTGGAAAAACCTGCTTGTTTATACTGGTGCAGGTATTGTGAAAGGCGTAGCAGGTAATTACCTCACAGATAAGGTCCAGGCTGTTGTGGGTTCTGACAGTAAACTTTTAAATAAGGCTATTGGTTTAGGGGTAAATACAACTGTTGGTACAGCAATTGATATTAAAACAAATAATATCCTTGGTGTTGAATATGATCCAATGGATGTACTCACTCAAAATTTGATAACCAGTGGTGTTGGGCAGCTTTTTGGAGAGCCGATTGATGTAGTGTCCGGAGCATTTTTAATTACCGCTACTGATTTTATACTTTCAGATATTCGTGAACCTCTCAAGATTACGAGAAAATACAGCTCGACCAGTAAACATTCAGGTCTTATGGGGCGTGGATGGAAGTTCATGTTTGAGGGCCGTTTATATCGTCATGAGGATAAAATTCATGTGGATCTTGATACGGGGTACCATGTTATTTTTGCATGGGAGGATGGAAAGGCGAAAAACATTACGCCCGGCTGCAGCTGGTATGAACTGGAAGAGTATGGTGATGAGTGGCGAATTAGGGACCGTAAGAAAAAGCGGGTGTACCGCTATAGTCAGACAGGACTATTGCTCTCAATCACAGACCAAAACAGCCAGGTGATTCAGTTTGAATATTATAATGACGTTTTGGACAAGATTACAACCGCTCTTGGCTATGAATTGAAGCTTATCTTGCGTGACGGACATCTTATCCAGGTAACAGACGGTCTTGGGCGGACGATGCAATACCGGTATGAAAATGGCCTTTTATCTGATGTAATACATATGGATCAGGGCATTACCCACTATGAGTATGATGGGAATGGTTATTTGATTAAAGCGGTAGACCAGGCAAAAGTGACATACCTGGAAAACCAGTATGACGATAGAGGGCGTGTTGTCCTCCAGACCTTGGCTAATGGGGATACTTATGAGGCTGAGTACATTGATGAAGAACGCCAGGTGAGGGTATACAGCAGCATTGGTGATAAAACAGTGCTTTATTGCTATGGGAAAGAGTGTCAGATTCTTTCTATGAGTTATCAAGACGGTACGGAAACACTCTTTGATTACAATGAAGCCGGATACAGGATACAGGAAATCAACCGTTTGGGACAGAAAACCAGATGGAGTTATGATGAAATTGGCCGTATGACTTCGGAGGAGTCTGCCAGTGGTCTTATTAACGAATACGTTTATGATGAAAAGGATGATTTAAAAGAAGAAAAAGACAATTCCGGCAGGTATATACGATATTTTTACGATGAAAATCACAACCTGATTGAAACAAATGAAAAAGTGTCCCGTAATGGAACCACAATACAACAGATATATCAGTATGACAGGAAAGGGCGCCTGATTCAAAAAACAGATGCCTGTGACGCTGCTATAACATATACCTATGAGGATAAATGTGGGAAACCATCTGTAGTGAGATTTGCAGATGGACAAGAAGTACGTTACGAATATGATGCCCTTGGGCGTCAGATGGCTCTGGAGGATGACTGTGGCCGGGTTGAGTATGCGTATAATGCAAAGAATTACCGCACTATGGTACGGGATGGAGAAGGAAATGAGTCCCATTATATGTATGATGGAATGGGGCGTCTTCTTGCCATGTATATGCCGAAGGCATGGAAGGTACGCAAAAATGAGTACATCTACAAATATGATTTTCTGGACCGTCTCATTGATACGATTAAACCGGATGGAAGCCACGAGCGGCAGATGCGGGATGGGGAAGGCAATATTTTAAAGAAAGTCCATCCCAATGCGTATGATGCTCTTGGGGATGATGGCGAAGGAATCCGGTATGAGTATGACAGCGATGGCAACAATATCCGCATCCGTTATCCGGATGGGGGCTGCGAGAGGATTTTTTATGACGCAGAGGGGAGTCGGGTGAAGCATGTCCTTCCAGAATACTATGATCCAGCCATGGACGATGGTAAAGGGACTGCTTATGAATATGATTCAGCCGGCCGACTCACAAAAATCATACTGCCAGATGGAAATATAGAGGCTGAATATACCTATGATCCAATCGGCAATATGATTTCCAGGACGGATCCCCTTGGGAATACCAGCTATTACGATTATGACTTACGTGGTAATCTGATTCAGAGCCTGAGTCCGTCAAAAGAGGAGGACGGAGACACTCTCTACCAGAAGATTACATACTCCTATGACGGGAATGGGAATAAGATAAAGGAGCACAGGCGCAGCGGATACTGGGATAAAGACGGGAACCTGCTGCGTGAGGACGGAACCGGGTTATGCCTTACGTTTACCTATGACTGCCGGAGCCGTCTGATACGGGTAGAAGATGGGCTTGGCGCTGTCATAAAATATAGGTATGATGTGCGGGGGAACCGGATCTATGAAGAAAAAGCCATAAATGCAGAGGTGTGCCAGGTTGTTCATTTTGTATATAATAAAGCAGGGCGCCTGATAGAGCGGCGTGAGGAACTGAACAGCGGCCTGGAGCCCATGGCAGGAGAACATAAAATCGCTGTCACAACCTATGGATATGATGAGAATGGAAACCGTATCCTGACCCAGACCCCGGAAGGGTACCGCATCACCCGGGAATATGACACCCTGGACCGGTTGGTCTTGGAGCGGGTAGAGGATAAGCATAATGGTATTGACCGTTCCGTTAGGGTGAGTTATGACCATGCGGGGAACATCACGAAGCTGGCCCGCCAGGGCAGGAACGGGCAGCCATGGGAAATCAGCTATGATTACGATTTAAAAGACAGGGTTATCCATTCCAACGATTATTTGGGTCCGGTGTTCCAGTACGAATATGATAAAAATGACCGCCTCTTGAAGGAAACATTATCCGGGACAGAACTAAACCGGTTCTACGCCTATACTTATGACTGCAAGGGAAACCTGGTGACGGAGACTGACAGTACCGGGACCCTGCAGGAGAAGCACAGCTACCGGGCAGATGGAAAGCTGACAGAGAGCCAGTTCGCAGACGGGAATGAGCTTATATATTCTTACGGCGTGAATGGACAAGAACGTGAAATCCAAACCGCCAGGAGCCGTCAGAAGAACCAGGCAGCCCAGGAATATACCTACGACGCCAGGGGAAGGATTACCGGGATTCGGGACGGGAACCAGAACCGGACCGGCTATCGCATGGATTCCTGGGGCAGGGTGCATCAGATTGACACGGCAGAGGGCGGGGAGGAGAAATACACCTATGATTATGCCGGGCATGTCACCAGCACCACAGATGCCAATGGCGGCGTCATCACGTACCGTTACAACAGCCAGGGGAAGGTCTGCGAGATCATCGATCAGGAGGGCAACAGCGAGACATTCCGCTATGACCGGGAAGGACGCATGGTGTTCCATGTAGACCGGAACGGGAACCAGGTGCGTACCACTTACAATGTGGATGGGAACCCGGTACTGGAACACGCCTGCGATTATCTGGGAGAAAATGAAGTGACCCGCTCCTGGGAATATGATGACATCGGGAACGTAAAGAAAGCGATAGCTGGTGGATTCTGCTACACGTATGAATACCGGCCGGACGGGAAGCTGGTGAGAAAATCATCTTCTGGACGGACGCTTGTTTCCTGCACCTATCAGGCGGATAAGAAGTTGAAGTCGTTAACAGATGTGTCAGGAAAGACGGTATATTATAGTTATGATACTCTGGGACACTTGGAGCAGATCTGTGATGAGGAAGGGACTGAAATCGCCCGTTACAGCCATACAGCTGGCGGAAAGCTGAAAGAAATCCTCCATGGAAATGGGATGCATACGTTCTATGAGTATGATACGGATGATAATATCATAAGGTTGACGCTCAAGAACCAGGAGGGTACTATTTTCTCTGATTTCCGGTATGAGTACGACCTGAATGGGAACCGGACATTAAAATCAGGAAACTGTATCCTGCCGGGAGAAGAAAGTCTGAAGGAGCAGATGACCTGCTACCAGTATGACAGCATGAACCGTCTGGTTGAAGAGCGGTATGACAATGCGCCTGTCAGGTACAGATATGATCGTTGTGGAAACCGACTGGAAAAGGTAGATATAACTGGAAAAGTAGCGTATAATTATAATTGTAAAAATCAGTTAACCAGCAGCAAAAATAACACAGAAACCATAGATTACCGGTATGATTTACAAGGGAATGTACTGGAAGAGGTTGGTTTCCTTGAAAAGACGGAATACCATTACAATACCTTTAACCAACAAACGGCGGTACTGATGAAGGATGGTGGTATCCAGGAAAACCGGTATGATGCAGAGTACCTGCGTGCCGAAGTGTCTGAGAACGGCCACAGATCCAGGTTACTGTATTATAATGGGGAGTTACTGGCGGAGTCCGAACCAGATGAAACAGTGACAAGCCGTTATATCCTGGGTTATGGTGTGGCGGCAGGCTGGCAGAATGGAAGGGAGGGATATCATTCTTATCATCTGGACGAGCAGAACAGCACGGCATATATTACAGATTTAGGTCAGAGGATAGAAAACAGTTATCAGTATGATGCTTTTGGCGTAATCCGTGGTAAAAATGAAAATATCAATAATCGGATCTTATATACAGGGCAGCAGTATGACCAAGCGACAGGGCAGTATTATCTAAGAGCCAGGTATTATAACCCGGTTGTGGGAAGGTTCTTGCAGGAAGATGTGTACCGGGGTGACGGGTTAAACTTATATGCCTACTGTAAAAATAATCCTGTGCTTTATTATGATCCAAGTGGTTGTGTTGTTCGTAACCCTAATGCTGAGCTAAGAGACGACGGAAATTATAATTATCCAGATGGAAGCGTAAGAGATGGATCGGGCCATTTTATGGGTAACTCAGGAACCAAACCGGGTGATATGGCAGTTGAGAAAGCATCCAAATATTACCAGGATAATGGTTATAATGTACTTGGAAAAGAAGTTTCTGTTCGAACAGCAGATGGAGAACTTAGACGATATGATTTGGCAGTTCAAAAAAATGAGCCATATGCTCCGGTTATTGGTGTGGAGGTTAAAGGGGATAGTGCTGCAAGAGATAAACGTCAAAGAGCAAAAGATAGCCAGCTGATGGATAGTGGAGGATTTGATACAACTCAAGGATCATATGACAGAACAAATGTAAGGCGAATAGATTCTGTGGAAGTAGTGCATGTTCAAGATGGGCAAGTTAAGCCGCCTGATCCAAATGAAGTGTCACAATATGATACGGATGGAAATAAAAAGAAAAAGAGTTGTAAAGGTGAATCAGATAGTTAGAATCCTTAGCGGGTTTATTCCCCGCCGTAAGCGGCGGGGAAATTTATCCACTTGGTTGACTGTAACAGCATAGCTATCAATATAATGTGTCTATATCAAGCAAATGAATTTTTAAGACAAGATGAATGAGGAAAATGTATGTTAAAGAAGAAATATGAGGATTTATTGAATTTTATGGAACCATTTTTTTCTCAGGAAGGATACCAAAAACAACGAAAAAAGGGAGAGTATTGTAGACATGTAGCAAATAAAATCATTAAGATAAAAATTGTTCTTGGTGCAACTATGAGAGGAGGTACGCTAGGAGAAGTCAGAGTTTTTGTAGCTCTCGAATATCCCGAAATAGAAAAGCTGGTTTCAGCACTTAAACAAGAACCATATAAGAATGGAAGTAATATTTTTTGCCAGGATATAGATTTATTTTGCGGTGAAAATTCGTATCATGCTTTCAATTTTTTTGATGATAGTAACATGGAATATATAGGTAACGTAATAAAAGAAATATTATTTAGGAATATATTCTTAAAAATAAGTAAATATGAAGATGATAAATATATTATTAAAAAGTTCGAGTGCGAAGATACATCTTGGAGAAAAAATTATTTTTCCGGAGGTCATGCTGATATTAATTTCTATCTAAGGTGGATATCATTATGTGTGATAAATGGATATATTCGAGAAACTTTGAAAATTCTAGAAAACATTCCTACCTTTTATGACTTGGACAAGGATGTGCAAAATGTAAAGAAAAACTTAGAATATCTTTGCAGGGATAAAAAACAAAGTAATTCTTTTTATTTATTAATCAATAATAAAATTAGAATAAATCCTACGATGGAGAAAATTAAAAAAAATATATTGATGTTGGATGGATTGAATGTATATTATCTCATTTTAGAAAATACCTCAAATGGATATTTACAAATTGCAGGGGGACCAGGAGAGTTTGTAGTTGAAATTAGAATATATGATGATACTGGGGATAATCATTATCGGGCAGAAAAATATGATTATGACGATAGAATGAAAAAGATTTTATATGGATCGAATTATATGGAGTTACAAGTACGTCAGGTTTTATCTATATATCAGGTTTTTGAAATTGTTGACAAATATATATTAAATCAAGAGTTGCATGAAAGTTATAATTGGATAAAGCTGAATTTATAAACAATCTCTATCAGACGTGAATACAATGCTTTATGCTGTCTGCTTTTGAAATGAATTGAAGATAATCACAATGGTATTGACCGTTCCGTTAGGGTGAGTTATGACCATGCGGGGAACATCACGAAGCTGGCCCGCCAGGGCAGGAATGGGCAGCTATGGGAAATCAGCTATGATTATGATTTAAAAGACAGGGTTATCCATGCCAACGATTATTTGGGTCCGGTGTTCCAGTACGAATATGATAAAAATGACCGCCTCCTAAAGGAAACATTATCCGGAACAGAGTTAAAACGGTTCTACACCTATTCCTATCTGTTTTTTGTCAAGCACTTTTCCCTAAAAAAAGCGTCAGAATTCCCTTTTTTCAGCAAGGGAATTTCCCTGCTTTCGGCGGGCATTGATTATGCGTCCCGGCGCATGAGGGCATGTTCCATCCGGTAGCTCTTTCCTTCAAATATCAGGAGATGTCCATGATGGACAAGGCGGTCGATCATGGCTGCGGCCATCTGGTCATCCGTAAAGATACCGCCCCATTTCGAGAACTCCAGATTTGTGGTAAGAATCAAGCTTTTACTTTCGTAACTGTCGGATATAACCCTGAATAGCAGCTGTGAACCATCCTTATCAACTGGAACATAGCCCCATTCGTCAAGGATGAGCAG
>NZ_AUJR01000041.1 GCF_000424325.1 [Clostridium] clostridioforme AGR2157
AAGCTTTACTCCGTGACAGCGAATGTTTTATCGCCACTTTCACGTCCGTGAGACCTCCCCGGGTACTCACACGTTCTTTCCCACTTATACCTGCCCCGTTTACTGCTGGCGTTCCGTGCAGTTATTGGACTTTAGTTTGTTAGGCAACCTCATCCACGCTTCACAGCCTATCCGGACAACTTTTACAGGCCAGTGGTTTGCCTCCGGCTTCCTTCAGACCCCACCTCACGATGACGCCCTTGCCATTGGCTGCACCCTTCCCACTGCCGGGCGGGTCAGGGACTTTCACCCGTTAGAACGTGCGCCCGCCGGGCGCACCTACAACCATACAGGCGGGTATTTCTCCCCGCCTGTATGGTTCTCATCTTTTCCGGCCTGTTTCACCGGTCCATCTGATTACTTTAACTGGTCTTCCGTGTAATAACCGGAATCAATCAGCATTTCTTTGTAATTATCGATTGTGACAACCACCGGCTCGCAGAGATATGTGGGGATTACGCCTGTGCCGTTGTCATAAGACTTGGTATCGTTTACTTCTGCCTCTCCGCCCTGCATAACGGCGTCCACCATCTTAACTACCTGTGAGGCCAGGGTACGTGTATCCTTGAATACGGACATTGCCTGCTTGCCTGCAATCAGGTTCTTCACATTGGCGATATCACAGTCCTGACCGGTGATGATGGGATATTCGCCGGTATAGGAGGATGCAAGGGCATTCTCAACACCCAGTGCGGTGGAGTCGTTGGAGCAGAGCACTGCGTTTAAAACGGTACCGTCGGAGTAATTTCCTGCGATGATGGTATCCATTCTGTTCTGTGCCTTCTCTGAATCCCAGTTAGCGGTTGCCACCTGCTCAAATGTGGTCTGGCCGGACTTTACAACCAGCTTTCCGCTGTCAATGTATGGCTGAAGCACGTCCATGGCTCCGCCGAAGAAGAAGTTGCAGTTATTGTCAGCCGGGTCGCCGGTGAACATCTCGATGTTAAATGGTCCGTCGTTCTCCTCTAATCCAAGGGCCTCTACCAGATATTCGCCCTGCTTCTGTCCTACCATGTAGTTGTCAAAGGTTGCGTAGTATGTAACAGCGTCAGAGTTCATCAGAAGTCTGTCATAAGAAATAACAGGTATGCCTGCTTCCTTTGCCTGTCCCAGAGGCTCGCCCAGAGAGCTTCCGTCGATGGATGCGATTACCAGCATCTCACAGCCGTTGGAAATCATGTTCTCCACCTGGGATACCTGAGTCTGTACATCGTTGCTGGCGTACTGAAGGTCTACCTCATATCCGGCTGCCTCCAGCTCTGCCTTCATGTTGCTTCCGTCCTGGTTCCATCTCTGCAGGTCCTTGGTTGGCATTGCCACGCCAATCAGGTGCTTTTCGCCGGATGCAGCCCCGTCCTTTGCTGCTTCTGTCTCAGTCTTGGTATCCTCTGCTTTGGCGTCCTCTGCCTTTGCATCGGCCTGCGCCTCTGTATTTGCCTCTGAAGCAGGAGCGGCTCCCTCCTTGCTTCCGCATGCCATTAGGCTGCCTGCCATGGCTAATGTAAGCATGGTCACTAACAATTTCTTTTTCATATTGTAAATCCTCCTCCAAATGTTTTTGATGGTTTCAATATACCACAGCCTGCTCTGGACTTGCTTGGCACCCATCTGCACACTTTTAAGAGGTTTAAAAAAATGCCCTGTGCTCTACAGGACATTTTTGCTGAGTTTGTATTATTTTTAGTTAAAAATGTGCTAGCTGCAATCCTTTTCTTACCTTGTATTTTAGGCTGTATCTTACTGACAGAAAAATCAGTTTACATTCAGATACACATCCTCCTTGGCGTGGAACCCGCCCTTAATGATGACCTCGTCCATATTTTCCTTGGTGACGGCAATGGGCTGCAGCTCCAGATAGGGCACATTATAGGTGCCGTCATAAGCAGTGTCCTGCACCTCCCCGATTTCCTCCCCCAGTCCCAGGAGCACCGCGCATTTGGCAGCCATGCCGGCCTCCTGTTCCACAGATTTAAAGGCCGTCATTTCCTGGGTTCCCTCCACAATGCGCTGACAGGCTGCCAGGTCGCCGTCCTGACCGGTCACGCACACCTTTCCGGCCAGCCGTTCCTCGGACAAGGCCCGGAATGCCTGGCTGGCCAGATCATCGTTTCCGCAGATGATTCCCTTTACATTGTGGCCCTGTTTTAATCCTTCCTTGGTATAGGTATAGGCGTTCTCTGCAATCCAGCCAGGGCAGTTGGACTCATAGACCACATTGAGATTGCTGCCGGCCAGGGTCTCGTCGATGCCTTCGCGGATGAGCCTTACATTGTTATCGGTTAGCGGCCCCTGAATCAGGAAGATATCGCCTCCGTCCGGAATGTTTTCCAGCATGCTCTCAGCCATCAGCCTGCCCACCTCGGTGTTGTCAAAAGATATGTACAGGTCGCATCCGGCATTCAGTATGAGCCGGTCATAGGAAACCGTCTTGATTCCCGCTTCCCTGGCTTTAATCATCACGTCTGTCAGCGCTTCACAGTCCCCTGCCACTACCACGATGACGTCCGCCTGCTTCTTGATGAAATACTCAATCTGGGAAATCTGTTCCTTCACATCCCCGTTGGCATTCTGTACATTAACCTCCGCCCCCAGCTCCTTTGCCGCGGACACGAACACATCCCTCTCCCGCATCCATCGTTCTATTACAAAGGATTCAAAGCTCAGTCCAATCTGTACCCCCTGCTCCTCCTGCTCCACACTGCCCGCCGCCGCGTCCTCTGTCTTGGCGCAGCCCGAGGCCGCCAGGACTGTGAACAGTGCTGTAAGCAACATGCAGGCACTGCGCCCCGCGGTACTCCTTTTGCGTATACCCATATCGTTTCCCTGTCCTTTCCTTGTCCTTCTCTTAACCTTTGCCTGCCCCGTTCTCCATCCGTTCCCTGTACTCGCTGGGATTGACGCCCTCGTATTTCTTAAAAATACGGCTGAAATAATTCGGGTCGCTGTATCCAACCATGGCGCATATCTGCTTAATGCTGTAATCCGGATTCCGGAGGCAGGCACAGGCCTGTCTCATCCTGGTCCGTGTCAGGTACTCGATGAAATTTTCCCCTGTTCCCTGTTTGAACAGCTTGCTGAAATAGTAAGGGCTTATATTCACCAACCTGGATATCTCGTCCAGGGAAATATCCTTCTGGTAATTTTCGTCAATGTATTTCCTCACCGTATCCACCAGGTACTCCATCTCCTTCTTTTTCTCAGTTCCCGCGCATTTGCATATTTCCCTTGTCTTTTCCAGGAACCAGCGGCACAATTTGTCGCTGTCAGATGCCTCCTTTATCTCCCGGATATAACTGCCCCGGGGCTTCAGGCCGAACTCAGTGCCGTCCTTTGTGCATATCCGGTACTCCAGCTGCATGATTAGCTCCAGCACCTTAGCCTCCATGTCCTCCCGGCAGACATACCTTCCCTGCATGCGTGAAAACAGTTCAGCCCCGCAGGCAGCGGCTCCCTCGCTGTCCGCCTTCAGCCCCCGCTCGTAATAACTGTATTCCAGCTCCTTTGGATATTCCCCGGTCACATCCTCCTGCCTGCTGGGGATATCCGTGATGTGGACCACATGGCTGACGCTCTCCCGCAGGGCCCTCAGCGCCTCCCCGTATGACTCCTTTGCGTTTCCCAGAGTTTTTGTGCTTCCGATGCCGCTGCGGAAATCGCTGCCAATGTGTTCCTCCAGCTTCTGGAGCATGGTCCTGGTCCTGGTGATGACCTCCACCCGCTCTTCATATTTAAGCACCGGCTCAGAGGAAGGCACAAACAGTACCACCCGGTTGCCCATGACAGGCCCGGTGATACAGGAAAAATAATCCTTCACGATTTCCCTCATGTCCTGGTAATACTTGTTGGCCTTTACGCTGGAACCGATTGCATTGGTCAGCCTGCCGCTCTCATCCCTGTCTCCGAATTCCAGCACCAGGCAGAAACCGTAATTGTCCTTAATTCCCAGCAGTTCCTCGTAGCCGGAGCTGTCCGCTCCGCCGTCGTCCTGAAGCATGTTGTAGATAAACCCGCTCTCAATCATGGGCACCACGATTTCCAGCCTCTCCCTGATTTTAAGGTCGTCGCTCCGCTTCTGCCTGGCTTCCTCCACCCGCTGCATGGCTTTCATGCATACGTCCAGGATGATCTTTTTATTGGAAATGGGCTTGGTCAGATACTCCATGACACCCAGGTTCACTGCCTCCTTTGCATAGGCGAATTTGTCGTAAGCCGTGATGATAATGACAATCATCTCCTTATTGACCTTCCTTATTTCCTGGATGGCCTGGATTCCGCTGAGCCCCGGCATATGGATGTCCACAAACGCAATATCCGGGTGAAAGCTCTCTGCCATCTCCACCACAGCCCTGCCTGTCTTGACGCATCGTATATCGCATTCACTTCCAAAGCTGGTGGTAATGATATGCTTAAGGGACTCCAGCATGATTCCCTCATCATCTGCCAATAATATCCGAAACATTTCCAATCTCCTCCTTCACCGGAATATGGATAATGACCTCGGTCCCCATTCCGGGACCTTCGCTTACAATCTGAACCAGGCCCTTTTGCTGGTAATACAGTTCCAGACGGCTGACCACATTGTCCAGGCCGATCCCCGTGGAGTCGCCGTCGTCCGGTGTTTCCTGCTTCCTGCCCTCCATGACCTCAAGAATCCTCTCACGGCTCATGCCCTTTCCGTTATCCCGCACACTGATGCGGATGGAATCCCTGCATCCCTGAACCGTTAGAAGGATTGTCCCATTCTCCTCCATGCCGCGGATCCCATGTCTGACCGCATTCTCCACAATGGGCTGCAATATCATGCTGGGCATCTTCACATCCAATACCCGCTGGTCTACGGACTCTTTAAACTGTATGTCCCCTGCAAACCTCACATTCAGTATGTAGATATAATTTTCAGCCGCAGCCGTCTCATCCCCTACCGTGGCGTCCCCCAGCCCCTTCTTCACATTGTAGCGGAAGAACTCCGCCATCTTGTCCAGGAAAATACAGGTCTTTTCCGCGTCCTCCATCATGGCCAGCTGGGCCCCGGCATTGAGGGAATTAAACAGAAAATGGGGATTAATCTGGGACTGCAGGTATTTGAGGCGCGCTTCCTTCAGGTGGTTTTCCATCAAGAGCTCCCGCTCCAAAAGCTCCTGCTCCTTCTCCGCCCCCTCCTTTACCTTAGCCACATATTCCTCCAGACTGCCTACCATCTGGTTGAAGGTCCTGGTGACAATGCCAATCTCGTCGTTGGAATCCGTATCCGGCATCTTTACGTTAAAGTTACCCTGTCCCACCAGATTCGCGGTCCTTGCCAGACTGGTAAGGGGCGTTACCATATCCTTTACCAGCATCCTGAGCACCATAAGTCCTGCCAGCATGACAATCATCAGGATTACCATATTGAAAACCTCCATATAGCGAAGGGCTTCCCTCATGGTCTGGTAGCTGGCAGAGTTGTTTTTAAACTGGAACTCATTGAGCTCCGATATGCGCGTGTTGATGTACTGATACAGGGTAAGGGCTCTCTCATAGGCCTCCCTGTACCGCTCCACGTTCCGCCCCCGCTTGGCCTGCACCGCATCCTGGGTCACATCCAGATAGGATTCCGACATCATGCGGATGTTCTTTTCCAGGATTTTCCCCGGCTTGTCAACCGTCTTATCGTTCAGGCGTTCTAAAAATCCCCGGTATTCCTGCTGGCTTTTGTAGTAGCTCTCAAGGCTGTCCGAGCTCTTCACGGACACATAGTCCCCCATGTCCTTCTGCACATGCTCCAGGGCCTCCGACAGCCCGCTTAAGTTCACATTGCTGGCATATACCGTATCCATCTTGCCTGCTATCTTATTTACCTGGAGATAGATAAATATGTTGCTTATAAATAATGTCAGTATCATAAGAGTCACGGCCAGCAGTATTTTCTTCTCCAGGCTAAGATGGCCCCATATGTTCTTTCCCGGTCTCTCCATACGCATCGCTCACTTTTCAGACAGGCTCTAATCCACATTTTCTTTCGTGACAAACTGCAAATCCACACTGTAATAGGAATTTGCATGCCCCTCCTGCAGATACTCCTCCAATGCCTGCACACAGTACCGCCCCATCTGCTCCGTATCGATGACAAGCGTTACCGGAATATTCCCCTTCCTGACAGCCTCCAGAAGCTGGTCCGACTTGTAATACCCCAGAAGCTGGAGCTCCCCCACCTTATTGTAGTCAATCATGGCCTGGTAGGCAGCCTCTGTATCCACGGCCTCGGTACACACCAGGACGTCCGGTATTCCCTCCTTGCGGAAGAATATGTTCCTGATGGTCTCGTCCGCATCCACCTTCCCGGTGGAGCGCATGGTCTCCTGTATGAGCCTGACCCTTCCCGATGTGTCCGGGGAGGTCACCAGCAGGTTATTAATCTGTTCTGCAATCTGCACCTGACTGCTGTTATCCCTGTCGTGGAGCAGAAGCATCACCTCCACATCGTCCTTATCCGGCGGCACCAGCTTTAAAATCTGTTCCCCGTACTGCCGCCCCAGCTGGTAGTCGTTGACCCCCACAAAGCTTATGCGGCTGGTATCCGGAGCATCCTTGAGGACCGTGACCACAGGTATTCCCTCCTTACCAGCCTCATTAATCCGCTCATCTATCTTATGACCGCCCGTGTATTCCAGGATGATTCCGTCCACCCTGGAGGCAATGGCCATGTCCATGAGACTCTCTATCTCTATGGTGGAGGAGAGACTCTTGCCCATCAGCTCCACCAGGGCATTGTGCTCCCTGGCAGCCTCTCTGGTGCTCCCGTACACATCCTTCCAGAAAGGCATATCGGAATCCTCCACAATCATGACGTAATGGTAGCGGTATTCATTTCCATCCTCGCCGCCGTCCTCCCCCACCTGCTTTAAGACATTCTGGTAATAGGATCTGGTGACCAGCGTGAGGAACAGCACTACCAGTATTCCCGCAATTACAATTATCCGTTCCAAGCGTACCCGGTTTTTCATTGTTTTTTTGTGCCTGCCCTCTCAATCAGCCTCTTCTATTTTCCCCCAGCCACACATTATAATAAAATATCGGTATCCCTCTATTTTATAGCCGCCCCCAGTTCCTGTCAATCCGCCTTATCTTTTCACACTATCAAATCTCCCCCCGTCGTGCTATAATTAAATTATCACGTTCAGCCTGGGGCTTAGCCATAGAAGACCCGGCACACGGCAATGTAATGATATACGAGGGGGATGGTTATGGTATTAAGATGTTTTTCGGCTCCGGATGAAAAGTTAAATCTCAGCTTTTATCCCTGCAGCTTTGACACTGGCCTGGGAGACCACTATACATACTGTAAGGAACCACTGTGCATTTATAAGACAGACTATACAAAACTCCTGCTATCCTACCTGGAATCAGAATTCCCGGAATTTGACGTCTGTTGGGATAACCGCATACCTGCCGGGACCTGGAATATCATAATAGAGAAAATCGAAAATGACATGAGCCACATCCATTTCGACGATACTGTCTTTGACTTTTACAGCCGATTCATCGGCTGGATTGCAGATGCATTGGAGCAGGAGGATATAATTATAGTGGAAGGGAACCAGTAAGAAAGCGGCTGTAACTCACTTTTAAATGACAGCAGAAAAATGGTTTCATAGGGAGCCTTTGCCATATCTGCCAGCCGTACCAAAAAACTGTAAAATATATTTTCATAATTCTTACAAAACATGATAGTGGGGAATGATGTCCTCATAATGCCCATCCTTCATCAGGAATCCTCCCGGTATCACCCCCAGCTGCGTAAACCCAAGCTTTTCATACAGATGCAGCGCCGAAGCATTGCTCCTAACCACCGCGTTAAACTGCAGGATTCCAAATCCCAGCTCTTTTCCCTTTGCCATACAATGCTTCACCAGAGTCTCACCGATATGATGTCCCCGCAAATCAGCTCTTACCGCATAGCTTGCATTGCAGATATGGTCACAGCGCGCCTTAAGAAAATCAAGCCCCCCGCTTATATTACACACTTCATGGAATACCGGCATCCCCGAGTGGAAATTATTCTTCATTTAGTGATTCAGATAAGCATCCACAGATGCATTTGCCTTCTCGATGACAAGTGCTTCTTCTACACCGGTCAGCTGTCCTTCTTTTACAACGATCTTACCATTGACTACCGTGTAATCTACACTGCCCTTCAATCCAACTGTACACAGCATGGATTTTACATCGTACTGGGCACCAACCAGTTCCAGTCGGTTTAAATCAATCATAAAGAAATCTGCTGCCATTCCCTCTGCAATCTGTCCCAGTTCTTTTCTTCCCAGAATTGATGCACTTCCTCTGGTATCCATTTTCAGGAAATCATAACCGTTAGGTGCTTTCTGACTCCAATTCAAACGATGAAGCAGATAAGCCACACGCATTTCCTCTAACAGATTGGAACCATCGTTACTATTTTACATTCTTAACCAGCAAAGTTCCCTTCATTTTTTATCCCCTTCTGCATAATACCGTTTCATAGTATCCACTATATTTCTGGTGTACTGCTTGCAGTTTAAGGTAATCACGAAGACGCCTGCTGCATTTTCGGCAATTCATATAACATGTGAGTCCAGCTACGTTTTAAACAGCTATATAGATATATTTTTGTCAATCTGCTTTGTCCTTTCGGATCATCATCCGCATTGCTTCTATATCGGTCTCAATGGCTCGCTGCTCCCAGCCAGTCGGGTAGTCCTCGGCATCGTTGGAATATGTCAAAATGTTCTGCAATCAAAGATGCACGTTCCACACTGCCCGGAAGCTACATATTTTCAATCTGGTCTTTCTTCATCCCAGCCAGTTGCCAGTCCTTCGTTGACAGTCTCATAAATCACCTCACCGGTAATCAGGTTGCCGGAAACCGCACTAATCATAGCAGCACGTTTCTTTCTGCGATGACATACCGTATACAGTGCGGAACTCTCCATCTCAACATTCAGGCAGCCCAGTTTGGAAAGCATCTCTTTTGCAGTGTCAATGATCGCACGGGTCAGATCAAAATCCGGTACAGCCGGGAAACATTCCGGTACATAGAAACGGCTGGTTCCCTCATTTTTCATGAAATCGGTAGAGATCGTAAAATCGCTGATTTCTTTTCCTATTAATGACATATTGTTTCCTTTTCAGGAAACCGCAAAAAACAGCCAGACAAGTTTCCTCATCTGGCTGTTCCCACGCTGCGTTTCTACTCTTCAAACGAATTAATGACTGATAATTCCGGCTTGATATCATACTTTTTCTTAAAGGCAATGGCTCCCACGATTCCAGCCAGGGTACCGCTGATGGCAGCCAGCAGCAGCGCCATAAGTACCTTTAATGGCGGATTGAAGGCAAAGGGCGCCAGCAGTCCGGGTATGGGAGAAGCGGTTCCCGGGGCATTGTTGATAATGCCCAGGAATGCGGCGGCCACTCCCGAAAAGCCTCCCCCGAAAAAGTTGGAACAGTAAATCGGTATGGGATACTTTGTTATGATATGTGCCTGCGTCAACGGCTCCATCATAACAGCTGCCACGTTGCTGTTATCCCCGAAGTGGAGCATTTTAAAGATGACGCCGTTGGTAAAGGAGCCGCCGAAGCAGGCAATGGCTGCAATGCCCATGGGCAGTCCCGTAAGTCCCAGCATGGCGGTAAGGGCCATGGAGCTGAGGGGCGACGTACAAATCATCTTGATGACCCCTCCCAGCAGAAGTCCCATAAGGACGGGTGACTGCTCTGTAGCTGCCGTAATCATGCCGCCGATGTGTGCCAGGGCCGCATTCACAGCCGGATCCACCAGGAATGCCATGAATCTGGCAATCGGTGCAATCAGGAGAGCTCCCAGCACGGAATCCAGGCCCTGCGGAAGATGCTTCTCAATAAACGGTGCAATGAAACCAATTGCATATCCTGCGATAAATCCCGGAAGGATGCCGTATCCTCCCAGGGCAACGCCTGCAACTACCGCGAACACGGGATTCACTCCCATGCCTATCGGTACCATGATTGCCGCTGCCACGCCGCCCATGTTGCCCGATATGGTGCCCGTTTCCCCAAGGAATGCCAGGTGAAGCAAATCTCCGGATATGTACCTGTGGACAGCCTCCACAAGGAAAGATGCGACTGCTGCATTGGCCATTCCCGACATGGCCGCTGATCCCTTGGGCGCCTTCATGCTGAAAAGTGAGAAGGCTGCCAGCGTCAATAATAGTAATCCTAACCCCGTAATAATTGTCATAAATCTACGTTCCTCCTGTTTTTTGCTCTCCGTAGATATGCCTTGGCCGCTTTCCACCACAGACCGCCGTTACACAGCTCTTAAGCTAAGATATATCCTTGGTAGAGTTTTCGCAATGCAGGTAACGAAGAAGTCCCCAAAATTGCAAAAAAACAGAGACAGACATAAACGTAGCGTAGATGTCTGCCTCTGTCCTTTTACCTGAAAGTTTCCCTGACGCGGTTGCTGCTATGCCGCCGGTTGCTTCATCGGTATTCACATTTTAGTGACCTTCTCCAGAGTCCCGTCCGAATTCGATTCTTTTGCCTGAGAGTTTGCGCATCCCCTTCGGCGTTACCTAACGGTAATCTCTCCCGAATTCATCAACCGGTCTGTCATTAACTTTGTTTATATTTTAACATCAAACATAGAAAAAAGCAATAGAATTATGTTCAGTTTATTTATTTTCGCAAAAATTAAACCATATTTTTATGCATTTATCACAATTTATTTTGCAGAAAATGACAGAAAACAAACATATGTCCATTTATTCCGGTCAATCCGGTCCATGAGTCCCCGGCTGATGGCCCTCAGTGTCACCAGCTGGAACAGATTGTCCTCAGAGATGGTGATATCCGCTATCTCCCTCCTCCTTCCTGACCGGCACTGACTCTCCTGTCATGGAAGCCTGGTTCACCATGGCGTCCCCGGAAGTGACCACGCCGTCCAGAGGTATCACATTTCCCATATGGACCGTTACCAGGTCCCCCTCCCGGATCTTTGAAACAGGGACCAGGACCTCTGTTCCATCCACATTCTGCCATACCCTGGAAATGTTTAAGGACATGCTCCTGGCAAGGTCTCCCACTGACTTTTTATGGGTCCATTCTTCCAGAAGCTCCCCTATTCCCAAAAGGAACATAACAGAACCAGCCGTATCAAAATCCCTTCTCAGAACAGACACGGCAATGGCCGTGGCGTCCAGCACCTCCACCTCCAGCTTCCCCCTGAGCAGACAGCGGATTCCCTTCAGCAGATACCAGATGGAGTGGACTGCCGTATAGACGGCCCGGGCAGGCGCCGGCAGGAAGGACTTGGTAAACGCCCGCGCCATTACCTTCTGAGCCAGCTTTTCCTTGTATTCACGGTTCAGGGCCCTGCCGCTGTTCTTCGGCACCAGCTCCCGAACCGCTCATTATCATAAGAAAACCCCTGTATTCCCTCCAGGATTTCCCCGCAGCTGCCCTCATACAAGCTGTCTCATCTTCCTTCAAATCTTCTGAGGTCTGCTCCGGGGCTTTCTCCCCGCTCTCATCCTCAAATACGTCCTCCCGGCAGCGCTGCGCGTTGATTTCCCTGGCCTCTGTTCCTACTTATGCTTATAGCCTGTGTAAACCGTCATCGCCAGACAGAATACCATGGACCAAGCTCAGAATCTGTGATTTTTCATCTTACGTCACATCCTTTACGTAAACAATCCTTATCAGATACAAAAGAGTACTGATAGGAACGAGTCAGGACACCGATTTCCTCCAGTGTGCTTACAGTCCTGTACACGGTGGCCATCCCCAGCTTCGGATCACGTTTCCGCGCTTCGTAGAAAATCTCCTTGCAGTTTGTCCAGTTTCCTTCCAGGATTACATCCAGGAGCATCCTGCGCTGCTGCGTAATCCGCATTCCCCTCTTCTGAAACTCGTCTATCACCTGTTCCTTCTGCCACATGTCGGTTCCCTCCTCACCTGCAATCGGCCATATCGAAATGTGTCCGGAAAATGCCTGCGTAAGCTTTTCCGGACACCTCTGTCCCCCAGGTCTGCCGCAGCCGGACTGTCCAGAGTCCACTTCCGCCTGCATCAGGGCTGTTATGATACTGTCTTTATCTTTACATTCACATTAAGGGAATTGCTCTCTTTATAAGGCCTTACCAGCAGATAGATGAATCCGGCCACGGCTGCAATTGCCGCAATGGTTCCGATTCCAAAGGTTCCTGCTGTAAACCAGCTGCCAAACTGGTATATGCACAGTGCCACCACATATGCGAGTACAGTCTGATAACCGATTGCAAACCAGGTCCACTTTGCATTGTTCATCTCACGCTTGATGGCGCCAATGGCCGCAAAGCAGGGCGCGCACAGCAGATTGAACACCAGGAAGGAATATGCGCTGACAGCCGTAAAGCTCTGGGCCAGTGTTCCCCAGATTTCCGCCCCGTCCTCAGCCACTTCCGCAAAACCATAGAGAATGCCGAAGGTGCCAACTACATTTTCCTTGGCAACCAGACCTGTGATGGCCGCCACAGCAGCCTGCCAGTTTCCCCATCCAAGAGGAGCGAATATCCAGGCAATGGCCTGACCGATGTACGCCAGAATTCCATCAGACAAATCCTCCACCATTCCAAAGTGTCCGTCCACAAAGCCAAAGCTGGATGTAAACCAAACAAAAATGGTGGACAGCAGGATTACTGTTCCCGCCTTTTTAATAAAGGACCAGCCTCTCTCCCACATGCTGCGCAGAACATTCGACACGGTTGGAAGGTGGTAAGCAGGAAGCTCCATTACGAACGGCGCCGGGTCGCCTGCAAACATTTTTGTTTTCTTTAAGATGATGCCGGAGCAGATGATGGCTGCAATTCCTACGAAGTAGGCACTGGGTGCTACCCAGGAAGCGCCGCCGAACAGTGCTCCTGCAAACAGTGCAATAATGGGCAGCTTTGCTCCGCAGGGAATGAAGGTGGTGGTCATGACGGTCATTTTGCGGTCCCTGTCATTCTCAATGGTACGGGAAGCCATGATGCCTGGAACGCCGCAGCCGGTTCCAATCAGCATGGGAATAAAGGACTTTCCTGACAATCCGAACTTGCGGAAGATTCTGTCCATGATAAATGCCACCCTGGCCATGTAACCGCAGGACTCAAGGAATGCAAGGAAAATGAACAGCACCAGCATCTGGGGCACGAAGCCAAGCACAGCGCCCACGCCCGCCACGATACCGTCTAATATCAGGCTGGAAAGCCAGTCAGCACAGCCGACAGCCGTGAGGAATCCCTCCACAATAACAGGTATGCCCGGCACTTCCAATCCGAATAGGCTCCAGCCTTCCCCAAACACGCCGTCGTTAGCCCAGTCAGTGGCCCAGGTACCCACGGTGGTAACTGAAACATAGTAGACAACCCACATTACTGCCGCAAAAATCGGGAGAGCCAGGAAACGGTTGGTGACGATATGGTCAATCTTGTCGGAGACACTCATCTTCTCCCTGCTCTTCTTTGTATAGCACCTGCCAATAATGGATGTGATATATGTATAGCGCTCATTGGTGATGATGCTCTCAGCATCATCGTCCATGGCGTCCTCCATGCGCCCTATGATGCTTCCAACATCCGGAACCATGGTCATCTGCGCCGCAATCTTGTCATCCCGCTCAAACAGCTTGATGGCATAGAAGCGCTTCTGCGCCTCACGCACATTGCCTCCGATGCACTGCTCGATTTCCTCCAGGGCCGCCTCCACATCGGAGGAAAACTTGTGTACCGGCACGGACGCCCTGCTGTCCCTCGCAAGCTCCGCTGCCTTGATGGCAGCCTCCATGATGCCGGTACCCTTTAATGCGGAAATCTCCACCACCGGGCAGCCCAGTTCCCTGCTCAGTGCCTGAATGTTAATCTGGTCCCCGTTCTTTTTAACAACGTCCATCATGTTGACAGCCATCAGCACGGGAATTCCCAGCTCCATCAGCTGGGTGGTCAGGTACAGGTTGCGCTCCAGGTTGGTTCCGTCCACAATGTTTAAGACGACATCCGGACGCTCGGTAATCAGATAGTTCCTGGCAACCACTTCTTCCAGTGTGTAAGGCGACAGTGAATAAATGCCGGGAAGGTCCATGATGATGACATCCTTGTTCCCCTTAAGCTTGCCTTCCTTCTTTTCCACCGTGACACCGGGCCAGTTTCCTACAAACTGATTGGACCCGGTAAGGCCATTGAACAGCGTGGTCTTTCCACAGTTGGGATTACCGGCCAAAGCAATTTTGATTGACATTATCATATCCTCCTCATTCTCTTATTGAGAAAATTTATCAACAAATTAGTTGCAACTAACTCAATCTTTAAAAAAAAGCAGTTCCTACTGCACTTCAATCATCTCGGCATCCGCTTTCCTTAAGGACAGCTCATAGCCCCTTACATTCACTTCCACGGGGTCACCCAGAGGTGCCACCTTGCGGACATAGACTTCCGTCCCTTTTGTGATACCCATATCCATGATACGGCGCTTTACAGCCCCTTCTCCGTGAAGTTTAACAACCGTTACCGTGCTTTTGCATTTTACTTCCTTCAATGTGCGCATCTTATTAATGCTCCTTTCCTTACCATACCCGCGGCCAGTTTACACCATAATCTTATTGGCCATCTCTTTGCTGATAGCAACCCTTGATTCCTTTACATTGACAATCACATTCCCATTGTTAGCAGAAACAACAGTCACGCTCGCTCCCGGTACGAATCCCATGTTCTCCAGATGACGTCTTACCTCTTCCTTACCGCCCACCCGGACTATGGATGCCACCGTACCTTCTTTTACCAATGTCAACGGCATACCCTTCACTCCTCTTTCTGAACCTGATGTAATTCTGTTCCCTGTATCCATATTGCAGCCGGATAGTTATGCTATCCTAACTGCAAATTTAGGTTAGCACCAGTTAACTGAAATGTCAATCATTTTTTCAATTTAATTGCGGTTTTTTGCAATTTCAGCCCTGCTGCCAATTTGCGTTTCCTTTCAGGGTATGATAGAATAGAAAATAGCCGCCGCAGACTTAGAGCTAACTAACGTTTATCAGTGGGAGGATTTGATTAAATTGAAAATACAGGAATCAGCTGAAAATTATCTGGAAACAATCTTGATTTTAAGCCACCGCAACCCCTATGTCCGCTCTATCGACATCGCCAACGAGCTGGCATTTTCCAAACCCAGCGTCAGCGTGGCCATGAAGAATCTGCGTGAAAACGGTTATATCCTCATGGATGACCAGGGCCATATCACCCTCAGCAGCATAGGAAAAGAAATCGCCGAGACCATGTATGAACGCCACACCATGCTTTCCCAGTGGCTCATGTACCTTGGCGTGAATGAACAGACAGCAGTGGAGGATGCATGCCGCATTGAACATGTGGTCAGCGCCGAAAGCTTCCGGGCCATCAAGGACCATATCACCAATGGGCATGAACTTCCGGGAGACAACGTATAAAACACGCAGTCAGGAACATTCACAAAAACACAGCGCTTACCTGCCATACAGTGCGGAAGCGCTGTGTCTTTTTATGGCTTCTCACTGTTTCTCTGTTCCTGCTGCTGTGTTCCCGCTGCTGTGTTCCCGCCGCTGTTCTTGCTGCTGTTCCTTCTGATATTCCTACTAATGTCCCTGATTTTCTTCCAGGTTCCCCGGCCTGTCCGTCCTTATATACACGCTCTCCGGCCGCCCCTTGGTGGTGGTCCTGGTCTTATACGCAATCTTTAAATACCCCTCCTGCTCCAGTACGGCCAGAAAACGGTTGGCGCTCCGCTTGGTGATGCCCAGCCTGAGCGCGAGGGTCCTGGCTGTGATTTCCTGCTTATCGGAGGCGCTGATGGCAGTAAATATTTTCTTTACCGTCAGGGGCGAAAGCTTGGACTGTACGTCCAGCACCTCGCTGTTGTCCACATTCATGAGAAGCTGGCCGGAGACCCCCATGGGACCGATGAGCTGCTCCCGCTCATTGATCAAATAGGCCAGGGACTGCTTAAGTTCAGCCTCGTGGCAGGCGTCAAGGGCATTTAACCGGGCCTGGGAAAGGCTGTTCCCAAGGCCGCAGCCGATGCTGAAACGGGCGGACAGCTTTTTCTCCCTCAGAAACGGGCTGAGGCGGTCCTCCTTAAAATCTCCGGTCCAGCCCGACACATGTTTCTTGGTGGACACGATTTCCAGCCCGTAATGGCGCCGGTAGACCGAACAGTCAATCATGGATGCCCCTATAAATTCAATCACAAGATTTTCAAGCCTCATATAATCATAATCCAGCTCCTGGAACATCTCGCCGCCGAAACCATTTTCCGACAGCTTCACGATGATGACTCCCGGTATCTGCTCCTCCAGCTTCCTGCGCTCAATCTCTTTGAGAAGCTTATCGCACATCTCCCCCACATATCGCTTGCTGGGAAAGGGGAAATAGACCTTCACGCCGGCCTCCTGCAGTGCCGGCACAATGCTGGAAAACCTCGTGACGGATAAATCAACCTTTCCTTCCTCCCAAAGCCTTACATGTTTCCTGTACTCCTCCTGCTCAATCCTAAGCATCCGCTCCATGTCAAACTCATCCTCTGAAAGCTCCCGGATATCAGGCATGGGGCTGCGCCCCTCCACAAAATCCTTAAGGCCCACACCGAAGATTTCCACAATATCAGCGTAAACCCTTGTAAAATCCAGATTCCTGTTCTCATTTAACAGCTTCAGAAATAAGCGGTACAGGGCAGCCTCATCCGTGTTGAAAAAACAGATGGGGCGTTTCTCTTCTTTATAATAAAGATGTATCATATGCGCAGGAAAACTGCCGGAGGTTAGAATGCCGTCAAACTCCTCGGTAACATTTTCATGGATATGCTGTATATCCGAAAATGTCTTATACGTAAATATGCAATAATCAAAGTCCAGGTCCGCAAGCATGGACTGGAGAAACTCTTTTATATATTCTGTTGCAATGACTGCAATCTTACTCTTCAATTCCATTCCTCCCAAAACCGCTCTGTCTCCTATCTTAACATAGCAACGGGAAATCCGCACCCTCCAAATAGAAAAATCCCTTGTTTTTTGTCAATTGTGCATATAATTTTTTTTATTATCTTGACATCTATGGTCTTTTTGCTATAATAAAGACGAGTCTTTATATAGTCTTTTTATGCTTTAGGAGGGTACCACAATGAACGAATTCTTACGACGAGCAAAGGAACTTGAACCCCAGATGCAGAAGGACCGGCGCTACCTGCACCAGCACGCCGAAGCAGGAGAGCACCTGCCCGGCACAGCCAAGTATGTCATGGAACGCCTTGCTTCCATAGGGCTTTCCCCCCGGGAAATCTGTGACTCAGGCGTCACTGCCCTGATTGAGGGCAGCCGCCCCGGCAAGACCATTCTCCTCAGGGCTGACATGGACGCACTCCCCATGAATGAGACCAACAGCCTTCCCTTTCAGACGGTCACGGATGCGGCCCACAACTGCGGCCATGACATACATACCGCCATGCTTCTTGCGGCTGCCCAGATTCTGTACGAGCGCAGGGATGAACTCTGCGGGAGCGTCAAGCTGATGTTCCAGCCGGCGGAAGAGGTCTTTACGGGTTCCGAAAACATGATTAAGGCAGGGCTTCTTTCCAATCCCACAGTGGATGCCGCCATGGGCATGCATGTGATGTTGGATACCTCGGTTCCCTCCCTCAACTATGGCACAGGCTTCATTACATCCTCCTGTGACGGTTTTAAAATCACGGTAAAAGGCGTGGGCTGTCACGGCGCCATGCCTCATCTGGGTATTGACCCCATCAATGTGGGCTTCCATATTTACAGCGCCTTCCAGAACCTCATAGCCAGGGAATGCGACCCCGGCGAGAAGGCAAGCCTTACCCTGGGCGCGTTTAATTCAGGATCCACATCCAACATTATTCCTGACAGCGCCGTGCTCATGGGCACTCTGCGCACCTATAATAAGGAGCTGCGCGCCAGGCTTGTAAAAAGGATGCATGAGATTACAGAATACATGGGAAAGGTCTTTGGAGTGACCGTTGAATACGAATCCCTCTCCGAGGTGCCCTCCACCTACTCTGACCCGGACCTTACCAGGGAACTGGCAGGATATGCCGCCGAGGTGGCGCCTGATTTCATTAAACGCACGGATTACTCCGTCACACCTTCCGATGATTTTGCCCGCGTGTCCGAAAAGGTCCCCACTGTCTACTTCATGATAGGATGCAGGGTGGATGGATGCACGGTCCAGCACCATAATCCGGGCGTATTATTCGATGAAACCGTCATGCCCTACGGGGCCGCAGTACACGCAGCCTGTGCATTTAACTGGCTGAACAGGAGAAACGCATAATGGAACGCAAAAAAATATATTATGGCTGGTTTGTTGTCTTTGGATGTCTCATGATTACATGTACCATGGTGCCCCCCATCATGGCGCTCAGCAATAAATTTCTGATTCAGGTCACGGGTGAGCTTCAGATTTCCAGAAGCGCCTTTACCCTGGCCAATACCATTCTCCAGGGCCTTGGAATCTTCCTGTCCCCCATTGTGTCGGCCAGGCTTGCAAGAGGCAACATGAAACGGATTCAGACCGTCAGTATTATTGGCTTTGTCCTTTCATACGCCTCCTTCTCCCTTGCCACCAACGCGATTCATCTTTACATTTCCTCCCTCTTTACCGGTATTTTCTTCTTAAATGCCTCCCTGATTCCGGTAAGCATGATGATTACCAACTGGTTCGTCAAAAAGAGAGGACTTGCCATGAGCATTGCCATGGCCGGAATCGGCGTGGGCGGCACCATCTTCAGCCCTGTCATCACATGGCTGCTGGGAGCCTATGGCTGGAGGAGCACCTACCGAATCATGGCTCTCATTATCCTGGTACTGGCCCTTCCCGCTGCCCTGTTCATCCTCAGGAAACGTCCGGAGGACATGGGACTTTTACCCTATGGCAGCGAGGATGCCTCCATCCAGGATGCTGCCTCCAAACGTATCCCCAAAAAGGCCGACATTATATTTCCGCTCAGCGTGAAGGAATCGAGGACAAAGCTGTTCTTCATCCTTTTCATCTTCGGCATGCTGTGCAACGGACTGATTAATACCGGCTCCCTGGGCCACTTCCCTCCGGCCATTGAGGAACTTCAGGGCCCCCAGGTACAGGCTTTAATCATCTCCATGTATTCCATGATTGGTATTTTCGGGAAACTGGTCTTGGGATGGCTCAATGACAGGTTCGGCGTTGTGACCAGCACTGCCTTTGGATGCATCACCTTTGCCCTCTCCTTTATCTTCATCCTTTTTGGGCAGAACATCAGCATGCTCTACATCATGGCCTTCCTCTTCGGCCTGGGAGATGCCATCGGCACCGTGACCCCTCCTCTTATTACCTCCGCCATCTTTGGCGCTGAAAAATACGGCGAGGCATACGGAATCGCCAACAGCTTTACACAAATCGGCCTTTCCCTGGGAGCGCTCATGGTGGCTGCCATATATGACGCCAGCGGCTCCTACAATACGGCCTGGATTCTCCTTCTTATCCTGACCCTGGGCGCCTTCACGGGCTGGGTGGGCGCGTACGCGGCATCCAGAAAGTACTGCCAAAAGCCTGTGGCGGACAACACGCAGAATGCTCAGGCCACGCAATAAAGCCAGAAGCGGAGCAGGATATAATTAAAAGATAAAAGCAAAGCGCCTTCAAACCATCCATGTATACCAGAATGGTGTTGGAGGCTCAACACATTAAAAATAACTCGGTCAAAGGCCGCTTCCCGCTGCTTCATAAATCCCCAATCAAAAATTCCCTCCTGGTTATGGGTTTTGTAGACAAATCAAAATACTCCACCCGGCCCAGGATCAATCATTTCTCCGTCAAATCATTGTATCATCCCTCATTCCCTCCACTATATTGATGTCGCGTATCCTTCTGCCGGCTGTCCAGTATGCCATACCCACAAATACCAGAATCACTCCCCAAAACAGTGCCAGAGGCTTTAATGGTATGACGGACAGATAATCACGGAACATAAACCTGCTCTGCCGGACCGTGAATATGACGAATCCTATATTAACCGGAATGCTTGCCACAACGGGCCTCAGGCCCACGATACATGCCTCCATGGCCAATATCCGCGCCACTCCTTTAGATGTAACTCCCACTGACAGATATCGGGCAAATTCCCGTTTTCTCATGTAGAGTCCGCCCAGGGTGTTGGCATATACATTGGCAATGCCCACAAGGGCCAGAAGCCCGCAAAGACTGCCCATGATAAGCTGGTATCCTCTTCTTACATCCATCTCATATGCTTCCTCTGTCTGCCGGTTTTCCAGCTCATAGTCCGATTTCCCGTCCATCAGGCTGCGCACGCTTTCTTCCAGCTCCGGGACCGCCTCATCCGATACAGCTTTGATCTGATAATGCACTTCCTTTGGAATCCTGCATGGTTTGTATATGCTCCTGTGTGCAGCTGCATTATTCCTGCATTTTTTCCGTCTGTATTTTCACCAACCCAATTTCCACGATCTGCATATGCAGCATCTGTACTTCCACCGTCCCTGTTTTCGCCCATCCCCATCCCTTCAATCATCACAACAGTCACGGGATACTCAAACGGCCTGATAAACGGGAGGTCCCCGGCAATGTCCCATATCTCTTCCAATAACCGGTTTCTGGTCAGCACTTCTCCCTGCCGGTTCAAAAAGACCAGCAGCAGCCTGTACTCCAGGGCTGACAATATGATTTCCTGTCCGTCCCTGGTTACGGTCCCCTTCACAGTGTCCACAAGCAGGTCCCCAGCCCGCAGCACGGACCGGCTCCTGCCGCTTCGCCTGAGCACGTTCTTCACCCTGGAATTCAGTTCCAGGGGACGGAAGGGCTTTGCAATATAGTCATCCGCCCCCAGCTCAAATCCGGTTACCACACTTTCCTCGTCTCCCATAGCCGTAAGGAAAATAACCGGAATATCAGACTCCCGCTTCATGGCAGTGCAGACCCAATACCCGTTTCCGTCAGGAAGCATCAAATCCAGCAAGACCAGGTCAAAGGGTTCCCGCCGTATCCGTTCAAGGCTTTCCTCCCTGGTTCCACCGCAACAGCCGTAAATCATTATATTATAACCAGCCCCGGGTGAAAAGACAAGTTAAAAGGCGGGACACTTATCGCATCCCGCCTTCCGGCATTGTTGAATCAACTCAAAGAACCTATGGCGGGGAATGTTCCTCCTACAAAAGGAATATACATAACCATAACTTCTACAAACTTCGTATAAAGGAGGTTTTGCCCATGTGCACAGCTATGGTCACACAGACGTCCCAGGGGGACATTTATTTTGGCCGGACCATGGATTTTTCTTATCCCCTTGAACCAGAACTGTATGTGGTTCCCAAAGGTTATCAGTGGAACAATATCATGAACACCCACCAGGTCCGCAACCGTTACCGTTTCATGGGAATCGGACAGGACATATCCCCGGTGGTCTTTGCAGACGGTGTCAACGAGATGGGGTTCGGGGCCGCTGTCCTCTATTTCCCCGGCTATGCCCAGTATGATTCCCCTGACTCTGAGGATCCGTCCAGACCTGCCATCACAGCCCTGGAACTCACAGGATTTCTCTTAGGTTTAAGCGCATCCGTGGAGGAAGCAGCATCCCTTCTCCGCACCATCCGAATCGTTGGCGCCGAAGACTCCATAACCGGAACCGTTGCCCCGCTCCACTGGCTTGTGGCGGACCGGACCGGCAAATCCATGGTCATTGAAAAGACAGCCGACGGCCTGCATCTCATGGATAACCCCATAGGAGTCCTCTCCAACAGCCCTGACTTCCAGTGGCACCTGACCAACCTGCGCAATTACATGAATCTCTCCTCCACGCAGAATCAGTCACAGACCTGGGGCAGTCTGGAGCTGACCCCCTTAGGACAGGGCACCGGCAGCTTTGGCCTGCCCGGTGATTACACTCCTCCTTCCAGGTTTGTCAGGACCGCATTTCTAAAGACCCATACCCCCATTCCGGCAGGCAGGGAGGAAGCAGCGCTGACCTGTTTCCATATAATGGAAAGTGTCAGCATTCCAAAGGGCCCGGTCATCACCGGCCGGAATACGCCGGATTATACCCAGTACACAGCCTTCATCAACCTTTCCTCCAGAGAATACTTCTTCAGGACCTACGGCAGCAGCTGCATCACCTCTGCATCACTGCCCGGCAATCCGGATACGGAAAGCGGCATGAAATCGCTGGCAGTCCTCAATCAGCCCGCTGCCTTTTGCCGATTACCCGCGTCTTCGGACACGTTCTAACACCTGGTAGAGATATTCCACATCCACAGGCTTAGTCACAAAGCCGTCCATCCCGGCCTCTGCTGCTGCATCCGCATCCTCCTGAAAGGAATTAGCTGTCATGGCTATAACAGGGATGGAAGAGGCATCCTGTCTCTGCATCCCGCGGATGGATCGGCAGGCTTCCAGGCCGTTCATCTCAGGCATCTGGATATCCATGAGAATAGCCTGATAGGTCCCGGGACTGCTCTGGGCGAACAATTCCACAGCCCGTTTTCCATTCTCCGCCCTGCGCACACCGGCCCCCTTATCTTCAGAAGCTCAATGGCTATCTCCGCATTCAGGTCATTATCCTCGGCCAGAAGGATGTTCATATGTTCCAGACTGCCGCTTTCCTGCCGGACCCGCCAGGGGAAATACAGCTGAAAAATAGAATACTTCCCTTGCCCAGCTCACTCTTAAGCTTCAGTTCCCCTCCCATCAGCCGCACAATAGTCCTGTGATAGTAAGTCCCCGCCCGGTTCCCTGGCTCTTGGAATAGTTGGACCCCACCTGTTCAAAGGCTCCGAATACGCGTTTCTGATTCTCCTCAGATATGCCCACACCGTTATCAATCACCTGAAACTTATAGGTCACCTGCTGATCCGCGCAGCCGGTCCGGGTCACCCGCATGGTGATGCTGCCGCCTGCCGGGGTAAATTTAAAGGCATTGGAAACCAGATTGGTCAGAACCTGCTGGAGACGGATAACATCCCCCTTAAGCGTATGGCTTTCCACATCCTTTGTAACGGTAAACTCCAGTCCACGGCGCGTGGCCTCTGGGGTCAGCATGTCCTCAAGCTCGTCCACGGCCTGGTTCATGGAAAATGCCTCATTTGACACCGTCATTTTCCCGCTCTCAATGCGGCTCATATCCAGGATATCGCTGATTAACCGCAGCAGATACTGGGATGAGGACCGGATTTTCCCCAGGTTTTCCCTTACCTGTTCCGGGACATCCTCCATCATTGATGTTAAATCGCTGAGTCCCACAATGGCATTCATGGGCGTACGTATCTCATGGCTTCAACTCCACGACAGATGCGGTACGGGACCCTATGGTCATCATATTCTGGTTAGTCAATGCGGTTTTCTGTTCACTGCTCAGACTGTTAACCGACTTATTCAGGATAGGAAGCAATTCGCCGTCAACCGGCCTGGTAACCGCAAAACAGATATCATTTCTGTCATTAACCAGGGTATTCGGAACCACGTTTGGGTAGTGGTGGGCCTGCATATCGTGCTCGATTTTGGTGGAGATTCCGTAGAAAAAATCAACCTCCCCATTATTCACTGCCCGCAATGCCGCCCTGACATCAGGAAAGTATCTGACCTCATCCGCCTAGCTCCCACCAGACCATCCGAGGGATAGCTGACCCCCTTGTTCATGACGATATGGACGCATACGCCTTTGAAAGAGCCAGCCCCATGTCTGCCCCGTCCTCCTCGGAACCCAGAAAGGCTCCCAACACATCTGCCTTTCCCTGATATACCAGATCCAGCGCTTCCTGATAGGTGGTGCCGCAAAAAGGCCCTGGTATTCCAGGGCCCGGCATGATAACTTTTTCACAATCGTAAAACATTCAAAGCCATACAGAAACGATTCAGGTGCGGCAATATCCCCTTCTATCTCAGTCCGGCCTCCCTCAGCATCCAGGCAATCCTGGCGCTTTCCTCCAGCTCTTCCAGGCAGTAAAAGGCGTCCATCAGATTTTTTCCCGGCACCACTGCCCCGTGCTGCTTCAGCAGATAGCCGTCGCTTTCCATCACACGCTGCTCAAAAGCGTCAAACAGTGCCTGGGAACCCGGCTTCTCGTAGGGAACCAGCCCCACCTTACCCAGCTTCATCTTCAGATACGGGGTATGGTCCGGGATTGCGTCTGTTTCGTCCTCAGCCGGCACAAAGCTCCACAGCACCCCATAGGTGCCATGGGTATGCAGGATAGCGCCTGTTCCCGGCTTTTTCTGGTATACCTTCAGATGCAGGGGCCATTCCTTGCTGGGCTTGCTGCTGCTCAGACATTCCCCGTTCATATCCATGACTGAAAATTCATCCTCTTTCAGGGTTCCAAAGCAGCTTCCGCTCTGGCTGATGTACATCCTTCCATCATGGAAAAAACTCATATTAGCCGATGAACCGGCTGTCTTGTTCCTCTCAAACAGACTCCTTCCAATCCAGACCGCGTCCTTTAATTTCTGCGCTAACTCCTTGTCCATCATTTTCCTTCCTCCATCCGCGTCATCTCCAACACTTTCACAAAAAACTCTTCCTGCCCGAAATTCCCGGACTTTAATACAAGGCGAAGCGACTCATTCTCCATGGGCACCATGACCGGCACTCCGGGCGCCACGCTGGCGCCAATCTGGTAGGAAGAAAATCCCAGCCGTTTTGTCACCGCACCGGAGGTCTCTCCCCCTGCCACCACCACTCTCCTGATTCCATGGGCCACTGCCCGTTCCGCCAGCTTGGCGGCTGCCTGTTCCAGCATCTCTGCCACACGCTCCTGCCCGTATTGCTGCACTTCCTTCACATTTCGGGCTGTATCAGAGCTGTACACCAGCACCGGGGTTCCCCAGTTTTCTCTCACAAACTTCCACGCGTCCTCCAAAGTCTCCCTGTCCTCAAGCATGGCCACAGGGTCCATCTTATAGCTGAGTCCGCCGTGGGCCTGGAAATAGTCAATCTGCCCCAGGGTAGCCTTGGAACAGCTTCCCGCAAGCAGAATGGCGGATCCCTCTGCCTGAATATCAAGCTCCGGCAGCATCTCCTGCCGGCTGCTCAGCCGTTTTGCAAGCGGCTCCAGAATCCCGCTTCCGCCTGTCAGCAGGGCCAGATCCCCGAACAGCTCCACAATCCGTTCCCCATCCTCCATATCCCGGTAATCCGGTATCACATAGAAATGCTCCTGCCCGTCCGCTTGTTCCGTAAGCATGGCAAGGATTTCATCTGCCGGCCTGTTCATCTGCTCCTTCCAGAGCTCCACACAGGGGTACTTGCTCTGGGGCTTCATCAGGTTGGCGATTCTGGAGTCCCACATGGGAGTCAGAGGATGCTTCTTCATAGGGCTCTCATGCAAAGGCACATCGCCCACATACAGTTCCCCATTTCTTACCACACGTCCGTTGACAGGCAGCGCCGGGCACAGTACCGTATAGGACACCCCAAGGAATTCCATGGCGGCGTCTGCAACAGGGCCAATATTCCCCTCCGGAGTAGAGTCAAAGGTGGAACAGTATTTCAGATAAAATTTCTCCACGCCCTGCTCCTTCAGCCAGCCAAGGGACCGCATGGTATCCGCCACTGCCTCCCCGATATCCTGGGTCCTTGATTTAAGCGCTATCACAATAGCCTGTACTCCCTCCGCAATCCTGCTTCCTTTTGCCGGAATCCCGTTAAAGAGCTGGACCGACATGCCTCCCTTTACCAAAAATGAAGCTGCGTCGCTGGCGCCTGTAAAATCATCGGCTACACATCCGAATATTGGCATAGTTTACCTCCTGTTATCATGAAATGATATATTATACAATTATATTAGCAAATTTCATGCCAACATGAATCACAGCCTTCCTGCTTTGTTCTTCAGCCATATATGTTGCAAAACCGTTGACCAAACTGTTGCATTATTGTAGAATCGAAACAGCAACAACTGTACCATCCGCCATAGGAGGCCCGCTATGATTCATATACTATTCATTGTACCATATCCTGAACTTCGGGAAAAGGTTGAGTATGTCTTAGACAACCATCCTGAAAACAAACGAATTTCCGCCAACATACAGGTATTGACAGTTGACCAGATTTCACGGATTAATGCAGGAAGCTACGATGCTGTCATCGCCCGGGGGTTCAGTGCTAAACAGCTGAAAGCCATGCATCCCCAGACTCCCGTTATCGACCTGGCCATTTCCGGTTATGATATCATACGCACGGTAGCTGAATGCCGCAAAGATTTTAATTCCACACAGATTGCCATTTGCGGATTTTACGGAAAAATATATGAGGCCTCCGACATATGCAAACTGTTAGGATGCGAAGTGGAAATTTATCCGGCCAGCAATCACAGGGACCTGGAAGCCAACATAGACGAGGCCGTCGCCCATGGATGTGACGCGCTAATCGGAGGATACTCCGCTGTAGAGCTGGCTGAAAGACATGGCATCCCATCCCGCCTGATACGTACCGGAGAGGATACCATCCTTCAGGCAATCAATGAGGCCATACGCACGGTCGAACAGATACAGATCGAACGAATTGTCGCCGAGACCTATAAGACCATCATATACGCGTCCAAGGACGGCATCCTGTATATTGATTCCTCCGGTACCATACGGGTACGCAACCGGGTGGTCAAAGCCATGAACAACAATATCAGCCTGCTGTCAAGGTCTCTGCAGACAACCCTTCCCTATCTCTACAAATCCTTTAGCGAGGTTTTAAAGGGGGGGCAGGAAATAAACGGCAGCATTCTTACCATCCCCAAAAGCAACCTTACCGTATCCGCCTCCTTTGTTCCTGTTGTGGTCAATAACAACATTTCCGGCGTCGTGATTACCTTATCTGATATAACTGAGATACAGAAGCTGGAAAATCAAATCCGCCGGAGCCTCAGCGAAAAAGGACTCCGTGCAAAATATACCTTTGGCGACATTATTCATAAGAGCGCTGTCATCGACGCCACCATTGATACGGCGCGCAGATATGCTGCCTCGGATTCCAATGTCATCATTGTGGGAGAAACCGGGACAGGAAAAGAATTGTTTGCACAGAGCATACACAATGCCAGTCCTCGTAAAAATGGACCTTTTGTCGCCATCAACTGTGCCGCTCTACCGGAAAATCTGCTGGAAAGCGAGCTCTTTGGCTATGTGGAGGGCGCCTTTACCGGCAGCGTCAAAGGCGGCAAAATGGGACTCTTTGAACAGGCGCACGGCGGAACCCTGTTTCTGGATGAAATCGATGAATCCCTTTCCACCCAGACCAAGCTGCTGCGGGTCCTCCAGGAACGTGAGGTCAGAAGAATTGGTGATAACAAGGTCATCTCCATCAATGTCCGCATTATTTCCGCCACCAATAAAAGCATCAATCAGCTTGCCGGCAAAGAACTGTTCCGCCGTGATTTGATGTACCGCCTGGATGTTCTGAGAATTTTCCTCCCCCCTCTTCGCCAGAGAGACCGGGACGCGGAACTTCTGTTCCTGCATTTGTTGCGGCAGCGGGGGCAGGAGTGCGGGATACCTGTTCCCGAAATCAATCTTTCGGCCTTATCTGTCCTTAATGATTATCCATTTAATGGAAATATAAGGGAACTGCGCAACATTGTAGAGCGCTCTCTGGTAATCTGCTCCGGAAATGCCATCACCAGAGATGATTTGCTAAGGGCGCTATATCCCCAGGATTTAGAGGATTCATCTCCGGTTCCTGTCTATACTGCATCTCAGACCTCCAGCGAAGAAAGTTCCATCATATGGGCACTTGGAGAATGCGGCGGCAATCAGACCAGGGCTGCCAGGCTGCTGGGTATTAACCGTTCTACACTATGGAGAAAAATGCAGAAATATAATATAAAAATATAATTCAATTCATGCAATGGTGTTGCACATTTTGTTGTGATATCGTTGCATTTTTTGCTGTAATACTGTTGCAATCGCACTCCCCCTCACCCCCCCGGTGTATTTCTCACTATATCGACCTTTTTCTTGTGTCTTTTATGAAGCTTTTATTATTTTTAGCCGATATCCATATACTTGGCATAATAATTGCTTTAAACAACTGCATCGAGCAATAGGAACACGCCATGCTCCGGCCCTGCCGGGGTGGTCAGTCTCCGGGGTATCCTGTCCTTAAACGACGGTCCATTTCTTACCATGATTGCACTGGGCACCACCGGCCTTGCGGAAATTCCAATTCTGTCTCTGGTAGCAGCCATAGTTCCTCTGATTATCGGTATGATTTTGGGCAATCTGGATTAAGATTTCAAGGTGCTGTTATCCAACGGATTAGCTATGCTGCTTCCCTTTAACGGCTTTGTGCTGGGAGCCAATACAAGCCTGTTTACTATTGCAAAGGCCGGTGCCGGCGGTATTGTCCTTGGACTTATAACTGTTTTGTTTACGGGTGTGCTAACTTATTACCTGTACAGCCTGATTCGAAGAAAACCGGATCCCATGGGAATGGCCATTGGTACCACCGGAGGCAATGCTGTAGCTGTACCTGCATCCGTTGCCATGGCGGATCCTTCCCTGGAGCCGGTAGTGGGCGTGGCTACCGCGCAGGTAGCTGGCGCTGTTGTTATCACAGCCATTCTGACCCCCATTTTGACCGGATTCTTTGCCAGAAGGGCTGCTAAAAGGCAGCAGAAATAATGATGAGCTTAATTGCATTGAAAGAAAGTGAGGACTTTTATGGAACGTTATATCATTAAGGCAAACAAAATCATAGCGGGAGATCAGCTGGAAGTCATGGAAAACAGCGGGCTTCTGATTGAAAATGGAAAAATCCAAAAAATATACGATAATATCTTTCAAGTTGAAATACCAGAGCAAACAAACGTAATTGATTATGGCGATAAGGTAATCATCCCCGGCATGATTGACTGCCACAACCATCTGGCATTAGACGCCAGACTTGAAAATCACCTGGTCAAAATGGAGGACTGCGAGGCAGAGCAGACCATACGCGCCATTAAAACCATGAAGGACGACCTGGCAGCCGGTGTAACCACCTCCAGATGTCTGGGAGACAGGTTCTATATTGATGTAATATGTAAAAAGGCGCAGAAGGAAGGACGTATCGCAGGACCGAAGCTGGTTGTCAGCGGCATCGGCATGCGCAGCAGCCATGGGCATGGATATGTAGGAATGCCCCATTGCGGCGCGGAAGCTTTCCGCAGGACCTCCAGGGAAAATATCCCCGCGGTGTTGATTTTCTGAAAGTATTCATGACAAAGGTAATCAATGCAACCCCTTTCATCTATCACTTTTTGACCTTAGAGGAACTGAAGGCAGTGGTGGAAGAAGCAAAAAGCGTGAATATAACCACAGCCTGCCATTGCTCAGGGGGACAGGGATTAGACGACTGCCTGACTGCGGGCATTGACTGTCTGGAACATGTGTATTATATCACCCAGCCCCAGGTGGAGCGCGTTAAAAAAGAGGACCGCTGGGTGGTATATACTCCCAGCTACGCCCTGAACGACCAGCTGTTATTCAAGTTCTCGCCTCATGACAGGGAGGGGAGCCTTCGTGAAAAGGAAATTATCTGCAAGTGCTTATCCGGCGCCATTGAGGGCGGACTTAAGTTTGGCATTGGCACTGACGGGCTGCATCAGGGTTTGGCGCAGGAAGCATGCTATATCTCTGGTCTGGGTGCTAAAAACCGGGATGTACTGGCCGGAATCACAATCAACGCGGCTCGGATCTGCGGGGTAGACGGAAACACCGGCTCTATCGCGGAAAGAAAAGCAGCTGATTTTGCAGTCCTGGAAGGCAATCCGTTAGATGATATCGAAGCTTTAAAGAAGGTTACATCTGTTATCCAGGACGGAACCATTATCTTCTAAATTATTAGGGGAGCACTGCTTTGCTGTTAAATCTCCCTTTCCATCTGCAAAAAGGATGCTGCTGCAAACTGAATTCGCTTTGCAGCAGCATCCTTTTATTCTGTGTCACATCTATATCATGTTAAAGCCTGTGTTACAATCAAAGCTTCAATCCTTCGTTATATAATTCATAAGGAAGGCTTCCTGACAAATCCACCACATTCTTTGTTATGGGCTGCCCTGCCTTTACATCCTCCAGCAGTGTTGTACCATTTAACAGATAGAATGGAGCCACATTTCCCGCATCCTTAAGTTCCCACAATTCCGGAACCAGGCCCTCGATGGAATGATGATGTCCCTGGACCTTAAGTACGGTTCCCCTGGGCATGTCCTTCTGAGCCACACCGGTCATAACGGAAACCTGACGGCATTCAGAGTGGGTACCCAGTCCCAGGATATCTCCTAACAGAATGGATATGGGCGTCTCCAGTCCCATATAATGATAAGGAAGATAGATACATGCATATTTACCATTACGGCTTACCACATGCCCTTTACTTGTAAGCAGTTCCCATACCGTTTCATTCTCGCATCTGATGATGATGAACTCACCACCTGCAAAACTGGCCTCATCCGGCGCACGCAGATTGCAGAATACATCTACCACGCCAGTCTTCTTAAGTATGCCGCCATCTTCCTCCGGAATAAAGATATCTGCCAGTTCGCTGATCTTTGCAACAGGATAATTCAGACGTCTGTCAGACGGCACCAGCCCGGTGACATTGGACACAAGATTCATCTCGCAAAGGTCGGCGGAAATAACTGCCATATATTTTTCTAACAGCTTACGGCGTCCCTCCAATGTCTCACGGCCTTCATAATGCCAGAACTCCTTCAGACCAGGAATATTCTCATGTGGTTTTTCAGGGCCTTCCATATAAGTGAATTCGTCAGTATCCGGATCCCATACAAAGTCATACTCGCTGGCTTTGCCCGCTGCTATGATCTCTAATCCCAATACTTTTCCCCAAGAGTAAAGATCCAGAAGGTTTCTTGGCTGATCTCCGTTAACCAGAGAGTATACGGTGCCGTGTTTCTCAGCAATATTATTTAAAATAGGGCCGCACACGCTGTCAGTCTCCTTTGAAACCATGTAAACATTGATTCCCTTCTTTAATGCGGCCGCGGATACCTCTGAGCTCACAGCCGTGTTTCCCGTACACTCAACCAATGCCGTAATATCGCTTTCCAGAACCAGCCGGTAGTCATTTACAATAAGAACCCCATGGCTGGGAGCGCTCTGGACCTGCTCTTTATTCCCGCATATAATAATATCCTCTTTCTTATATCCAAGACCTGTGAGCACCTCTACACATTCGTCCGTATGCCGTGAAGATATCAGCCTCAGTTCCATTAACTCAACCTTTGGAATTTGTGCCAACAGCGTATAGCCATAGCCGCGGGTTGCACCTATAATTCCTACTTTTGACTTTTTTCCGCCGTTGTTCTTAAATAAACTTGTGTAATCCATATCGCGCATTTCCTTTCTGTTTTGTATTTTTCTTTTCACCCTGCCTGTAACAGCCGTTTCTGCCTCATTCTGTCTGAATGTCAAGAGCAGTCTGTGATGCTTCAGGTAATGATATGAGTATATTTACTACTACTAAACTATAATAGCAAATATCATGCCAAAAACAGATTGACGAAAATATAACAGAATTTTTACCCAAAAAACCAGTAAAATAAGGGCGCTGTCAAAACATAAGAAACATGGTAATATGCTGATTCAATTAAACTTCGTGACATGTATGCAACAAAAACAGTCAACAATGCAACAGCGTTGCAACTGCTGCTAAATGCTCTATTTCTCAGATGTCTTATCATCCAGTCTTTTGGGGACATCTCCCCGCATCATTAGCCACCCCCACATTCTTAGTCACCACCACATCGCTCCCCAGCCCCAGCACGTCCGCCACCACCACCTGTCCAATATGCACCGGTGCCTGGATACGTATTTTTTTTATTTCAGCGACCACATCAAATATCCTGGATTTTGGGATTGGGTTTGTCAGGCGGACGCCGGCCAGCTCCAGCTCCCCATTCTCCACCAGGACTGATGTGGCAATGTTTCTCATGGGATTGACCAGTTCCCGGGTCACATAATCCATTCCCTTGGGACACGTGTTTCCGGTTATGGATTCTATTTTGCCGCCGCTCCATTCCGCCTCGATACGGCAGCCCTGGGGACACATGATGCAGACAAATTCTCGTTTCATGAAATCCTCACCTCCAGCCCCTGCTCTGTATTCAGCTTATCCGCCCCTATGGGAATCTGTATCATCTCCGCCGGAATGGCCCGCTTCATCCTCCGCATCCCGATAACCCTGTTTCCCTGAAATACCTCTATGGTACAGTTTTCCCGCGGCTCCCTAACCCGCAGGGAAAGCTTGAATCCGACGGAGCCGCTTATCCTACGAGGAACTGTATGAGTCACCTGTCCGTCTGTCCTTATCTCCAGGGGACAGTAGGCAAATGGCCTGACCTGATATACCGGACCACGCCATCCGCCAGACTCTCCGCCTCCAGGGATACGAAATCCACCAGGTCGTGGACCTGGAGAACATTACCGGCGGCAAAGATTCCCTCCACGCTGGTCTGGTAATGTTCATCCACCACGGCTCCCCTGCTGCGCTCATCCAGCACTACGCCTGCTCCCAGAGATAACTCATTCTCCGGTATCAGGCCTACGGAGAGAATCAACGTATCACAGGCATACTCCTTTTCCGTCCCCGGAATAGGGCGCATGTTCCGGTCCACCTGTGACACCGCCACGGATTCCAGGCGCTCTATCCCCCTTATGTCCGTGACTGTATGGCTAAGATACAGCCATGGAGGCCATGCGGGGCTCTATCATCAGTCGTACCTGGAGCAAATCCCTGACCATTTTCCGCTTATCGCACACAAGGGACAGTCCCAGCGGATCCTCTGTCAGCCCCAGCTTCGCAGACACAAAGGTCCCGGCCCCCCGGCGCCGCCGGTCTGCCGCTGTTTCCAAAAGAAGGTCAATATCCCCGCATGAGCATCCGACAATGGTTCATATGTATTGGATGACTTGGATTCCTGCTTTTTTCTCAGATAAGATGTCAGCTTCTCAGCTATTTTTTCGCCCGGCATACAGCTCCCCCTGTCTCATCCCTGTCACTGCTTTGGGCAGAGAGCAAATAGTCGATAATGCGGATATCATGCTTATCCACTTCCCTGAATTCATATCCTGTATGGAATATCTTCTGCCCCTTTGCCGAGATACACGGTATGGTCCTGCCCTCAAAGACCGCGCTTCCAAAATAATCCGCCTCAAATTCATACCATCCGCCTTCCAGGTCCGCCTGCTTTGCAGTTCCATCCTCGTTGATTACAAATGGATGGATATCCACATAACTCAGCTCCGGGTGGCAGAGTTCAATCCGCACCGGGCGCCAGTCCGTCGTGATTTCATACCCATGGGAAACCAATGTGCGGAGCAATGCGTCTGTATACCGGGCATCAAAGTTAATATCCACGTCCCTGTGCTCCCTGGTCTGTTTCCCAAGCAGCACATCCACACCCCAGCCGCCGTCCAGCCAGTACCGCATGCCAGATGTCTCCATCAGGTCCAATACTTTCAATAAATCTGCCTTTGTTACTGTCTCTTTTTTTATCATAAAATCTCCGCCTTTCCCCATAAACTGCTCATCTGATGCTTTCTGTCACTGCATCAAGTTTACCATATTTCTCCCCTCATATCTACCCGGTTCAGCAGCTGAAACGGAGGAGAAATGGAAACCGGGAGAACCCATCGGACCTCCCGGCATTCCAGATATCACGTCTCTTCCCGCAGTTTCTGAATCAGCTGTTCAAGCTGCGGTACCGGCTGCATACATTCATGCCCCACACAGAGGTAAAATAATTCTCCGGCCTCAGGCACCGGATAATCTCTTGTATAGGGTGCCAGACGCTCCATTTCCCGTACATTTTCCTCTGTTTTTACCACCACAGACAGCCCCTCTGACGTTTCGGCCAGGTTTGCGAGCTGAGCAATCAGCTTCCTGTGCCTTTCCGTGTCAGCGCCAGGCGACAGCGTACACACCAGTTCCTTAGTGGGATACAGTACATCCATCATGGTCAGAAGCCCATAGCTGTGCCCAGAAGGATATCCGTCCATGGCGCCTGCCAGGTAATAGAGCTGTTTCTCCAGCACCTTCTGCCATTTGACCTCGCCGGTAATTTGGGTCAGCCGGTGCAGTACCTGAGCTGCCACGGAATTCCCGGACGGCATGGCGCCGTCATAGGTCTCCTTTGTCCTCACAATAAGCTGTTCCCCGTCCTCAGCATACAGATAAAATCCCCCGCGTTCCCGGTCAAAGAACTGTTCTGTCATTATCTCCGCCCAGGCAGCTGCCCGTTTCAGATAATCAGCCTGGAATGTCACCCGGTACAGCTCCAGCAATGCAAGACTATAGCAGGCATAGTCATCCAGCTTTCCCTCACCTGCGGCATCTCCGTCACGGTAGCGCACCATCAGACGCCCGTCCTTCACAAGGCGGCTGTTTATAAATGCTTCTGCCCTGACAGCCATATCCACATACTGCTTTTCCCCCAGCACAGCTCCTGCCATTGCGCATGCACAAATCATCCATCCGTTCCAGGAAACCAGTATCTTGTCGTCCTTGTGAAGCCTGGTGCGGTCAAGCCGGTATTGATACAGTTTTTTGCAGTCCTCATTTTTTCTGCCGCCAAAGCTGTTACGGACGCCATGACAGACATTGCCGCCATGGTCATCACCGCCCCATGGTTCCTCACAAATCTCCTCGTAATTCTCATTTTCCAGCAGGTTGGGTATGCTCCTGCCTTCAAAATTACCATGCCTTGTAATTCCGTATTGCCGGCAAAAGTCCCTGCCCGCTTTCTCTCCCAGTACCGCCCTTATCTCCTCCTGGGTAAACACATAGTATTTTCCTTCCACACCATCGCTGTCCGCGTCCTGTCCGCAGTAAAAGCCGCCCTGGGAATCCGTAAGCTCCCGCCTGACGTATTCCAGAATCTTTCCCGCCACACATCCATACATCTTCCGCCCGGTGCGTCCATAGGCTTTGATGTAAGCCATGACCAGCAGGCTATTGTCGTAGAGCATTTTCTCAAAATGGGGCACCAGCCACTGTCCGTCCGTGGAATATCTGGAAAATCCGCCTCCAATGTGGTCAAAGATACCGCCCCTGTACATCTGCACCAGGGTTGTCTCCGCCATGGCCAATGCCTCCGGCCGCTTCTCCCTTGCGCTATACTCCATCAGGAATATCAGGCTGTGGGGCGTGGGAAACTTGGGCGCGCTTCCAAAACCGCCGTTTTTACTGTCAAAACTATCCGCAAACTGCCTGAAGGCCTGATGCACCGCCGCAAGCTCCGGCTCGGCCCATCTTCCTGTCCGTTCCTGGCTTTTTAGGTGTTTCTCTATCTGTCCTGCCTGGTCCAGAAGTTTTTCTTTTTTCACCTTCCACTGAGCTGCGGCCGCTGTCAGCAGTTCTTCCAGACCAGGCCTTCCATAACGGGCCCTGGGCGGAAAATAGGTGCCGGAAAAAAATGGCCTGCAGTCCGGTGTCATTATTATGGTCAGCGGCCAGCCACCCTGTCCGTTCATGGCTTGGCACACTGACATGTATACAGAATCCACATCCGGCCGTTCCTCCCGGTCCACCTTAACACAGACATATTCCCTGTTCAGGATTTCTGCAATCACATCATTTTCAAATGATTCCCGTTCCATCACATGGCACCAATGACATGTACATCATCCGGGACATGTCAGCTGTACCCAATAGATAGGAAAACAGGCTTATTTTCAAGCCTTGCTTTCTCAAATGCCTCCTCTCCCCACGGAAACCACTGCACCGGATTGTACGCATGCTGCAGCAGATAGGGCGATTTCTCATTGATTAACCTATTGGGTCTGTTGTTTTGATTGTCCACAATATCACCTCCCTGTTACTGAATATTTGCCCTACTATGTTCTCCATGGATACATAGAATTATACCCTCCCACTGTCAGTTATGTATATCTGTTCGGGCTGAAATCATGTCTTTTGGGAGCGTACACAACCAAATGCAGGATGTTATAATTCCTTTAGTTAGATGGTTCTAACTCCATATCTGCTTTGCATAATTAAAAGATACAGAAAAGAGGAATACCCATGACATTAAAAAACAGACAGCCACGGCACATATACCAGGCAAAACAGGCGGAAATGCTTGGCCATACAAAGCCAGCGTTTTTGGCGGGAATCCGCATTTTAAAAGAAAACGGGCTGGTTGCCATGGTTGTGTGCATGTGGAGTATTGACAGACAGGGCTGGTTATTGGAATAATGGGCAGCGGGGAAGCAGGCGTCCGGTGATATCAAGACAAACAAACGGTTTCCCCCGCGAACACCTTCATAGCCTCCTCTTCATCAAACTGCCTGGAATACAGTTCATAATAGTATCCCTTTTGCTCCAGCAGTTCCGGATGGCTGCCCCGCTCTATGATTTTCCCGTCCTTTACAACCAATATCAAATCAGCCTGACGGATTGTGGATAAACGGTGTGCAATCACAAAGGAAGTATGTCCCTTCAGCAGATGAGCCGTCGCATCCTGAATCAGTTTTTCTGTTTGGGTATCAATGGAGGAGGTGGCCTCGTCCAGAACAAAAATGGCAGGATTGGCCAGGACCGCCCGCGCAAATGAAATCAGCTGCTTTTCGCCTGTGGACAACAGGCCTCCGCTTTCGCCCACATCGCTGTCATACCCCTTTTCCATTTTCGCCACAACCATATCTGCGGACACACTGCTCGCCGCCTCTTCAATCTCCTCATCCGATGCATCCAGGCGGCCATACCTTATATTCTCCCGCACAGTTCCCGAAAACAGGTGAGGATTTTGCAGCACATAACCAATCTGGCTGTGAAGCCACAGCTGCGACCGTTCCCGGTAATCCACACCGTCAATCAATATTCTTCCCTTTGTAGGTTCAAAGAACCGGCCCACCAGGTTCACAAGGGTAGACTTTCCCGCCCCGGTCTCACCCACAATGGCAACATTCATACCGGCAGGCACATGAAGGTTAAAATGTTCCAGCACATATTCCTTCCCGTCCGGATACATAAAAGAAACATCTTCAAACACGATGTCTCCCCGGATTTTTTCCCAATTATCCTTATTGGGTGAAAAGGCGTCTCCGTACTTCTTAAGCACATCGGTCCGGTCTACCACATTGGGCTTTTGCTCCAGCAAATCCATTACCCGCTCAATATTCGCCTGACAGGAAATCAAATCTGCCAGCAGTCTGGCAAGCTGCTGTATGGGTTCAAATATAACGACCGCGTACGAGATAAATACAGACAGTGTCCCCAGTTTTATGATATTCTCCTGAACCATATAGCCGCCCTTTGCCAATACAACCGCTGAGGCCACAGAGCTGAAAAACAAAATAGCCGGAATATAGACCGCATTCAGCTTTGCCGAATGAATTGCCGCCTGATGCATATCCGATGTCTTTTCTAAGAAGCGCTTCTCATTGTCTGTTTCAATGACCATACTCTTTGATGTCTTAACTCCGGTAATGCCTTCATTGTACGCGCTGGTAATCTGGGAATTGATCCGTCTCACCTTCCGGTTCCATTTCAAAATCCGATTCTGGAAATATACTGTCAGCAGAGCAATACACGGAACAATCATGGTGATGATAAATGCCAGCTGTGGATTCAGTATAAACATAATCACAAACACACTGACCACATAAATCAGAGCCCAGAACATATCCACCAGGCCCCACGCTATCATCCCCGCAATCCTCAGAGTATCACTCATCACCCGGGCATGGATATATCCCACCGGAGTCGTATTATAGTAGGAAAATGACAAGGTCTGCAAATGTTTAAACTGCGCTCTCTTTAAATCTTTTCCCACATTCATCTCTATGGTTGTAGCCGCGTGAACCGACACATACACACAGATAGTCTGACTAACAATAACCAAAATATAAACCAGCGTAAATACTCCAAGTCCATCCAAACGGTCCGGTATAATGAATGTATCAATGGCATAGCTCTGGAACAGAGGCACAAGGATATCAACTCCCGCAAGCAGAATATTAAGTCCCAATGTAATTGCAAAAAACTTCTTATATGGCTTGAAAAATGGAAACAGCTTCATCCATATACTGAAGCTGAAGGGATTGTTATACTCCTGTTCTTCATATGCTGCCATTGATTATCCCCCCATCCTTCTTATCCATTTCATCCTGCCCCATCATCTCTCTGTCATCACGGCTCATCTGTATTTCATAAATCCTGCGGTAGATTCCATTTCCCCGTATCAGTTCCCCATGCGTTCCGCGTTCTTCTATTTTCCCCTGATTCAGCACCAATATCTCATCCGCTCCCATAAGGGATGTCACTCTGTGGGATATGAGGATTACGGTTGCCTCCTTCATATGTTCCTTCAGCGCACACCGGATGTTATAATCTGTCTGGGAATCCACTGCTGATAAGGAATCGTCAAATACCATAACCGGCGCTTTCTGAAGGAGCATTCTTGCAATAGCAATCCTCTGCTTCTGCCCTCCTGACAAAGTGACTCCCCGTTCCCCCACAAGAGTGTCATATCCGTCCGGAAAACTCAAAATGGCGTCGTCAATGCACGCAATTCGCGCCGCATACCGAATCTCCTCCAGAGACGCGTCCGGTACGGAGGCAGCTATATTTTCCCGGATTGTCCTGGAATACAAAAACGGTTCCTGCAATACCATTCCTATATTTCTCCTGAGCTCCTCAATAGGGATATCCTTAATATCTCTGCCGCCAATACAAATACTTCCCCTGTTTACCTCCAGCTCATAGAGCCGCGAAAGGAGCTGGATTACCGTAGACTTCCCGCTGCCCGTTCCACCCAGAATCCCAAACGTACTGCCTTCAGGGACTGTAAACGAAATATCCCGGAGCACATCCTTTCCTTCCTCATATCCAAAAGATACATGCTGAAAGGAAATATTATACTTCCCACCGGAATTTTCGCTTTCCTTCCCGTTTTTTTCATCTGCTTTTCCATAGGCTTCTTCCTGAGAACGAATAATATAATCCACACGTTCAAAAGAAACGCCTGCCTTGCTCATATCAGAAAGAATACGCCCAAGGCCGCGGATTGGCCACACCAGCGTTGAATTGTAAGCTGCGAATGCCACAAATTCACCAACGGATATGAAACCATTTACTGCCTCTATCACTCCGAAGATAATAACCGCAATCACCTGCAGTCCCGTTATCAGATCCCCAATCCCCCAGTACAGTCCTGATAACGTCCCCAGACGAATCCACAGCTTGGCAAAAGCATTATTCTTCTTGTCAAACCGCTCCATCTCAAATTGTTCCCGGCCGAATGCCCGCACCACACGCACTCCTGTGGCATTTTCCTGCACAACCGCAGAAAGTTCTCCCTCCGCTTCGTCCGCAGTGGTGAACCGCTTAGCTATCAATCGGTAAAACACAGTGGAGTACACCACAACAACCGGTACGAACAGAAGAACGATGCAGGAAAGCTTCGCATTCATGGAAAACATCATAGCAAAAGACATAAGCACAAGAAATGCCGTGCGGAACACCTCCAGAAGCTGAGTAACTACAAATCCGCGTATCACCTCCACGTCAGAAGTACACCGCTGAATAATATCCCCTGTCTGGTTCCTGTCATGCCATTTCATGGGAAGCTTCTGCACATGAATAAATAATGCATCTCTTAAGTTTTTAGCAAAATTCTCCCCCGCCCTGGCCGTATTGGTACGGCTGATATAGGTAAAAATCCCTGAAGCTACCGCCACCGCCACAATCATCAGCGCCAGTATCCAAAGGTGACTGGACAGATAGCTTCCTCCGTTCCTGCTGTTTCCAATGTTTCCACTAAGCACCTCATCAATGCTGAACCGGAAAATCTGCGGTGTCAGGGCATTTAATATGGTTGATATCAGTGAGGCGGCTATGGCTGCTGCAAAATAGATTTTGGAACCTTGGAGGAACCTGAATATTAGATAGAGTTTTCTGTGTTTAAGTCTTACATTTTTTTCCATCTTATAATCCTTCTCAAATCATATGGCATATCCTGTTCACCATTTTTCTGCTTTAACCGGCCCAAAACCAGGGACTTTCTGCATGCATCAATTATTTGTAACTGTGTGGGGGATGGGGGGGGAGAGAATGGGGGTGAGATTTTTGATGGTGAATGTCCGCTCTCCCATAACAGCAGTTTTAATTTCTCTATGATACTTTGTCTGTGCGTACATGAACTCCCTCCCATTTCATAAAATTTTGATAGCGTAAAAAGGTGGCACTGCGAAAAGTGCCGCCCTCTGGCCTGTCCTCACCTTGGGACAAATTGTCTCGAACTTAATAGTCTTGCCGGCCAGGCCGCCGATCACGGCGGCCCCGGCCGTGTGGGAGCTTGAGGGTCCGATCATGTTGGGACCCAGCACGTCAAAGACGCTGATAAAGGACATCTCAGGCCCTCCCGGCCTTAGCGGGCCTGGCGCCGGTGATGAACTTCTGGTAGATGGACTCCACGATCACGCCGATGGCGTTGTCACCGGAGACGTTGCAGGCGGTGCCGAAGGAGTCCTGGGTGATGTACAGCGCCACCATGATGGCGCAGATGGGACCGTTGGGGTCGCCGGCCTCCGCGCCGAAGATCATGTACAGGAAGGGCAGGGCGGTCATAATGGAGCCGCCGGGGGCGCCGGGGGAGGCGACCATGGCAATGCCCAGGGTCATGATAAAGGGGATGACGACGCCCAGGCTGATAGGCAGGCGGTTCATCAGGCACACGGCGGTGGCGCAGGCGGTGATGGTGATCATGGAGCCGGCCATGTGGATGTTGGCGCACAGGGGCACCACGAAGTTGCGGATCTGCTCGGAGACGCCGTCCTTGGCGGCGCACTGCAGGTTCACCGGGATGGTGGCGGCGGAGGACTGGGTGCCGATGGCGGTGGCGTAGCCGGGAATCTGGTTGCGGATGAGCTGGACGGGGTTCTTGTGGCTGATGGCACCGGCGACGACGAACTGGATGCAGATGCAGATCAGGTGCATCAGGATGACCACCAGGAACACCTTCCACAGCACGCTGAGGATGGCGAAGGTCTTTCCGGACTTGGTCATGTCTACAAAGGTGCCGCAGATGTAGAGGGGCAGCAGCGGGATGATCACGGCGTGGAGGACCTTGTCGATGATGCCGGAGAAGTCCTTCATGCACTCATAGAGGGTATTGCTGATGGTCTTGCCCCGCAGCATGGACAGGCACAGCCCCAGCACAAAGGCGAGCACCACGGCGGACAGGGTGTCCAGCAGGGGCGGGATGGTGATGGAGAGGTAGCTGTCCAGGGACACGCCGGCGGTGGCGGCGATCTGTTCCATGGCCCCTTCGCTCATAAAGTGGGGAAAGAGGCTGGAGGCGACCAGGTAGGAGGCTGAGCCGAAGATCAGGGTGGATGTGTAGGCCAGGGCCACGGTAATCAGCAGCAGCTTGCCCGCCCCGCTCTTCAGGTCGGCGATGCCCATGGTCACATAGGCCACGATCATCAGCGGGATGATGAACTTCAAAAAGGTGCTGAAAATGCCGGATGCCGTTACGATGATGCGGCAGAACCACACGGGCAGAAATTGACCGATCAGGATACCAACAACGATTGCAATCAGAATTTTGGGAAGAAGGCCGAGCTTAAACGATTTCTTTTCCATAACACAACTACCTCCGTTTTATTTGGCCAATTTTTTCCTTGACCAGTGGATGATTTTAGTATAACATACCCTATATATTTATGCAAATTCATATAATTCATAAAACGGTTGAAAAAAATTCAACTATAATCCGGAGGGAAGCCATCATGGAACTGCGTCAAATCAATACCTTTGTCCGGGCCGCGCAGATGAAGAGCTTTTCCAAGGCGGCAGACAGCCTGGGCTACTCCCAATCGGCGGTGACGGTGCAGATCCGGCTGCTGGAGAAGGAGCTGAACACGCAGCTGTTCGACCGGGTGGGGCGGCAGGTCGTCCTCACCGGGGCGGGGGAACAGTTTCTGTCCGGGGCCTGTGCCGTGCTCTACGAGGTCAACAAAATTAAGCTCTCCGTGTCCGGGACGGAGGAGCTGCGGGGGAACCTGCATCTGGGGGTCATTGATTCCCTGTGCATGGCCAAGCTGCCCGGCATCCTGACCCGTTTTCGCGCCCTGCACCCCAGGGCCGCGGTTCAGATCACCACCGGCTCCCCGGAGGAGCTGATTGAAAAGATGGAGCGGGGCGCGCTGGACCTGGTCTATATCCTGGACGCGCCCAGGTACAACAATCTCTGGTGCAAGACGCTGGAGCAGAAGGAGGAGATCGTCTTTGTGGCCTCCGCCTCCCTGGGGATCGGCGGCCAGGGGGCGATGGATCTGTCCGGGCTGCTGCACCTGCCCTTTTTCCTCACCGAGCGGGACGCCAACTACCGGCGGGCGCTGGACGTCAAGCTGGCCTCCCACAACCTGTCGGTCACTCCGTTCCTGGAGACCGGGGATACCGCGCTGCTCCTGCGGATGCTGGAGGTGAGCCAGGGGATATCCTTTCTGCCCCGGTTTATGGTGGAGCGGGGCGTCCGGGAGGGGAAGCTGGAGGAAGTCCGGGTCCAGGGCTTTCACCTGTCCATGTACCGCCAGATCTTTTACCGCAAGGACCGCTGGAAGACCCGGGAGATGGAGACCTTCATCCAGCTGGCGGAGGAGTAGGGTCCTCCGGCTGTTTGCGGCCGAGGAGCTTCATCAACGTCTCCCGGTTGTTTGGCGTCTCCCCGCTCGGCACCCGCTCCAGTCCCGCACGCAGCCGCCTACCAGATAGTGGCCCGCGCCGGCCAGGACCAGTGGGACATTTTGTCTCAAAGTTGCTATGCGATAATTCTGACTTTTCGGGAGGAATGGCCGGGGTCTGCTGGGGACCGCCTTGTCAACCAAAGCAGGGTGGCCCCCAGCAGACCCCGGCCATATCGCGTAAAAAACTGCCGCTTTGAGTTGCCCAACAGCGGCGGTTTTGTGTAGGTTGGCTCCATTCTTGAGTGTCCAATTATTATACCCTGGTCAAATACACTAAGTTGTTTTGCATACCAATACCTGCGGATGGAAGAACAGAGGAAATCCAGTTCACGTCTAACGCCGTATAGGAAAAAATGGGAATAAGAATTACCACAATGGAAATCAGCAACACCGATAACGCCTAAATTGATGTTCGGCAGATTGATATCTGAAAACAGCATTTGCAGAGATGTTTTCAAGCAGTTCGTTCCAAATGCCAGATTTGAAATCAGCAGATGGAACGTGATACCGATAGTAAACGCCACAATAGAGATCGTACAGGATGCCAATATTCTTGTAACCGCCAATTTAATGCGCCCATGCTTGGTACAGTATAGACCTGAATACCGTCCTCCCGCAAGCGGAACGGATTGTAGCCGGTCTTGACGGTCACGGAGTATTTTACTTCCAGGCAGTCTAAAAGCTGCTTTTCTCCATACCTTTTTGCAAACAGGTTAAACGCATATGGCTTTATCTTGGTTAATAAACCTTTCTGGCAGTCTTCATCACACGTATAACAATGTCCAATTCCCTTTTCCAATGAACATTTTCTGTTCTCACACCAGTCTTTATCCGCACATTCCCCGGAATTACAGCCTGCACAGTTTGTATTTTCCGAACATAAGCAACAGAATTCTTCATCTGCATAGAGTGGTCGGCTTTATTTTCTTCCCTTGTTTTTGTCGGGCCATATAGTGGCTGCATGGCAATTCCTCACATTGACCGCAATGCCCGTATTTTCTTTGATTGATGCAGCATTCATAAATGTCACAGCAGCTTTCTCCTGTATATTCCAGCCAGAATACTTTGCCTTTTATCTCCCCGCTTCCCCGGCAATCCGCCGGATAATACTCACAATCTGAGCATATGGTACCAACAGCGCATCTTCTTTACCATGGGCATTTTCTCCTTATCACATTTTCCACTGGCACTCACTGCACTCTGCATCATGGATTGAAATAATTCCTCCACATTCCTGGCAGGTATATTTTTCTTTTTGCTGTGCCAGAAATACAGCCATTCCCTGTTCTTTTACCATTTTGCTATTTCCCATCAAGCTGGCATGGTAGCGGGTATTATAACTTTTTTCCAACCGTTTTATCTGCTTACAGGGATATTCAGGGCATTCAAAACAATATGTAATCTGCCGCTCCACCACACAATCCTTTATCCTGCACTTTCTGCAGTACTCTGGTTTTCCCTGGTCACTTTTCAAACAGCCTGCGCATGGCTTTTTATGATAGCAATGCTTATAACAAACCAGGCAGTTCATCCCACAGGGCGCAAACATGACGGGTTCTATATTTTCTGGCATCTTCATTTTCAATCAACTCCTCTAACCAGTTTATAGTTCGGAAACCAGCGATATCTTCATTGGATAGCGGTCTCTCAAAGCTTTGAAGAAACCGTCCATTGTGGACAACTCTACACGGCAAATGCCGCAGATCCAGCAAGTATATTTTATCATAATTCCATCTGTAACTATAATATTGGTCTTTCCAGCAGCATTTGGACCATAAATTACAGATGAACATAAACTGCGATATGTTCTTTTTCGCAGATGTGCCAGATACACGACTTTATAACTTTTTAAGAAAAAAAATATCGTACAGGACACTTTGGTGTATAATTAGTTTGCCAACAAAATATACAAAGGAAAGTGACCCTGTACGACAAACTCATTATACAACGAAAAGAACCTGATTGGTAGACTTCATCAATATTTTTCCATCTATTTTAAAACGTTTTCTTCCCCTACCGCGGAGACTTTATTTCTACTGGCTTTATCCATACTTGCCATGGAGTCGGCGGATTCCATCCGTTCCCTCTACCGACATTTTTTGTCTGCCATCACCCAAAAGTCACTGACTGCTTTTTATTATGCCTGTTCCTACTCCAAAGCAGACTATTCCAGATTCATGAATGTAA